>NZ_JBQOIE010000003.1:0-625590 GCF_052665325.1 Pseudomonas sp. 8(2025) | reverse complement strand
CATCGCCGATGGTAGTGTGGGGTTTCCCCATGTGAGAGTAGGTCATCGTCAAGATTAAATTCCGAAACCCCAACTGCGCATGCAGTTGGGGTTTTGTTTTTGCGCGACATAAAAGCCCGGCGCTTTCTCTGTCACTGTTTGCTCGACCTGGCTGCCACTGCCCGGTGACAGTGCTAAGGTTCCGCCCTAGCTTTTTGCATTCTCCAAGGAAGCCTTTATGCCGGACGCCTCGTCCCTCAACCCTGGTTTCATGGTGGTTCACGGTAACCGCCTGGACGAGTTGCGCAGCCTGGTGGTCAGCTGGATGCGGCGTTATCCCCTGGCGCCCCTGGAAAATGAAATTGCCCTGGTACAGAGCAACGGTATCGCCCAATGGCTGAAACTGGCCCTGGCCGAAGACCCCGAAGTGGATGACGGCGGTGGCTGCGGTATTGCCGCTGCCATTGATGTGCAATTGCCGGGCAGTTTCATGTGGCAGTTGTACCGCCTGGTCCTGGGGCGAGACGAAATCCCGCCCAAATCCCTGCTGGATAAAGCTCCCCTGACCTGGCGGCTGATGCGCCTGTTGCCGGAGTTGATCGATGAGCCGCATTTCGAACCCCTGCAACGCTTCCTGACCCACGACAGTGACCTGCGCAAGCGCTATCAATTGGCCGAGCGTTTGGCCGATCTGTTCGACCAATACCAGGTATATCGAGCCGACTGGCTGGAGGATTGGGCCGCCGGCCGCCACCAACTGCGCAATGGTCGTGGTGAAACCAAGGCCCTGACGCCTGCCAACTGCTGGCAGGCCGAGCTATGGCGCGCGCTGCTGTTGGATGTCGGCACCGAGGGGATGGCCCAGAGTCGCGCAGGCGTTCACCAGCGCTTTATCGAGCGAATCAACCAACTGGAGGTGGCGCCCAGGGGCTTGCCGTCCCGAGTGATCGTTTTCGGTATCTCTTCGCTGCCGGCCCAGGCCCTGGAGGCACTAGCCGGGTTGGCCCGCTTCAGTCAGGTGCTGCTGTGTGTGCACAACCCTTGTCGCCATCACTGGGCCGATATCGTTGCCGACAAGGACCTGCTGCGCCACCAATACAAACGCCAGGCGCGCAAGGCCGGCATGCCTCAGGCCCTGGATCCGCAAACCCTGCACCAGCACGCCCACCCGCTGCTGGCCGCCTGGGGCAAGCAAGGCCGTGACTACATCAACCTGCTGGACAGCTATGACGATCCCAACAGCTATCGCAGCGCTTTTCGCGATGGCCGGATCGATCTGTTCAGTGACAGCCAGCCGGCCAGCATGCTCCAGCAATTGCAGGACGACATTCTCGAGCTGCGCCCGCTGAACGAAACACGTGAGTTGTGGCCGCAGGTCGATATCCAGTACGACCAATCGATCCGTTTTCACATTGCCCACAGCGCCCAGCGAGAAGTGGAAATCCTTCACGACCAGCTCCTGGCGCGCTTCAGTGCAGAGCCCGACCTGCGGCCCCGGGATGTGATCGTCATGGTCCCGGATATCGACAGCTACGCCCCGCATATCCGCGCCGTGTTCGGCCAGCTGGAGCGGGATGACCGGCGCTTCATTCCCTTTACCCTCACTGACCAGGGCCAGCGTGGCCGTGACCCGCTGCTGATCGCCGTCGAACATCTATTGAAGCTGCCGGACAGTCGTTTTCCGGTCAGTGAAATTCTCGACCTGCTGGACGTTCCAGCCCTGCGTGCGCGTTTTGGCGTCGACGAAGCCGACCTGCCGACCCTGCACCGCTGGATTGAAGGTGCCGGCATCCGTTGGGGAATGAATGCCGAGCAGCGCGCAGAACTGGGGCTGCCCCCGGAACTGGAGCAGAACAGTTGGCGTTTCGGCCTGCGGCGCATGCTCCTGGGTTATGCCGTCGGCCGCTCCGACGCCTGTGACGGTATCGAACCTTATGACGAGATCGGTGGCCTGGATGCGGCGCTGATCGGTCCCCTGGTCGCCCTTCTTGACGCCCTGCAGATCGCCTACCAGCAACTCACCCAGCCGGCGGTTCCGGTGGAGTGGGGCGAGCGCCTGCACAACCTGCTGGAACAGTTCTTTCTTGCCAGCAACGAGCACGATGATTACCTGCTGGGACAGCTCGACGACCTGCGGGAGAACTGGCTGGAAACCTGCGAGTCTGTGGGCCTGCAAGATCAGTTGCCGCTGACGGTGGTCCGCGAAGCCTGGCTGGCCGGCCTGGATCAGGGGCGCCTGTCCCAGCGTTTCCTCGCCGGAGCGGTGAACTTCTGCACCCTGATGCCGATGCGCGCCATTCCCTTCAAGCTGGTGTGCCTGCTGGGCATGAACGATGGCGATTACCCCAGGGCGCAGCCGCCTCTGGACTTCGACCTGATGGGTAGCGACTACCGCCCCGGCGACCGATCACGGCGCGAAGACGACCGTTACCTGCTGCTTGAAGCCCTGCTCTCGGCTCGTGACCAACTTTATGTCAGTTGGGTTGGCCGCAGCATTCGCGACAACAGCGAGCGCCCGGCCTCGGTCCTGATCGGCCAGTTGCGCGATCACCTGGCCAGCGGCTGGCGGCTGCCCGATGAGCAGGACTCCCTGCTGGAGGCCCTGACCCAGGAGCATCCCCTGCAACCCTTCAGTGCCCGCTATTTCCACGACAGCGACACGCTGTTCAGCTACGCCCGGGAGTGGCAAGTGCTGCATCAGGTCCGAGAGGAACTGGGCGCAGTCGAACGCCTGGAACCCTATGTCCAGGACGAGCCCCTGAGCCTTGCCCAGTTGCAGGATTTCCTGCGCAACCCGGTGCGGCATTTCTTCAGCCAAAGGCTCAAGGTGTTCTTTGAAGCCATGGAAGCACCGCTGGCCGATGAAGAGCCCTTCGTGCTCGATGCCCTGCAGCGCTACAGCCTCAGCGACAGCCTGCTGGAAGCGGCGCTGGGCGACGCAGCGCAGCCCGAGCAAGCCTTGCAGGCCCAGGCCCAGAGGCTGCAAGCCAGTGGCCTGTTGCCCATGGCCGGTTTTGGCGAATGCCTGCAGCGCGAACTGCTGGAGCCCCTGCCGGACCTGTTGCAGCGTTATCGGCAACTGCTCGACCTGTGGCCGACCCCGGTAACCAGTGCGCTGCCGGTGAGCCTGGAACTGCAAGGCGTGCGCCTGGAAGGTTGGCTCAGCAGCCTGCACCAGCGAGCTGATGGCGGGTTGTTGGCTGTGAGCGCCATCCCCAACGGCATCGGCTCGACCAAGACCCGTAAATGGCATCGGCTGATCAAGCCTTGGGTCAATCATCTGCTGGCCTGCGCCAGTGGTTACTCCTTGACCACCGCGCTGGTGGCCAGCGATGACAGCCTGTTGTTGCCGTCGCTGGAGCAGGAGGTGGCCCGGCAGATTCTCGGCAACCTGTTGCAGGCCTGGCAGGCCGGCATGCGCCAGCCGCTGCCGGTGGCGATCAAGACCGCCTTCGCCTGGCTGGGCCAGAGCGACCCGGACAAAGCCGCGGCCGCTGCACGCAAGACCTACGATGGCGACGGCCAGAACAGCGAGGGCGAACGCCGGCAAAGCCCGGCCCTGGCCCGCCAATTCGCCGACTACAACGCACTGATCGCCGATGAAACCTTCAGCGGTTGGGCCGAGACCCTTTATCGACCCCTGTTGAATGCTCCCTGGCGTTCGGCGCTCGGCGAGGAGGCAGGCGCATGACTGCACAAGCTCCCCTGGCCCTGGCATTTCCTCTGCGCGGCAGCCAGTTGATCGAGGCCAGTGCCGGTACCGGCAAGACTTTCACCATCTCCGCGCTCTACTTGCGCCTGGTGCTGGGCCATGGCGGCGAGGCGGCGGGTTTCGGGCGTGAATTGCTGCCGCCGCAGATACTGGTGGTGACCTTTACCGATGCCGCCACCAAGGAATTGCGCGAGCGCATTCGCACGCGCCTGGCAGAAGCCGCGCGCTTCTTTCGCGATGAAACCAGCGCCCCCGATGGCCTGATCGTCGAGTTGCGTGAGCAATACCCCGTCGAGCAGTGGGCCGCCTGTGCCAATCGCCTGGACATCGCCGCGCAATGGATGGATGAGGCCGCGGTCTCGACCATCCACAGTTGGTGCCAGCGCATGTTGCGCGAACATGCGTTCGACAGCGGCAGCCTGTTCACCCAGACCCTGGAAACCGACCACAGCGACTTGCTGGGCCAGGTTCTGCGCGATTACTGGCGGCTGTTCTGCTACCCGATGCAGGGTGATGCCCTGAACTGGGTGCGCAGCCATTGGGTCGGGCCGGCCGAACTCATGCCCCGAGTGCGGGCAATGTTCGGCAACGAGCGTCGGGACCCACCCGAACAGACGCCGAGCGAGTTGATCGAAGCCTGCCTGCAAGAACGTCGTGAAGCCCTGGTGCAGATCAAGGCGCCCTGGCGCGAGTGGGCCGCGCAACTGCGGGAGATCTGCCTGCAAGGCGTGGCCAGCAAGAGCGTCGACGGGCGCAAGATGCAGGCCCGGTTCTTCGAGCCCTGGTTCGAAAAGATCAGTGCCTGGGCCGAGGACGAATCCGTCGAGCAACTGGACATCGGCACCGGCTTCACCCGCCTGACCCCCGAAGGCATGAGCGAGGCCTGGAAAGGCGCGGCCCCCGATCACCCCGGGCTCGACGCCATGGCCGGGCTCAAGGCCAGCCTCGATGCCTTGCCCAGCCCGGATGCGGCGGTCCTGCAACACGCCGCGCAATGGGTGGGGGCACGTTTCGAAGAGGAGAAGCGGCGGCGCGCCGAGATGGGCTTCGACGACATGCTGCTGCGCCTGGACAGCGCCCTGCAGAGCGATGGCGGCGAGCGCCTGGCGACCCTGATCCGCGAGCAGTTCCCGGTGGCCCTGATCGACGAATTCCAGGACACCGACCCGGTGCAGTACCGGATCTTCGAAAGCATCTACCGGATCGAGGCCAACGACCCCGAGACCGGCCTGTTCCTGATCGGCGATCCCAAGCAGGCGATCTACGCCTTCCGTGGCGCCGATATCTACACCTACCTGCGGGCACGCCAGGCCACCAGCGGGCGCCTGCACACCCTGGGCACCAACTTCCGCTCCAGCCAGGCCATGGTCAGCGCGGTCAACCATGTGTTCCTGCAAGCCGAACAGCGGCCGCAGGGACAGGGAGCCTTCCTGTTTCGCGAAGCGGATGGCGAGAACCCGGTGCCATTCCTGGCGGTGGCCGCCCAGGGGCGCAAGGAGCAACTGCTGGTCGACGGCCAGCCGGTGCCGGCACTTAACTTCTGGCAATTGCCTTCGGAACAGCCGCTGTCCGGGGCCCAGTATCGCCAGCATCAGGCGGCGGCTTGCGCCACTGCGATTGTCGGCCTGCTCAATGGCGGCCAGCAGGGGCGCAGTGGGTTTGTCCGTGAGCAGCAAGCGCTGAAAGGCTTGCTGCCGGCGGATATCGCGATCCTGGTGCGCGATGGCAAGGAGGCCCAGGCCGTGCGCGGCGAGCTGGCCGCCCGCGGGGTGCGCAGTGTGTACCTGTCGGACAAGGACTCGGTGTTCGCCGCCCAGGAAGCCCGGGATGTGCTGGTGTGGCTCAAGGCTTGCGCCGAGCCGGACGTGGAGCGGCCGCTGCGCGCGGCCCTGGCGTCCCTGACCCTGAACCTGCCGCTGCTGGAGCTGGAGCGGCTCAACCAGGATGAACTGGCCTGGGAAGCGCGGGTCATGCAGTTCCGTGGCTACCGGGCGATCTGGCGCAGCCAGGGCGTGCTGCCGATGTTGCGGCGCCTGCTGCATGACTTCCAGCTGCCCCAGGCGCTGATGGCCCGCAGTGATGGCGAGCGGGTGCTGACCAACCTTCTGCACTTGTCCGAGCTGCTGCAACAAAGCGCCGCCGAACTCGACGGAGAGCAGGCCCTGATCCGCCATCTGGCCGAGCACCTGGCGCTGTCCGGGCAGGCGGGGGAGGAGCAGATCCTGCGCCTGGAAAGCGATGAGCAACTGGTCAAGGTGGTGACCATCCACAAGTCCAAGGGCCTGGAATACCCCTTGGTGTTCCTGCCCTTCATCTGTTCCACCAAGCCGGTGGATGGCAGCCGCTTGCCGCTGCATTACCACGATGCTGCCGGCAAGCCCCAGGTCAGCCTGCGGCCCACCCCGGAGCTGATTGCCCTGGCCGATGAAGAGCGCCTGGCGGAAGACCTGCGGCTGCTCTATGTGGCCCTGACCCGGGCCCAGCATGCCTGCTGGCTGGGGGTGGCCGATCTCAAGCGGGGCAATCACAGCAGCTCGGTATTGCACCTTTCGGCCCTGGGTTACCTGCTGGGCGGCGGCGATGTCCTGGGCGAATCCAGCGCCTTGTTGCGCTGGCTGCTGGACCTGCAGCAGGGCTGCGCTGCGATTGGCGTGTCCGAGCTGCCCGTCGTCGATGACCAGCGCTATCAGCCACCGCGCAACGAGGCCACCCTGCTGGCGCCGCTGACGCCCAGCCGCCGCGCCGCGGAAAACTGGTGGATTGCCTCCTACAGTGCCTTGCGCATCAGCGACATCCTGGGGGCGGGCAGCACCGAGGCGCCGGAAAACCCCCAGGCGCAGAAACTCTTCGACGACGAACGCCTGGACCCCGAAGCTCCGCGGGAAACCCTGGCCAGCGGCGGCGATATCCACCGCTTCCCCCGCGGCCCGAACCCCGGGACCTTCCTTCATGGCCTGCTGGAGTGGGCCGGGGAGGAGGGTTTTGCCGCTGCCCCCGAGGCGATCGAGGACGCCGTGGGCCGGCGCTGCAATCGCCGCGGCTGGCAAGGCTGGATCCCGACCCTGAGCGACTGGCTGCAGCACCTGCTGCAAGCGCCCTTGCCCCTGGGCGAGGGCCAGGCACCGGTGGTGCTCGGGCAGTTGACCCAGTACCGGGTCGAGATGGAGTTCTGGTTCGCCAGCCACAAGGTCGATGTGCTCAAGCTCGATGAGCGGGTACGCCAGCAAACCCATCAGGGCGCGCCCCGAGTTACTGCCGAGTCGGTATTGCTCAACGGCATGTTCAAGGGCTTTATCGACCTGACCTTCGAACACCAGGGCCGCTATTACGTGGCCGACTACAAATCCAACTGGCTGGGCGCGGACGACGCGGCCTACACCGAGCAGGCCATGGAACAATCGATTCTCGACAACCGTTACGACCTGCAATACGTGTTGTACCTGCTGGCCCTGCACCGGCAATTGAAGGCCCGGCTGGCGGACTACGACTACGATCGCCATGTGGGCGGCGCCTTGTACCTGTTCCTGCGGGGCACCCGTGCCGCCAGCCAGGGGGCCTACTTCGCCCGGCCGCCTCGACAGTTGATCGAGCAACTGGACCGCATGTTCCAGGGCCAGCCCGAGCCACCCAAGGCCGAGCCCGCCTGGGAGCAGGGAGTGTTGCTATGACCCAGGACCTGTTCGATGCACTGGACCAGGCGCCGCAACCGGCCTTCGACCTGGCGCCCCTGAGCCGCGCCGACGACTTGCTGCTGTTGCTTGAGCGCTGGGTCGAGCGCGGCTGGCTGCGTTCCCTGGACCGGGCCTTTGTCGGCTTCCTGCATGAGCTGGACCCGGGCTGTGATCCGCTGGTACTGATGGCCGCGGCCCTGACCAGCCATCAGCTGGGGCACGGGCATGTCTGCCTGGACCTGTTCGAAACCCTCAAGGAGCCGGACTTCGCCCTGTCGCTGCCGCCCGAAGGCGACGCACAAAACGGCGCACCGGCGCTGCCGTCCCAGGTGTTGATGGGGCTTGAAGGGGCGCACTGGTGCAAGGTCCTGGCCGGCAGCCGCCTGGTGGCCCTGGCGGCGGATCATGCCGAGTCTTCCCGGCAGCGGCCGCTGGTGCTGTCCGGCAAGCGCCTGTACCTGCGCCGCTACTGGGCCTATGAGCGGCGTATCGACAACGCCTTGCGCCAGCGCCTGGCCTTGGCCGAGGCCACCCCGGAAAACCTCGCGGCGCGCCTCGACGGGCTGTTCGGCCCGGCCAAGGCGGCGGGGCCCGTCGACTGGCAGAAACTCGCCTGTGCCCTGGCCACCCGGGGCGCCTTCAGCATCATCACCGGCGGCCCCGGCACCGGCAAGACCACCACCGTGGTGCGCCTGCTGGCCTTGCTCCAGGGCCCGGCGGTGGAAGCACGCAAGCCGCTGCGCATTCGCCTGGCGGCGCCTACCGGCAAGGCCGCGGCGCGCCTGACCGAGTCCATCAGCTTGCAGGTGCGTTCCCTGGCGGTGCCCGATGAGGTGCGGGAAATGATCCCCAGCGAGGTGACCACCGTGCACCGCTTGCTGGGCAATCGCCCGGGCACCCGGCATTTCCGCCATCACGCCGGCAACCGCTTGCCCCTGGATGTCCTGGTGGTGGACGAAGCCTCGATGATCGACCTGGAAATGATGGCCAACCTGCTGGACGCCTTGCCCATTCATGCACGCCTGGTGTTGCTGGGGGATAAGGATCAACTGGCCTCGGTGGAAGCCGGCGCCGTGCTCGGCGACCTGTGCCGTGACGCCGAGGCCGGTTGGTACAACCCGCAGACCCGGGCCTGGCTGGAGGCGGTCAGTGGCGAGCACCTGGGAGCCAGCGGCCTGCAGGAAGACAGCGCCCACCAGCATCCCCTGGCGCAGCAGGTGGTGATGCTGCGCCATTCCCGGCGTTTCGGCGAAGGCAGCGGCATCGGCCAGCTGGCGCGTTGGGTCAACCAGCAGCAGGCCGATGAAGCCCGGCGCCTGCTGGCGGCTCGCAGCCATGCCGACCTGTATGGCCTGAGCCTCAAGGGCGAGCAGGATCGGGCCCTGGAGCGGCTGCTGCTGGAGGGCCATGGCGAGGGGCCGCAAGGCTACCGCCACTACCTGAATGTACTGCGCAGCCAGCGCCCGCCGCCGGGTACGCCTCTGGAGGATCGGCGCTGGACCGACTGGGCGCGCCATGTTCTGCAGGCCTTTGATCGCTTCCAATTGCTGTGCGCGGTGCGCAAGGGCCCCTGGGGTGTCGAAGGCCTGAACCTGCGGATCACCCAGGCGCTGTTCAAGGCCCGGCTGATCGACAGCGACCAGCAATGGTACGAGGGCCGCCCGGTGCTGATGACCCGCAACGATTACGGCCTGGGCCTGATGAACGGTGATATCGGCATCGCCCTGAAACTGCCGGAGCAGGAAGGCTCGGAGGCGGGGCGTCAGGTGCTGCGCGTCGCCTTTCCGCGCAACGATGGCCAGGGCGGGGTGCGGTTGGTGCTGCCAAGCCGGCTCAATGACGTGGAAACCGTTTACGCCATGACGGTGCATAAGTCCCAGGGCTCGGAGTTCGCCCACACCGCGTTGATCCTGCCCGACGCTTTGAACCCGGTGCTGACCAAGGAGCTGATCTACACCGGTATCACCCGGGCCAAGGACTGGTTCAGCCTGATCGAGCCCCGTGCCGGAGTGTTCGAAGAGGCTGTTCGGCGCAAGGTCAAGCGTCTGAGCGGGTTGATGCTGGAGTTGGACTGACGCCCATGTTTCCGGCTTTTCTCAGGCATCGTGCTCGGGCGCTGGTCTCGCTGCATTTTCCCGGGCTGTGCTATCGTTGCGGCATCATTTCCGTGAAAATCAAAGAGAATCCCTGCATGGACGTGGCTGTCTTGAGGACAGAGCGCATTTTGGGGTGGAGACAGTGTGTGCTGTCGACCATTCTCTGCCTGTTCAGCCTGTTGGCCATCGCGCAGTCGGAGCCACCGGCGTCCGCGAGCCTGGCCGAGCAACGGGCCAAGGCTGTAACCCAAGTGGTGCTGGGCATTCTCAGCTACGCTCGCTGGCCCGTGGAGCCTGCGCAACTGCGTCTGTGCGTGGTTGGCCCCACCGAATACACCGATGACCTGCTCAAGGGCGCGACCCAGGCCACCGGCCGCCCGGTGCTGGTGCGGCGTCTGCTGGCCAACAACCCGTCGTTGGCCAGTGAGTGCGATTCGGTCTATGTCGGCAAATTGTCCAATGATGAGCGTACCCGCCTGTTCAACTCGCTGATCGGGCAACCGGTGCTGAGCATCAGCGAGGGGGGCGACCAGTGCACCGTGGGCAGCCTGTTCTGCCTGCGGGTCGGCGACAGCCAGGTGTCGTTCGAGGTCAACCTGGATTCCGTGGCGCGCAGTGGGGTGAAGATTCATCCCAGCGTGCTGCAGCTTTCCCGTCGTCGTCCGGCGGCCCCATGAAACTGTTCAAGCCCAACGCCCGCCCTACACTGCGGTCGGTCATCGGTCGCGGCCACCTGATCGTCGCTCTGCTGGCGATCTCCATGGCCAGCCTGTCCCTGACCTTTCTCGGGGTGTTGGCCCTGCGCGTGTACGCCGATCACAACCTGCACCTGATCGCCCGCTCCATCAGCTACACCGTGGAAGCTGCAGTGGTGTTCAACGACAGTGTGGTGGCCACCGAGGCCCTGGCCCTGATCGCCTCCACCGAAGAGGTGGCCGACGCCAAGGTGTATGACAGCCAGGGCCAGTTGCTGGCCAGCTGGCAGCGCCCGGAAAGCGGCTTTCTGACCAATCTGGAAATGCACGTCGCCAGCGCCTTTCTGGAAAAGCCCATCAGCCTGCCGATCCTGCACCAGGGGCGGGAAATCGGCACCATCAATGTCACCGGCCATGGCGGCAGCCTGTTGCGGTTTCTCCTCAGTGGCCTGGTGGGCATCGTGCTGTGCATCGCCCTCAGCGCCTGGTTGGCGCTGTACCTGGCGCGCCGCCAGCTGCGGGGCATCACCGGGCCGTTGCGCAGCCTCGCCGATGTGGCGCACGCGGCCCGGCGCGAACGGGCCTTCGATCAGCGGGTGCCGCCTGCGGAAATCGCCGAACTGGACAACCTGGGCAACGACTTCAACGCCCTGCTCGATGAGCTGGAGGCCTGGCAGACCCATCTGCAAAGCGAGAATGAAACCCTGGCCCACCAGGCCAGCCACGACAGCCTGACCGGCCTGCCCAACCGGGCGTTCTTCGAAGGCCGGCTGATCCGTGCCCTGCGCAGCGCCAACAAGCTCAACGAGCGCATGGCGGTGCTGTTTCTCGACAGCGACCGGTTCAAGGAGATCAACGATAACTTCGGCCACGCCGCTGGCGATGCGGTGCTGGTGGCTGTGGCCACGCGGATTCGCGCGCAGTTGCGCGAGGACGACCTGGTGGCGCGCCTGGGCGGGGACGAATTTGCCGTGCTGCTGACCCCGCTGCACCGGGTCGAGGATGCCCAGCGCATCGCCGACAAGATCATCAGCAGCATGGAAGTACCGATTCAACTGCCCGGCAGCCTGTCGATCCTGACATCGCTGAGTATCGGTATTGCCGTGTACCCGGATCATGGCGCGACACCGGGCAGTCTGTTGAATGCCGCCGACGCGGCCATGTACCAAGCCAAGCGCGGTTCGCGAGGCGGGCAACACACAGTGGGGGCGGAGCCCCCTATCGTTCAGGTTCAAAACAGGAGCTAATTCCCTTGTTCTCGATGACGCAACGTTCGGTTCGACTGTTCAGCACTCTGGTGTTCATGGCCCTGCTGGCCCTGGCCGGCTGTCAGAGCGTGCCGCCCAAAGGTCTGACCCCGAAACAGATCGCGGTACTGAAACAGGAGGGCTTCGAACTGACGGATGAAGGCTGGGCCTTTGGCCTGTCGGGCAAGGTGCTGTTTGGCAGCGATGTGGAAACCCTGAACCAGGCCAGTACCGAGATCGTCCAGCGCATCGGCAAGGCGCTGCTCAGCGTCGATATCCAGAAGGTCCGGGTCGACGGTCACACCGACGCGTCGGGCAAGGAGGCCTACAACGTGCAACTGTCCGTGCGCCGGGCCAAGAGCGTGGTCAAGGTGTTGACCCAGGTTGGCATGCGTGAAGAAAACATCCAGCTGCGCGGCCTGGGCAGCAGCGAGCCGGTGGCCTCCAACAGCACCGTGGCCGGGCGTACCGAGAACCGTCGGGTGTCGATCGTGGTGATCGCCGACTGATCGACGACCTGCCGGGTTGCGGCTGCAGCCTTGCGGCCGCTAAGGGTCAGGGGGCGGCGAAGCGCATGCTGCGACTCTCGCCCATGAGCAGCGGCCGATTCTGCTCGGTCACCTCGCGGATGTAATCCCATAACAGGGTGATCCGCTTCAACTTCCTGAGATCCTCCCGGCAGTACATCCAGAATTGCCGGGTCAGGTTGATTTCCTTGGGCAGCACTGGCAGCAGGCGCGGGTCCTGGGCCGCCAGGAAGCACGGCAGGATCGCCAGCGAGCGGCCCTGCTGCGCTGCCACGTACTGGGCAATCACGCTGGTGCTGCGCAGGTTGGCGCTGGCCCCGGGCACCACATTGGCCAGGTACAGCAGCTCGGAACTGAAGGCCAGGTCATCCACATAACTGATGAATTGATGCTCGCCCAGGTCGCCGGGGCGGCGGATCGGCGGGTGGCGGTCGAGGTATTCCTGGGTGGCGTACAGCTGCAGGCGGTAGTCGCACAGCTTGCAGCACACATAGGGGCCGTGCTCCGGGCGTTCCAGGGCGATGACGATATCCGCCTCGCGCTTGGACAGGCTGATGAAGTGCGGCAGCGGCAGGATATCCACCGAGATTGCCGGGTAGGCGTCGAGGAAGTGGCTGAGTTGCGGGGTGATGAAGAAGGTGCCGAAGCCCTCGGTGCAGCCCATGCGCACATGGCCGGACAACGCTACTCCGGAGCCCGAGACCTGCTCGCACGCCATGTGCAGGGTGCTTTCGATGGACTCCGCATAACCCAGCAGGCGCTGGCCCTCGGCGGTGAGGACAAAGCCGTTGGTGCGGGACTTTTCGAACAGCAAGGTGCCCAGGGCGGTTTCCAGGGACCCGATGCGCCGCGATACCGTGGTGTAGTCCACCGCCAGACGCTTGGCCGCGCTGCTGGCCTTGCGAGTGCGCGCCACTTCGAGGAAAAACTTCAGGTCGTCCCAGTTCAGGGTGCTTAGCGAAGTGATGTTTTTTTGCATGATGGACCGGATTTTATGTGCGTTCTTATTAGAAGTTTGCACATCTATACTCCAAAAACCGTCCGATACCAACTCGCGACAGGCCTTCTTTCAAGGCGCTTGCCCGCCTTGGTTTCCCTGCATAAGAACTCAAGAAGTCAGGAGACCCCATGAACGCATCCCTCAAGCCCGACGGCACCACCCTGCAACAGGTCAAACTGCTGATCGACGGTGAATGGGTCCAGTCCCAGAGCCAGGAATGGCACGACATCGTCAACCCGGCGACCCAGGAAGTGCTGGCCAAGGTGCCCTTTGCCACTGCCGCTGAAGTCGACGCCGCGATCGCCGCTGCCCAGCGCGCCTTCCAGACCTGGAAACTGACCCCGATCGGCGCGCGGATGCGCATCATGCTCAAGCTCCAGGCCCTGATCCGCGAGCACTCCAAACGCATTGCCGTGGTCCTCAGCGCCGAGCAGGGCAAGACCATCGCCGACGCCGAGGGCGACATCTTCCGCGGCCTGGAAGTGGTGGAGCATGCCTGCTCCATCGGCACCCTGCAGATGGGCGAATTCGCCGAAAACGTCGCCGGCGGCGTGGACACTTACACCCTGCGCCAGCCGATCGGCGTGTGCGCCGGGATCACCCCGTTCAATTTCCCGGCAATGATTCCGCTGTGGATGTTCCCGATGGCCGTCGCCTGCGGCAACACCTTCGTCCTCAAGCCTTCCGAGCAGGACCCGCTGTCCACCATGCTGCTGGTGGAGCTGGCGGTGGAAGCCGGGGTGCCGGCCGGTGTGCTCAACGTGGTGCACGGCGGCAAGGACGTGGTGGATGCGCTGTGCACCCACAAGGACATCAAGGCGGTGTCCTTCGTCGGTTCGACTGCGGTCGGCACCCACGTCTATGACCTGGCGGGCAAGCACGGCAAGCGCGTGCAATCGATGATGGGCGCGAAGAACCACGCCGTGGTGCTGCCCGACGCCAACCGCGAACAGACCCTCAATGCCCTGGTGGGCGCCGGCTTCGGCGCGGCCGGCCAGCGTTGCATGGCCACCTCGGTGGTGGTGCTGGTGGGGGCGGCGAAACAATGGTTGCCGGACCTCAAGGCCCTGGCGCAGAAACTCAAGGTCAACGCCGGCAGCGAGCCGGGCACCGATGTCGGCCCGGTGGTCTCCAAGCGTGCCAAGGCGCGGATTCTGGAGCTGATCGAAAGCGGCGTGAAAGAAGGTGCCAAGCTGGAGCTCGATGGCCGCGACATCAAGGTTCCGGGCTACGAGCAGGGCAACTTCATCGGCCCGACCCTGTTCTCCGGGGTGACCACCGACATGCAGATCTACACCCAGGAAATCTTCGGCCCGGTGCTGGTGGTGCTGGAGGTGGATACCCTGGACCAGGCCATCGCCCTGGTCAACGCCAACCCCTTCGGCAACGGCACCGGCCTGTTCACCCAGAGCGGTGCGGCGGCGCGCAAGTTCCAGAGCGAAATCGACGTCGGCCAGGTGGGCATCAACATCCCCATTCCGGTGCCGGTTCCATTCTTCAGCTTTACCGGCTCCCGCGGTTCCAAGCTCGGCGACCTGGGCCCCTACGGCAAGCAAGTGGTGCAGTTCTACACTCAGACCAAAACCGTCACCAGCCGCTGGTTCGACGATGACAGCGTCAATGACGGTGTGAACACCACCATCAGCCTGCGTTGAGGAGCCTGACATGAACATTGCATTTATCGGCCTGGGCAACATGGGCGCGCCCATGGCCCGCAACCTGATCAAGGCCGGCCATCAGTTGAACCTGTTCGATCTCAACCAGAGCGTGCTGGCCGAGCTGGCGCAACTGGGCGGGCGTATCAGTGCTTCGCCCAAGGCCGCTGCCGAAGGCGCCGAACTGGTGATCACCATGCTCCCCGCTGCGGCCCATGTGCGCAGCGTCTGGCTGGGCGAGGATGGGGTGCTGGCGGGTATTGGCCGCGGCATTCCGGCGGTGGATTGCAGCACCATCGACCCACAGACCGCCCGTGAAGTGGCCGCAGCCGCCGCCAAGCAGGGCGTGGCCATGGCCGATGCTCCGGTATCCGGTGGCACCGGCGGCGCCCAGGCCGGGACCCTGACCTTCATGGTCGGCGCCAGCGCCGAACTGTTCGCCACCCTGCAACCGGTGCTGGCGCAGATGGGCCGCAACATCGTGCACTGCGGTGAAGTGGGTACCGGGCAGATCGCCAAGATCTGCAACAACCTGCTGCTGGGGATTTCGATGATCGGCGTCAGCGAAGCCATGGCCCTGGGGGATGCCCTGGGCATCGACACCCAAGTGCTGGCGGGGATCATCAACAGCTCCACCGGCCGGTGCTGGAGTTCCGACACCTACAACCCGTGGCCGGGCGTGATTGAAACCGCCCCGGCGTCCCGCGGCTACACCGGAGGCTTTGGTGCCGAGCTGATGCTCAAGGACCTGGGGCTGGCCACCGAAGCCGCGCGCCAGGCCCACCAGCCGGTGGTGCTCGGTGCCGTGGCACAGCAGCTGTACCAGGCCATGAGCCAGCGTGGGGAAGGTGGCAAGGACTTCTCGGCCATCGTCAACAGCTACCGCAAGCCGCAGTAAGGCGTCGCTTGTAGGGAGGGGGCGCTGGCGGGTTTGCGCGGCAATCTCGACGCCGCCAGTGGTCTCTCTGGGTATCGTCAAACAAGGCCCTGCGGCTCAGCAGCGGCTACAAGGGGCGATGTAGCCGCTGCCGCAGGCTGCGAACGGCTCCGCAGGAGACGCAGCGGTCTCAAACCCGGCAGAGGTTTGTCTGGGTATCGCCAGGCAAGGCCCTTCGGTCCTTTTCGCAGCTTCGCGGGCTCAGCAGCGGCTCCACGCGTCATTGAATGCAGCCCCTTCAGCCGGGGCATTTGCGGGAACCTGCGTCGGGCAGGTTCCCGCTTTTTTTGCCCGGCTCAGTTCGGCCGGCTGGCAACGGTGCCGGAGGGAGGGTTGAGGCGGGTGTCGAGGCCGAAGCGTTCCTGGATCACCACCTGGTACAGCCCCTTGGCCAGCAGCGGATTGATCAGGATATTCCAGCTGTGCCGGGAAACCGACGAGGGCACCAGCACGAAAGGGTGGTCCGCCAGCAACTGATCGGCGAACTTCTGCTGGCCGGCGCTGGGAATCCCCGGCACCAGCCAGTTGGGGTTGGGAATACGGTTTTCATCGACTCGGTAGATGGCGGTCGGGTCCTGGATCAGGGCGCCGGTGAGTACATGGGGCACGCTGTCCAGGGCGGCAAAACCCTTGTGCACCGCCACTTCCAGAATCGCCGTGGCCGGGTCGGCGCTGGCGTACACCGCCTTCACGCCCTTGGAGTTCCAGCGGCCGCCACACAGTTCGGCGCCAATGCCGCTGTCCCAGCTGTCGGCGTGCCGGGCGGCGTCCAGCCGCCAGAAGTGAAGGGTGCTGCTGCCCGGCACACTGATCACTGATAGACCCCGTATTCCAGGCGGGTGAGGAACTCGTCCACCAGTTCGAAACCGATGGGGTTGGTCAGCAGGTCCACCGGTTTGTGGCCGTCCAGGCCCATCACCGGCTTGGCCATCCACTCCTGGGCCTCTTCACTGCTGCCGAAGATGTCCTCGGCCTTGGCCAGCACCTGGGCGAAGCGCACCGCACGGGCGCTCTGTTCCGGGTTCAGCGGCTCGTCCGGGGTTTTCAGGCGCCGGTGCAGGGTGCGTTCGGAAAGGCCGATGATCTTGGCCAGGACCTGTTCGTCCTTGAGCATGGGCACCGAGGAGACGAACTTGATGATCGCCGTCAGCGGGATGCCCTCCTCGGTCAGGCGATAGATCGAGATACGATCGTCAAAGCGTGCCCGGCCACCCAGAAGGATGTCCGAGGACTGCTCTTTCAATACCAGTTTGCCTCGCCGCTTGGGAACGAGGCCGGTGCCTGTCAGCGCGACCATGAGTGCTGCTCCTGCCTTTTGCCATTTGGCAGTGATTATATAGACATTTGGCAAAAGGCGCTGGCTTGAATCGCAACACGGCCAGGGGAGCCCGGCTGGCGCGGGCTCCCGGTATCGAGGGAGGGCTCAGGCGAAGACGAAGTACTTGCGCACGGTTTCCACCACTTCCCAGGTGCCTTTCATCCCGGGCTCCACCACGAAGATATCGCCGGCGCGCAGGTGGATGGGGTCGCGGCCGTCCGGGGTGATCACGCAGTAGCCTTCCTGGAAATGGCAGTACTCCCACTTTTCATAGGCCACCCGCCATTTGCCCGGGGTGCAGATCCAGGTGCCCATGATCTTGCTGCCATCCTCGCTGGTGTAGGCGTTGAGGTTGACGGTGTGCGGATCGCCCTGGAGTTTTTCCCACTTGCAGGCGTCGAGCACCGGCAGCGGATGAGTGTCGCGAAGAACGGTGATGGGTTGGGACATGCTGTGCTCCTAGCAGGCAGAGAACTGAAGCCGCACCCTATAGCGCCTGGCGGGCAGGGGGTTGTCTGTACTCGACCTCGGGGTATCCAGAAGCGCAGCGCCTGCCCCGAGTCGAGGTGGCTGGGCGCAGGGCCGGGAAGAGGCGTGGCGGTTGCAAGATTCATTCGGCAAACAGGGCTTTGTTAGCAGTAATTGCGAAATACCCGCGGCTGCCCGAGTTATTTCGCAAGAATCTTTACCGGTTTCGCTCGTATCATTCAGCTCGGAGTGACCTAAGAGCCGCACGAATGGAAAATACACCACGCTGGTGGGATATCAGCCCGCCGTTGAGTACCGCAACCCCGACCTGGCCGGGAGATACGCCGTTCCAGGAGGAGCGCGTCTGGCAGTTCGGCCCCGAGTGCCCGGTGAATGTCGGGCGGGTGACCCTGTCGCCCCACACCGGTGCCCATGTCGATGCGCCCCTGCATTACCGGCCGGAGGGCCTGCCCATCGGTGAAGTGCCGCTGGATGTCTACATGGGCCCGTGCCGGGTCCTGCACTGCCTGGACAGCGGTGCTCTGGTGCAGCCCGAGGCGTTGCTCGGGCGCCTCGAAAACTTGCCTGCGCGAGTGTTGCTGCGTACTTATCCACAGGCTCCGCTGAGTGCCTGGGACCCGGACTTTACTGCCGTTGCTCCAGCCACTGTCGAGCTGCTGGCCAGCCTCGGCGTGCGCCTGATCGGCATCGACACCCCGTCCCTCGACCCCCAGCAGTCCAAGACCATGGACGCCCACAACACCGTGGCCCGCCATGGCATGGCGATCCTCGAAGGCGTGGTTCTCGATGAGGTTGCCGAAGGCGACTACGAACTGATTGCCCTGCCACTGCGCTTCGCTCACCTGGACGCCAGTCCGGTGCGGGCGATCCTGCGCCCCCTGGCCGATTCATTCCTACAATAAATACACAGCTGGCCCTTCGCGCCGTTGTGCATCCCGATCCGGGCTGCGCAGCCAGCGATGGGCAACCGCTGCCTGAGGCGAGGAGCCCACGCGATGAGCCAATGTCCCTTTTCAAGCAATCCGCCGGCTGAGTGGCATAACGCCGAGCTGAATTTTTCCGACTCCATGAGCTACGGCGACTACCTGGACCTGGGGCGCATCCTCAGCGCCCAGCATCCCCTGTCGCCGGACCACAACGAGATGCTCTTCATCATCCAGCACCAGACCTCGGAGCTATGGATGAAGCTGATGCTGCACGAGCTCAAGGCGGCCCGCGAGCATGTGCGCCAGGGCCAGTTGCCGCCGGCGTTCAAGATGCTGGCGCGGGTTTCGCGGATTTTCGATCAACTGGTGCACGCCTGGGCGGTGCTGGCCACCATGACGCCGTCCGAGTACAAGTCGATCCGGCCTTACCTGGGCCAGTCCTCGGGCTTCCAGTCGTTCCAGTATCGGGAGATCGAATTCATCCTCGGCAACAAGAGCGCGGCCCTGCTGCGGCCCCATGCCCATCGTCCCGAACTGTTGCAATCGCTGGAAGCGTCGATTGCCACCCCGTCCATGTATGACGAAGCGATCGCCCTGATGGCCCGCAGCGGCTTGAGCATCGACCCTGCGCGCCTGGCACTGGACAGCACCACCACGACTCAGCATGACCCGTCGGTGGAAACGGCCTGGCGCGAGGTCTACGCCAACCCTTCGGCCTATTGGGACCTGTACCAGTTGGCGGAGAAGTTCATCGACCTGGAAGACTCCTTCCGCCAGTGGCGCTTTCGCCATGTGACCACGGTGGAGCGCATCATCGGCTTCCAGCCCGGTACCGGTGGTACCGAGGGCGTGGGCTACCTGCGCAAGATGCTCGACACCGTGCTGTTTCCCGAACTGTGGCGAGTGCGCTCCTCGCTCTGACCCGAAAACGCCCCGCCTGCCGGGGCGTTTTCATGTGCCTGCCGGTGACTGACTCCCAGAGTGCGGCCGCTGCCGCAGACTGCGATCGGCAGCGCAGCAGACGCGTTCTTGAGGTCTGGAAGGTCCTCCGGACCTTATCGCAGCCTGCGGCAGCGGCTACAGAGGTCGTTAGAGAGCAGCGGGCGCTGGCGGCAGTTGCGCTCTGGGGATAAGGTGGCCGCCTTCGGTGCACCATTTTTACTCTCTAAGGCAGACCACATGTCCCGGACCTTCGAGCTTGAAACCCTCAAGATGCGGCTCAGCGATCCTGAGTTCCGCCCTCTGGACCTGCACCAGCGCATCCAGCGCGCCTTGCGCGGGCTGATCCTCGACGGCGCCCTGGGCCCCGGCGTGAAGCTGCCGGCGACCCGGGCCCTGGCCAAGTCGCTGGCGGTATCGCGTGACACCGTGGAAAACGCCTATGTGCAGTTGCAGCGCGACGGTTTTGTCCTGCGGCGCAAAGGCTCGGGGAGCTATGTCTGCGAAACCATCGGTGCCCAATTGCGTGGCCCGTCCCGCCGGCGCCAGCTCCAGCAAGGGTTGCCGGCCCACAGCCCGGAACCGGGAGCGGGCCTGAGCCGGCGCGGCGCGGCACTGTTGGCGCGGGGTGGGGTCAGCGATCAGCAGGCGGTCACGGCCTTCGCTACCGGTTTGCCGGAAACCCGCAGCTTCCCGCTGGAGGTCTGGGAGCGCCTGCAACGCCAGGCATTGAAGGATTACCGTGCCAGCGTGCTGCTGCATGGCGATCCCCAGGGCGCGCTGCCCCTGCGCAAGGCGATTGCCGCCTACCTCAACCTGGAACGCGGGGCCAAGGTGCAGCCCGAGCAGATCCTGGTGCTGAGCAGCACTCGCCAGGCGCTGTTCCTGTGCGCGCAACTGCTGGTGGACGCCGGCAAGCCGATCCTGATGGAGAATCCAGGCTACTTCGGCGCGCGCAAGGCCTTCGAGGCGGCCGAGGCGCGGATCGTGCCCATTGATGTGGATGGCCAGGGCATCCGCACCGACCTGTTGCGAGCCGACCGCAGCGGCGCCCGCTGTGTCTATGTGACGCCCTCGCACCAGTACCCCACGGGTGCCACCCTGTCCCTGGAGCGCCGCCTGGAGCTGACCCGCTGGGCCGCCGAGCACGACCGATGGATCATCGAGGACGACTACGACAGCGAGTTCCACTACGAGGGCCTGCCCACCGCCTGCGTCCAGGGCCTGGACCCGTTTCGGCGCACCCTGTACATCGGCACCTTCAGCAAGACTCTCTATCCGGGCCTGCGCATGGGCTACATGATCCTGCCCGCCGAACTGGTGGGGGCCTTCAGCAGTGCCCGCAGCATCATGGACGGGCACACGCCGCAGATCCTCCAACTGACCCTGGCGCGGTTCATGGAGGAGGGGCACTACAACGCCCATGTACGGGCCATGCGCAAGCTCTACGCCGGGCGCCGGCAGGCCATGCTCGAGGCCATAGGCCGGCATTTGCCGGGCATTGCCAGGGCCTTGCCGCCACCCGGCGGGTTGCAGGTCCCGTGTCTTCTGGAGCCCGGCTGGAGCGAAGAGCTGACCCAGCAACGCGCGGCCAGGGCTGGCATCCAGTTGCCGGGGCTCAGCCGGCTTTATGCGGGCGAGCAGAAGCAGCAGGGCTGGCTATTGGGCTATGCGTCCCTGAGCGCCCATGAGATCGAGGCGGCGATGGCGCGTCTGGCCCAGGCCCTGGGAAAGCCCTAGCCAGCGGCCTTTTTCCAGCGCCGGCGGTCAGGGCTTGGCGCGTTCCAGTGCCAGGGCGCTGCGCGGGCCCAGGATCAACAGGTGCACGGTCAGCCCGGCAACCAGCCCCCAGAAGGCACCACCGATCCCCAGCAGAGTGACGTTGGCGGCAGTGGCAAGGAAGGTGATCAGCGCGGTTTCCCGGGTGGCCGTATCGGCCATGGCGTTGGCCAGGCTGCCGCCGATTGCCCCCAGCAATGCCAGGCCGGCCAGGGTGGTGATAAAGGCCTTGGGCAAGACCATGAACAGGGTCGCCAGGGTGACCCCGAAGGTCCCCACCAGGATGTAGAAAACGCCGCAGGCGATACCGGCGATATAGCGTTTGCCCGGGTCCGGGTGGGCATCTTCGCCGGTACAGATCGCCGCGGTGATCGCCGCCACGTTGAATGCGTGAGCGCCGAACGGCGCCATGATCAGCGAGCCCAACCCGGTGACCGTGAGCAGCGGGTTGGCGCTGGTCTGGAAGCCGTCATTGCGCAACACCAGCATGCCCGGCATGTACTGGCCGGTCAGGGTGATGACGAACAGTGGCAGGGCCACGCCGAGCAAGGCCGACACGGAGAACTGTGGCGCAGTGAACAGGGGAGCGGCGAAGCTCAGGTGCACGCTGGCGAAGTCGACCCGCTCCTGGACGATCAGCAACGCCAGGCCGATGAACAGGATGCCCACCACGGCAAAGCGTGAAGTGAAGCGCCGCAGCACCGCATAGGACAGTACCAGCACGATCACCAGCAGTGGATCGGCACTCGCGCCGCCAAAGGCGTTGATCCCGAACTGCAGCAGGATGCCTGCCAGCAGGCCAGCCGCGATGCCCTTGGGAATCAGGCGCACCAGCTTGTCGAAAGCCCCGGACCCGCCCAGGACGATGAACCCCAGGGCGCAAACCAGGTAGGCGCCGATCACCTCGGCATAGGGCGTGAAGGGCATCACCGTGGCCAGGAAGGCCGCCCCGGGGGTAGACCAGGCGGTGATGATCGGCGCCCTGTAGCGCAGGCTCAGCCACATGCCGCTCAGGCCCACGCCCAGGGACACGGCCCAGACCCAGGAGGTGGTCTGGGCGGGTGTCAGCCGGGCCAGTTCAGCGGCCTGGAACACCAGGATGAAGGTCCCGCCATAGTTCACCAGCACTGAGATCAGTGCCGCCACGGTGGGAGAGAAGATATCGGCCGGTCTAAGGCCTGTCGCGGTTCTGTTCATAAGCCACTCTCCGTCGAGGAACAGGCTCCCTGGCCCAAGCGCCGGGAGAGGCCCGATTCTAGGTAACGGATGGACTATCGTTTCGAGCCACATTCTTGTTTGCTGGCAGACCACTTTGGCGGCGCCGACAAAAAAGCCCGGCCTTGGATAAGGCCGGGCTCGGGGGTGTGGCGTGAACCTGTGGGCTTAGCGCAGGGCGGGTTGCGAAGCTTTCTTCGCCCGGCTCAGGAGGTAGAAGCCCCAGATCACCAGGACCCACACCGGGATCGCGTACACCGAGGCACGGATGCCGGGGATCATCCACATCACGCCGACGATCATCACCATGAAGGCCAGGCACAGGTAGTTGCTCAGCGGCGACCAGAAGGCCTTGAACGAAGGCACCACGCCCTGCTCGGCCATGGCCTTGCGAAAGCGCAGGTGGGTCAGGCTGATCAGCGCCCAGTTAATCATCAATGCGGCCACCACCAGGGCGAACAGCAACTCCAGCGCTTCATGGGGCGCCAGGTAGTTGACCAGCACGCAGAGCAGGGTGATCAGCGCGGAGATGCCCAGAGCCAGGATCGGCACGCCCTGCTTGTTGAGCTTCATCAGCGCCTTGGGTGCGTCACCCTGTTCGGCCAGGCCATAGAGCATGCGGCTGTTGCAGTACACGCCGCTGTTGTACACCGACAGCGCCGCAGTCAGGACCACGAAGTTGAGGATCTGCGCTGCGGCATCACTGCCGATCAGCGAGAAGATCTTCACGAACGGGCTGCTGCTGTAGGCATCGCCGCCAGCGTTGAGGCTCACCAGCAGTTCGTCCCACGGGTACAGCGACAGCAACACCGCCAGGGCGCCGACGTAGAAGATCAGCACCCGGTAGACCACCTGGTTGATGGCCTTGGGAATGACCTTGCGCGGTTCGGCGGCTTCGGCGGCAGTGATGCCCACCAGTTCCAGGCCGCCGAAGGAGAACATGATGAAGGCCATGGCCATCAGCAGGCCGGTGCCGCCGTTGGGGAAGAAGCCGCCGTGTGACCACAGGTTGCTCACCGAGGCCTGGCTGCCGCCGCTGCCGCTGAACAGCATGTAGCAGCCGAGGACGATCATGCCGACGATGGCCACTACCTTGATAATGGCGAACCAGAACTCGGCCTCGCCGAAGAACTTCACGTTCATCATGTTGATCAGGTTGACCAGCACGAAGAACACCGCGGCGCTGACCCAGGTGGGGATCTCCGGCCACCAGAACTGCACGTACTTGCCCACCGCAGTGAGCTCGGCCATGCCCACCAGGACATACAGCACCCAGTAGTTCCAGCCCGCGAGAAAGCCGAAATAGCCGCCCCAGTACTTGTGCGCGAAGTGGCTGAAGGAACCGGCCACCGGCTCCTCGACAATCATTTCCCCCAGTTGGCGCATGATCAGGAAGGCAATGAACCCGGCAATCGCGTAGCCCAGGATCATTGAAGGTCCGGCGGATTTGAGAACCCCGGCCGAGCCGAGGAACAGTCCGGTGCCGATCGCCCCACCCAGGGCGATCAGCTGAATATGGCGGTTCTTCAAGCCACGCTTGAGTTCACCCTGCTTCAAGGTTTGATCCACTAATGTGCGCTCTCTTCTAGTTGTTATCAGGATCGATCGGGGTCGATCACGGCGAATGCTGACGGGATCAGATATTACTCTCGGTGAACCGCTCGTAATACAGCTGAACGCGGTTAAGTTGCTGTTCTTGCAGCCAGATCCGGATCGAATCGACCATTGGCGGCGGCCCGCACACATACATGTCGGTGTCCTGGTCCCGCAGTTCGCTGCTGTCAAAGTGTTCGCTGATGTAGCCGCGCTTGCCCGGCCAATCCGGGTCGGCGTCGCTGATCACCGGGGTGAAGCGAAAGTCCGCCAGGCGTTCGCCATGGGCCTGGATCCGCTCCAGTTCGCACAGGTCGCGGCTGTGGCGCACGCCGTAGTACAGGTGCACCGGCTGCTGGCAGCCCTGCTCGACGATCTGTTCGAGCATCGCCAGCAGGGCCGAGAGCCCGGTGCCACCGGCCACCAGGATCAGCGGACGGCTGATCTGGCGCAGGTAGAAGGCTCCCAGCGGCGCCTCCAGCTGGAGGGTGTCGCCCACCAGGCAGCGCTCGCGGATGTAGTTGCTCATCACCCCGTCGGGCAGCAGGCGGATCAGGAACTGCAACTGGTTGTCCGCCGCCGGCCGGTTGGCGAAGGAGTAGGCCCGGCTAGTGCCGGTACCGGGGATGCTCAGGCGGGCGTATTGGCCCGGGAGGAAATCCAGTGGCGCCTGATGGCCGCCCAGGTCCAGGTGGAGGATGGCGGTGCTTTCGGACACCTGGCGCACGTCGATCACCGAGCCCTGCAACTGCACCGGGTCGGCGCTGTGGCACAGGCTGGAGTCGAAATCGAAATAGAACGCTGCGTCGGACTGCACCCGGGTCTGGCAGGTGAGCATCTTGCGTTGCTCCAGGTCCTGGGCGCTGAGGGCTTCTTCGTCCACATAGTCCTGGCTGTACTGGCCGGACTCGCAACGGCCCTGGCAGGTGCCGCACACCCCTTCACGGCAGTCCAGGGGGATCTTGATGCCGTTGCGCAGGGCGGCGTCGAGCAGGATTTCATTGGCCTTGACCGGGAAGAACAGGGTCTTGCCGTCGGCAAAGCTGAACGCGACCTTGTGCGTCATGGGAGAACTTCCGTGGGTCAGAGGTGATAGAAATCGAGCACCGAGTTGATCGTGTCGTTGAGCAGCAGCACGTGCTTGCGCTGGATCAGCCAACTGTCGCCCTGGGGCTTGAGGTCGTAGGTGGCGTGGCCGTAGAACTCCTCGGCGGTGGCCAGGCGATAGAACAGCGTGTGCCAGTTCAGGCGTACCCGCAGCAGGCCGTTGTCGCCCTCGGCAATGCGCAGGTTGCTGACCATGTGCAGGGTGCGCGGCATGGGGATGGTCGAGGCCGCCTTGCCGGTGCGCAGGCGGAACACCCGGTCCTCCAGCCCCGAACGGTTGGCGTAGTAGATCAGCGACATCTCGCGTTTCGGGTCCCGGGTGTAGACGTGTTCCGAGTCCCACTGGGGCAGGTGGAACTCGCTGTCCACGGCAAACAGTTGCAGGTAGGCGTCCCAGTCCTGGGCATCGCAAAGCTCGGACTTGCGATAGAAGAATTGCTCGATCTGGTACTGCAATTGCGCATTCATGCTTACACCTCACGCAGTTTCAGGGGCTGGCGCTGCAGGCCGTCCAGGAGGAACTTCTGCCAGTTCTGGTGCTGGTTGACGTACAGCCCCTCATGGGTGATTTCGGTGCCGGTCATGGCCGGCTGGATGCCCAGGTTCTCGCTGTTGGCGGTGGGCCCGCTGACCCAGCGGTGATGGCCGCGCGAGACATCGCTCCAGCGCTCCAGGCGCCCCTGGAAACCGCGCTGGGCCTCGCGAAATTCCACCAGGTCGTCCGGCGTGCCCATGCCCGAGACGTTGAAGAAATCCTCGAACTGGCGGATGCGGTTTTCCCGGTCGGCGTCGCTCTCGCCCTTGACCCCGATGCACTGGCTGATGATCTCGGTCTTGTTCCAGGCAATGGGGCGGATGATCCGCAACTGGGAACTGATCTGGTCGAGGAAGAACAGGCTGGGGTAGATGTTCAGGTTGCGCAGGCGGTGCATCATCCA
This sequence comes from Pseudomonas sp. 8(2025), assembly GCF_052665325.1. Classification (NCBI taxonomy): domain Bacteria; kingdom Pseudomonadati; phylum Pseudomonadota; class Gammaproteobacteria; order Pseudomonadales; family Pseudomonadaceae; genus Pseudomonas; species Pseudomonas sp. 8(2025). The sequence goes on along the minus strand of NZ_JBQOIE010000003.1, from coordinate 599,767 downwards.
CTCGGCCTTGGCCTGGCCGTGCTCGGCCACCAGGCGCGGCATGATGCTGGCGTAGCCGGAGCGCACCGCCGGGTTGGGCATTTCGCTGAACAGCACGCTGTGGCCGTTCTCGAAGGCGAACCAGCCATCGTCGGTGCTGGCGTCGCCGGCGCCGAGCTTGCTGTAGTCCAGGGTGGCGCTGCTGCCGGCGCCGCTGTCGGCGTTGACCTGCTGGCGGTGCTGCACCGTGGCCACGTAGTTGTAGTGCACGGTGCTGACGTGATAACCGTCCAGGCCGTTCTCGTTCTGCAGCTTCCAGTTGCCGTCGTAGGTGTAGGCGGACTTGCCCGGCAGCACCTCCAGTTCACCGTCGGGGGACTGGGCGACCATCATGTCGAAGAAGATCCTGGCGTCGCCGAGGAAGTCTTCCAGGGAATTGTCGGCGGCCACGTCCAGGCTGATGAAGACGAAGCCCTTGTAGCTCTCGATGCGGGCCTTCTTCAGGCCGCGGGTGGCCTTGTCGAAGCCCTCGTCGTATTCCCCTGGCGCCTTGACCTTCACCAGGCGCCCGTCGCTCTTGTAGCACCAGGCATGGAAGGGGCAGGTGAAGGTGGACTGGTTGCCCTTGCCGACCCGGGTCAGGGTGGTGCCGCGGTGCTGGCAGGCGTTGACCAGGGCATTGAGCCGGCCCTCGCCGTCGCGGGTGATGATCATCGGCTGGCGCCCGGCGCGCATCGTGATGAAGTCGTGGTTGTTGGGCAACTCGCTTTCGTGACAGGCGTAGATCCAGTTCTTCTCGAAGATCAGCTCCATCTCCAGGTCGAACAGCTCGGGTTCGGTGAACATGTCCCGGGCGATACGGAACACCCCGTCCGCGGGACGAAAATCCAGGCAGCTGCCGATGAAGTCTTGCCACTGCTCGACGTTTCTTGCACCACTCATGAGTCGGTACCTTTTTTATTCAGGCCAATCGGGTGCAGTCATTAGAGAGAGGGGAGGGGGCCTGCGGCTATCCGCTTAGTCGGCCAAGGTCATCCACAAAATTGCCCGTTCCCGGCAAGGCATGGAGCAGCAGGCCCCTGGGTAGCATCTACCCAGCATCGTGCAGGCAAGCGATGGATGGCTGCCTGTTGGTGCGCTGATCGGCTACTGTGAGCGCAGCCAATGAGGGTGATGGGGCCCGGTTATCCACTTAGTCGACGATTGCTATCCACTGGGTTGGCAGCGCCGTCGGCTGGCGCAAAACTTGCCCTGTCATACAAGACGCGCCGTCAGAGCGCGCTGAATAAAAATTGCCGTGGGTGCGCCGTGATGAATAGCAAGGCTGATGGGCAGTTTCGCGAGATTCGTATCGATCGCTTTGACCTTGAAGGGGCCAGGAACTGGATGGCGGGAATCTGTGGGCCTCACCGCCTGGAAACCGCCAACCCCGAACGCATTCGTTTCCACCACAGTGCCAACGTGCTCAGGTCCCGTTCCACGACCCTGGGCATCATCGAATACGGCACCGATGTGGTGGTGGATATCCAGGACACCGAGCGCTTCAGCAGCTACAGCCTGAGCCTGCCGCTGTGCGGCGAGCAGGAACTGAGCAAGGACGGGCGCCTCTTGCGCTCGGACCGCGGCCAGGGGGTGATCATCGCCCCCAACGAAAGCCAGGTGCTGGCCATCTCCGGAGACTGTCGCAAGCTGCAGGTGGTGATTTCCCGGCCGGCCATGAGCGAGGCCCTGGAAGGCCTGTTGCAGCGCCCGGTGCTGGAGCCGCTGCGTTTCGAGCCCGGCATGGATGCGCTGCACGGTGCCGCCGCGGCCTGGTGGCGCATGGCGCAGCATTTCATCGGCGAACTGGCCCAGGGCAACGAGCTCTATGAACAGCTGGCCTTCACCCGGGAAATCGAAAGCTCATTGATCAAGGGCCTGATCCTGGCCCAGCCCAACAACTACTCCAGCGAGTTGCGGGCAATGCTCGGGGTCAAGCTGCCCCACTATCTGGTACGGGCCCGCCAGCACTTGCATGAACATGCCCGCGAGACCGTGCACCTGGAGGACCTGGAGGCCGCCGCCGGCGTCTCGCGCTTCAAGCTGTTCGAGGCCTTTCGCAAGTACTTCGCCCTGTCGCCCATGGCCTACCTCAAGCGCCACCGGCTCAATGGCGTGCGCCAGGAAATTCTCGAGCACGGCTCGGCGCGCAACATCTCGGAGATTGCCCTGGGCTGGGGCTTCACCCACCTGGGGCGGTTCTCCGCCGAGTACCGCAAGCTGTTCGACGAAACCCCGAGCGTCACTGCCCAGCGTCACCCCGCGCGGCGCCCGGCCGGGTTCTAGGACGGCTTACTTGCGCTGCACCAGGTCCAGCAGGCTGTTCTGCTCCTTGATCTTCTGCAGGACGATTTCCGAGCGGATGTCGGTCACGCCCGAGGCGCGGTTCAGATGGTTGACGATGAAATCCGAGAAGTGCTTGAGGTTGCGCGCCTGGATGCGCAGCACGTAGTTGCTGGCGCCGGTGATCACGTAGGCGGCCACCACTTCCGGCCACTGCTGGACCTTGCCGATAAAGGTCTCGTGCCAGCCTTCCACGTCCTGGCGCAGGGATACGTGGACGATCGCTTCCAGCTCGATGCCCAGGCGCTCGGCATTGAGCTGGGCGCGATAGCCGCTGATGATCCCCTCCGTTTCCAGCAGGCGCAGGCGGCGCAGGCAGGCCGAGGGCGAGAGGGCGACTTTCTCCGCCAGTTCCTGATTGCTGATACGCCCGTCCTGTTGCAGGAAGTAGAGGATGCGCAGGTCCGTGGAGTCGAGGGTCATGGTTGGCATAAATCCGCGTTTTTTATTGGAGGATTAGAATTTTATTCGAGATTAGTACGACAGCGCGCTGCACTTTGCACGAAAATTCTCCCGGCCTTCGTCCATTATTTCTCAAGTTTTCGGGTTTCCAGGACCCCGTGCCCGGCCCCTTCCGGTGGGCATGACATTGACCAAGACAGGACTGCCAATGATCGATAAAAACCACTGCCTGCGTCTCGATGAACAGGACCCCCTGGCGCCGCTGCGCCAACAGTTCAGCCTGCCCGAAGGGGTGATCTACCTCGATGGCAACTCCCTTGGTGCCCGCCCCGTGGCGGCTGCCGAGCGGGCCCGGCAGGTGATCGAGCAAGAGTGGGGCGAGGGCCTGATCCGCAGCTGGAACACGGCCGGATGGCGTGACCTGTCCCAGCGCCTGGGGGATCGGCTGGCGCCGCTGATCGGTGCGGGTGCTGGTGAGGTGGTCATCACCGATACCACTTCCATCAACCTGTTCAAGGTCCTCAGCGCCGCCCTGCAGGTCCAGGCCGGACGTGCGCCCCAGCGGCGGGTGATCGTCTCCGAAAGCAGCAACTTTCCTACCGACCTGTACATAGTCGAAGGCCTGACGCAGCTGCTGCAGCAGGGGTACTCCCTGCGCCTGGTGGACAGCCCGGAACAACTGCCGGCGGCCATCGGCCAGGACACCGCGGTGGTGCTGCTGACCCACGTCAACTACAAGACCGGCTACATGCACGACATGCAGGCGACCACCGGGTTGATCCACGAGGCGGGCGCCCTGAGCATCTGGGACCTGGCCCACTCGGCCGGCGCGGTGCCGGTGGACCTGGGCCGCAGCGGCGCCGACTACGCCATCGGCTGCACCTACAAGTACCTCAATGGCGGCCCCGGCTCCCAGGCCTTCGCCTGGGTCGCTCCGGCGCTCTGCGACCTGGTTACCCAGCCGCTGTCCGGCTGGTTCGGCCATGCCCGGCAGTTCGACATGGCCACCCGCTACGAGCCTTCCAGCGGCATTGCCCGCTACCTGTGCGGCACCCAGCCGATTACCTCTCTGGCCATGGTCGAATGCGGCCTGGAAGTCTTCGAACGGACCGACATGCAGAGCCTGCGGCGCAAGTCCCTGGCGCTGACCGACCTGTTCATCGAACTGGTGGAGCAGCGCTGCGCCGGTCACGAGCTGAAGCTGGTGACCCCGCGTGAGCATGCCAAGCGTGGCAGCCACGTGAGCTTCGAGCACCCCGAAGGCTACGCGGTGATCCAGGCCCTGATCGCCCGGGGCGTGATCGGCGATTACCGCGAGCCGCGGATCATGCGTTTCGGCTTCACTCCGCTGTACACCCGCTTCAGTGAGGTGTGGGAAGCGGTGCAGATCCTCGGTGAAATCCTCGATCAGAAAACCTGGGCCCAGGCGCAATTCCAGGTGCGCCACAGCGTGACCTGAGACGTGTTTCACCCCCTGGTTGCCGCCCTGTGCGGCGACCAGGCCAGCGGCACAAGGACGGGCCGTCACAACGATTTATACGTGCACACAACAATAAAGAGGCACTCAAAGTGACCACCTCCAACAAGGGTTTCGAAGCGATATCCAATCGCGAGCACGGCCTCAGGCGGCAGTTGACCGCCGGCCAGATGAGCATGATCGCCATCGGCGGAGCCATTGGCACCGGGCTCTTCATGGGCAGCGCCTACGCCATCGGTTATGCCGGCCCCAGCGTGCTGCTGAGCTACGCCATCGGCGCGTTGATCACCCTGATCCTGATGGGCTGCCTGGCGGAAATGACCGTGGCCCATTCCACCTCCGGCTCCTTCGGTGCCTACGCCGAGTTCTACGTCAGCCCGCTGGCCGGCTTCCTGGTGCGCTATGCCTACTGGGCGGCCATCGTGCTGGCGGTGGGGGCCGAAGTCACGGCCATCGCCATGTACATGAAGTACTGGTTCGCCAACGTTCCGGAGTGGGTGTGGATCATCTCCTTCTCCAGCGTGCTGATCGTGCTCAACGGCATCAGCGTGAAGACCTTCGGCAACTTCGAATACTGGTTTTCCACCATCAAGATCGCCGCCATCGTCGGCTTCATCATCCTGGCGGTGTACGTGGTGTTCGGCTCTGGCAACCCCGACTACGGGCTGCACAACTACAGCGCTCACGGCGGCTTCTTTCCCAACGGTTTCGAAGGCATGTGGATTGCCGTGATCGTGTCGATCTTCAGCTACCTGAGCGTGGAGATGATCGCGGTGGCGGCGGGGGAGGCCAAGGACCCGCAACGCGCGGTGAAACAGGCCTTTCGCGCCACTATCGTGCGCCTGGTGGTGTTCTATCTGCTGACCCTGGCGCTGATGCTGGCCATCGTGCCCTGGGCCCAGGCCGGCAAGGCCCAGAGCCCGTTCGTCACGGTGATGCAGACCATCGGTATTCCCGGGGCCACCGGGGTGATGAATTTCGTGATCCTGATCGCCGCGCTATCGGCGATGAACAGCCAGCTCTACATCACCACGCGGATGATGTTCAGCCTGTCCCGCGCCGGCTATGCGCCCAAGTCCATGGGGGCCCTGAGCAAGAACGGGATTCCGCTCAATGCCCTGCTGCTGTCCAGCTCCGGCATCGCCCTGGCGACCCTGGTCAACGTGCTGTACCCCGAGAGTTCGTTCACCCTGATGATGGCGATCTCGATGTTCGGCGCGATCTTCACCTGGTTCATGATCTTCCTCACCCACTACTGCTTCCGCCGCTATCACCAGCGCCACGGCGAGCAGCAGTTGTCGTTCCGCATGCGCCTGTTTCCCTATAGCACCCTGCTGGGGCTGGTGCTGATGGGGGCGGTGATGATCACCACCTTCTTCACCGAGGCGTTCAAGATGACCCTGGTGTTCGGGGTGCCGTTCCTGCTGTTGCTGACCCTGGTCTATTACCTGTGCTTTCGTAAGCCGCGGGTGGTCGCCGGCTTGTCGGAGGTCTGAAGCAAGGCCGCCCGGGCGGTCCTAGCGGCTGCCCAGGGGGCATTCCTCTCGCGCCTGTTGCAGGCTGGTCTCGAACAGCTCGAGCCGGCCCTGCAACTGCTGCAAATCCTCGATCTGCTGTTGCAGCTCGCGCTTTTTCTGCGCCAGGGCCGCCTGGGCCCGGTCCCAGGGGAAGGCCTGCCCCTGGTGGGTGGCGAACACCTGCTGCAGTTCCTTGAGCTTGAAGCCCAACTGCTGGGCGCACTTGATGAATATCAGTTGCTCGACGCTCTGCGCGTCATACAGGCGGTAGCGACCCTGGCGCGCCGGCTCCGGCAAGAGGCCGATGGCCTCGTAATGACGGATGCTCTTGACCGTGGTTCCGGACAGTTGCGCGGCTTGGCCGATGTACATGAAGGCTCCTTTTCCAGTACCGGGTCGTCGGGCGGTGGACGGCGTTGCGCATTATCCGGCGCTTTCACTGCCTGGCAAGGTGCTCCACTTGCAGCAGCCAGTCGGCCCGGCGTTCCTGGCTGGCGTCCAGCACCGGGCCGAAGGTCAGGGTGCGCAAGGGCTTGATGCCGCAGAAGGCCAGGGTGGTGCGGCGCATCTGCTGCAAGCCGGGCATGCGGTAGAACCAGCGGAAGTACCAGGGCGGTGTATCCATGGTCACCAGCAGGTGGGCGCTGCGGCCCTTTAGCAGTTGCTCCGGAAAGGCTTTGCCGGGGCGGTACTTGAAGGCGAAGCCCGGCAGCAGCACGCGATCGAGAAAGCCCTTCATCAGCGCCGGGATGCCGCCCCACCAGATGGGGAAGACCCAGGTCAGGTGCTCGGCCCAGAGGATGTCGGCCTGGGCCTGCTGCAGGTCTTCTTCCAGGGGCTGGATCTGGCGATAACCTTCGCGCAGCACCGGGTCGAAATGCAGGTCGCCGAGCTTGAGCTGGCGCACTTCATGGCCGGCTTCCTGCGCCGCTTTCACGTAGCGCTCGCTCAATGCCGCGCACAGGCTGTGGCGCGAAGGGTGGCCGAGAATCACCAGGATGCGTTTGCTCATTGCCGTGGTCCTTGAGGAATAAACCCCAAGGCTAAAGTCTGCCCCTAAGGGGAGAGTCAAGGCTCCAGCAGCGCACGGCACAAGCCCTGGGCATACAGGGGCAGGGCGTTGAAGTCGCGGGCGCACAGCAGCAAGCGGCGGCGTGCCCAGGCCTCGTTCAAGGGGCGGCTTTGCAGAGCCAGGTGCAGGTTGCGTTGCAGGGCCGCCAGGGGCACCAGGGCCAGCCCGGCGCCGCGGGCCACCATGCGCAGCACGGCGTCGAAGCCTTCGGCGCGGATGCGCAACTGCATGCGCCGGCCCAGGTGCAGGGCCTGTTCCTCCAGGTACACCGCCAGGGCGCTGTGGCTGGCCAGGCCGACATAGTCGTGGGCCAGGCTGTCGCTGAAGCTGGGGGCCGCCAGGGCACCCAAGGGGTGGTCCGGGGACATCACCAGCACCAGGGGGTCGTCGCGAAAGGCCCGGGTCATCAGGCCCTGAGTGTCCACCGCATCGGAGACGATCCCCAGGTCCGCCGCGCCCTGGCGCAGGGCGTGGGTGATGCGCTGGCTGGGCAGCTCCTGCAGCTCGATATCGACATGGGGCTGGCTGTGCAGGAAGTCTGCCAGCAGCTCTGGCAGGTACTCGCTGAGTGCGGTGGTGTTGCACAGCAGGCGCACCTGGCCCTTGACCCCCCTGGCGTATTCGCCAAGGTCCTGCTGCAGGTGCTCGGCGTACAGCAGCAGCGTTCGTGCATGCTGGGCCAGGGCCTTGCCGGCGGCTGTCGGGCGGATGCCACGACGCCCGCGTTCGAGAAACTCGATGCCCAGCGAGGCCTCCATGGCGCGGATTCGAGCGCTGGCGGCGGCCAGCGACAAGTGGCTGCGAGCGGCACCGGCGGTGATGTTGCCGGCCTCCAGAATGTTCAGGTACAGGCGCAGGTCGATCAGGTCGAAGTGCATGGGGCATCTCTCGGGGAGCGTCATTTTTGTAGGAGCCGGCTTGCCGGCGAAGAGGCCGCTGGGTTTTGCGCAAATCTCGAAATCGCTTTCGCTGGCAAGCCAGCTCCTACGGCGGTACGGGCCATAGGTTTTTGTATGTGCCTATTGCCGGGCAAGAGGCTGGCTCAGTATATGGCAGATTTTCAGCAGGGCGGGCAGGGCGCAGGATAGGCCCATGAACAGCTCGCTCGCGTTTTATCAGAATCTCGGAATGGCCCTTTCCCTGTTGGTGATCGGCACTTTTGTGCTGGCCGGCATGGTCAAGGGGGTGATCGGTCTTGGCCTGCCCACCGTTGCCATGGGCCTCTTGGGGTTGGCTATGGCGCCGGCGCAGGCTGCGGCCCTGCTGATCATTCCGGCGACCCTGACCAATCTCTGGCAACTGGCCTTTGGCGGGCATCTGCCGGCCTTGCTCAAGCGCCTGTGGCCGATGCTGCTGGCGATCTTTGCCGGCACCGCCGCCGGCTCCCTGTGGCTGGGAATCGACGCCGGGCATTGGGTGGTGCGGGGCTTGGGGGCGGCGCTACTGCTATATGCCCTGAGCGGCTTGCTGTTGCCGACCCTGCGAGTGTCGGCGGCCCAGGAGCGCTGGCTGGGGCCGCTGTGCGGGCTGGTCACCGGGGTCATCACCTCGGCCACCGGGGTGTTCGTGATTCCGGCGGTGCCCTACCTGCAAGCCCTGGGGCTGAACAAGGATCAGCTGGTGCAGGCCCTGGGCCTGTCGTTCACCGTCTCGACCCTGGCCCTGGCCGGCGGCCTGCTGTGGCGCGGCGCCCTGGGCGGCGCCGAGCTGGGGGCCTCGCTGCTGACCCTGGCCCCGGCGCTGCTGGGCATGTGGCTGGGGCAGTGGTTGCGCCAGCGCATCAGCGCCCAGTTGTTCAAGCGGGTGTTCTTTGTCGGCATGGGCCTCTTGGGCGGGCACTTGCTGATCAGCGGCTAGCTTTTGCTCAGCGGCCAGCCGCGGCCGGGCTGAGCATGTCGATGGCGCGGATCTGGAAGTCCTGCTCTAGGTAGTCCATGCGCGCGTCGAGGAACTGCTGCATGTGCGGCAGGCTGGAGTGGCTATCCAGCGCCTCCTGGGAAGCCCAGACCTCGTAGAAAATGAACAGGCTCGGGTCCTGTCGGTCCCGCAGCATGTGGTATTCGATGCAGCCGGCTTCAGCGCGGCTGGCGGCTACATGGCCGAGAAAGAACGCCTCGAAGGCATCAGCCCGTTCCGGGCGGGTCTTGGCGTGAAGGATGAAGGCCTGGGGTGTGGGCATAAGGAGCACTCTTGCTGATGGGGAGGTCGGCAAAAATTCTAAGGCAACAATCCACCGCTGATTCGTGCGTTTGAGTCAAATGTATTTTGAACAACCCGGGCTTATTCTCCGGCCCTGGCCTGATTAACCTGCCGCCATCGTTTTCAATCTTTACAGCCCGCCGCCATCGATGCGCAACGGGTTGTTCCCGATGAGGCTGGATCATGAAAAAAGTACTGCTGCTCAATGGCGCCAAGCAATTCGCCCACTCCGATGGCCGCTACAACGCGACCCTGCACGACACCGCCCTGGCGGTGCTCGACCGGGGTGGTGTGGAGGTCAAGGTCACCCACATCGACGAGGGTTATGACATCCAGGAAGAAGTGGCGAAGTTTCTCTGGGCCGACGTGATCGTCTACCAGATGCCCGGCTGGTGGATGGGCGCGCCGTGGATCGTCAAGAAATACATCGACGAAGTCTTCACCGAAGGCCACGGCAGCCTCTACGCCAGCGACGGCCGGACCCGCTCCGATGCCTCGCAGAAGTACGGTAGCGGCGGCCTGATCCAGGGCAAGCAGTACATGCTTTCGCTGACCTGGAACGCCCCGCAGCAAGCCTTCGACGATCCCACCGACTTCTTCGAGGCCAAGGGAGTGGACGCGGTCTACTTCCCGTTCCACAAGGCCAACCAGTTCCTGGGCATGAGCGCCCTGCCAACCTTTCTCTGTGTGGACGTGATGAAACGCCCGAACATCGAAGGCGATGTGCAGCGTTACGAGGAACACCTCAAGGCAGTGTTCAATCTGCCGGGCTGAATCCGGCTACTATTGAGTGCCTTGAAATTCAGGGGCGATGTCGCCCCGCTGCCGCCAGAGGACTCATGTGAAAGCCCGATCCGACGAGTTGCAAGTCTTCGTCTGTGTCATCGAGTGCGGCTCGATTTCCGCCGCCGCCGAGCAGTTGGCCCAGACCCCTTCGGCGGTCAGCCGCAGCTTGTCGCGGCTGGAGGCCAAGCTCGACACCACGCTGATCAACCGCACCACGCGACGCATGGACCTGACCGAGGAAGGGCGCTACTTCTTCGAACAGGCCAAGCTGATCCTCGATCAGATGGACGAGCTCGAAGAGCGCCTGTCGTCGCGCCAGCGCAACCCGTCCGGGCGCCTGCGGATCAACGCCGCATCGCCCTTCATGCTGCATGCCATCGTTCCCTACGTGGCCGAGTTCCGCAGCCTGTACCCGGATATCCAGCTGGAACTCAACAGCAACGATCTGATCATCGACCTGCTGGAGCAGAGCACCGATATCGCCATCCGCATCGGCGTGCTGGCGGATTCCACCCTGCATGCCCGCTCCCTGGGCTGCAGCCCGCTGCACATCCTCGCCAGCCCTGACTACCTGGCCCGCCACGGTACGCCGCAGAGCGTGGCCGAACTGGCCGAGCACACCCTGCTGGGCTTCACCCAGACCGAGACCCTCAACCACTGGCCGCTGCGCCATGTGCATGGCGACCGCTGGCAGATCCAGCCGGGCATCAGCGCCTCCAGCGGCGAGACCCTGCGCCACCTGGCGCTGGAAGGGCAGGGCATTGCCTGCCTGTCGCACTTCATGACCATCGACGACATCCGCGCCGGGCGCCTGCAACCGGTGCTGGCCTCGTTCAACAGCGGCTATCGCCAGCCGATCAACGCCGTGTACTACCGCAACTCGCAACTGGCCCTGCGCATCCAGTGCTTCCTGGATTTCATCCAGGGCAAGCTGGCCGATTACGCCAACCCCGAGTTCCAGGGCTGAAGGCTCCCCCATTCCCCGCCTATCCCCCGTAGGAGCCGGCTTGTCGGCGAAGGGGCCCCCGGGTTTTGCGCAACTCTTGAAACTGCATTCGCTGGCAAGCCAGCTCCTACGGTTATCCACGGCTGAGGCTTGGGACGTTCGTGCCACGATTGGCGATTGCTCAACCCCCCGTCTCGGGCCTAAGGTTCTTGCCGTTCAATAACAAGAAAAGGAAGGACCTATGCGCATTCTGTTGTTCAAGACCCTGGCCCTGACGGCCGCCATCGCCGCCAGCAGCTCGGCCTTCGCCGTGACCCTGGAAGGCGGCGCGGTGGCCGCGCCCAACCAGTACGGCGCCGATGTCGCGGCGCAGATCCTCAAGAAGGGCGGCAACGCGGTGGATGCCGCGGTGGCCACGGCCTTCGCCCTGGCCGTGACCTACCCCGAGGCCGGCAACATCGGGGGCGGCGGGTTCATGACGATGTACATCGACGGCAAGCCGTACTTCCTCGACTACCGGGAAACCGCGCCCAAGGCCGCGACCCGGAACATGTACCTGAATGAAAAGGGCGAGGTGATCGAGAACCTGAGCCTGGTGGGCGCTCGCGCTGCCGGGGTGCCGGGTACGGTGATGGGTCTGTGGGAGGCCCACCAGAAGTTCGGCAAGCTGCCGTGGAGCGAGCTGATCACCCCGGCCGTGGGTTATGCGAAGAACGGCTTCAAGGTGGCGGACAAGCAGTACCAGTACCGCGAGGATGCGTTGAAGCTGTTCAACGGCACCACCAACTTCGGCGACTACTTCGGCAGCATGAAACCGGGCGAGACCTTCCGCCAGCCGGAACTGGCCGCGACCCTGGAGCGCATCGCCGACCAGGGCGCCAAGGAGTTCTACAGCGGCAAGACCGCCGACTTGCTGGTGGCGCAGATGCAGGCCGACAAGGGCCTGATCACCAAGCAGGACCTGCAGGACTACAAGGTCCAGTGGCGCCAGCCGCTGCAGGTGACCTTCCGTGGCAACACCCTGTACACCGCGCCGCCGCCCAGCTCTGGCGGGGTGGCCCTGGCGCAGCTGATCAGCATCAAGGAAGAGCGCGCGGCGGACTTCAAGGGTGTGGAGCTCAATTCAGCCAAGTACATTCACCTGCTGGCGGAAATCGAAAAGCGGGTGTTCGCCGACCGCGCCGACTACCTGGGCGACCCGGCGTTTTCCGATGTTCCGGTCAAGCAACTGACCGACCCGGCGTATCTGAAAAAACGCGCCGCCGAGGTCAACCCCAACGCCATCTCGGCTACCGAGAAAGTGCGCCCCGGGCTTGAGCCGCACCAGACCACCCACTTCTCCATTGTCGATGCCCAGGGCAACGCGGTGAGCAACACCTACACCCTGAACTGGGATTACGGCAGTGGCGTGGTGGTCAAGGGCGCGGGCTTCTTGCTCAATGACGAAATGGACGACTTCAGCGCCAAGCCAGGCGTAGCCAACGCCTTTGGCGTGGTGGGTGGCGATGCCAACGCCATCGCCCCGGGCAAGCGCATGCTGTCCTCCATGAGCCCGAGCCTGGTGACCCGCGACGGCAAGGTCACCCTGGTGCTGGGCACCCCCGGTGGTTCGCGGATCTTCACCTCGATCTTCCAGGTGCTGAACAACCTCTACGACTACCACCTGCCCCTGGAAAAGGCCGTGGCCGCGCAGCGCGTGCATCACCAGCTGCTGCCCAAGGACACGATCTACTACGACGCCTATGCGCCGCTCACCGGCAAGGTGGCCGACGAGCTCAAGGCCATGGGCTACACCCTGGAAGACCAGGGCTGGGAGATGGGCGATATCCAGGCCATCCGGGTCAATGGCACCGCGCTTGAAACCGCTTCCGACCCACGTGGCCGCGGTGTGGGCAAGGTCGTCAAATAACCGCTGAACCCCTGTAGGAGCTGGCCGGGCGGCGTTCCGCTTGCCGGCGAAAGGGCCCGCAAGCCTGGCGCCAGGTCGAGCGGCCTCTTCGCTGGCAAGCCAGCTCCTACCTTCGTTGTGCAGGCGCCGACGGCCGGCTGGTCGGAGGCGGCTCAATTCCGTAACATTCCCCGCCTTCTTTCCGCACTTCCCAGGGCCGCGCCTGCCGGTCCGTCTATCAGGTCAATCATGAAAGCAAAACGTCTGCGTGCCGATGTCCTGGCCGGACTCACCACCTCCTTTGCCTTGCTGCCCGAGTGCATCGCCTTCGCCCTGGTGGCCCACCTCAACCCGTTGATGGGCCTGTATGGCGCGTTCTTCATCTGCACCCTGACCGCGCTGTTCGGCGGCCGGCCGGGCATGGTCTCCGGCGCGGCCGGCTCCATGGCGGTGGTGATCGTCGCCCTGGTAGTGCAGCACGGGGTGCAGTACCTGCTGGCCACGGTGCTGCTGGGCGGGCTGGTGATGGTCGCCTTCGGCCTGCTGCGCCTGGGCAAGCTGGTGCGCATGGTGCCGCACCCGGTGATGCTGGGCTTCGTCAACGGCCTGGCGATCGTCATCGCCCTGGCCCAGCTGGAACATTTCAAGAGCGGCGAACACTGGCTCAGCGGCCAGCCGCTGTACCTGATGGCCGGGCTGGTGGCATTGACCATGGCCATCGTCTATCTGCTACCGCGCCTGACCCGGGCGGTGCCACCGGCCCTGGTGGCGATCCTCGGGGTCGGCGCGCTGGTGTACCTGCTGGGCCTGCCGACCCGCACCCTGGGGGACATGGCCCACATCGCCGGCGGCCTGCCGAGCCTGGCGCTGCCCCAGGTGCCGTGGAACCTGGAGACCCTGGGCATCATCGCGCCCTATGCGTTCCTGATGGCCATGGTCGGCCTGCTGGAAACCCTGCTGACCCTCAACCTCACCGACGAAATCACCGAAAGCCGCGGCTACCCGGACCGTGAATGCGTGGCCCTGGGCGCGGCCAATGTGGTCTCGGGAATGTTCGGCGGCATGGGTGGCTGCGCGATGATCGGCCAGACCGTGATCAACCTCAGTTCCGGTGGCCGCGGGCGTTTTTCGGGCGTGGTGGCGGGCGCTCTGATCCTGCTGTTCGTGCTGTTTCTCTCACCGCTGATCGAGCGCATCCCCCTGGCGGCGCTGGTGGGGGTGATGTTCGTGGTGTCGCAGCAGACCTTCGCCTGGGCGTCCCTGCGGGTGATCAACAAGGTGCCGCTCAACGATGTGCTGGTGATCCTCGCGGTGACCGTGATCACCGTGTTCACCGACCTGGCCATGGCGGTGTTCTGCGGCATCGTCATTGCCGCCCTCAACTTCGCCTGGCAGCAGGCCCGCGAGCTGTACGCCGACAGCCACCTGGAAGCCGACGGCAGCAAGCACTACCAACTGCACGGCACCCTGTTCTTCGCCTCCACCACGCCGTTTCTCAACCAGTTCGATCCGGCGGGCGATCCTCGGCACGTGACTGTCGACTGTCGCCACCTGAGTTTTGTCGACTACTCGGCCATCGCCGCGCTGAAAACCCTGCGCGAGCGTTATGCCAAGGCCGGCAAGCAGTTGCGGGTGCTGCACCTGTCCGAGCGCTGCAAGAAGCTGCTCAAGCGTGCCCGAGAGCATCACGACTGAGATCGGCCACCGCGGCAGTGGATGAAAATACCCACTGCCGATTTTCATAAGCCGGCCTTTCACTTAGCTGTTCGCGACAAAGCCTGCCTCTTTACGAAAATAAGTTTCACTCGGTTTGAAGTTCACTTTCCTAAGTGATTAATGAATTTCACAACCATTCGAAAGTGACGCTGTTTTCAAGGAGGACGCCATGGCTCCCGCTACGGGTTCTTGGCTGCTGGGCTACGCCGCAGTCGCCATCATTGCGCTGATCGTGTTGATCGCCCGCTACCGACTCAACCCCTTTATCGTCATCACCCTGGTGTCGGTGGGCCTGGCGCTGATGGCCGGCATGCCGCCTTCCGGAGTGGTGAGCGCCTACGAGGCCGGGGTTGGCAAGACCCTGGGGCATATCGCCCTGGTGGTGGCACTGGGCACCATGCTCGGCAAGCTGATGGCCGAATCCGGTGGTGCCGAGCAGGTGGCGCGCACCCTGATCGACCGCTTCGGCGAACGCAACGCCCACTGGGCCATGGTCTGCATCGCCTTCCTGGTGGGGCTGCCGCTGTTCTTCGAAGTGGGCTTCGTACTGCTGGTGCCAATTGCCTTCACCGTGGCGCGGCGGGTCGGGGTGTCGCTGCTGATGGTGGGCTTGCCGATGGTCGCCGGGCTCTCGGTGGTGCACGCCCTGGTGCCGCCGCACCCGGGAGCGATGCTGGCGGTGCAGGCCTATCAGGCGTCGGTGGGGCAGACCCTGGTGTATGCGCTGCTGATCGGTGTGCCCACGGCGATCATCGCCGGGCCGCTGTACGCGCGGTTCATCGTGCCGCACATCCACCTGCCGGCGCAGAACCCCCTGGAGCGCCAGTTCATCGCCCGCGAGCCGCGCCTGCGCCTGCCGAGTTTCCGCCTGACCTTGGCCACCATCCTGCTGCCGGTGGTGCTGATGCTTCTCGGCGGCTGGGCCAACCTGCTGGCCGAGCCCGGCACCGGCCTCAACCAGTTCCTGCTGTTTATCGGCAACTCGGTGATCGCCCTGCTGGTGGCCACCCTGGTGAGTTTCTGGACCCTGGGGCTGGCCCAGGGCATGAACCGCGAATCGATCCTCAAGTTCACCAACGAATGCCTGGCGCCCACCGCCAGCATCACCCTGCTGGTGGGGGCCGGCGGCGGCCTCAACCGCATTCTCATCGACTCCGGGGTGACCAAGCAGATCGTCGGCCTGGCCCATGAGTTCCAGCTCTCGCCGTTGTGGATGGGCTGGCTGTTCGCGGTGCTGATGCGGGTCGCCACCGGTTCGGCCACCGTGGCCCTGACCACCGCTTCCGGGGTGGTGGCGCCGGTGGCCGTCGGCCTGGGCTACCCGCACCCGGAACTGCTGGTGATCGCCACCGGCGCCGGCTCGGTGATTCTTTCCCACGTCAACGACGGCGGCTTCTGGCTGGTGAAGGAATACTTCAATATGACCGTCATCCAGACCTTCAAGACCTGGACCGTGCTGGAGACCCTGATCTCGGTGATCGCCTTCGGCCTGACCCTGGTCCTCGCGGAGTTTTTGTAGATGGACATCCTTTACCAGATCCGCTCGCGCCTGGATTTTCTCAGCGCCGGGGAAGGGCGGATCGCCCGGCTGATGCTCGACGATGTGGGCTTTGCCGCCTCTGCCAGCCTCGACGAACTGGCCCGCCGCGCTGAAGTCAGCGCCGCCACCCTGTCGCGCTTTGCCCGCAGCGTCGGCTGCCGCGACTTGCGCCAGTTGCGCCTGCAGCTGGCCCAGGCCAGTGGGGTGGGCAGCCGTTTCCTGGACCCTGCCGGCACCCCGGAACAGTCCGGGTTCTACCGGCAGATCGTTGGCGATATCGAAGCTGCGCTGCACCAGCATCTGGCCGGTTTCGAGGAGGCCCAATTCGCCGATGCGGTGCGCCTGCTGGGGCGCGCGCGGATGATCCACGCCTTCGGCATGGGCGGCTGCTCGACCCTGTGCAGCAGCGAGTTGCAAGTGCGTCTGGTACGCCTGGGCTACCCCATTGCCGCCTGCCACGACCCGGTGATGATGCGTGTCACCGCCGCCGCCCTGGGGCCGCAGCACGCGGTGATCGCCTGTTCGCTGACCGGTATCACCCCCGAGCTGCTGGAGGCGGTGGCCCTGGCCCGTACCTACGGCGCCGGGATCCTGGCCATTACCTTGCCCGACTCGCCCCTGGCGCAATTGGCGGATGTGCTGCTGCCGCTGCACAGCGCCGAGACCTCGCTCATCTACAAACCCACCGCGGCCCGCTACGGCATGCTGTTGGCCATTGATGTGCTGGCCACCGAGCTGGCCCTGGCCCTGCCCGACGACAACCAGGAACGCCTGCGACGGATCAAGCTGGCCCTGGACCATTACCGTGGCGGCGACGATTGCCTGCCCCTGGGAGACTGACATGCGCTACCACACGCTGATCCGCAACGCCCTGATCATCGACGGCAGCGACCGTCCCGGTTACCCCGCCGACCTGGCCATCCTCGACGGGCGCATCGCGCGCATCGGCGATCTGTCCGCGGCCAGCGCCGAGCAAGAGATCGACGCCGCCGGGCGGGTGCTGGCCCCGGGTTTCATCGATGTGCATACCCATGACGACACGGTGGTGATTCGCCAGCCGCAGATGTTGCCCAAGCTCAGCCAGGGGGTGACCACGGTGATCGTCGGCAACTGCGGGATCAGCGCCGCGCCGGTGACCCTCAAGGGCGAGCCGCCGGACCCGATGAACCTGCTGGGCGAGCGCTCGATGTTCGTCTACCCGCGTTTTCGTGACTACCGCGCGGCGGTGGATGCCGCGCGCCCGGCGATCAACGTGGCGGCGCTGGTGGGGCACACCGCGCTGCGCAGCAACCATCTGCCGGACCTGTTTCGCACGGCCACGGCCGATGAAATCAGCGCCATGCGCGGGCAACTGCGCGAAAGCCTGGAGGACGGCGCCCTGGGCCTGTCCAGCGGGCTGGCCTACGCCAGCGCGTTTTGCGCCGAGACCGATGAAGTGCTGCAACTGGCCCAGGAATTGACGGCGTTCGGCGCGGTGTACACCACCCATTTGCGCAGCGAGTTCGAGCCGGTGCTGGAGGCCATGGCCGAAGCTTTTCTGATTGGTCGCGCGGCCCGGGCACCGGTGATCGTCTCGCACCTCAAGTGCGCCGGCGCCGGCAACTGGGGGCGCAGCCCGCAACTGCTGGCGGCCCTGGAAAACGCCGCCCGGGAACACCCGGTGGGCTGCGACTGCTATCCCTACGCCGCCAGTTCCTCGACCCTGGACCTCAAACAGGTCACCGATGCCTACCGCATCACCATCACCTGGTCCACACCGCACCCCGAGCAGGGCGGTCGCGACTTGAGCGAGATCGCCGCCGACTGGGGCGTCAGCCTGCTGGCCGCCGCCGAGCGCCTGCAACCGGCGGGGGCGGTGTACTACGGCATGGATGAAAACGATGTGCGGCGCATCCTCGCCCATCCGCTGTCGATGATCGGCTCCGATGGCCTGCCGGAAGATCCTTTCCCCCATCCAAGGTTGTGGGGCGCCTTCCCCCGGGTACTGGGGCACTTCAGCCGCGACCTGGGCCTGTTCCCGCTGCACACTGCGGTGCACAAGATGACCGGGCTGTCCGCGGCGCGCTTCGGCCTGCACCAGCGTGGCGAGATCCGCGAAGGGCACTGGGCCGACCTGGTGCTGTTCGACCCGGCGCGGGTGCGCGACGTGGCGGATTTCAAGGAGCCGCAGCGCGCCGCGCAAGGCATCGATGGGGTCTGGGTCAATGGCGTGTGCAGTTTTGCCCAGGGCCGGGCCAACGGTGAACGCCAGGGGCGCTTCCTGCCCCGGGAAGGTGACCTGCGCCCGGGATTTGCATCCGCTGGCTGATTTGTTGACCTCCATCACAATGATGGCGCTGTGCTATTAAAGAATCCCCGAGCGGCGCCGAACTGCTGATAATCGCCGTCTGTATAGTCGGCTCATTTCAGTCAGGGAGTCGCGCAATGAGCTTTGGCAAAACCACCCCCATCCTGCGGATCTTCGATGAAGCCAAGGCCCGGGAGTTTTACCTCGATTTCCTGGGTTTCTCCCTGGATTGGGAACACCGCTTCGAAGCCGATTTTCCGCTGTACATGCAGGTCTCGCGGGGCGAGTGCGTGCTGCACCTTACCGAGCACCATGGCGACTGCTCGCCGGGTGCGGCCCTGCGGATCGAGACCGATGAACTGGAAACCTTCCAGCAGCAGTTGCTGGCCAAGCACTACCGCTTCTCCCATCCGCAGATCCAGGCCATGCCCTGGGGCAGCCAGGACATGACCATCAGCGACCCGTTCGGCAATCGCCTGGTGTTCACCAACGCCATCAGCGTGTAACGGGTTTCAGGCCTTGCCGGAGCTCTGCGCGCTCAGGCGGAACTGCCCCGGGGTCAGCCCGGTGCGGGTCTTGAAACTGCGGTGGAACGAGCGCGGTTCGGTGAAACCCAGGCAATCGGAGATGCCCTGGATCGACAGCTCGCTGTGGCGCAGATAGTGCTCGGCCAGCTCCTGGCGCAGGTCGTCGAGAATCTGCTGGTATGAAGTGCCAGCCTGTTGCAGTTGGCGCTGCAGGGTGCGTACCGACAGGTGCAGGTGCTGCGCCACCTGCTCCTTGCGCGGCAGGCCGTCCTTGAGCAACTGGCGCAGCACGTTGTGCACCTGCAAGGCCAGGGGCGCATCGCCCAGGGAAGCCATCATCGCCTGGGCATGTTCTTCCAGGGTCTTGAGCAGGCGCGCGTCGGCCTGGCGCAGGGGCATCTGCAGGTACTCCAGCGGCGCCACCAGCGCCGAGCAGGGTTGCTGGAACAGCACCGGGCAGCCGAACAACGCCTCGTACTGCGCCGCCTCGACGGGTTCCGGCAGGGCGTGTTCGAACCACACCGCGCTGGGCGACAACTGCGAATCGGCGATCCAGCGCGCATACAACAGCCAGGACGCCAGGACGTTTTCCACCAGGTGGCGGCGGATGTCCGGGCGCTGATGGCGGCAACTCCAGATCAGCCGCACCTGGTTGCCAGCGACTTCGGCGCGGCTGGTGCCCATGTCCCCCACCAGTTTTTCGAACGGCATGATGCGGCCCATGGCTTCGCCGAGGGTCGCGCAGTTCATGGTGATGTAGCCCAGCACATTCCACGAGCTGGGTTTGACGAAGCGCGCCGAATTGAGCCCGAACAGCGGATCGCCCGAGTGCTGGCAGAAGTAGTCCAGCAGCCGCTCATGCACCTCCATCGGCAGGCGCAGGCTGGTGTCGTTCAACTGCGCGGCGCTAAGCCCGGCCGCCGCCAGCGCCGGCTCGGTGGCAATACCCAATTGCTCCGCATAGAGCAGGTATTTCAGCAGGGGCGGGACCGAAGTAAAACCGAGGCTGGGCATGAACGGGTTCCTGGTGACTAATCCCTAGGACAGCAGGACGAAGACCGGGAAAGGTAAGGGCAAACCCTGATGGGTGTAAATGCTCGGGTCCGGGGATTGGCGCCTTTCGCCGGAAAGCCAGCTCCTACGGAGGGTGTAGGAGCCGGCTTGCCGGCGAAGGGGCCTGCGCGAATCAGACGCGGAAGTGGCTGACCATCATCTGCAACTGGCCGCCCAGGCGCGCCAGTTCAACGCTTGCGGCTGCGGTTTCATCGCTGGCGGCGGCGGTCTGTTCGGACACGTCGCGCACGTTGATGATGCTGCGGCTGATCTCTTCGGCCACGGCGCTCTGTTGCTCGGCAGCGGCGGCGATCTGCTGGTTCATCGACTGGATGTTGGACACGGTGCGGGTGATGCTTTCCAGCGAGGCGCCGGCCTTGCGGGTCAGTTCGACACTGCTGTCGGTCAGGCTGCGGCTGTTGTTCATCACGGTAGCCACTTGCTGGGTGCCGTTCTGCAGGCCGGCCACCAGTTCCTCGATCTCTTCGGTGGACTTCTGGGTGCGCTGGGCCAGGGCCCGCACTTCGTCGGCGACCACGGCAAAACCACGGCCGGCTTCACCGGCACGGGCGGCTTCGATGGCGGCGTTGAGTGCCAGCAGGTTGGTCTGTTCGGCCACCGCCTTGATCACGTCCATGACGCTGCCGATCTTGTCGCTTTCCTGTTGCAGCACGGTCATGGCGTCGGTGGAGCGCACCACTTCGCTGGCCAGGCGCTCGATCTGCTCGATGGCCTGGGCCACCACCTTGTCACCCTGGCGGGCTTCGCCGTCGGCGGCGGCCGCGGCCTGGGAGGCTTCTTCGGCATTGCGCGCGACTTCCTGCACGGTGGCGGTCATCTCGTGCATGGCGGTGGCCACCTGGTCGGTCTCGACTTTCTGGCTGTTGACCCCGGCGCTGGTTTCTTCGGTCACCGCGGACAGTTCTTCGGCGGCACTGGCGATCTGGGTCACGCCGTCGCGGATGCCGCTGATCAGCTCGCGCAGGGTCACGCCCATGCGCACGATGCCTTGTTGCAGCACGCCCAGTTCGTCGCGGCGGGTGACCCGCAGGTTCTCGGTCAGGTCGCCGGAGGCAATGCGCTCGACCACGGCCAGGGTTTCCTGCAGTGGGCGGGTGATCTGCCGGGTGATGATCACGGCGGCCAGTACACCGACCAGCAGCGCCAGCAGGGTGCTGATCAGCTGCAGGCTGCGGGCCTGGGCGCTCTCGATGTCGCGGCGGTCCAGCTGGATCTGGTACAGGGCGTCACTGCGGCTGACGATGTCGGCGCCCTGGTCGGTCATTTCCTTGCGCGCCTCTACGGCGTTGGTGAAGGCGACCTTGAAGGCCTGCAGCGAGCTGCGGTAGCCGCTCAGGGCGGTTTCCAGCTGTTGCAGGGCATCGCGCTGGGTGCTGCTGAAATGGGACTTGAGCTGATCCATTTCGGCAATCGCAGCGTTGAGCTGGGTGACGGCTTTCTGTTCGGTGTCCGGGTTGTTGGTGGTGACGTAGCCGCGCACTTCATAGCGCGCCAGCTGGAAGGCTTCCTTGGCCTGGGTGATGGCCTGGAACTGCGTAAAGCGCTCGTCGCTCAGGGGCAACTGCTTGACCCAGGAGTTGATCCCGTTGATCAGGTCATTGGCGCGTTCGGCGTTCTGGTTCATCGCCAGGCGTGCGGCGTCGCCGCTGCGGTAGGCATTGCGCATCTTGTTCAGCGAATCCTGATAGGCACTGATGGTCGCGCCCAGGCCTTGCAGGAGCTTGATGTTTTCCGGGCTCTGGAACGAGGCCAGGAGTTTTTTCTGCTGGGCGCTGAAATCGTCCAGGGTGTTCTGCACGCCTTGGGCGGCGGTTTCGTCGCCGTTGGCCAGCATGTACTGCAGGCGGGTGACCCGCAGCTTGGTCAGGCCGCTGTTGAGTTGAGTGATGTCGCTCATCCAGTTGCTGCGGTCGATCAGGCTGCCCAGGCTGGTCCAGCCGGTCAGTGCAAGGACGGTGGTCAGGGCCAGGACCAGGCCGAAACCCAGGCCCAGCTTAAGGTTGACGCTGATGTTGGCAAACCAACTACTCATTGAATTCCTCCAGGAACGTAGCTCTTCTTGATCTTGAGTTGGCTGGAAGATTGTTGTTGTTGGTGACCAGCAAGGTGTTTTGTAGGGGGTGTATCGGCGGGATGTGCCATAGCTGAAACGATTTCGTCGGCATTGTCCCAAGACAATGTTTTAGGCGATGGACGGCTATTTTGCGGGATGTGCCGCCGGTCCGTTGAGCTTTTTTTCACATTGATTTCACTCGGGTCCCACGCCCGGCGCCCTAGAGTCTGGGCGGTCGATGCCACAGGCATCGGCCAGCGTTCAATTGTCATCAGGCTTTCGTAGCCTTGCTGTGCGCTGCTCAACACATCGGAACATTCTCGTAAGGGCGGCTGGGAATTGACTACAAGACTGGTGTTGCCGGCGAGCAAGCGGCCCTTCCTGGGGCGCGTCCTGGTCCGTTACAAGAACCTGCTGGCGCTGCTGCTGGGCGCCTGCCTGGTGATTCCCCTGGGGCTGTTCCTGCTCCGGCCGGCCTCGGTGCCCGACCTGAGCCACGGCAACGGGGTCGGGCTCCAGGCCCTGACGGCCGCCTGGGACAAGGGCGAAATGATTGTGCTGGTGCGCCACATGGAGCGCTGCGACCGCTCCAATGCCGCGTGCCTGGGCCCGGCCGATGGCATTACCGACCGGGCCCGCGAGGTGGCGGTGGGGCTCGGCGCGCAGTTCGAGCACCTGGGCCTGGAGCGTACCGATATCTACAACAGCCCGTTGACGCGCACCGCGCAGACCGCGAGCTACATGTTCAGCAAGGTCAGCAGTGGCGATGGCTGGCTGTTCAACTGCAAGAACACCATGTTGCGCGATGTCATGGCGCACAAGGTCGCCGGGCGCAACCTGGTGCTGGTGACCCACAGCGAATGCATGGCGCAGATGGAGCAGGACCTGAAACGGGCGACCCCGACCCTGGGGTACGGCGCTTCCCTGTTCGTCTCCACCGATACCCTCAATGGCGCGCCGAAGATGCTCGGCCTGATCGAGGCCAGTGACTGGCGCTCGGTGAACCTCAAGCCCTGACCGCAGGCGGCCGCTCCGTGTGGCTGGCCTTCAGGGGCATAGGAAGCGGCTCAAGGTGCCAGCAGGTCCGGCTCGGCCGGTGGCGTGCCAGCCGCTGGCGGGGTGGCTGGCGGGCCGTCGTTGATGCGCTGCGGGCTGATCAGGTTGGTGAACTCCTCGATCAGGCGCTGGATCGCTTCCGGCGGCTGGCAGTCGCGAAACTCCATGCTGATCTGTACCTCGTCCGGGTCGCGTTCCTGGCCGTCACGTTTGCCGCTGCCGAAGGTGACGAAAAACTTCTCGCTCTGCAGCTCGCCGTTCTCCAGATCGTGGCTGGCCTTCTGCAGCTCGGTGGCCTGCATGCGCACCGACAGGTCGACAGTCATCTTGTGCAGGGCCAGGCCCTTGGGCGAGACCAGGGCAATCAGCGGCACATTGATGATGTGGTCTTCGTTGAGCGCCACCTCGACCATCTTGGCCTTCATCGGCGTGCCCAGGTCGTCGACGTTGTAGTCGAAGAACTGGTCGAACAACTTGATGTACTGCTGGGCGATCAGGTTGTGGGTGGCGGCTGCAGCCTGATGCATGCCGCGGGTGATATGGCTCAGGTCGCTGGCGGACATGGGCTCCTTGCTGCGAGAAAAAAACGCCATGGATCACGCTCCTTGTTCGGTGGCTGAAGTGCCCCGCCATGAAGGCGGGGCGGGTTACTGGGGCGAAGGCGCGATGTGGATCAACCGCCGGTGCCGGTTTTCTTCTCGTCCGCGGCATCGGGCATTTTCAGCGCGTTGGCGGTGGGCAGCTTGTCGGTGTCGGTTGGTTGAGTGCTAGGCAGCCGCACAGGCTTGGTGGCTGCGTCGGTGAGGAAGTCGATGACCCGCATCAGGGCTTCCGGTGGGTCCTGGCGGACGATCTTGGTGCTGATGGCGTAGCGGGCACGGGTGTCGGTCTTGCGGGTCTGGGTCGATTTGTGGCTCGCCGCGCCCTTGACCGAAACGCTGAACGGGCCCCAGCCCATCTTCGCCTCGAAACTGCCGGAGGCTTCGGTGCTGCTGGTGTCCTCGGCCATCTGGCTGATGGTCAGCTCGAACTCGATGGAGCCTTCCTCGATGGTGATGTTGGGGTGACTGATGGCCGCCAGCAACGGGATGCGCATCGACTTCTTCACGGTGCCCTTGTACACCCCCTGCTCATCCACCAGGGTTTCGTCATAGTCGAACTGCACCGAAACCGCCTGGCCGTTCTGAATGCACACGCCCATCAGGAAGTCCGCATAGGCTTTGCTCGCGGCGACCTGCGCCTGAATCATCGCCATCAACGGACCGGTGATCATCTTGTCCAGGGGCAGGGCGGCGATCACGCCGCCAATCAGGCCCTTATCGATATCTGCCATGGTCTAGCTCCTTGTTCTTTGTTGCGCGAAATGCGCCCTTGCAGGTTAAGAAAGCCGTGAAGGCCGATTCAGCAGGAATCGATTACCGGTGAGTGTTGGCATCCAGGCGGCGGATGTTGCCGATCTGCCGCAGGCTCAGGCCGTACTTGTCCGCCAGCACACTGCGGGAAATACCGCCCAGGCTTTCCAGTTGAATGTGCTGGTTGCGGATCTGCCGGCAGAAGTGGTCGGCCTTGGGGATCTCCAGGGCCAGGCCGGCGAAACGCTCGATCAGCGCGTTGAGGGCGTCGGGCGGCAGGATCAAAGCCAGGGAGGTACGTTCGGCGTGCTTGGGGATGTACTTGGGGCGGCCGCCGTATTCACGGGTCAGGTGGTAGGCATTTTCCAGTCCGATGCAGTCGATGAGGGCCTGGAGCGAGTGAGGGAGCTGGCGAACATCGATGAGTACGAGGTCTTTCACGTCCATTTGGTACCTCCTTGGAATTATGGATAAGGCTGGTTTGATCCTAAGGAGGTGTCTCGTCCTCTGTTCAGTGGGAAATTTCCCCCCTATTAAGGGGAACTATTACATTCTGATGTTGTATCGGTCGCTGGTGGTGCACTGGATTTTCCTAAACTGGATGAGGAAAAATCCATGTCACGCTACGCGATTGATTTCAGTTTTATCGCCGCTCTGGAGGGAGCTGCCATTACCCGCGGTTATGTGCCCGATCCGGACAAGAGCAAGAGTGGCGTCACGGTGGGCACAGGCTTCGATCTGGGGCAACGGAACGTAGAGGACCTGCAGGCGCTCAATCTGCCGGTGGACCTGATCCGGCGACTGACCCCCTACCTGGGGCTGAAGGGGCTCAAGGCCAAAGCGTTTCTCGACGGCCAGCCCTTGAACATCAGCAGTGACGAGGCGCTTTTGGTGGACGAGGCATTCAAGGCGCCCTTCGTCGATCTTCTGGCAGCGAACTACACCCAGGCCAGCGGAGTGGACTTCGCCCAACTGCCGGCACCGATGCAGACCGTTATCGCCTCGGTGGCCTTTCAGTACGGCAACCTGGCCAGTCGCACACCGAACTTCTGGGCCCAGGTGGTGGCCCGCGACTGGAAGAGTGCCCTGGCCAACCTGCGCAACTTTGGCGACAGCTACGGCACTCGCCGGCGCAAGGAGGCTGATCTGCTGGGCTCGCAGCTAACCTCGTAAGTGCTCGCCGCCCAGGCTCAAGGCCTGGGCGGCTTGCCGGTTTCAAGGGCAGGGGTAGGTTTGCAGCAGGCTGGCGTTGCCCATGTGGCTGGTGTCTTCGGGTTGTGTGCCGCTGGGCAGCGAGCGCCAGTCCACCAACAGGCACATGGCCTTGAGGGAAATGCCCTTGGCCTGGCCGATGGGGTTGGAAAACTCATAGCGGTACAGCGCCTGGGTGGTGTTCTGCGGGGTTACGCTGCTGGCATTGATCAAGGTGCTGCGAGCCATGTCCGGCAGTTTGTCCTGGGTGATGGTAAAGCGCGGTTGTTCACCCTGTTGGCTGAATGCGCCCTGGTCCCGAGAGCGTTTCCACAGCTGCTGCCACTGGCTGTTGCCGGCGGCGGTGCTCAGGGTGGCGGCATAGGCCTTGAGGGTGGCGGGTGGGAGATTGGTGGTTTCCAGGGCTTGGGCAGCGCTGGCCAGCAGGCTCAGGCCGAGGATCAGTGAACGCAGAATCAACATGGGAATATCTCCTTTTCCAGGCCGCAAGGGCCCGACACGAACATAGGGAAGATCCCGGCAACGAGGGTGTCGCCGGGGGCAAGGCTCAGCGGGCGTCGAGGTAGTCCCAACGCAGGCCTTCCTTGCTGCTCTTGGCGATCAGTTCCTTGGCCACGGTGTTCTCGATGGCGTTGTCGTTGATGTTTTCCACCCCAAGGATGTTTTGCGCCGCCAGTTGCTGGCGCAACTCGGCCTTCTGGGCAAGGGCCCGGCTCAGGGGGCTACTGATAACGGTGATGCTCATGCCTGACTCCTTTTCGGGGAAAGCCCGTCGTTGGGCAGGAGTCATGGTTTCAAGGGCGGCGGGCGGGTATCAGCGGGAAAGGGTTCAAGGGGCATGGGCGGCGGGGATGGGCAAACGGCACCTGATTCAGATGCCGTTTTTTTGCGTTCAGCCGGCCGGCGCCAGGTTGACGAAGTAGTAGGCCTGGCGGCCCACCATGAGGGTCTGCTGGATCTGCAGCGGCGGCTTGGGCGCCTCGGCGCCACCCAGTACCGCCATGTGCTGCGGTGACTCGCGCAAGAAGGCCAGCAGTTGCGCCTCGTTCTGCAGGTCCTTGAGCAGGCTCTGGGTGTAGAACACGCTGGCGCCGGCGATGCGCTCGTTGGCCTGGTACAGCGCCAGCTGGTGCCCGCTACCCTGCAACGCCATGATCCGGTCGGTCACTGGAACGAACGACAGTTCGCGGTCGGCCCTGGGCGCGGCCCATTGGGCGTTGGCCAGGTAGCCGCCGATCACCAGGGCCATGAGCGCTATCAGCCACCCCTTGCGCTGGCGCCCCACGGCACTCCAGAAACCCGTGCCCGGGGCCCGCTTGGCCAGGCGCTGGTAGAGCACTGCGCCATATTCCGCCGCCAGCACCGCCGCGGCCGGGGTCAGGGACATCAGGTACACCGTGCGCTTGCTCGAAGCCAGGCACAGCAGGGCGAACTGCGCCAGCAGCCAGAGGCTGAAAAACAGCAGGTAGCGGTTCTGCACCAGGGTTTTACGGAAATGCCACAGGCCCAGGTAAACCAGGATGTTCCACGGCAGGAAGGCCTGGGGCAGCTTGGCCAGGTAGTAGTAGAAGGGTTCGTAGTGTCCGGCCTCCTCGAAGGAGCCGTCGAAGCGCCCGACGCTGTTGGTCCACAGCACTTCCCCCAGGGCCTGCAGGCCGCCGCGCTGGTAGAGCATGTACAGCCAGATCATCAGCGGCACCAGCCCCAGCAGGGTCAGCAGGCCCGGGCGCAGCCAGTGGCTGAAGGTGAAGCGCTTGTCGATCAGGCTGTCGGCCAGCAGGTAGGCGAAGATCACCACCCCGGGCATGGCCAGGCCGAGCACGCCCTTGCTCAGGGTGGCGATGGCGATCCCGCCGGCGAACGCCAGCCAGGAGAGCAGCGCCGGCTGCTGCGCGGCCTGGCGTCGATGGGCCTGGAAAAACGCCAGCAGGGCCAGGGTTACCCCGAGGCTGAGCAGGGCATCTTCGCCCACGCCGCGCACGTTGCTCCAGTAACTGGCCATGGTGGCCAGCATCAGCCCGGCCATGGCCGCCAGGGCTGCCGGTCGGCCAAAGCGGCGCAGCATGGCGTACAGCAGCATCACGCTGAACAGCCCGGCGAAGGCCGAGGCCAGGCGCACCGCCAGGGGCGTGCCGCCGAAGGCGCGGATGGCCCCGGCATCGAGCCACAGGCTCAGCGGCGGTTTTTCCAGGAATGGCGTGCCGAACAGGCGCGGCGTGACCCAGTCATCGTCCAGGTGCATTTCCATGGCGATCCCGGCCACCCGGGCTTCGGTGGAACCTTGCAACTGGTGGTTGCCCAGGGCGAAGAAGAACAGCAGGCAGGCCAGCAGAAACAGTAGCGGAGCGGGTCGTGACATGAGTTGTGCGCCGGCAGGTCGAGGGGCGCAGCCGGAAGGCCGCGGGCAAGCCCGAAAGTATACGTAGGCAAGTCTTAACGAATTGTGAACAAGTAGGGGTAAAACGTGCGGATGTTCGCCGGCTGTGCGCGGGTTAGCCCATGGCCTGCTGGTAGGCGGCCACGGCTTGCGGGAACAGCTGTTCGTAGAGGGGGTAGGCGATGCCCAGCACGGTGATCTCGATGGCATCGGCGCCACATTCGGCGGAGTAGTCCTGAATGCTCACGCCCAGGGCAGGCACGGGTTGGTCGAGGTGGTGTACTACCAGGTGCAGCCCGCTCTGGCTCGCTCCTGCCAGTGCACGAACCTGCTGCTGGAGGCCGGCATAGGCCGGGGCGGCGATGAATTGGCCGAAGGCCACACCCATGGGCGGGTCGGCCGACTCCAGGGCCGACCAACCGAGCAGGGTCGAGCCCTGGTAGACCTTGAACCTTGCTGGAGCATCCGGGTGGGTGGGCATAGGGGGCTCTGGTGAGGGATCAGGTGAGGGCGCTTTCCTGCTGTTGCCGGCTGATGCGCCCGCGGCCCCAGGCCGACAGCGCCTCGATCACCGGCTGCAGCGATTGCCCCTCGTCGGTCAGGCGGTATTCCACCCGCGGCGGCACCTCGGCGTACACCGTGCGCGACACCAGGCCGGCGGCTTCCAGGTCCCGCAACTGCTTGGTCAAAAGACGTTGGGAGATCCCCGGCAGGCGCCGTTGCAGTTCGTTGAAACGCAGGAACTCGTTGGCCAGCAACTGGTGCAGGACCACGCCTTTCCAGCGGCCGTCGATCAGGTCCAGGGTGACCTCCACCGGGCAGCCTGGAATGTCCTGATAGTGTTTGTTTTTCATTGCCTGACGACCCTTTTGCGTAGCTGGTACGCAAAAGTACCCTACTTGTGCGGGCAGGGCATGAGGGATTTAAGTGTGCGCTTTCAATCGCCAAGGAAGCTCTGCAATGAAGGCCATCGCCTACCTCAAAGGCTCGCACCTGTCTGACCCCCACGCGTTCTGCGAGGTGCAACTGGACCCGCCGCCACTGGAACCCCACGACCTGCTGGTGGCGGTCGAGGCAGTGTCGGTCAACCCCCTGGATACCAAGGTCCGCGCCGGCCAGGTGGCGGTGCCCGACGAGGTGCGGACCCTGGGCTGGGACGCCAGTGGCGTGGTCCGCGCGGTGGGTAGCGCGGTGACCCTGTTCGCCCCTGGGGACGCGGTGTTCTATGCCGGCACCTTCACCCGCGATGGCGCCAATGCCGAGCTGCACCGGGTGGACGAGCGCTTGGTGGGGCACAAGCCGGCCAGCCTGTCCTTCGCCCAGGCGGCCGCCATGCCGCTGACCTCGCTGACCGCCTGGCAATTGCTCTTCGAGCGCCTGGGCCGGGTGCCCGGCGACCTCGCTGAACAGGGCACGCTGCTGATTGTCGGCGGTGCCGGGGGCGTGGGGTCGGTGCTGATCCAGCTGGCGCGCCGGCTGACCGCAATGACCGTCATCGCCACGGCTTCGCGGCCGGACAGCCGCCGGTGGTGCCTGGACCTGGGGGCCCATCAGGTGCTGGACCATTCCCGTTCGCTGGTGGAGCAACTGGCGGCCCTGGACCTGCCACCCGTGACCCATATTGCCGCCCTGACCCATACCCAGCGGCACTATGCCGAGCTGGCCCGGATCATCGTGCCCCACGGCCATATCGCGCTGATCGACGATCACGACTTTTTCGATGCGGTGCCGCTCAAGGCCAAGAGCGTGTCCCTGCACTGGGAGATGGTGTTCACCCGCGCCCTGTTTAAGACCCCGGACATGATCGAGCAGCACCACATCCTCAACCGGCTGGCGCAGTTGCTGGACCAGGGATTGATCCGCTGCACCCTGAATGAAGTCTTCAGCCCGTTCAACGCCGACAGCCTGCGCCGGGCCCATGAGCGCGTGGAGCAGGGCGGCCTGCCGGGCAAGGTGGTAGTGGCCCGCGACGCCCAGGCCATCGCCTCCTTGTAGGCGCTGGCTGGGTGGGCGCTGATTGGGTGCTGGCTTGCCAGCGAAGGCGGCACCACCTCTGGCGCAGGGCCGCAGGGCCTCTTCGCCGGCGAGCCGGCTCCTATGGAAGTGGAGTGTCGGGGAGGACTGATCGGCGCAGGTGGCGCCCGCTGCGCCACCAGAAGATGCCGCCGAGGAAGGCCCCAGAACAGCCGAACAGGGGCGCCATCGGCAGGTAGCGCGCCAGCCCTTCGGGCTCGGGTTCTTCATCCGGCGAGTCGGTGTAGAAGCTCGACGGGGCCAGGCTCATCACCAGCGGAATGGTCGGCATCGCCGCCAGTGCACCGCAGAACAGATAGATCAGCACATTGCGCCAGGCAAAGCGCTGGGCCAGCCAGAAGAACAGCACACAGGGCAGGACCGTGAAAATGCCGATCAGCACACCGCTCAACACCAGGGTCAGCAGGCCCACGAACAGGGTCTGGAGAATGATGTCCGTGTTCAACGCGCCGGCACTGGCCAGCATCCCCAGCATCATCAGCACGGCCACGAGCGTGGCCAGGGCCGTGACGCCGATGAAGTAGGCGGCGAACCAGTCTTCAGGCTGCACGGTACGAAGGGTTGGCGTTTTTGCGGGCATGGGAAATATCGCTTCTTGAGGTGAGTGACAAGGCCGGGGCCGGGGGAGCTTTCTTTGCCGGCATGCCGGCTCCTGCAGGAAGTAGTCAGCGCAGATGACGCCCGCTGAGCCACCAGGACATCGCTCCCAGAAAGGCCCCGCAAACGGCGAACAAGTGTGCCAACGGCGCATAGCGCTCAAGGATGTTGACGCCGTGCGGGAGGTTGAAAAAGCCGGGAGACAGGCTCACCACCATGGGAATGGCGGGCAGCGCCGCCAGGGCTCCGCCCAACAGGTAGATCCACAGATGGCGCCAGGTGAAACGCTGGGCCAGCCAGAAGAACAGGATGCAGGGCAGGGCGGCGACGGCGCCTATCACCGCCACGCTCACCAGCAGCGCCACCACGCTGAAAGACAGGACGTCGAGCAGATTGCTCCACGGGTCTCGGCTGCTGAACTGCACGACCAGGTTGACCAGCAATGTCAGGACCAGGGCCAGCGTCGCGACGCTGATGAAATAGGTGGCAACCCAATCAGAGGGCTCAACGGTGCGAAGGGATGTGGACGGCTGGGGCATGGTGGCAGTGGCTTCAGGCTGAGAATGACCGGAGCAAGGCTATCGGCAGCGAGCCTGTCTGTTTGTGGAGTTTGCGTGGTTTTTTCGCGGTCGACGCGCTCTGGTGGATGACGCCGGGGCAGAAAATCCCTTATACAGGCAGCGGCCCGTCGGTCGTGCACGGGCCCGGTTTGCACCCCCCACCCAGAAGGAGATGGACATGTTCAAGTTCCTGGATATTACCGAGTTGCCTCGTACCCCTGCGCATCGAGATACAGGCTCCGTCAGCGGAGCGATCAATGCCTGGGAGCTGAAAAATCGGGCTCTCAATACGAAGGGGTTTGTTACATGTCCAAAGAATTACTCGGAGTTTCTGCTGTAGGGCTGATGGTGCTGGGCGAGTTCTGCGCCATCTACAGTGAAGTGGTGGTGGCGCGGCTGGCCCATTCCGGCAACACCTCCGGTGCCGAACTGGCGTTGCCAGTGCTGATCATGTGCCTGGGCGGTATCTGCCTGCTGGCGGCCTACTGGCTGGGTTACGTGGCGGTGGGCGACATCTGGATCATCACCGTGGTCTCGGTGACGTCGCTGCTGCTCCTGGAGCCGCTGGTGATCTGGGCCCTGTTCCAGCAGGCGCCCGGGCGCGGTGCCTTGATCGGCTTCTGCCTCGGCGCGCTGGGGATGTTGTCCGCCGTGTTCCTCTAGCACGGCCTCGCTCCGGCTCGGGTCCTTCAGGCCCGGGCCCGGGCAAAATAGCGGCTGGGCGTCTCGCCCAATACCTTGCGAAACACACCGCTGAACGCGCTCGGGCTGCTGTAGCCCAGGTCGCTGGCGACCCGGGTCACGGCTTCGCCCTGGCCCAGGCGCACCACGGCAGCCAGCAGGCAGGCCTGCTGGCGCCACTCGACGAAGCTGATGCCGGTGTGCTGGCGGAACAGCCGGGTGAAGGTGCGGCGGCTCATGCCGGCGCGCTCGGCCATTTCATCGATCCCCAACTCCAGCGAAGGTTGCTCCAGCGCCTCGCGGCAGGCCCTGGCCAGCCGTGGCTCGCGGGGAAGCGGAGCATTGAGGGCAAGGGCCGGCATGGTCGCGACTTCATGCAGCAGCAGGTTCATCACCTGGCCCTGCACGCTGCCCACGGCGTAGCGCGGGGGAATGGCCGTGGCCCGCAGCAGCAACTGGCGCAGCAGCTCGGACACCTCCCGCACCTGGCATTGTTCCGGCAGGCCCAGGCGCTTGGCTGCCCGGGGCCGTACATAGGTGTTGAGCATGGTCACCGGCCCGCTCATGTGCATGGCGTGGGGCACGCCGGCCGGCACCCAGATGGCCCGCTGCGGCGGCACCACCCAGTTGCCCTGGTCGCTGAAGACGCTGATCACCCCCGTGGCCGCATAGG
This sequence comes from Pseudomonas sp. 8(2025), assembly GCF_052665325.1. Taxonomy (NCBI): domain Bacteria; kingdom Pseudomonadati; phylum Pseudomonadota; class Gammaproteobacteria; order Pseudomonadales; family Pseudomonadaceae; genus Pseudomonas; species Pseudomonas sp. 8(2025). The sequence goes on along the minus strand of NZ_JBQOIE010000003.1, from coordinate 567,380 downwards.
CGAACTGCCCGCGCCGGTGCTGGTGCTCGGCGAAGTACAGGCCGTCGGGGTAGTCGATGGCGGTGACCACCACATCCCGCGGGGTATTTTCGTAAGGATCGATATCGATGGGTTGCATGGCCCGAATCTACTGATAGTTGACCTGATACTGCAAGCGGGCCATGGCGCGCCGGGGCGATAGTTCGGCCCCGGCCGGGGAATGACCCGCGGCCGCCTGTCCTGGACCGCGCGACATGCAGAAAAAACACCTGTTCCTGGCCCTGCTGGTGACGGCCTTGTGGGGCCTGAACTTTCCCATCACCAAACTGGGCCTGGCCAGTATCGATCCGTTGCTGCTCACCGCCCTGCGTTTCACCCTGGCGGCGCTGCCCTGGGTGTTCCTGGTGCCGCGCCCGCCGGTGGCATTCGCCTGGCTGGCGGCCTACGGGCTGATTTTCGGCGTCGCCATGTGGGCGCTGATCAACCTGGGGATCGATCACGGCGTGGCGCCGGGCACGGCTGCACTGTTGATCCAGTTCAGTGCCTTTTTCTCCCTGGGCTGGGGCGTGCTGCTGTTCGGCGAGCGCCTGCGCCTGCAACAGGTGCTGGCCACGGCCATTGCCCTGTGGGGGCTGCTGCGGATCATTGGCGACAGCCCCGGGCATGCCACCAGCCTGGGTTATGCCCTGCTGCTGGTGAGTGCATTCAGCTGGAGCGTGGGAAACGTCATCATCAAGCGCTGCGGGGTGCGCGAGGTGTTTGCTTTCGTGGTCTGGGCGAGCCTGTTTGCGCCATTGCCGCTGCTGGCATTGACCTGGATAAGCCATGGTGCGGCGCCGTTTCTGCAACTGGCCGGGCAAGTGTCCGCCGGCGCGGCCTTGTCGCTGATGTTTCAGGTCTATGCTGCAACGCACTTTTGTTACTGGGGCTGGAACCTGTTGCTGCGCGAGTATCCGGTCTCCCGGGTGGCGCCCTTGTCGCTGCTGATCCCGGTGTTCGGCATGGCCGGTTCGGTGTTGATCCTGGGGCAGCGGCTTGGGGTCGAGGAGGGCATTTCCATGGGCCTGATCCTGCTGGCGCTGGCGGTGGGGCAGTTCGACTGGCGCCGGTTTTTCACCCTGGGTCGCCGTTCCCTGTAGCCGCTGCCGCAGGCTGCGAACGCTCCGGGCGGCACTGTCGCAGGAAGCGCAGGGACCCTGAGGCCGCCAGAGGTTTGCCAGGAGACCGCCAGGCAAGGCCCTGCGGGCCTTTTCGCAGCCTTGCGGGCTCGGCAGCGGCTACAGTCGGTGACAGTCGGCTGTGCGGAGCGGGTTTTTTATCCTTGTTCAGGCACCGTTCAGGGGCTGCGCGAGCAACATGTCCAGCCTTATGCCTCGCTTTGGGTGCGGCGCTTTCTGGTGGGGCGAAGATGGTTCGAGAAACGCGTTTGAGTATTGAGGCATGGGGTATTTACCTGGTGGCCCTGCTGCTGTTCACCTTTGGCATCTGGGACCAGCAGCCCCAGGGTTTCGACGGCCGTTGGGCGCTGTTCCTGCAGGAAATGTTCCGCCACGGCGCCAGCCTGTTCCCCACCACCTACGGCCAGCCATACCCGGACTACCCGGGCACTGCGACCTTCTTCAGCTACCTGTTCGCCCAGGCTTTCGGCGCCCCCAACCACCTGGCCAATATCCTGCCCACCGCGCTGGCCTCGGCCGGGGTGCTGGCGCTGCTGTATCGCTTGCTGGCGCCTTCGGGGCGCACCTGGGCACTGCTCGCGGTGCTGCTCACGGCGCTGACCAGCCAGCTGTTGGACAAGTCACGCTCGGTGTGCCTGGACCAGATGGTTTCCCTGCTGTGCCTGGGCACCTTCTACCTGCTGCACAGTGGCGAGCAACTGGGCTCCCGGCTGCGGTTGTGGGCGGTGCTGTCGCTGCTGGTGCTGGCCTTTGCCATTCGCGGGCCCCTGGGGCTGGTGGAAGTCTGCGGGGTGGCCTGCACCTACTGGCTGCTGGGGGAGAGCCGCACCCGCGAGGCGCGCCTGACGCTGATCAAACGGGTGCTCGCCTATGGCGTCAGTGGCCTCCTGTTGCTGGCCGGCTGCTGGTGGCTGCTGATGCAACTGGCCTATCTCGCTGGTGGCGAAGATTTCGTCCGTCAGGTCTACAACATGCAGGTGGTCGGGCGCCTGGATGAAAGTGGCGAGCCGTTCTACTTCTACTTCCAGCTGGCGCTGTACCGCTACTTCCCGGTGGTGCCCCTGGCCCTGGCGACGCTCTGGGTATTGCGCCGGCAATGGTCGCAGCGCCATGTGAACCCGCAGCTGCGCCTGGTACTTCGGCTGGGGGCCTGTGGCCTGATGATCCTGCTGGGCCTGTCGGTGCCGCACTTCAAGCGCGCCTATTACATCCTGCCCATGGTGCCGATGTTCGCTGCGGTGGCGGCCTACGGCCTGCTCACGGCCCGGGGCTGGCTGGGCAAGGTGCGCAGCGGCTACCTGTGGCTGGTGGGGCTGCTGCCGGGGCTGTGCATCCTGGTGCTGTTCGTCTTGCGCCACAGCTGGCACAAGCACGGTTACTGGCCGCCGGTGTCCATGCCGCTGCTGATCGCGATCTTCGTCGTGTTGCAGCTGCTGGCGCTGTATGGCTGGCGCAGGACCCTGGGCAGTTTCGGGCGGCGTCTGGTGCTGCTCAGCGGCTTGGCGCTGGCGGCGCAATGGACGTTGCTGGTGGCGGTGGTGGACCCGGCCAAGGACCTGCAGTTCGACACTAAGGCCTTCGTTTCCCAGGTGGAGCAGTTGCGCCAGGCCAGCCCCGGGCCGCTGGTGTTCTTCAACCTGGGCCAGGACACCTGGGCGGTGCGCTACATGATGAACCTGGACCACGACGAACAGCCGCTGTTCGTCAGCGGCGACGACCCCGGGCACCTGGACTCGCTGCCCCATGACTCCTTGGTGATCATCGCGCGCAAGGACCGGGGGCTGCTGGATAACACCTCCCTGGAGAATCAATTGCCGGTGTTCGAGGGGCGGCTCAACGACAACCCCTGCCTGGTGTTCCAGTTGCAATAAGTGCTTGGCAGGGCCTGGGGCGGGCCGTATTTTGGCCACTGTCATCCGCGGGATAACCAGGGAGTGGTCATGCAATATCAGGTTCGTCCGGCCGTGCCGGCCGATGCTCCACAGGTCAGCCAGGTGATCCTGGCGGCCTTGCTCGCCAGCAATGCCCAGGACTACCCCGCCAGTGTGATCGAGCGGGTCCAGGCCAGCTTCACCCCCGATGCAGTGCGCCAACTGATGCAGCGCCGGCAGATGTTTGTCGCCCTGGTGCACGGGGAATTGCGGGGCACCGCCAGCCTCGACGGGCGTGCGGTGCGTTCGGTGTTTGTCGACCCGGCCTACCACGGCCAGGGTCTGGGGCGGCAACTGATGGCCGCGGTCGAGCAGGCGGCGCTGGATTCGGGCCAGACCTCGCTGGTGGTGCCCTCGTCGGTCACCGCTGAAGGCTTTTATGCCCGCCTGGGCTTTGTCCGGGTACGCGAGCATTACGAGGGCGAGGAGCTGACGCTGATCATGGAGCGGGCCCTGGTGGCCGCCGAGACCGGGCCAGGGCTGGGCTGATTCAGGCCGGTTGCGCAGCAATCACCAACACTTCGATGCGGTAGTGCGGCTTGGCCATGGGCGCCTGCACGCAAACCCGCACCGGTGCCTGCACACCTTCGAGCCAGGCATCCCAGAGCAGGTTCATGGCCGGGTAGTCGGCCATGTCCTTGAGCCAGATCTGCGCGCTGAGCAGGTGGCCCTTGTCGGTGCCGGCCCTGGCCAGCAGGGCGTCGATCTGTTGCAGCACATCCTGCGTCTGGGCGCGGATGTCCCCTTCGGTCAATTGCGAAACCTGGCCTGCCAGGTAGACGGTCCGGTTGTGGATCACGGCCTGGCTGAAGCGCGCGGTGGTGCCGATTCGCTGGAGGGATGAGGTCATGTCGAGGTCCATTGGTTCGTCCATTGGTTCAAGGGTGGAAAGGTCAGTTGTTGTCGCTCAGGCCGGCCCCGGCGCCCAGCAGGCGCGAGGCTTCGGAGGCCGGCACGTAGGTGCGGGCGGCCAGGTGATCGAGCTCGTGCTGGGGGCTGTCGCCCAGGTCCGGAATGCTGCCCGCCAGAGGCTTGCCGAGGGTGCCGGCAGGATCGGTGCAAGCGCAGCGCACCTGGGCGGCTGTGGCGGCGCCGAGGTTCTGCGCACGTACCAGCCAGGCTTCGCCCGAGGGGGAAAACTTCAGGCAGCAGCCGTTCCAGGACAGCTCCAGCCACAGGCCGAGCTGGCGTGCGGTGGCGCTGGCAAAGGGCAGCAGCAGTTGCGGGTGCGCCACCTGCCTGAGCTCGATGCGGCCGTTGCTGCGCAGCAGGTAGGCGTGGTCGCTCAGGGTCGCCCCGGCAATCAGCGGGCACAGGGCATGCCCGGGCACCTGCCAGGGCTCGGCGCTGACATCCGGGGCCAGTTGCTGGTAGGCACAGCCGTCATTCTGTCGCAGTTGCGTGGCCAGCAATCCGGGCCCGTCGAGGCCGTGGGCCGAGAGCCAGCGCGCGGCCTTGCCGGCTTCCTCCGCCAGGCCCCAGGACAGCCCGGCACCGCGGGCGGCTTTCTTGCACAGGCTTTCGATTTCATTCAACGAGGCATGCACGGCGCTGCTCCTGGCTGTCGAGGTTGGGGTAGGACCAGTCGTCCGCGGCCATCTGCCCCAGCTCATGGGGGAAGGGCGCGTTCTGGTAGAGGGTGATGCGTACCCAACGATCCGAGCGCGGGTCGAAGTGGGTGGCGCCGAAGAACGACAGCTTGCAGCGCAGCAGGTCGATGGGCAGCAGCGCCTGGTCGATCAGGTTGTCCTGGATATCGGCGTAGGGGAACGCTGGCGCCAGTTGCACCCGGCGCAGGCTGTGGCGATGTTCCGGGTGCCGCAGCAGGAAGCTGGCGACGCTTTGCGCGTCGCTCCAGCCGGGCAGGGCGGATTGCAACTGGGCGATGTCCCGGGCCACTGCCAGGGGCTGCTCCAGGTCTTGCCCGGGCTCGGCAAAGCGCTGGCCGATCCGCGGTTCGAGTTTTTCCTCGGAGACGTACCAGAACAGCGCGCGGCTGGCTTGGCTGGAAAAGTCGATGGCCGCGACCCAGGAATAATGCTCGTCGAGTATCTGCCGCAGGCGGCCGATGCTCATGCTGCCGTCGACGCTGAAGCTGGCCTGCTCATCGGCCTGCATGCCGGCGCCCAGCTCATCCACCAGGTGGCCGTAGGGCTCCAGCAGCAGCGACACCAGGCATTCCTGGGCTTCCAGCGACAGCGCGCCTTCGGCCCAGCGATAGAGTTCGTCCCAGGGGGAATCCTGCTCCAGGATGCCGCTGGCGAGATGGTGCTCCAGGCGCTGCAGGTCACCTTGCAGTTGCAGGATGCGGCCGTGTTGCAGTTCATGCTCGGAGTGCCAGTGGCCGATGCCGGCCTGGGCCCGGGTGAGGAATTCGACGAACCGCTGGCGCTCCGCAGCCGATGGCTGGCGCACGGCGCGTACCCGTTGCAGGGCGGTTTCCCGGGCCTGTACCCAGTTGTTCAAGAGCACTGGATGGTTCAGCAGGAACGGCGCCATGCCCAGCCCCGTGGAGTTGCCGATGCCCAGGCGCCGGCGCAGTTGCGGCTCCAGGGGCACCGCCTGCCGGGGCGCCCGGGCCTGGGCCAGATGCTCCACCAGGTCCAGGGTGAAGGCGCGGATCAGGAACACGGTGAGCATTTCCGCCTGGAAGGGTGCCGCCAGCTCCGGCCGCTGGGCGATGCTTTCACGGTCGGCCGCGCCGAACTTGCCGCTGCCGTAGACCGCGGTGGTGCGCATCAGGTAGCCGACTTCATCGATGAACTCGCGCTGCGGCTGGCGGCCGGCAGCCAGGGCCTCGATCACATGGTCGAACAGCCGCACCGAACGGTTGGCCCGGGCCATGCACAGCTCGCGGGAGGAAATGCGCCCGGCTTCCTGCTTCGGCACATTGGCCTCCAGGCGGTCCAGGTCGGCGGCATCGGGGATGCCGTCGAACAGGGCGAAGGTGGCATCCCAGGCGGTGGCGATGACCCGGTCCGAGCGCAGTGCCGGGTCCAGGTCATGGGCGAAGGCCACCAGGCTGTAGCTGCGCTGCGGGCCGGTGGCGGTGTACACCGCACGGCCCACGCCCTGGCTGTCGAGGGTCCACAGCGGGCGTTGGAACTGCCAGTTTTCAGCCTTGAGGCGGCGCAGCAACTGGCGCATGAACGACAGCCGGGATTGGTGGAAGGCCCCCAGGCGCGCCGCCTTCATGACGCTGGCGGGTGGTCGCAGGTTCATTCAGAGCACTCCCTGTTCACGGGCCATTTGCCGGGCAATGCGGATCGCGTCCCAGACCGCCGGGAGGATCAGCAGCGACACCGGCACCGCAGTGATCACGATGAACGACTGCAAGGCACTGATGCCGCCCTCACCGAGGGTGATCAGGGTCGCCCCCACCAGGCCCATGCCGGCGCCCCAGAACACCCGCAGCCAGGCCGGGGATTCGGCGTGGTTGCTGCTGATGGCCATGGCCACGGTATAGGACATGGAGCCGGCGCTGGTGACCACCGAGAAGAAACTGAGGAACAGGAACAGCGCCGAAATCAGGTTGGGCAGCGGCATCGACTGGGCCACCCCGAGCAGCAGCGCCTCAGGTTGCACGCCGTGGCTGATCACGCGGCCCGGCGACTGCAGTTCGATACCGATCCCGGTGCCGCCCACCAGGGTGAACCAGAGCATGGTGATCAGCGGGGCGGCCACCGACATCAGGGTGATCACCTCACGGATGCTGCGCCCGCGAGAGACCTTGGCCACGTAGATACCCATCATCGGCGCGTAGCCGATGAACCAGCCCCAGTAGAACAGGGTCCAGCTGTTGAGCCAGGCGTTGTCATCGCGGTACAGGGCGGTCTGGAAGAAGCTGGTGACGTGCACCGCCAGGCTCTGGGCCAGGGTTTCGCTGAGGAACAGGGTGGGGCCGAAGATGAACAGGAACGCCGCCAGGCCCAGCATCAGCCACACGTGGACCTTGCTCACCAGCCGCAGGCCGCCCAGGCCCACCACACAGGACAGGGTGTAGATCACCGTCACCGAGAGAATCACCATGGCCTGGACCATGATGGTGTTCGGCACGCCCCACACCGAGTGCAGGACGAAGGCGATCTGCAGGCCGAGAAAACCCACCGGGCCGATGGTGCCGGCCACCACCGCGATGATCGCCGAGGCATCGGCGAACACGGCGATCGGGCCCTTCAGGGCTCGCTCGCCCAGCAGCGGATAGAGCAGGGTGCGCGGCATCAGCGGCAGGTTCTTTTCGTGGTGCAGGTACATGTAGACCACGGTCAGCAGGCTGCCGAGCACCGCCCAGGCCATGAAGCCCCAGTGCAGGAACGACTGGGATAGCGCGGCCACGCCGGCGGCGTCGCTCTTGGCCACGGCGCCGAAGTACGGCGGTGGGGCGATGAAATGCATCATGGGTTCGGCAGCGGCCCAGAAGGCGCCGCCCCCGGCCAGCAGGGCGCACATGATCATCGATACCCAGTTGAAGGTGCTGATGCTGGGCTTGTGCCCGACGCCGCCCAGGCGCACCCGGCCCAGGCGGGTGAAGCCGATGTACAGGCTGGCGCCGAAGGTCGCCAGCATCAGCACCTGCCAGTACAGGCCGAAGTAGTGGGTGCTCCAGGTGAAGGCGTGGCCGATCAGGCTGGAAAGGGTGTTCAGGTCTATCAGGGCAATGACCAGGAACAGCAGGAAGAAACCTCCGCTGATCCAGAAAATCGACCAGTCGAGGGTTCCAGCGGCGCGGCTGTGCAGCGAGCGGGTGTCGATCCCCGCTTTGATTTCGCCTGGAATTTCCATGGTGCCTCCGTGTTGCGTTGTCGATCGCTAATAATTGTTATGGGCGCATTTGTTGTTGTTAGTGCTTGGCGATGACCCTGTTCAGGCCGGACGTCAGGACAATCGGGAAACAGTCGGGGACCTCAAACCGCGATCTCGTGAGGGTGGACGGCGGCACCTGCCTGGGCCTTGGCCGGAACAAAATTGTTCTCGAAGAAGCGCAGCCAGTTGCCGCCCATGATCGCGGCGACCTCCTGGGCGCTGAAACCCACGCCGTGCAGGCTCGCCTCGATGTTGGGGAAGTCGCGGTTGTCGCGGAACCAGGCCGGCTGCTCGGGGAAGCCCGGTTGCGCCTTGGAGCCTTCGCCGTAGTCGACATCCAGGGTCCAGCGGCCGACGCGCATCCAGTCCACCACGCTGTTGGGCTGGTCCTGGCACAGGTCGGAACCCAGGCCCAGGTGCTCGACGCCCATCAGCTCGGCGGTGCGCGCGATCATTTCGCAGAAGCTCTGCACGCTGCAGGCGCTCTTGTCCTTGAGGTGGTGCGGGTACAACGAGAAACCGAACATGCCACCGCTCTGGCCCAGGGCCTTGAGCACGGTGTCGGACTTGTTGCGCAGCGCCGCGTGCCAGAACGCCGGGTTGGCGTGGGTGATGGCGATCGGGCGCTCGGAGTGCTCGATGGCTTGCAGGGTCGAGCGTTCGGCGGAGTGGGACATGTCCACCACCAGGCCGACCCGGTTCATCTCCCGTACCACCTGCTTGCCCATGCGGGTCAGCCCCGGGTCTTCCTGTTCATAGCAACCGGTGGCCAGCAGCGACTGGTTGTTGTAGGTCAGCTGCATGAAGCGTGCGCCGAGGCTGTGCACCACTTCCACCAGGCCGATGTCGTCCTCGATGGGCGAGGGGTTCTGGAAGCCGAAGAAGATCGCCGTGCGCCCGGTCTGCCGTGCCAGGGCGATGTCGCTGGCCCACTTGCCGTGCAGGATCAGGTGCGAGTAGCGCTGGAACCTGCGGTTCCAGGCTTCGATATTGGCCACCATTTCGCGGAAGGTCTCATGGTAGGCGATGGTCACGTGGACCGCATCGACGCCGCCTTCGCGCATCTGCTGGAAGATCTTTTCCGACCAGTTGTCGTACTGCATGGCATCGATGCGCGGGCCGCGGCTGGCGAAGGTCTGGGGCAGGTTCATAGTGGCGCCCCTGCGGCGATGTAGCCGGTCTTCACGTGGGTGTAGAACTCCACCGCCGAGCGCCCCTGCTCGCGCGGGCCGTAGCTGGACTCGCCACGGCCGCCGAAAGGCACGTGGTAGTCGGTGCCGGCGGTGGGCAGGTTGACCATCACGCAGCCGACCCGGGCATTGCGGCGAAAGTGGCTGGCGCGGGCCAGGGAGCGGGTCATGATGCCGGCGGTAAGGCCGAAGCGGGTGTCGTTGACCAGGCTCAGGGCCTCTTCGTAGCTGCCGGCCTTGATCACGCAGGCGATGGGTGCGAACAGCTCTTCGCGGTTGATGCGCATGGCATTGCTGCCGCCAATGAACAGCGCCGGTGCCTGGTAGTAACCGGGGCTTTCCAGCTCCAGGCGCTGGCCGCCGGTGAGCAGTTCGGCGCCTTCCTGCTGGCCCAGTTGCAGGTTCGCCAGGTTGGCCTCCAGCTGTGCGGCGCTGGCTACTGGGCCGATCTGGGTGCCGGCTTCCAGGGCGTGGCCGACCTTGAGCGCCTGGGTTGCCGCCAGCAGTTTTTCCACGAAGGCATCGTGGATGCCTGCATGCACGATCAACCGCGAGGAGGCGGTGCACTTCTGCCCGGTGCCGCCAAAGGCGCCATTCACCGCGCAGCTCACCGCCAGGTCGAGGTCGGCGTCGTCCATCACTGCCAGGGCGTTTTTCGAGCCCATTTCCAGTTGCACCTTGGTCAGGTTGGCGGCGGCCGAGGCGGCGATGCCCTTGCCCACGTCCACCGAGCCGGTGAAGGAAATGGCGCTGATGCCCGGGTGCTCGATCAGCGCCTGGCCGATCTCGGAACCGGCGCCCATCACCAGGTTGAACAGGCCCGCGGGCAAGTCCTGGCGGGCGATGATCTCGCTGAGAATCACTGCGCTGGCCGGGGTCAGGTTGGCCGGTTTCCACACCACGGCGTTGCCGAAGGCCAGGGCCGGGGCGATCTTCCAGCAGGCGGTGGCCATGGGGAAATTCCATGGCGAAATGATCGCCACCACGCCGATGGGTTCACGGCGGATATCGATCTCGATGCCGTCGCGCACCGAGTCGGCGGTCTGGCCCAACTGGCGCAGGGTTTCCGCAGCGTAGTAGGTGAAGAACTGCCCGGCGCGGTACACCTCGCCAGCACCTTCGGCCATGGGCTTGCCTTCTTCCCGGGACAGGGTCCTGCCGATTTCCGCAGAACGCTGCATCAGCTCCTGACCGATGGCCATCAGCACCTTGTAGCGTTGCTCGAGGCCGCTGCGGGCCCAGATTCGCTGGGCCTCGCTGGCGGCGGCAATGGCACTGTCCAACTGCGCCCGGGAGGCCTGGGCGTAGAGGCCGATCAGGTCGCGGGTGTCGGACGGGTTGCGGTTCTCGATCTCGCTGGCGCCCTTGAGCCATTGGCCGGCGATGTAGTTGTGATGGTTGTCGCTCATGAAATCCTCCAGGGCGGCACGCCAGGCGGGGCGTTGCCTTTGTGCGGTTCTGGGAGGATTATGAGTCGGCCTTGTATTAAGTAAATCTAATAAATTTTAAGGTTGTTTAAGTAAAATTTAAGCTATGCCTTTGCCAGCAGGACGCGCCGCCATGAGCATCAAGATCTCCAATTTGCAGTTTTTCGTCGCGGTGGCCACCAGCCAGAGCCTGACCCAGGCTGCCCAGCGCCTGCACCGTACACCGGCAGCGGTGTCGCTCTCGCTCAAGCAACTGGAAGAGGAACTGGGCGGCGCCTTGTTCGAAGGCGAGCGCAAGAACCAGCTCAGCCCCCTGGGGCGTTTCGTGCTGCTGGAAGCCCAGCGCGAACTGGCGCATTTCGACCGCACCATCAGCACCATCAAGACCTACGCCAAGGCCGAGACCGGCCTGGTGCGGGTGGCGGCGGTGCCGTCCTTCGCCATCACCCTGCTGCCGCCGCTGCTCAAGCAATTCCATGAACAGCACCCGCAGTTCCACCTGGATATCCGCGATATGGATTCCGAGCGAGTGGTGCAAGCGGTGCTCAGCGGCGACGTGGACATCGGCATCGGCACCGTACCGGCGAGCATCCCCAACATCGACCAGGACTTCCTGTTCTCCGACGCCTTCTGCGTGGTCTGCGCCAGCGACAACCCCCTCAACCGCCTGGCGCGCCCGCTGCGCTGGAGCGACCTGGACGGGCAGAACTTCATCAACAGTGGCTTGGGCGCCGAGATCAACGCCGCCGAGTTCCGGCACATCCGCGACCACTCGACCCTCAGCGTCAGAAACACCACCTCCTTGCTGGCACTGGTGGCCCAGGGCATGGGCGTGACCTTGCTACCGGAACTGCTCAGCCGTTCGGCGGCGGGGGATCAGCTGAATTTCCTGCGCCTGGAAGACCAGCGCATCGTGCGCTCGGTGAGCGTGATCACCGCCCCGCGAGAGACGTTGAACCATGCGTCCTATACCTTCTTGAAGGCGCTCAAGGGCAGTCGGTTTGCTTGAGCGGGCCGCCCCTACGGCACCGGGCTTGACTCAAGGCACCTGGGATAACTCCCGGGTGCCTGCCCCATCGAGCGATGCCTACGCCACCACCACCCGCCGTGGTCGCAGCCAGCCGATCACCACCGCGGCAATCAGCAGGAACCCCAGGTAGCCGAAGAACGGATAGACCTGCCCCACCAGGCTGATAAAGCCCACCAGACTGCCGACAAACGCCAGGGCGCCGGCGGCTATCGAACCGAGGCGGAACTGTCGGGTGCCCGCCGGCAACAGCCGCGCGGAGAAGGAGTACAGGGTGCCCACGGCGGTGTTGAGGATCATGCAGAAGATGATCAGCGCCATCAGCAGCCCCAGGGCCGGTGAGACTTCGCTGGCGATCGACAGCATGGGCATCGGCAGGTCCGCCACGCTGTCCAGGCGCGACAGCAGGCCCAGGCTCATCACCAGCATCAGCACGCCCAGCAGCGCGCCGCCGAGGATGCCGCCCCACATCGCCTGTTTTTCACCCTTGGCCGCGCCGCCCATTATCGCCAGGATCGGCACCCCGGCCACGATGTTGTAGGAGACGTAGAGCAAGGCGCCCAGCAGCCAGTGGCTGGCACCGGCTTCTTGTTTGGCCGCCAGTTGATTGAGTTCGCCGAAGCTCAGGTCGCGGGTCGCGGCGCCATACAGGGCCACGCCCACCGCGGTGATGATCAGGAAGGGCGTCACCGCGCCGATCATGCCGATGACCTTGTGCACGTCCAGGCACACGATGGCGACCACGATCAGGGTCACCAGCACGCTGCCGGCAATGGCGGGAATGCCAAATTGCTGTTCCAGCAGGGCACCGCCGCCGGCCAGCATCACCACGGTCACGGCGAACATGAAGAAGGTGATCATCAGGTCCACCAGGGCACCCAGGTGTTTGCCGCACAGGGCATGCACCACGTCCTTGTGCGACGCCGCTCGCAGGCGGCTGCCCATGCTGGCCAGGGCCATGCCGAGGAAGGTGAACAGCGCCGCGCTGACCACCGCACCCGCCAGGCCCCAGGCGCCGAAGTCGACGAACATCAACAGCAGTTCACGACCGGAGGCGAACCCCGCGCCGACAATCACACCGACGAAGGCGCCGGCGATCTTCAGACTTTCTTTCATGACGATTAGCCTCGATTTTTTGTTGTTATGTGGGGTGGACCACCCCGGCATTCATGGCCTTGGTGGTCCTGGGCATCGCACTTGAGGGCTGGGGCGGGTGACTCAGTTTTCGCCGACCCAGGCCTGGACTTCGATCTCGACATCGACCCCCAGCGCCAGTTGGGCGCTGACGGTGGAACGCACCGGGAAACCGTTCTTGAAGTGGCGCTGGTAGACCTCGTTGAAGCCGGCGAAGTGCTGCATGTCGGTGAGCCAGACAGTGCTCTTCACCACCTGGTCGAAGCTGGCACCGCATTCGGCCAGGGTCTCGCCGATGCGCGCCAGGGCGGCTTCGGTCTGCACGCGGATGTCGCCGTGCACCACTTCGCCTTCGGCGCTCATGGGCACCTGGCCGGAGAGGAACAGAAAGCCGCCGACCCGGATCGCCCGGGAGAAGGGGTAGGGCAGGTGGCTGGGATAACGCTGGATGTCATTGGACATGGCAAGGGCCTCGTGGGCTGGGTGGGTTAACGCAAGCGAGCGGGGGCCAGGGCCTGGGCATCGACGCCCTGGCTTAGCAGTTCTTCGGGGACCGGTTGCCCCAGCAGCAGGGCGCAGGCCAGTTGCGAGACGCCGGCCGCCGACTGGATGCCGTAGCCGCCCTGGGCGGCGAGCCAGAAAAAGCCTTCGCAGCTGTCGTCCCAGCCCACCACCAGATCGCCGTCGGCGACGAAGGAGCGCAGGCCGGCCCAGCTGTGGCGCGGGCGGCGGATGCTCAGGGAGGTGACGTTCTCGATGTGGTAGATGCCGGTGGCGATGTCCAGCTCTTCGGGCATCACGTCCTGGGCCGGCACCGGGTCGGCATTGGCCGGGGAGCCGAGCAACTGGCCGGCGTCGGGCTTGAAGTAGAAGCTTTCGTCGATGCCGATCACCGCCGGCCAGCGGCTGAAGTCTTCATCCGGTGGGCCATCGAAGGTGAAGGCGCTGCGCCGGCAGGGTTGCAGGCCGATGGGGGCCACGCCGCACAGCTGGGCCACGTCATCGACCCAGGCGCCGGCAGCGTTCACCAGATTGCGCGCCTGCAGTACGCGGCCATCACTGAGTTTGAGGTTCCAGTGGCGGTCTTCGCGGCTGGCCTCGACTATGTGCAGGTCGCACTCCAGCAGCCCACCGGCCTGGCGCATGGCCCTCAGGAAGCCCTGGTGCAGGGCGTGCACGTCCAGGTCCTGGGCGGCGGTTTCTAGCATCGCCCCGGCGACGGCCTCGGGGCGCAGGCAGGGCACCAGGGCCCGGGCCTGTTCGGCCGTGATCAGGCGCACATTGGCGGAGCGGGCGCGGGTTTCATCGTAGGTTTGCTGCAATTGGTCCAGCTGTTCCTCGCTGGCCACGTACAGACAGCCACGGGGTTCCATCAACGGGTGTTCGCAGAAACCTTGCGGCGGCCGCTGGTAGAAAGCCCGGCTGGCGCGGGTCAGGGCCTGGATCTGCGGGGTGCCGTAGGCCTCCATGAACATCGCCGCCGAGCGCCCGGTGGAGTGGTAGCCCGGCTGCGATTCACGTTCCAGCACCAGCACGCTGGCCTGCCCGGCCAGGCGATAGGCCAGGGAAGCACCGGCAATACCGGCGCCGATGATGACGAAGTCGAAGCATTGGTTCGCGTGCATGCCGGGGTTCCTGAATCGCTGGGAAATGACAGGGATCAAAATTCTCACATACGAGAAATGTAAGATATGAGAATTTTCCAGTCAACCCGGGGTCATGGGTTAATATTTCGCCACGTGCCCCGGCCAGCGTCGCGGTTGCCCTTATTTGCCAGACAGAGAGCCTCAATGAGTTCCGACCGAGCCCAGCCCGCCTCGAGCTCCCACGCCCATCCACTGATCGACCGGACCCAGGTCGGCGCACGCCTGCGGACCATTCGCAAAAACCAGAAGCTGACCCTCAAACAGCTTTCGGAACGCTCCGGCGTGGCGCTGTCGACCCTGTCGAAAATGGAGCTGGCCCAGGTCTCGGTCAGCTACGAAAAACTCGCCGCCGCGGCCCGCGCCCTGGGCGTCGACATTGCCCAACTGTTTAGCCCGGCGCCGAACCTGATCCAGACCCGCAGCGCCCAGGTGCAACCGACCGTGGTCAGCACCACCATCGCCGACGCCCCCGGCTACAGCACCGGCAACTACGACTACCACCCCATGGCCGGGGACTTTCCCGGGCGCAGCATGACCCCCATGTACGCGCGGATTTTCGCCCGCGAGCTGCAGCAGTTCGAGGATTACATCCGCCACCCCGGGCAGGAATTTGCCCTGGTGCTGTCGGGGCGTGTGCGAATTCAGTTCGAGACCGGAGAAGCTGTAAGCATTGGCCCGCAGGAGACTGCCTACTTCAACAGCAGCATTGGCCATATCTACCTGGCGGAAGGGGATGAGGATGCGGAGGTGATGGTGGTGATGTCGGAGCGTTGAGGCCCCTCACCATCGAGCAAGGCATCCACAATTCCCGGTACAAGTGGTTAGGTTCAACCTGGACGTTTCGCACAATAGAAACAGACTCTGCGCCCTCCTGAGCCATAAGCGGTTGGAGTTGAAGGTAATTAGAACTGTTGTGCAACGCTCGAATTGTATTTGGCGCAGTTCAAATCCTGATCCTCGCCAGCATATCTTCGCCGTCTGCATCCATACCAACCTCGACAAACCCGAAACTGGAGTAAAACCCTTTGGCTACGATGTTGTTGGGGTTGTAGCAAATTTCAATTTCTTCCAAATCCGCGATCTGTTTTATTTCATGTAGGGCGAGGCCCAGCGCTACTCTACCGATGGATTTCTGCTGATGTTCTTTGTCCACCATAAAGCGCCAGATAGAAACTTTGCCTTTTGACTCTTGCACCCACATAAAGAAGCCTACAGGCTCTCCATCCGCGATGATGGCGCGTGTGAAGTAACCTGGGTTGTACGCAGCCTCAACGAGCGACCAGGTATTACTTGCCACGTAGTCTTCCTGCTCTTCAGTGACCTCCAGTTCACAAATTGCTTCATAGTTTTTTTGCGTTACTTGGGTAAGTGAGATTTTCATAAGTCTCCTGAACTGGGGTGTTGATAAGGCTCAATTAACTTTCACGGGCATTCAGTTCCTCCTGCGCCTTCGCCAGCAGCGCGACGAACAGTTCGGCGCTGTCCTGCGGCAGGCTTCGCACTCTAGCTGTTGCAGTTCGCGGCAGTGCTGGGGCGGCGGGGGATTCCGGCTAGCTCTCCCCAAGTAAGGTTTGCACTCCTCTGCGGCGTTCGTGCGGTTTACGTCGTCACCAGACTGCGTCCGTCGGTCGTTGCCGCCGTACACCGGGATCTTCGGTTTGTGCCCTTACTCTTTCGTATGGTCCAGCCATTCTTGGTAGGTGATACGGCTAATGTGTTCTGTCCGATAGTCTTGGAGGAACTGGTTGTATTTGTTTTCTTCCGTGTGATGAAAGCGAAAGCCGCACTTGGATTGAGCAGCATAGGACTGGATGTTGTTGGCGAAGTAACCACACCAAAGTGCTTTGAGATTCAGGTTTTCAAAGGCGTGTCGCATCACTTCACGCACGGCTTCCGGAGTCAGGCCTTTGCCCCAGTACGGCACACCGATCCAGTAGGCGATTTCCCCTTCCTGCTCACTGATTTCAAAATTGCTGTTGCTGCCTATGAGAATGCCCACACAACCAACAGCACGGCGATTTTCCTTCAGTTCGACCGCGTACACCTCGGGGTGATTGAAGACCGTACGGATGATGTCGGCACTGTTCTCCACGCTGGTGTGTGGGGGCCAGCCAGCGATAGGGCCGACTCGGGCGTCTTTGGCATATTCGTATAGATCGGCGGCGTCTGTGGCCTGCCAGGGGCGAAGCAAGAGTCGTTCTGTTTCAAGTGTCATGTCCTTTACCCGAATGGATTGGTTCGTTCGGGACAGAGTATTGGGAGACAGATCATCGGTACACGCCAGTACCTCGGCTTTTTCGGTACTTTTCGAAACAGCTGCGCCAAGCGGTGATAGGATTTTGGCTCTTGTTTGTTGTAGCGCTGGGGCACTATGCATCACATTCCGAAACTTTCCGCTCCTGACGACTCGATGCGGATCGGAGAAACCACGCTAGCGGAAGGGCTCGGTTTACCGCTCTCCTTCGGCCACGCTTACTTGACGCTGCTGGTATGCCTCTGCGGTAGTGCCCACTTCACACTTAACTTCAAAGAGCATGCGGTTAGGCGCGGTGCTGTGATGCTGCTGGCTGAGGACACTATTGCCTTGCTCAAACGTCGCTCGCGCCGCTTCAAGGTGTTTTTCTGCCTTATGCCGAAAAGTTTTGCCGCAGAGGTTGCCTACCCGCTACCCAATACCTTGTTCGTATTTCTGCATGACCATCCTCATTGCGTTCCATCCAAGGACGACATGCCGCTGATAGAGGGCTGGGTGACGCAGATGCGGAACATTGCGCAGACCTGTCCCACCTACCAACGCATCATGTTGCGCAATCAGCTGCAGAATCTCTTTCTGAAGATAGCCGAGCAACTTCCAGCCAACCAGATAGAAAACAGGGGATTCAGCCGGAAGGAAATGCTCAGTTGGCGCTTCTGGGAATTGATAGGCAAACATTGTGTGCGCCACAGAGATGTGAAGTTCTACGCCGACGCACTGAATATCACGCCGTTCTACCTGTCGCAGTTGACCAAAGCGTTTTTCAATGACACTCCCAAGGGCCTGATCGATCGGCAGGTAACCTTGGAGATCAAGGCTCTTCTTTCATACAGTGACTTGGCTATTGGCCGTGTGGCCGACGAATTGAACTTCGTCGACGCGTCTTATTTGTGTCGCTACTTCAAGCGCCAAACGGGAATTTCGCTCTCCCGTTATCGTAAGCACAAGAGAGAGGAGGGGGAGCAGGACTGACCTGCGGTCGAAATGGAGGAGGGAAGGCGCACTATGGAAAAGGTTTCCCTCCTGGATATAACACTGATTCCAGCGCGCGATTGGTTGTCCATAGGACGAAGCCAATTTCATCAGAAGCTGTCCCTAAAACAGCTCTCGGAACGCTCTGGCGTAGCGCTGTCGACCCTGTCGAAAATGGAGCTGGCCCAGGTCTCGGTCAGCTACGAAAAACTCGCCGCTGCGGCCCGCGCCCTGGGCGTCGACATCGCCCAACTGTTCACCCCGGCGCCGAACCTGATCCAGACCTGCAGCGCCCAGGTGCAACCGACCGTGGTCAGCACCACCATCGCCGACGCCCCCGGCTACAGCACCGGCAACTACGACTACCACCCCATGACCGGCGACTTTCCCGGGCGCAGCATGACCCCCATGTACGCGCGGATCTTTGCCCGCGAGTTGCAGCAGTTCGAGGATTACATCCGCCACCCCGGGCAGGAATTTGCCCTGGTGCTGTCGGGGCGTGTGCGGATTCAGTTCGAGACCGGGGAAGCGGTGAGCATTGGCCCGCAGGAGACGGCCTACTTCAACAGCAGCATTGGCCATGTCTACCTAGCGGAAGGGCAGAAGGATGCGGAGGTGATGGTGGTTATGTCGGAGCGCTGAAGCCCCTCATCATCAAGCAACAGCGCGACAGACTGTGCCGCCGCGCCGTGCTGTCGCGGGGTGTTTTACTTCAGCGTTGGCGTGTGGCGACTGCCATCGAGCAAGGCATCCACCACTGCCCGGGCCATCTCCACCGAGTGCACCAGGGACCAGATCAGACCGCGCTCGATGCCGCTGCCGCGTTCGGTGATTTCATCGGAAACCTCTTCGGCGCTTTTCAGCAGCAGGGAGACGTGGAGTAGGGCTTCTTCGGCGCTGATGCCGCCGTGTACCGAGAACAGAGAATCGCGACTCACCGGGGTACTGATGGTTTGCTTCAGTGACTGGATCAGAGAGGCATCGGCAGGCTGAAGTGACAGCTTCTGCCGGATCTGCTGATTGGCCAGATCGTGTTCGGGGTTTCTAACGCGGTGGGGCGGATCGGGGACGAGCTTTTTCATGGCGTAACTCCTAGTACAGAGATAGGAGCCTTCACCGTCGCTGCTAAACGATAGGGTGGCGGCCGTTCGCAGGTTAGCAGACCGGTGTACTAGGAACCCGGCGCACCCGAGGGTGCCCTGCGCACGGCCGCCATAAAGCGGAGCCAAAAAAAGCGCCACGTAATGGGGGCGCCATGCGCCTAGTTACACGTCGAGCTGCTAAACCCGGTCACTGAATTTGCAGTGACGGATCGAGGCTAGCCAGGGTGAGGGGTGAGGCGCAAGCGGCTAGGAGTTTCTAGGAAAGTTCGCCCAATAGAAAGAGACTTAACGCTGCTTTGGGGGAAGGAACGCTTGGCCTGTGAGTGCGGTGGAGATGGAGGTTGGCAATGGTGTCGGAGCGCTGAGGCCAGAAACAACAAAGCCCGCACAAGGCGGGCTTTGTTGGTGCTTCGTTTGGTGGAGCCGGAGGGATTTGAACCCCCGTCTAAGGCCCATCCTGTGCGGATTCCAGTCAGAAGGCTGGCATAAAGCTGTCATTCCTATCAAAGATCGTTACGCGTCTCTAAAAATGTCTTGGGCTTTCCCCGTGGCTACGTAATCCGCCAACCCTTGCAACCGTCTGAAGTAAGCCAGGACGATCTTTACTGCTGACAAAGGATCTCCGCTCGCCAGCCCGAGGATATGATCGCTATGGTCCTGTAGCCCGAATGCCTTGCAGCTTGAGTAGAGGAGCTGAGTCAACTCAACGAGATCTGACGCAGAAAGTTGAATATCTGTGTCTGACTTGCTCAGCCAGTTTCTATCTTGTAAGAATCTACGGGCTTTTCGATAGCTTTCTTGAGCAGGGCTTTCATCGTCATTTATTTCAAGTACAAGCTCGCGTATGGAGTCAGCTACGTCTCCATTCATGTAAAATTTTATTTCGCCAGGAGAAGCGTAGTCTATCTTTCGAATTCCCGCTCGATCTTCTTGAGGGATATTCTTGTAAAGCTCTTTGAAGAAGTTTACTGAGCTGAATCCACCTCTCCACGGATGCTTATGGAATAAGGAGTCTATTTTGGCCTTGGCAGCATTTCCTGTCGCGCCCAACAGCGCGAACCCGAATGAATAGCAATCTTGAACTAGGTCTGAGAACTTACGTAGATCACTGATCTCCCACCGACCATCAATATCTACCACCTTGTAATCGCTGTTGAGGCTCTCTTGCGCATGCCCAGGAATGAACATGCCAGGCTCTGGAAGAAAGTCAGGGTCTAACTCAGAAAAGCGCTTTGTCTGGAACTCTTCACCAAACTTACCCCATAACTCTCCAAACTCATATTTTCCAGTATGAAGTTTGGTTACCGCATAGTGAACATCAATCTTCTCAGCGTAGAGAAGCTTCAAATGCTCTGTTTTTATTCTTGAGAAATAGAATTTATGACCGACCGACGCGTCGTCATAATTCACACCCAGAAAACGGTCACCTGCGCCCGATTTTGCAAGCACCACCAAAGGCATCTCGTAGCTAAGCAAAACCTTTTCGATCTTAAGCTTAGCCATTTAGCTTCTCCACATCTCCGATTTGAGCCACAGGATCTGCGCCCTTAAAAGGCCACCAGTTTACGTGTGTCTCGCTGTCCTTATGCCATACACCGAGTGATGGATCATACGGAACCGGAACCGCGTGGCTAAACTTCATCCGGGGACTCTTCACTACTGCCCTGCATACGGCAAGTGAGGTAACTAGTGAAATCGACCTTGCCAAACATTCGTCGTCATAGGGTCGCGTGGGTAAACGCTCGCGTTGTGAGACAAAATCCGCTGCACAGGGAGACCCTGACTTTAGCAGTCTCCACAGGGTAGGTTCAGTAGGCGGTGTCACATTACTTGGTGGGCAGCTCTCTGGCAGGGGTTCGAGAAATTCAAATCCATTTGTGTTAGACATGAAGCAAGTCCGATGGCAGGGTTCAATTTTCGCGAATTCTGAGTGACCGGCTGAGTACAGTCAAAAGCTAATTTCAAGCGGCTCTTATCCCTTTGATAGTACGTGTATTTCATTTTTCCTATCGGTCGCGAAGGTGCGTTCAGCCTTTTGCCCAGCTTCCTGATCCGCTTGAGGAATTCATCGCCCATAGACCCGCGCAATCATGGCCGAGTCGCTATGCCCCATCTGTTTGGCTACCCACATCGGGTGCTCACCCGCCGAAAGCATCATCGAGGCGTAGGTGTGCCGAGTCTGGTACCGGGTTCATATCGCTGCTTTCAGATTGCATGCCTTCTTGCTCGTACATACACGCATCTGAATACCCATATCCATTTAATCCAGCGAGGTAGCGCTATGCCGCGCGAGCGAGAGACCTGTCAGCAGATGCTGATCAAAGCCGGGGAAGGGGAGTGACGTGCGAGCAGGCCTATGAATGTATCTCCAAGGGCTCGATCAGTTCCGGCCCAGGTTATATCGCTGCCGCTAGAGGCGAGGCAGCCTGCTGCTCCGCCATGGTGCTCTCCGACCAGATCAACCGGTCTGTCGCAACGAATCAAAAGCTGGCGCAAGCTTATGGTCGAGCCAGGGTAACTGGGAAGATGTGTGAATCTACATATGAAGAGTTACACAGTCGTCAGGTAATTAGAAAATAAAGTACATGGTATTCAGGGGAGGTGGGAGTCTAGGTGTTTCAAAAGAACCTCATAGGCGTCAAACATTGTTCTGAATTGCTCCTGGTTTATTTCGTAAGTCTGGCCAAGGCTTCCGACTTTTGTCTTTCTTAGGAAGTCTTCATCAATGATGCCGTAGTTGTGGATGCAGATGTGACGAACCTGAAAGGCAAAGTCAATTTTTATTAAGCTATCTTCTATTTCTGAAAAGTCGTGGCCAGATTCTTTTAGGGTCGCTATCACATCGTTGAATCGTTGATAGAATCCTTTTCCGCTACCCTTCTTGTAATTATATTTTTCGAAGGTTTGTTTGAAAAACAACTCTATGTCGGAGCAGAGTGAAATCACACACAGCTGAAATAAGCGGGCGTATACGTTTCCGAACATCATTCGGTAGTCATACCATGTCTTTATGTCGCTACCCCAGCCTAAAACTTCGCCTGGAAACTTAGTCTTTTGGTCGTCGCTGGCGGCAGTTATGGCGTGTACAAATACTAAGTTATTTGTGCTCTCTAATGCGGTTGTGTAGTGCAAGCGTACATGGCTGTTTTTTAGGTCTTTGGGTTGCATTTTACATCCTTGTGTGAATATTCGCGTTCCGTGCGCCGAAGGTCTTGCGTCGCCTGGGATAGTGGCCGGCCTGCGCAAGACTGACAGCCTGGAGGTGAAGGTACGGGCGCTGCTGGCAGAGGGTCGGCAGCGCATCGGATATGAGAGGGGTCCAGAACCATTTTGAGGGCTTGCCAATAATGGTGTGAGGTCAATCAGGAACTAGTGCAGTAAGTCGTTTGAAAAGCAGCTCTTCTGAGTAGGTAATCGGTACCGAGCCGCGGTCATCGCTTGCTATCCATTTGAAGCCTGGCTGCAGTTTGAATTCAAGCGTGCGATCGTACAAACCAGTTACTTCCACGCAGAACTCCTCTTGCCGGTCGACAACTGAGAACCGCACCACTTGATCCAGAAGATTGATTTCTAACCAATCATCTTCCAATCCCTGGTCGAGGTCTTTCATCGTAACGGTGAGGCCTTCGATCTCTTTGAGGGCTATGGAAATTCCCGAGAAAAGACCTCTTGCATGCTCTTGGGTCTTGGCTCGCCGATCCTCCCGAGCTGTTCTAGCCTCCTCCAGCCTTGATAGGTGCGCTTTGATTTTCAGTTGCAGCTTCTCTGCGTCGGTCATCATCTCGTCCCTAGGATCGCTACGGTCTTTCGTTGTTGATGCTGTCATTAAGCTGGCATAACCGAGCCAAAACAGCCCATTTAGGCACAAAAAAAGCACTCGCGATAAACGCTAAGTGCTTGATTTGTAATACTTGTTTGGTGGAGCCGGGGGGATTTGAACCCCCGTCCGCCAGTACTCCGCTGTCGGTACTACATGCTTAGCCGTGTCTATTGAGTTAACCCTCAGCGACCCGACGGGCAGGGTGCTTTGGGCGAGTTGTGTAAGTTTTAGCCGCTTCGTCCACAACGTACTGCACGGCGATTCTGTTCTATATGACAATCATTTTGGGTTTACAGACATCCCCTGATGATTGCTGGACCCGAAGGTACCAGGGGGGAAGGGCTAAGGCTGCTTACGCAGCGAGAGCGTAATCCCCGTAGGTTTCGTCATTGGCAACTATAGGAAGTTGCAACAGTGGATTTACGAGTTCTGTTACCAACTCGGCATGCACCTAAAGTTTCGCAACCGGCGTCGAATCCTAAACGGCCCCGAACCTGTTGTGCATTACCAACAGGTGGACGGATTCTACGCTAACCGAGGCCAGAAGGCCAACCCGAAGGTTGGCCCAGTGCATCGGCCTACTGATCGCCCTTGGTGTTGTTCTGCAATTTCTGGATCGCCTGGGTGGTCAGGGAGATGCAATTCTTGGTGCCTTGCTCGGTGCCCTTGGCCTGTTCGGCGGTGGCTTGCTGCACCGTGGCGTCGATGTCGCTGCTCAGGTCCGAGCTCATGGCTTCGGTGCTGACTTTGGCATCCTTGATCTTTTGCAGGTTGATCTGGCACAGGTCCTCTTGCCCGGCGGCAAACACCGGGGAGGCCAGCATCGCGGCGGTAATGAACAGTCCAGCCAGTGCGGAACGCTTCATGGTTATCTCCTTGATCGCAGGGGCTCGGTGTTGCCGGTCAACAGGGCCGGCGGCCGAGTGGGCTAAGCCCTTTTTTGCGGGCCTAGAAAATGGACTGTAGCCGCGCGCTGGGGTTCTGTTTTTTTTTCGAAGGAATGAAAAAGCCAGGGGCGTTTTCCGCCAGGCACAAAAAAGGGGCGAAAACGCCCCTTTTTTCCGGCTCGATGGCTCAGAGCGCCTTGGCCCGGGTTACCCGATCCACCAGGTAGACCAGCCCGTGATAGTCGATCCCGCCATGCTGGCTGAGGCCGATTTCGCAGGTGCGGCTGGTGGAGATGCCTTCGCTGCAATACTGCACCGCGTCCTTGAGGCTGCGCAGGGAGTGGGCGTTGAGCTCCGGGGTGGTGAAACCCTTGTCGCCGGCGAAACCACAGCAGTGGATGCCTTCGGGGATTACCACATTCTTGCTGCAACGCCGGGCCAGTTCGATCAAGGCCTGGCTCTCGCCCAGGTGCTGGGTGCTGCAGGTGACGTGCACCGCGATCGGCGCTTCCTGCGGCGTGAACTCCAGGCGCTCCAGCAGGTGGGTGCGGATGAAACGTACCGGATCGTAGAGGTCCAGGCGCACGTCCCCCAGGTCTTGCACTAGGCGCAGGGTGCAGGGGCTGGTGTCGCAGTAGATCGGGTCGAGGCCGCCGCGGCTGGCGTGGAGCAGGGCGCCGATCAGTTCCTGGCGCTTGTCCTCGGCCTGGGTGGCGTAGCCCTTGGAGGCGAACGGCTGGCCGCAGCAGAGGTTGTCCAGGTTGTCCGGCAGCACTACTTGATAACCGGCCTTTTCCAGCAGGCCGCGGGTTTTCTCGTAGAGCGAGCTTTGCTCCTTGTCGCCCGCCGCTGGCCCCATGACCCGGGACACACAGGCTGCCAGGTACACCACCCGCGGACGCGCGTCGCTGACGCTCGGGCTGAAGCGAATGGCCTTTTCCGGCTGAGGCATGGCGCTGCTCCACTGCGGCACCTGGCCTTTGGATAGGCGTGTCAGGCTCGCCGACAGCTTGCTCAGGCGCGGCACGCCCAAGAGCATGCGCGCACCGTTGGCCACGTGCAGGGTGAAGCGGGCGCCCTGCAAGGTGGTGGCAAAGTGCGAGCCGAGCCAGTCGGCGGTGCCGTTATGGGTGGCGTGTTCACTGCGCAGTTTCTTCACCAGCTCGCCGGTGTTGATGCCCACTGGGCAGCGCTGGGCGCACAGCCCGGTGGCGGCGCAGGTGTCGATGCCCTGGTATTGATAGGCCGCTTCCAGCTCGGACGTATCGATGCCGGCCCGTTTACGCGCCTGGATATCACGCCAGATGACGATGCGCTGGCGCGGGCTCAGGGTCAGCCCCTTGGAGGGGCACACCGGCTCGCAGAAGCCGCATTCGATGCACTTATCCACAATCTCGTCGGCCGCCGGCAGTGGCTTGAGGTGCTTGAGGTGGATCTGCGGGTCTTCGCTGAGTACCACGTCCGGGTTGAGGATGTTGTTGGGGTCCAGCAGGCGCTTGAGCTGCCACATCAGCTGGTAGGCATCGCTGCCCCATTCCAGCTCGACGAAGGGGGCCATGTTGCGCCCGGTGCCGTGCTCGGCCTTCAGCGAACCGCCGAATTCCACCGCCACCAGTTGCGCCACGTCGTCCATGAACGCCTGGTAGCGGTTCACTTCCTCGCTACTGTTGAAGCCCTGGGTGAAGACGAAGTGCAGGTTGCCCTCCAGGGCGTGGCCGAACAGGATCGCTTCGTCGTAGTGGTGCTTGTCGAACAGCTCGATCAGGCGGTTGACGCCGATGGCCAGCTGTTCCACGGGGAAGGTCACGTCTTCGATGATCACCGTAGTGCCGGTCTTGCGCACCGCGCCCACCGCCGGGAAGGTGTCCTTGCGGATCGCCCAGAGCTTGGCGTTTTCCTGCGGGTCTTCAGTGAAGTCCACCTGCTTTTCCACCGGGAAGGCGGCCAGGGAATTCATGATCTGCGCCAGTTGCTCATGCAGCAGAGACGAGGATGCGGCGCGGGACTCGATCAGTAGCGCGCAAGCGTTGGCCGAGAGTTGCTGGACGAAGGCCGGCATGCCGGGCTTGTCCTGCACCGAGCGCAGGCTGCGGCGGTCCAGCAGTTCCACAGCAGATACCGGCTGGCTCTTGAGCACGGTCACCGCGTTGCAGCAGGTGTCCACATCGGGAAAGACGATCAGCGCCGACGCCTTGTTCGGGTGGTCGATCACCGTGTCGTAGGTCACTGCGCTGATAAAGCCCAGGGTGCCCTCGGAACCCACCAGCAGGTGGCTGAGGATGTCCAGTGGCTCGTCGAAATCCACCAGGGCATTGAGGGACAGGCCGGTGGTGTTTTTCAGCCGGTATTTGTGGCGGATCTTCGCTGCCAGCTCGCTGTTGGCGCGGGTGCTGCGGCCCAGCTCGGCCAGGCGCTCCAGCAGCGGGCCATGGCTGGCGCGGAAGGCGGCGATGCTGGCCTCATCCTCGGTATCCAGACGCGTGCCATCGGCCAGCACCAGGCGGATGCCGGCCAGGGTGTGATAGGTGTTCTGCGCGGTGCCGCAGCACATGCCGCTGGCGTTGTTGGCGACGATGCCACCGATCTTGCAGGCGTTGATCGAGGCCGGATCGGGGCCGATCTTGCGCCCGAAAGGTGCCAGCCAGGCATTGGCCTGGGCGCCGATCACACCAGGCTGCAGGCGAATCTGCGCACCCTGGTGGCGAATCTCCTTGCCGTTCCAGTTATCCCCCAGAACGATCAGCACCGAGTCACTGATGGCCTGCCCGGAAAGGCTGGTGCCCGCCGCACGGAAGGTCACCGGCACCCGGTCGCGCTGGGCCAGCTGGAGCAGGGCGACCACTTCGTCCTCGGACTCGACGCGGATCACCAGCTTGGGGATCAGCCGGTAGAAGCTGGCGTCGGTGCCGAAGGCCAGGGTCGAGAGCGGGTCGTCGAAGCGCCGCTCCTGGGGAATCAGTTGCTGGGCATCACGCAGAAAAGCGGCCGGTAGGCTCATTGGTCCTCCAGGATCAGCACCACCAGGTCTTTCGGGCCGTGGGCGCCGTAAGCCAGGACTTGCTCGATATCAGCGGTCTTCGACGGGCCGGACACCAGCAGCGCGTTGGTCGGCATGCCGGCGGCCCAGTTCATCTGTTGCTGCACCTGATAGAAGTTGTCGCGGATCTCGCTGGCCTTGAGCAGGGCGAAATGCACCGGCGGCACCAGGCTCATCAGCCGCGGCTCTTCCCGGGTCGGCCAGAGGATCAGGCTGCCGGTGGCGGCGATGGCGCCCAGGGTGGTCGTGAGGCTGGCCGGGGTGTCGTTGAACAGCTCGGCTTTCCATTCTTCCACCGGGCGGTCGTAGGCCTTGAGCGCCGGCAGTTGCGGGTGCTCGGCCCAGTACTGGGTGACCCGCTGGCCGTGGGGCGTGCCGGGGGCGATCAGCAGGCTGGGCAACTGGCGTTCCTGCAGCAGGCGGGCCAGCAGTTCGGGCCAACCGGCGCCGGTGCTCAGGTGGATTTCGGTGTGCACCGCTTCCATCTGTTTGCGCAGCTGCGGGATGCGTTGTTCCGCGCTGTAGCTGTAAGGCTCGGTGACCAGCGCCTCATCGAAGTTATCCACAATCGGCGTGGTGCCGGTCAGGCTGTTGCGCAGCTTGGCGAGGATGTTGTGTTTCGCGCTCATCAGCGGTCTCCCTGCTTGTCCAGGTGCTCACGGGCCAGGTCGTGCAGCGACCGGGCGGCGGGTTTTGGCGCACTGTGGTTCTGCGTCCAGGGGCCGACCTTGCTCGGGGCGAGGGCGCGCAGGCGGGTGGCGGCCAGGGTGAACAGGCGATACAGGGTCGGCGAGCTGTTGAGGCGGGCCCAGGCGTTCCAGATGAAACGTTCCTTGCGCGAGTACTTGCTGCCCTGGCCGCGCATCACTTGATGGGGGCTGTCGGGGGCCTTGACGTTTTCTTCCCGCAGTCGGCGCAGCAGGGCCGGGATCGGGATCTTCACCGGGCAGACTTCGCCACAGGCGCCGCACAGCGACGAGGCGCTGGGGTGATCCGGCACCTTGGCCAGGCCCACCATGTGCGGGGTGATGATCTTGCCGATCGGCCCCGGGTAGACCTCGCCATAAGTGTGGCCGCCGACCCGGGTGTAGACCGGGCAGTGGTTCATGCAGGCGCCGCAGCGGATGCAGTTCAGGGTCTGGCGCAGTTCGCTGTCGGCAAAGGCCTGGCTGCGGCCGTTGTCCAGCAGCACCAGATGCACTTCCTGGGGGCCGTCGAGCTCATGCTCTTTGCGCGGGCCGGAGATCATGTTGACGTAGGTAGTGATGGGCTGGCCCAGGGCCGAGCGGGTCAGCAGCGACAGCAGCGGCACCACGTCCCGCAGGTTCTCGACGACTTTCTCGATCCCAGTGACGGCGATGTGCACTGGCGGCACGGTGGTGGACATGCGCCCGTTGCCTTCGTTTTCCACCAGCAGCAGGGTGCCGGTCTCGGCTACGGCGAAATTGACGCCGGAGACGCCGATATCGGCTTCGAAGAATTTCTGCCGCAAGACCTTGCGACCGATCTGAATGAGTTGGTCAACGTCCTTGGTGTACTCCACGCCGAGTTTGTCGTGGAACAAGGACGCGACCTGACCGGCATTCTTGTGGATCGCCGGCATAATGATGTGTGAAGGCTTCTCGTGGTCGAGCTGGACGATGAACTCGCCCATGTCCGACTCAAGGCATTCAATGCCTTGTTCAGCGAGGACATGGTTCATTTCCATCTCTTCGCTGACCATCGATTTGCCCTTGATCACTTGCCGCGCCTCGTGAGCGCGGATGATCGAGAGGACGATGCCATTGGCTTCGTCCACCGTTTCCGCCCAGTGCACTGTCACACCGTTGCGGGTCAGGTTCTGTTCCAGCCGCTCGAGCAGGTCGGGCAGCTTGGATAACGCCCGGGCGCGAATCGCATTGCCCAGGGCGCGCAGGTGTTCTCTTTCGTGGGCATCGCTGAACGAAGCCGCACGCTTGGCCATGAGTGAATCCATGGCGCTGCGAAAGTTGTTTCGCAGTTGTTGGTCACCCAGGGCCTGGTGGGCCCGGGTGCGAAAATCGTCCGCCACGTTGGTGGTCGGAATCAGCTCTGGGGTGCTCATTGCGCACCTCCAGTACGTTGCCAGAGGAAGCTCGCCAGGTGCTGGCCGCGCAATGCCTCTTGTTGTTTCTCCAGCGCGCCGTTGATGTTCATCAGGCAGCCGCAGTCGGCACTCAGTACCTGGTGGGCGCCGGATTCCTTCAGCGCGCGGGTCTTGTCCGCCACCATGGCGCCGGAGATGTCCGGCATTCGGACGCTGAAAGTCCCGCCAAAGCCACAGCATTCGCTTTCGTGGCTGTGTTCTACCCGTTCCACGTTGCTCAGCTGTGACAGCAACTCACGGCCGTGCAGGTGGGTGTTCATTTCCCGGCGTGCCGAGCAGGAGGTGTGCAGCGCCACCTTGACCGGGGCGCCGCTGTCCTTGAGCTGCACCTTGCACACGTGCAGGAGGAACTCGGCCAGTTCATAGGTGCGGGCGGCCAGGGCCTGCACCTGTTTCAGCGTTTCGGGCTCGTCCTTGAACAAGTCCGCGTAATGCTCGCGCAGCATGCCTGCGCAGGAACCCGACGGCACCACCACCGGATAGTCGCCGGCAAACAGCGCCAGTTGCGAGCGGGCCACGGTGCGCGCCTGCTCGGTGTAACCCGAGGTGTAGGCCGGTTGTCCGCAGCAGCTTTGCCCTTGCGGGTACTCCACGCGAATGCCTTCGCGCTCCAGCAGGTGAATCGCGTCCATCCCGGCTTCGGGATAGAACAGGTCGACCACGCAGGTGCCGAACAGGTAGACCCGCGCCGGCTTCGCACTAGGGTACTGCCGGGGTTCGGCCAGCGGCGGTGCGACACGGGTCGCATTGGGCACGGCGTTGTAGAAAAGCTCGCTCATCAGGCGTGTCTCCGGGTGGTCCCGGTTATTCGTCCGTTGCGGCGGCTGAAAGATAAACCAGCAAGCTTTCAGCAGCCTTGCAGACCGGGTGGTGAATGACTGACGCCGCGGGTGAGGGCGGCGTCGGTTCCATCGGTGTCGCAGGTGTTGCTTAGTGCACCAGCATGCCGGTGAACCAGTAGGCCTGGGCCAGGGTGATCAGACCGACAATAGTGGCAAAGAACAGACTGTGCTTGAGGGTGAAGCGGAACAGGTCCGACTCCTTGCCCACCAGGCCGGTGGCGGCGCAGGCCACGGCGATCGATTGCGGCGAGATCATCTTGCCGGTTACGCCGCCGCTGGTGTTGGCCGCGACCAGCAGAGTGTCATTGACCCCGATCTGGTGTGCGGTGGTGGCCTGCAGCGAGCTGAACAGGGCGTTGGACGAGGTATCGGAGCCGGTGAGGAACACCCCGAGCCAGCCCAGGAACGGCGAGAAGAACGGGAATGCCGCGCCGGTGGCAGCCAGGACCAGGGCCATGGTCGAGGACATGCCCGAGTAGTTGGTGACGAAGGCGAACGCCAGCACCATGCCGATGGACAGGATCGGCCAGCGCAGCTCGTAGAAGGTCTCTTTCAAAGTGGTCAGACCAGTTTTGAAGTCGATCTTCAGCACCAGCATGGAGATCAGCGCGGAGAAGAAGATCGCCGTGCCGGTGGCCGAGATCGGGTCGAGCTTGAACACCGCCGGGATGGCCGTTGGCGTGGTCACGATCGGCGCCATCTTGATCACCAGCTGATCCAGGTGCGGGATGGCGAAGTTGAACACCCAGCCGTACATCGAGCCGCCGGCAGCGAACATCGCCTTGAAGGGCTTGAGGGTCCAGATGGTCACCAGCACGGTGAGGATCAGGAACGGCGACCAGGCCTTGAAGATCTGGCCCAGGCTGTAGGGTGAGGCCTGGGTTTGGCGTGGCTGGCCGAAGCCACCGGCACTGGCGGTGATGGCCGCGCTGGAGGTGGCACCGGCAATCTGCGCGCCGGCGGTGCGCTTGGGCTGCCAGATTTTCAGGAACAGGGTCAGGGAGATCAGGCTGGCCAGGGCCGAGGTGATGTCCGGCAGTTCCGGGCCGATGAAGTTCGAGGTGAAGTACTGGGTGATGGCGAAACTCAGGCCGGCCACCAGTGCGGCGGGCCAGGTCTCTTTGACGCCACGCATGCCGTCCATCATGAACACCAGCCAGAACGGCACGAACAGCGACAGCAGCGGCAGCTGGCGGCCGGTCATGGCGCCGATCTTGAAGGCGTCGATGCCGGTCACCTGGCCGGCGACGATGATCGGAATCCCCAGGGCGCCGAAGGCCACGGGCGCGGTGTTGGCGATCAGGCACAGGCCGGCGGCGTACAGCGGGTTGAAGCCCAGGCCCACCAGCAGGGCGGCGGTGATCGCCACCGGCGCGCCAAAGCCGGCAGCCCCTTCAAGGAAGGCACCGAAGCAGAAACCGATCAACAGCACCTGGAGGCGCTGGTCGTCGGTGATCGACAGCACCGAGCTGCGGATGATTTCGAACTGGCCGCTCTTCACGGTCAGCTTGTAGAGGAAAACGGCGGCGACAATGATCCAGGCGATGGGCCACAGACCGTAGGCAAATCCATAGCCAGCGGCAGCGAGGGCCATGTCGGTGGGCATCTGGAAGGCGAAGATCGCCACCAGGATCGACAAGGCCAGGGTGATACTCCCGGCGACGTGTCCTTTGAGACGGAACACGGCCAGAGCCAGGAAGAAAAACACGATCGGGATAACGGCGGCGAGGGCGGACAGGCCGAGGCTGCCAAGCGGGCTATAGAGCTGTTGCCAGGTTTGCATAATGGGGTGGCCCCTAATTGTTGTTGGTCAGGCACTGCTAGCGTCTTGGTTAATTGGTAAGACCAATTTACAATCGCTGTTGGCTAGGGTAAAAGCCTTGTGCTCGGTGTGTCAATTTGCCGCCCTAAAACTTTTGTCGAATGCGCTATGGCGCGGGCATCTGATCGGTGCAAATGGCCGTGTTCTGACAGGTGTTGGCGCGCCATGAATAGGCCAGAATAGAGCCCCCCGGCGAAGGGTCGGGAGGGTGGAGAGTGAGTTATGGGGTTTGATCAGATACGCCAGCGCCGTTTGTCCGACGATATCGTCGAGCGTCTGGAAGGGATGATTCTTGAAGGCACCTTGACGGCCGGCGAGCGGCTGCCGGCCGAGCGCGCCCTGGCCGAGCAGTTTGGTGTCTCCCGGCCCTCACTGCGCGAGGCGATCCAGAAGCTCACGGCCAAGGGGCTGCTGATCAGCCGCCAGGGTGGCGGCAACTACGTGGTGGAATCCCTGGGCTCGACCTTCAGCGATCCTCTGCTGCACCTGCTGGAAAACAACACCGATGCCCAGCGCGACCTGCTGGAGTTCCGGCATACGCTGGAAGCGTCCTGCGCCTATTACGCGGCGCTGCGGGCGACGGCAGTGGATCGTGAGCGGCTGACTCAAGCCTTCGAGGAGTTGCAGGATTGTTATTCCCGTTCCGACGATGTCAGTCGTATCGAGGAGGGTGCGGCGGATGCCAAGTTCCACTTGGCGATTGCCGAGGCCAGCCACAACGCCGTGCTGCTGCACACCATCCGCGGGCTGTTCGACCTGCTCAAACGCAACGTGGTGACCAACATCGGTGGCATGTACAAGCAGCGCACGGAAACCCGCGACATGCTGATCAGCCAGCACCGAGACCTGTACCAGGCAATTATCGAAGGGCGGGCCGAAGAGGCACGGGAAATCTCCAGCCGGCACATTCTCTATGTGCAGGAAGTGCTCGAAGAAGTGCGTCAGGAAGTGCAGCGAGTGGCCCGGGCCGAACGGCGCAAGGGCATGTAATGCAAATCGCCGGCAAGTCGGCTCCTACCTGGGTGTTGTAGGAGCCGGCTTGCCGGCGAAAGCGACCTCAAGGCAGGAAGATCAGTCTTCCTTGCCCTTGGTCCGCACCGCACGCTGCAGTTCGCGATCGGAATCGCGCTCGCGTTCGGTATGACGCTTGTCGTATTCCTTCTTGCCCTTGCCCAGTGCGATCTCACACTTGACCAGGTGCTTGCTCCAGTAGAGCGAAAGGCATACGCAGGCATAACCCTTCTGTTGCACGGCGGCAAACAGCTTTTCCAGCTCGCGCTGGTTGAGCAGCAGCTTGCGCGAGCGCGTAGGGTCGGCAATGACGTGGGTGCTGGCGGTGGTCAATGGCGTGAAGTGGCTGCCGAGCAACCAGGCTTCACCATCCTTGAGCAGCACATAACTGTCCACCAGCTGTGCCTTGCCTGCACGCAGACTCTTTACTTCCCAGCCGGCCAGGACCATGCCAGCCTCGAACCGATGTTCGATGAAGTAATCGTGACGCGCCTTTTTATTTTGCGCGATGGTCCCTGTTGGGTGTTTCTTCTGTTTAGCCATAGGGGCGGCATTATAGGGAGTTGCGCGCGCGTCGGCTACGGTGACGCAGCGTGCTTGAGCAGGTTGATTGAATCCCGGACAATGCGGCCTCTTTTTTTTCGGTTGGGCGCGTTAACGATGTCGACAGACAGGGTCTCTGTCCACGGCGGCTGGGCAAGCCGCTGGGTCTTTATACTCGCTGCAACTGGTTCGGCCGTGGGCCTGGGGAGTATCTGGAAATTCCCCTACATGGTCGGCGTCTATGGTGGTGGTGCCTTTGTCCTGGTGTTTCTGGCGTGTATTGCGCTGATCGGGTTGCCGGTGATGCTGGCGGAAACCCTGATTGGCCGCCGCGCGCGGCAAAGCCCGGCGAATGCCCTGAAGGTGCTGGCCCTGGAGGCCGGGCATTCGGCCAGGTGGTCCTGGGGCGCCTTTGCCGGAATGATCACGGCGCTGCTGATCCTCTCCTTCTATAGCGTGGTGGGTGGTTGGTCCCTGGACTACATCATCGACATGGGGCGCGGCGATTTTCAGGGTGTCACGGCGGATCAGGTCGGCGCCTATTTTTCCGCGGTGACGGCCGACCCCTGGCGCCTGACCCTGTGGCACACGCTGTTCATGCTGTTGTCGGCGCTGGTGATTGCCAAGGGTGTGGTGGCCGGGCTTGAGCGCAGCCTGCGGGTCATGATGCCACTGCTGTTCGTGATGTTGCTGGTGCTGCTGGGCTACAGCATGACCACCGGGCATTTCATGCAGGGCCTGCACTTCATGTTCGACTTCAGCCTGGAGCGTTTGCTGGACGGGCTGTTGCCAGCCATGGGGCACGCGTTCTTTTCCCTCAGCGTGGGAGTGGGCTCGATCATGATCTACGGCGCCTACATGCCCAAGCATTCGTCCCTGGCCGGCACCGTGGTCGGGGTGGCGCTGCTGGATACCTTCGTTTCGCTGGTGGCTGGGATGGCCCTGTTCCCCATTGTATTTGCCGCCGGGCTGAACCCCGGCGAAGGGCCGGGGCTGATGTTCATCAGCCTGCCGTTTGCCTTCGGGAATGTGGCGTTCGGCCAGCTTATGGGCGTAGTGTTCTTTATCCTGGTGGCGATCGCTGCCTGGAGTTCGGCCATTTCCTTGTTGGAGCCGATGGTGGCTTATCTCGTCGAGAGGACTAAAATCCGCCGCGGCTGGGTGACATTCTGGCTGGCGTTCAGTTGCTGGTTCGTGGGATTGGGAACGGTGTTCTCTTTCAACATCTGGCAACAGGCCAAATTTTTCGTGAACGAAGGCGGCGTTTTTCATCTCTACCAATGGGGCGCGGCCGGCGGTCTGGACTTCTTTGGTGTGATCGACTTTTTCACCTCGCGGATCATGTTGCCTCTTGGCGGTTTGTGCTTCGTGGTATTTGCAGGTTGGGTGATGGGCCGTGAGGCAGTTCGTGATGAGCTGTCGTTACGTAGCCCGCTGTTATTCGCTCTGGCCTTGTTTTTGATGCGCTATGTGGCGCCCGTCGGCATTCTTGTGGTGTTTGCCGCCCAGTTGTGGAAATGAAGCTCACATGACGACCCATATTCAACGTTCGGCCCTTCTGCCCTATCCGGCGCAGTTCCTTTACGACCTGGTCAATGACGTGGCCCGGTACCCGGAGTTTCTGCCCTGGTGCTCGTCGGCCGAGGTGCTGGAAAGCAGCGAAGAGCGGATGCGCGCGAGCCTGGCGGTGGCCAAGGGCGGCATGAGCCAGCGCTTCGTTACCTGCAACAATCTGGTGCCGGGGCAGTCGATCGAGATGAATCTGGAGGAGGGGCCATTCAATCAGTTGCATGGCGTGTGGGTGTTCAAGCCGCTGGGCGAGAAGGCCTGCAAGATCAGCCTTGATCTGTCTTTCGATTATGCGGGGCCTTTGGTTCGAGCGACCTTGGGGCCGCTGTTCAACCAGGCGGCGAATACCCTGGTGGACGCTTTCTGCCAGCGGGCCAAGCAGTTGCATGGCTGAGCCGATGATTTCGATTGAGGTGGCCTACGCGGCTGTCGATCGCCAGGCGTTGATCAGTGTGCAGGTGCCCCAGGGGTCGACGCTGCGTGCAGCCTTGCAGGCTTCAGCCATCGGGCAGCAATTTCCCGAACTGGATCTGGCGGCTTGTCCGGTGGGGATCTTCGGCAAGCAGGTCAGTGACCCTGAACAGCATGTGATTCAGGCGGGGGATCGGATCGAGGTCTATCGCCCATTGCTGGCCGATCCGAAAGAGGTTCGGCGTCTGCGGGCGGCGAAAGCGGCCGAGGCACGCAAGCGCGAATCGTGATTGATGGTGGCAGGCAATAAAAAGCCCGGGCATGCCCGGGCTTTTTTATTTCGCCACAAATTATTCCGGCGAAGTATCCAGTGGTTCAGGCGTAGGAACTGGCACGGTTTTCACGCCATCCACGTCCTTCTGGATCTGGTCGAGCAGCGAGCCAGGCTTGGCTGGTTTCTCGGCTTTTGGTTTCTCGACGTTCTCGGCAGGCGCTGTCACGGTGTTGGCGCTGTCCTTGCCCAGCAGGGCTTCGTCGCGGCTTACACCCGGCATGAAGTCACCGGCCAAGCTGACCAACTGGTCGTTGCCGTTGAAGATCAGGCTCACGCGTTCCTGTTGGCGTTCACCACCACCAGGCTGCAGGCTGTAGAGATAATCCCAGCGATCGGCATGGAACGTGTCGGTCAACAGAGGGTTGCCCATGATAAACCGTACTTGCCGTCGGGTCATTCCGGGGCGCAACTGGTCTATCATGTCCTGCGTGACGACATTGCCCTGCTGGATGTCGATTTTGTAAACCCCGGGGAATGAACAACCGGCGAGTGCGAGCAGTCCCACGAAGGTGAAACTGGTTAGCAAGAGCTTGGTGTTTTGCATCGGTGGGCGACTTCCACTATCTTGGCTGGGACAACGTAAACCCCGATCATACCCGCATTAAGAGAAGCTGCGAAGCAGCATCGGCGAGAAAGCTGACCATGGTTGAAAATAGCGAACTACGTAAAGCCGGCCTCAAAGTGACTCTGCCACGAGTCAAAATTCTACAAATGCTCGATTCCACCGAGCAGCGGCACATGAGCGCCGAGGATGTCTACAAGGCGCTGATGGAAGCTGGTGAGGATGTGGGTCTGGCCACGGTTTACCGTGTACTGACTCAATTCGAAGCAGCCGGACTGGTGGTACGCCATAATTTTGATGGCGGTCACGCTGTATTCGAGCTGGCGGATGGCGGTCACCACGACCATATGGTCAACGTGGAGTCTGGTGAAGTGATCGAATTCTTCGACGAAGAAATCGAAAAGCTTCAGAAGGCGATTGTCGAAAAGCACGGTTTCGAGTTGGTGGATCACAATCTTGTGCTGTACGTGCGCAAGAAGAAGTAAGCCCCTCACGCGGCGTTTATCGTCGTGAAACGATCGAAGGCGACCCTAGGGTCGCCTTCGTGTTTTGCGCCTATATAAAAGAAGCGCTGAAGGTTCAGGCCTTGGCGGTCACCACCATTTTCTTGGCGTGGGCCAGAGACTCCTTGGTCAGGTCGATGCCGCCGAGCATCCGCGCCACCTCCTCGACCCTCTCATTCTTGCCCAGCTTGGATACTGCGGTATGAGTGGCATCGCTGCCGCGCACCTTGTGCACGAACAGATGCTGATGCCCCTGGGCGGCGACTTGCGGCAGGTGTGTCACGGTCAATACCTGGCCGCGTTCGCCGAGGCGGCGCAGCAGCTGGCCGACGATCTCGGCTGTCGGGCCGCCAATCCCCACGTCGACTTCGTCGAATACCAATGTGGGAACCCGCGAGGTCTGCGCGGTGATGACCTGGATCGCCAGGCTGATACGTGACAGCTCACCGCCGGACGCGACTTTCGCCAGGGCCTTGAGGGGTTGCCCAGGGTTGGCACTGACCAGCAGTTCCACCTGCTCCAGGCCGTTGGGCAGCAGTTCATCGCTGCTGTTGGCGCGCAGCTCGATGGTGAAGCGCCCTCCGGGCATGCCCAGGCGCTGGATTTCCTGCTCCACTGCGCTGGCCAGGCTGGTCGCGGCCTGCTGGCGCAACTGGCTCAGTTCCTGGGCTTTCTCCTGATAATGACGAGCGAAGGATTGCAGCTCTTCGCCCAGCCGTTCGATGGATTCGTCATTGGCGTCCAGAGTCTCGATTTCATCCAGCAGGGTTTGCTGCATGGCGGCGAGTTCGAAGGGCTGGATGCGATGCTTGCGCGCCAGGGTATAGATGGCGTCGAGGCGTTCTTCGAGTTGTTGCAGGCGTGCCGGATCTGCGTCGAAGTGGTCAAGGAAACGATTCAACTCGCCCACGGCTTCTTCGACCTGGATCTGCGCGCTGGCCAGTAGGTTGGTGGCCTCCCCCAGGGAGCCCGAGGAGTTGCCGATGCTCGACAGGCGGTTGAGGCTGACAGTCAGGGCGTTCAGGACATTGCCTGAATCACTTTCGCTGCATTGCTCCACCACCTGGCGGCAGATGCCCAGCAGTGTTTCGGCATTGGTCAGGTTCTTGTGCTCCTGCTCCAGCTGTTCGAGTTCATTTTCCCCGAGCCCCAGGTTTTCCAGTTCTTCGAGCTGGTAACTGAGCAGTTGATGGCGAGCGCGCTGCTCGTCGCCGGAGTTGGACAGGCGCTCCAGCTCCAGGCGGGTCTGGCGCCAGCGCTGCGCAGCCAGTTGCACCTGGCGCGCCAGGTCGGTTGCGCCGGCGTACTCGTCCAGCAGGCGCCTATGGGTATCGGTCTTGAGCAGCGACTGGTGTTCATGCTGGCTGTGGATATCGATCAGCAGTTCGCCCAGGGCTTTCAAGTCTCCGAGCGGGCAGGGCGTACCGTTGATATAGCCGCGGGAACGTCCTTCTGCCGTGATGACTCGACGCAGGATGCACGGGCCGTCGGTGTCCAGGTCGCGCTCGGCCAGCCAGGCGTGGGCCTCGGGGATATCCGCCAGATCGAAGGTGGCGAGGATATCGGCCTTGTCGGCTCCGGGGCGTACCACGCCGCTGTCGGCACGATCACCCAGGGTCAGGCCGAGCGCGTCGAGCATGATCGACTTGCCGGCACCGGTCTCGCCGGTAATGACGCTCATCCCGCGATCGAGTTCCAGATCCAGGTGTTCGACGATGGCGTAATTGTGTACGGACAGGTGCACCAGCATTAAGGCCGCTCCCAAACTAGATGTCTGGTTATTTATACAGTGTTTTGTTTCGGGCTGACAATGCTTTCCCTTAGCTCGATTTGCTTGGTCGTTCTGGCTTTTTAGTGCGCTCGGTAATGTCCACATACAGGATTTATCGGGTCGGAACGACTTTTGCTGTGGCTGCGGACTTGAACCTTGAAAATGCGACCCCATATAGCTGGGCAGAAGAGTGAGCCCGGCTCACAGACGATATTGAAAGGAGAATTTCATGGCTGACGAACAGACGCTGGATACGCAAAATCTAGACGCCAATCAGGCTCCCGAGGCATCGGGTGATGACCTGGCGGCTCGTGTACAAGTGCTCGAAGAGCAACTGGCTGGCGCGCAGGATCAGGCTTTGCGTGTTGCTGCCGATCTGCAGAACGTCCGCCGCCGCGCTGAGCAGGACGTGGAGAAAGCTCACAAATTCGCGCTGGAGAAGTTTGCCGGCGACCTGCTGCCGGTGATCGACAGCCTGGAACGTGGCCTGGAGCTGTCCAACCCGGACGACGAAAGCATCCGCCCGATGCGTGAAGGCATCGAGCTGACCTTGAAGATGTTCCACGACACCCTCAAGCGTTATCAGCTGGAAGCCATCGATCCACACGGCGAACCCTTCAACGCTGAACAGCATCAGGCCATGGCCATGCAGGAAAGCGCGGATGTCGAGCCGAACAGTGTTCTGAAAGTGTTCCAGAAGGGCTACCAGCTCAACGGTCGCCTGCTGCGCCCGGCCATGGTCGTGGTCAGCAAGGCTCCTGCACCGGTTTCGCCTTCGATTGACGAAAAGGCTTGAAAACGGCTGTAGAGCCCCCATTTATCAGTCAAGCGTTTAAGTGCTACCGCAGTTTGCCACCACAGCTGCGGCATCCAAATCCAAAGTTTCGGGAGAGTTAACATGGGCAAGATTATCGGTATTGACTTGGGGACCACCAACTCGTGCGTCTCCATTCTTGAAAACGGCAACGTAAAAGTTATCGAAAACGCTGAAGGCGCGCGTACCACGCCGTCGATCATCGCGTACGCCAACGATGGCGAAATCCTGGTAGGTCAGTCGGCCAAGCGTCAGGCTGTCACCAACCCGCACAACACCCTGTACGCAGTAAAGCGTCTGATCGGTCGTCGCTTCGACGAAGAAGTTGTGCAGAAAGACATCCAGATGGTCCCTTACAAGATCGTCAAGGCTGACAACAACGACGCCTGGGTTGAAGTGAACGGCCAGAAAATGGCTCCGCCACAAATCTCGGCTGAAATCCTCAAGAAAATGAAGAAGACCGCCGAAGACTACCTCGGCGAAGCCGTGACCGAAGCGGTCATCACTGTTCCGGCCTAC
This sequence comes from Pseudomonas sp. 8(2025), assembly GCF_052665325.1. Lineage (NCBI taxonomy): Bacteria > Pseudomonadati > Pseudomonadota > Gammaproteobacteria > Pseudomonadales > Pseudomonadaceae > Pseudomonas > Pseudomonas sp. 8(2025). The sequence continues at coordinate 528,166 of NZ_JBQOIE010000003.1, read as the reverse complement.
TTCAACGACAGCCAGCGCCAGGCGACCAAAGACGCCGGCCGCATCGCAGGCCTGGACGTCAAACGTATCATCAACGAACCAACCGCAGCCGCTCTGGCCTACGGTATGGACAAGGCCAAGGGCGATCACACCGTGATCGTTTACGACCTGGGCGGTGGTACTTTCGACGTTTCGGTGATCGAAATCGCTGAAGTCGATGGCGAGCACCAGTTCGAAGTGCTGGCCACCAACGGTGACACCTTCCTCGGTGGTGAAGACTTCGACATCCGCTTGATCGACTACCTGGTTGATGAGTTCAAGAAAGAAAGCGGCATGAACCTCAAGGGTGACCCGCTGGCCATGCAGCGCCTGAAAGAAGCTGCCGAGAAAGCCAAGATCGAGCTGTCCTCGAGCCAGCAGACCGACGTCAACCTGCCGTACATCACTGCAGATGCCACCGGTCCTAAGCACCTGAACGTGAAGATTTCCCGCGCCAAGCTGGAGTCGCTGGTTGAAGACCTGGTTCAGCGCACCATCGAGCCTTGCCGTATCGCGCTCAAAGACGCCGGTATCGACGTGGGTTCGATCAACGACGTGATCCTGGTCGGCGGCCAGACCCGTATGCCGCTGGTACAGAAGACCGTAACCGACTTCTTCGGTAAGGAAGCCCGCAAGGACGTCAACCCGGACGAAGCTGTTGCCATGGGTGCTGCCATCCAGGGTGCGGTACTGGCCGGCGACGTGAAAGACGTACTGCTGCTGGACGTCAGCCCGCTGACCCTGGGTATCGAAACCATGGGTGGCGTGATGACCGCGCTGATCGAGAAAAACACCACGATTCCTACCAAGAAATCCCAAGTGTTCTCGACTGCCGACGACAACCAGGGCGCAGTGACCATTCACGTACTGCAGGGCGAGCGCAAGCAAGCCGCGCAGAACAAGTCCCTGGGCAAGTTCGACCTGGCCGACATTCCACCAGCTCCACGTGGCGTGCCGCAGATCGAAGTGACCTTCGACATCGATGCCAACGGCATCCTGCACGTAGGTGCGAAGGACAAGGCTACCGGCAAGACTCAGTCGATCGTGATCAAGGCCAACTCGGGTCTGTCGGATGAAGAGATCCAGCAGATGATCCGTGACGCGGAAGCCAACTCGGAAGAGGATCGCAAGTTCGAAGAGCTGGCCACTGCCCGTAACCAGGGTGACGCGTTGGTGCACTCGACTCGCAAGATGGTGGCTGACGCCGGCGACAAAGTGACTGCGGAAGAGAAGACCGCGATCGAAGCTGCCGTGGTTGCCCTGGAAGCCGCTGTCAAAGGCGACGACAAGGCCGCCATCGACGCTAAGGTCGAAGAGCTGTCGAAAGTCTCGGCCCCGGTTGCCCAGAAGATGTACGCCGAACAGGCTCAGCCTGCAGAAGGCGCGGCACCGCACGCCGAGTCCGCTGAAAAAGCCGACGATGTCGTCGACGCCGAGTTCGAAGAAGTAAAAGACCACAAGTAATGGCTTGTTGGTCGGCCGGTTGACTGCCTTTGGGCGGTGACTGGTAGGATGTCGCCGCGCGGGAGCTTGCTCCCGCGTTGGCGTGTCTGGAGTCAGCGAAATTTTGACGGCGTACAAGCTCCGTTTGTGCGCTGGCGGTCGGGTCGGAGAAGCTCCTGCTTTCCGGCTGTGATGACCGCAATGGTCGGCCCGCAACCGGGTTGGCTTTCCAAGACCAGGATCGTTGAATTGACGTGAGTTGGGTCCGGGCCTGTATTGGGGCTCAGCGAGTTTGGCAGAGCTCAGGAGGGTTTGCCGGACGTCCTTAAGAGTGCAAAGACTTATGGCAAAGCGTGACTATTACGAAGTGTTGGGTGTGGAGCGTGGCTCCAGCGATGCGGAGCTGAAAAAGGCTTACCGTCGCTTGGCGATGAAGCATCACCCGGACCGTAATCCCGGCGACAAAGCGTCGGAAGACATGTTCAAGGAGGCCAACGAGGCCTACGAAGTACTGTCCGATTCCAGCAAGCGTGCCGCGTATGACCAGTACGGCCACGCTGGTGTCGACCCGAGCATGGGTGGCGGGGGTGCCGGCTTCGGCGGGCAGAACTTCTCCGATATCTTCGGTGACGTGTTCAGTGATTTCTTCGGTGGCGGTCGCGGCGGTTCCCGTGGCGGTGCGCAACGCGGCAGCGACCTGCGTTACACCCTGGAGTTGAACCTGGAAGAGGCGGTGCGTGGCACCACGGTGAATATCCGTGTGCCGACACTGGTCAACTGCAAGCCATGCGATGGTTCGGGCGCCAAGAAGGGGTCTTCCCCTGTCACTTGTCCGACCTGTGGCGGTATTGGTCAGGTGCGCATGCAGCAGGGTTTCTTCTCGGTGCAGCAGACCTGCCCGCGCTGCCATGGCCAGGGCAAGATCATTTCCGATCCGTGCGATTCCTGCCACGGCGAAGGTCGGGTCGAAGAGTACAAGACGCTGTCGGTGAAAGTGCCGGCAGGGGTTGATACCGGCGACCGTATTCGCCTGTCCGGCGAAGGCGAGGCGGGGACCCAGGGTGGTCCGACTGGCGACCTGTATGTGGTGATCAATGTGCGCGAGCACGCGATCTTCCAGCGTGACGGCAAGCACCTGTTCTGCGAAGTGCCTATCAGCTTCGTTGATGCGGCGCTGGGTGGCGAGCTGGAGATTCCGACCCTGGATGGTCGGGTCAAGCTGAAGATCCCAGAGGGAACCCAGACCGGCAAGCAGTTCCGGATTCGTGGCAAGGGCGTTGCTCCCGTGCGTGGCGGCGGTGCCGGCGACCTGATGTGCCGGGTTGCGGTGGAGACGCCAGTGAACCTGAGTCGTCGTCAGCGCGAGCTGCTGGAAGAGTTGCGTGGTTCGCTGGACGACGACAATTCTCACTCGCCGAAAACTACCGGCTGGTTCGAGGGCGTCAAGCGCTTCTTCGGCGACCTGTAAGGAGTAACGCATGCGACGTATAGCAGTGATGGGCGCCGCTGGGCGCATGGGCAAGACCCTGGTCGAGGCCGTGCAACTGCGTTCGCCGCTCTCCGGGCTGACCGCGGCGATCGTGCGTCCGGGCAGTTCTCTGGTGGGGGCGGATGCGGGTGAGCTGGCATCCCTGGGGCGTCTTGGCGTGCCGATGTCCGACAGCCTGGAGAAGGTGGTTGATGAGTTCGATGTACTGATCGACTTCACCTTGCCGGAAGTGATGCTCAAGAACTTGGCGTTCTGCCGCAAGGCAGGCAAGGCCATGGTGATCGGTACCACCGGCCTGGGTGCCAGGGAAAAGCAATTGCTGGCCGAGGCGGGCAAGGAGATTCCGATCGTCTTCGCTGCCAACTTCAGTGTTGGGGTCAACCTGTCGCTGAAGCTGCTGGATATGGCGGCTCGGGTGCTGGGTGATGATGCGGATATCGAGATCATCGAGGCGCATCACCGACACAAGATCGATGCGCCATCGGGCACCGCCCTGCGCATGGGTGAGGTGATCGCCAGCGCTCTGGGGCGCGATCTGCAGCAGGTCGCGGTGTATGGTCGTGAAGGCCATACCGGCGCCCGTGAGCGTGAAACCATCGGCTTCGCCACGGTTCGTGGTGGCGATGTGGTGGGGGATCACACCGTGCTGTTTGCCACTGAGGGCGAGCGCCTGGAGATTACCCACAAGGCCTCCAGTCGCATGACCTTCGCCAAGGGCGCGGTGCGTGCCGCGCTGTGGCTGGACGGGCGCGAGGCCGGCCTATACGACATGCAGGATGTGCTGGATCTGCGTTGAGATGCATCTGAAGTGGGGTTGAGGCTGTCCTTCAACCCCACTTCGTACCGCTAGGCGATGTTCTGTCGCATTCCTCTGCCTTTAGGGCTCATTAGCGGTGGACCGAAAAAGCCTTTTTCTGTAAGCTACAGCTTTAGTGTGTCCACTAAAAGCGCGCAGATAATTCGACGAAGAAGCGGGGTGACGTGTCTATACGTCATTCCGCTTTTTTGCAACCTGCGATCGCCCTTTCAGGCTCTATTTACGGGAGGTCTTCTTGACTAAGCCAGCCATACTCGCCCTTGCTGATGGCAGCATTTTTCGTGGCGAAGCCATTGGAGCCGACGGTCAAACCGTTGGTGAGGTGGTGTTCAACACCGCAATGACCGGCTATCAGGAAATCCTTACCGATCCTTCCTACGCCCAGCAAATCGTTACCCTGACTTATCCCCACATCGGCAACACCGGCACCACGCCGGAAGATGCCGAGTCCGACCGTGTGTGGTCGGCCGGCCTGGTCATCCGTGACCTGCCGCTGGTAGCCAGCAACTGGCGTAACACCCTGTCTCTGTCCGATTACCTGAAAGCCAACAACGTGGTGGCGATCGCTGGTATCGACACCCGTCGCCTGACCCGCATCCTGCGTGAGAAAGGTGCACAGAACGGCTGCATCATGGCCGGTGACAACATTTCCGAAGAAGCGGCGATCGCTGCAGCGCGCGGCTTCCCTGGCCTCAAAGGCATGGACCTGGCGAAAGTCGTCAGCACCAAGGAAAGCTACGAGTGGCGTTCGACTGTCTGGGATCTGAAGACCGACAGCCACGCCACCATCGAGGCTTCCGAGCTGCCGTATCACGTGGTTGCCTACGACTACGGGGTCAAGCTGAATATCCTGCGCATGCTGGTGGAGCGCGGTTGCCGCGTCACCGTGGTGCCTGCCCAGACCCCAGCGAGCGATGTGCTGGCTCTCAAGCCTGACGGTGTGTTCCTGTCCAACGGCCCAGGTGACCCCGAGCCTTGCGACTACGCCATCAAGGCGATCAAGGAAATCCTCGAAACCGAGATTCCGGTGTTCGGCATCTGCCTGGGTCACCAACTGCTGGCCCTGGCCTCTGGTGCCAAGACCCTGAAAATGGGCCACGGCCACCACGGTGCCAACCACCCGGTGCAGGATCTGGACAGCGGCGTGGTCATGATCACCAGCCAGAACCACGGTTTTGCGGTGGATGAAGCCACGCTGCCGGGCAACGTCCGGGCGATCCACAAGTCGCTGTTCGACGGCACCCTGCAGGGTATCGAGCGTACCGACAAGAGCGCGTTCAGCTTCCAGGGCCACCCGGAAGCCAGCCCGGGCCCGAACGATGTGGCGCCGCTGTTCGACCGCTTCATCAACGAGATGGCCAAGCGACGCTAAGCGCTCGCCTTGAAAGTGTAGCGAGCAGCGCTTGAGGGCGGCCCCGGCAAATCCGGCGGAACCCCTCGGGCGCCTCAGAGAATGTTCAAGACGGCTTGCCGACTGACCTGCGGATTTGAGTGACAACCCATGCCAAAACGTACAGACATTAAAAGCATCCTGATTCTTGGCGCTGGCCCGATCGTGATCGGCCAGGCCTGCGAATTCGACTACTCCGGCGCCCAGGCTTGCAAGGCCCTGCGCGAAGAGGGTTACCGGGTCATCCTGGTGAACTCCAACCCGGCCACCATCATGACCGACCCGGCCATGGCCGACGCCACCTACATCGAGCCGATCAAGTGGCAGACCGTTGCCAAGATCATCGAGAAAGAGCGTCCGGACGCGCTGCTGCCGACCATGGGCGGCCAGACTGCGCTGAACTGCGCCCTGGACCTGGAGCGTGAAGGCGTCCTGGAGAAGTTCGGCGTAGAGATGATCGGCGCCAACGCCGACACCATCGACAAGGCTGAAGACCGTTCGCGCTTCGACGCTGCCATGAAGTCCATCGGCCTGGCGTGCCCGCGCTCCGGTATTGCCCACAGCATGGAAGAGGCCAATGCGGTCCTCGACAAGCTGGGCTTCCCTTGCATCATCCGTCCATCCTTCACCATGGGTGGCACCGGTGGTGGCATCGCCTACAACCGTGAAGAGTTCGAAGAGATCTGCGCCCGCGGTCTGGACCTGTCGCCGACCAAGGAACTGCTGATCGACGAATCCCTGATCGGCTGGAAAGAGTACGAGATGGAGGTGGTCCGCGATAAGAAGGACAACTGCATCATCGTCTGCTCCATCGAGAACTTCGACCCGATGGGCGTGCACACCGGTGACTCCATCACCGTGGCTCCGGCGCAGACCCTGACCGACAAGGAATACCAGATCCTGCGTAACGCCTCCCTGGCGGTGCTGCGCGAGATCGGTGTGGAAACTGGCGGTTCCAACGTGCAGTTCGGTATCTGCCCGAACACTGGCCGCATGGTCGTGATCGAGATGAACCCGCGGGTATCCCGTTCCTCGGCGCTGGCTTCGAAAGCCACCGGTTTCCCGATCGCCAAGGTCGCGGCCAAGCTGGCTGTCGGCTACACCCTGGACGAGCTGTCCAACGATATTACCGGCGGCAAGACCCCGGCGTCCTTCGAGCCGTCCATCGACTACGTCGTGACCAAGCTGCCACGCTTCGCCTTCGAGAAGTTCTCCAAGGCCGACGCGCGCCTGACCACCCAGATGAAGTCGGTGGGTGAGGTCATGGCTATCGGTCGGACCTTCCAGGAATCCCTGCAGAAAGCCCTGCGCGGTCTGGAAGTGGGCGTTTGCGGCCTGGATCCCAAGCTCGACCTGAGCAATCCGGAAAGCATGAACGTGCTCAAGCGCGAACTGACCGTGCCCGGCGCCGAGCGTATCTGGTACGTGGCTGATGCCTTCCGTGCCGGCATGACCGTCGAGCAGATCTTCGGCATGAACATGATCGATCCTTGGTTCCTGGTGCAGATCGAAGACCTGATCAAGGAAGAAGAGAAGGTCAAGACCCTGGGCCTGTCGGCCATCGACCGCGACCTGATGTTCCGCCTCAAGCGCAAAGGCTTCTCCGATCAGCGTCTGGCCAAGTTGCTGGGCGTGACCGAGAAGAACCTGCGCACACATCGTCAGAAGCTGGAAGTGTTCCCGGTCTACAAGCGCGTCGACACCTGCGCCGCCGAGTTCGCCACCGACACCGCGTACCTGTACTCGACTTATGAAGAAGAGTGCGAAGCCGCACCTTCGACCCGCGACAAGATCATGATTCTGGGCGGTGGTCCAAACCGTATCGGCCAGGGCATCGAGTTCGACTACTGCTGCGTACACGCCGCCCTGGCGCTGCGCGACGATGGTTACGAAACCATCATGGTCAACTGCAACCCGGAAACCGTTTCCACCGACTACGACACTTCGGATCGCCTGTACTTCGAGCCAGTGACCCTGGAAGACGTGCTGGAAATCGTCCGTGTCGAGAAGCCAAAAGGCGTGATCGTGCAGTACGGCGGCCAGACTCCGCTGAAACTGGCTCGTGCCCTGGAAGCCGCCGGCGTGCCGATCATCGGCACCAGCCCAGACGCTATCGACCGCGCCGAAGACCGTGAGCGCTTCCAGCAGATGGTCGAACGCCTGAATCTGCGTCAGCCACCAAACGCTACCGTGCGCAGCGAAGACGAAGCAATTCGTGCCGCCGCCAAGATCGGTTACCCGCTGGTGGTGCGTCCGTCCTACGTGCTGGGCGGCCGGGCGATGGAAATCGTCTACGAGGAAGATGAGCTCAAGCGCTACTTGCGCGAAGCGGTGCAAGTGTCCAACGACAGCCCGGTGCTGCTGGATCACTTCCTCAACTGCGCCATTGAAATGGACGTGGATGCGGTCTGCGACGGCACCGACGTAGTGATCGGCGCCATCATGCAGCACATCGAGCAGGCTGGCGTTCACTCCGGTGACTCTGCGTGCTCGCTGCCGCCGTACTCGCTGCCGGCGCACATCCAGGACGAGATGCGCGAGCAGGTCAAGAAAATGGCCCTGGAGCTGGGTGTGGTTGGCCTGATGAACGTGCAGCTGGCCCTGCAGGGCGATCAGATCTACGTCATCGAAGTGAACCCGCGCGCTTCCCGGACCGTGCCGTTCGTTTCCAAGTGCATCGGTGTCTCCCTGGCGATGATCGCTGCTCGTGTGATGGCCGGTAAGACCCTGAAAGAGCTGGGCTTCACCAAGGAAATCATTCCGAACTTCTACAGCGTCAAGGAAGCGGTATTCCCGTTTGCCAAGTTCCCGGGCGTCGACCCGATCCTCGGCCCAGAGATGAAGTCCACCGGTGAAGTGATGGGCGTGGGCGACACCTTCGGCGAAGCCTTTGCCAAGGCCCAGATGGGTGCCAGCGAAGTGCTGCCGACCGGCGGTACTGCGTTCATCAGCGTGCGCGACGATGACAAGCCTCTGGTTGCAGGCGTGGCCCGTGATCTGATCAACTTGGGCTTCGAAGTGGTCGCTACTGCGGGCACCGCCAAGCTGATCGAGGCGGCCGGCCTGAAGGTGCGTCGTGTGAACAAGGTGACTGAAGGTCGTCCGCATGTAGTCGATATGATCAAGAACGACGAAGTCACTCTGATCATCAACACCACCGAAGGCCGTCAGTCGATTGCTGACTCTTATTCCATTCGTCGTAACGCCTTGCAGCACAAGATCTACTGCACCACCACCATTGCTGCTGGCGAAGCTATCTGTGAAGCGTTGAAGTTCGGTCCGGAAAAGACCGTGCGTCGCTTGCAGGATCTACACGCAGGATTGAAGGCATGAATAAATACCCAATGACCGTCCAGGGCGCGCGCGCCCTGGAAGAAGAGCATGCTCACCTGACCAAGGTCGTGCGTCCGAAGCTCAGCCAGGACATCGGTACGGCCCGCGAGTTGGGTGACCTGAAGGAAAACGCCGAATACCATGCTGCTCGCGAACAGCAGGGCATGGTAGAGGCGCGGATCCGCGATATTGAAGGCCGCCTGCAGAACTCGGTGGTCATCGATGTCACGACCATTCCCCATACCGGCAAGGTGATCTTTGGCACCACGGTAGAAATCGCCAACGTCGAAACTGACGAAAGCGTCACCTACCAGATCGTGGGTGAGGACGAGGCTGACATCAAACTCGGTAAAATTTCCGTCGGCTCGCCGATCGCTCGCGCCTTGATTGCCAAGGAAGAGGGTGATGTGGTGGCGGTCAAAACGCCTGGTGGCGTTATCGAGTACGAGATTGTCGAAGTCCGTCACATCTGAAAGAAGGCGCCCGCTGCACGCGGGCGCCATGCTTTGGCAGCTGGCCCAGATGTTGTGGGTCGGCGGCTTGTGGTTGTTGCATCTCGGCTTGCTGCCCGCCCTGGGGCAGATTGGCCTTGCCCCCTTGCTGATCGAAGAAATCTCGTCGCTGCTCAGTGCGTTGCTGGTAGGTTTTTCGGCGGCGTGCCTGGTCCTGCAGATACTGGTATTGATCCAGTCCGAAGGGCTGAGGAGCTTGTGGCGGGATATTCGGGGGCAACTGCTATTGATGGCGATGTATGCGTGTGCGATGTATTTCGTCGTACGCATCTTGTTGCCGGAAGCTCAGCGCTGGCAGTTGTTCAGCTATCTGGTCCTGGGTTTTTCCGGGCTGGTACTGGTGTTGCAGCCAGTGCCGGGATGGGGTGGCAGGGTGCGCCAGGCACACCCTTGACCCGAGTCGACGTCAGTGGAAACGATGGACGTTCGACAATTGCTTGTTTACCTTGGCGTTCTTGCGGTAGATCAGCGCCATCTTGCCGATGACCTGCACCAGATCCGCTTTGCCGGCCTTGCACAATTGGGCAATGGCTTCCAGGCGCGACTCGCGCTCGAGGATGTTGAGCTTGATCTTGATCAGCTCGTGATCGCTCAAGGCGCGTTCAAGTTCGGCTAATACACCTTCGGTCAAACCGTTGTCAGCCACAGTCAATACTGGTTTCAGATGGTGGCCAATGGATTTGTACTGTTTCTTCTGCTCTTGAGTGAGCGGCATAATCTGACCCCTGCGTCTGATCTTGTAAAAAGCGGCGGCCAGTTTACCCGAGCGAGTCCGGGACCGCCCAGTTAATCACGACCCGTTTTATTTTGAGGTGGCCCGTGGCCCGTTCCAAAACTAGCCATAACTGGCTGAAAGAGCACTTCAACGACCCATTCGTCAAAATGGCGCAAAAAGATGGGTACCGTTCCCGTGCCAGCTACAAACTGCTGGAGATCCAGGAAAAGGACCGCCTTATCCGTCCTGGCATGAGTGTTATCGACCTGGGGGCCGCCCCTGGTGGCTGGTCGCAGGTGACCAGTCGTCTGATTGGTGGCCAGGGGCGCCTAATTGCCTCGGACATCCTGGAAATGGACAGCATTCCCGATGTGACCTTTATTCAAGGGGACTTCACTGAGGATGCAGTACTGGCGCAGATCCTCGAGGCGGTTGGAAATTCTGAAGTTGACCTTGTGATTTCCGATATGGCCCCCAATATGAGTGGGTTAGCAGCCGTGGATATGCCGCGAGCGATGTTCCTGTGCGAGTTGGCGCTGGATCTTGCAGGTCGGGTCTTGCGTCCAGGTGGTGATTTTCTGATCAAGATCTTCCAGGGTGAAGGCTTCGATGAGTACCACAAGAGCGTGCGGCAGATGTTCGAGAAAGTGCAGATGCGCAAACCGTCATCATCTCGTGACCGTTCTCGGGAGCAATACTTGCTGGGTCGCGGCTTCCGTGGTCGTAGTGAGTAAGTAAGAGTTTTGACTGGGGTGATAGGATTTTCGTATTTCGCCCCGTCAGATTAAGCGCATATTGTGTAGTCTAAGTTTCACATAGGGTTACAGACAGCGCCTGCCAGAGCTGTAGGTAATGTAGTAAGTTAGGCCGGTGAATATCATGCGAAGCGCGCGCCAGTAGCGGAGCTTGCTTCAGAGGGTAGTTAATTGAACGACATGGCAAAGAATCTGATCCTGTGGTTGATCATCGCCGCCGTCCTGGTGACGGTGATGAACAACTTCTCCAGCCCTAACGAGCCGCAGACCCTCAACTATTCCGACTTCATCCAGCAAGTTAAGGATGGCAAGGTCGAGCGCGTAGCGGTTGATGGCTACGTGATTACCGGCAAGCGCAACGATGGCGACAGCTTCAAGACCATTCGTCCTGCCATTCAGGACAATGGCCTGATCGGCGACCTGGTGGACAACCACGTGGTGGTCGAAGGCAAGCAGCCTGAACAGCAAAGCATCTGGACTCAACTGCTGGTGGCCAGCTTCCCGATCCTGGTGATCATCGCGGTGTTCATGTTCTTCATGCGCCAGATGCAGGGTGGTGCCGGAGGCAAGGGCGGGCCGATGAGTTTCGGCAAGAGCAAGGCGCGCTTGCTGTCTGAAGATCAGGTGAAAACTACCTTGGCTGACGTTGCCGGTTGCGACGAGGCCAAGGAGGAAGTAGGTGAGTTGGTTGAATTCCTCCGTGACCCAGGCAAGTTCCAGCGTCTGGGCGGTCGTATTCCTCGCGGCGTGTTGATGGTGGGCCCACCAGGTACCGGTAAGACGTTGCTGGCCAAAGCCATCGCTGGTGAAGCCAAGGTGCCGTTCTTCACCATTTCCGGTTCCGACTTCGTCGAGATGTTCGTCGGGGTGGGTGCCAGCCGCGTCCGTGACATGTTCGAGCAAGCCAAGAAGCATGCTCCTTGCATCATCTTCATCGACGAGATCGACGCCGTCGGTCGTCACCGTGGCGCCGGCATGGGCGGCGGTCATGATGAGCGTGAGCAGACCCTCAACCAGTTGCTGGTTGAGATGGATGGCTTCGAAATGAACGACGGCATTATCGTGATCGCCGCGACCAACCGTCCTGACGTACTGGACCCGGCCTTGCTGCGTCCGGGCCGTTTCGACCGTCAGGTCGTGGTTGGCCTGCCGGACATTCGTGGTCGCGAACAGATTCTCAAGGTGCACATGCGTAAAGTGCCAATGGGCGACGACGTTGCACCTGCGGTAATCGCCCGCGGTACCCCGGGTTTCTCCGGTGCCGACCTGGCGAACCTGGTCAACGAGGCCTCGCTGTTTGCGGCGCGTACCGGCAAGCGCATCGTTGAAATGAAGGAATTCGAACTGGCCAAGGACAAGATCATGATGGGCGCGGAGCGCAAATCCATGGTCATGTCCGAAAAAGAGAAGCAGAACACGGCTTATCACGAAGCTGGCCACGCCATTGTTGGTCGTGTCGTGCCCGAGCACGACCCGGTCTACAAGGTGTCGATCATTCCTCGCGGCCGGGCCTTGGGTGTCACCATGTTCCTGCCGGAAGAAGATCGTTACAGCCTCTCCAAGCGTGCCTTGATCAGCCAGATCTGCTCGCTCTACGGCGGTCGTATCGCCGAAGAAATGACCCTTGGCTTCGACGGCGTGACCACCGGCGCCTCCAACGACATCATGCGTGCCAGCCAGATCGCGCGGAACATGGTGACCAAATGGGGTCTTTCCGAGAAGCTTGGTCCGCTGATGTATGCCGAAGAAGAGGGTGAGGTGTTCCTGGGGCGCAGCGCGGGTAGCCAGCATGCGAGCCTGTCTGCGGAAACGGCGAAACTGATCGACTCCGAGGTGCGCAGCATCATCGATCAGTGCTACGGCACCGCCAAGCAGATCCTGACGGACAACCGCGACAAGCTGGACGCCATGGCAGACGCCCTGATGAAGTACGAAACCATCGACGCCGATCAGATCGACGACATCATGGCAGGGCGTACTCCACGCGAGCCTCGTGATTGGGAGGGCGGCTCGGGTACTCCTCCTCCAGTAGTGCAGAATGAGCGTCCGGAAACACCCATTGGCGGCCCAGCAGCCGACCACTAAGGTTTTAAATGACTTCTGTTCCTTCCTCCACCCGGTTGCCTTGCGGCAACCGGGTTCTTGATTTGGCCCATGCACATGTCATGGGCATCTTGAATGTAACTCCCGACTCCTTCTCTGATGGTGGCCGCTTCAGCCAGCTTGATCTGGCTTTGCGGCATGCCGAGGCCATGGTTGCGGCCGGTGCTACGCTGATTGATGTCGGTGGCGAATCCACTCGCCCGGGTGCCCGTGCGGTATCGCCGCTGGAGGAGTTGGAGCGAGTCGCGCCTGTGGTCGAGCGCATCCACCGTGAGTTGGATGTGATCATTTCTGTTGATACCTCGACACCGGCGGTGATGCGTGAAACCGCTCGCCTCGGCGCAGGGCTGATCAATGACGTTCGTTCATTGCGCCGGGAGGGTGCCCTGGATGCGGCGGCGGCCACTGGCTTGCCGGTGTGTCTGATGCACATGCTGGGTGAGCCCGGTGACATGCAGGACAACCCGCATTATCAGGACGTGACCCGAGAGGTTGCCGAGTTCCTGGTTGAGCGCATGGCCCAGTGTGCGTCAGTGGGCATCGGTCCAGAGCGAATTGTGCTCGATCCGGGCTTTGGCTTTGCCAAGACCCTGCAACACAACCTGAGCCTGTTCAAGCATATGGATGCCTTGCATGCACTTGGGCGCCCGTTGTTGGTTGGGGTGTCGCGCAAGAGCATGATTGGCCAGGCCTTGAATCGCCCCGTAGGTGAGCGATTGCACGGCAGTCTGGCGCTAGCGGCCCTGGCAGTGGCCAAGGGCGCGAAAATTATCCGTGTCCATGATGTCGCCGAGACCGTGGATGTGGTGCGAATGATTGCGGCAGTGGAATCCGCCGAATAAGAATGATGGAGTACTTATGACTAAAAAATACTTTGGCACCGACGGTATCCGCGGCCGTGTAGGCGAATTCCCTATCACTCCTGATTTCATGCTCAAGCTCGGCTGGGCCGCCGGCATGGCATTTCGCAGCATGGGCGCCTGCCGCGTGCTGGTGGGCAAGGACACGCGTATCTCCGGGTACATGTTCGAGTCTGCACTGGAGGCCGGGTTGTCTGCAGCCGGTGCTGATGTGATGCTCCTGGGGCCGATGCCGACTCCGGCCATTGCTTACCTGACGCGTACCTTCCATGCGGAGGCGGGCATCGTTATCAGTGCCTCGCACAATCCTCATGATGACAACGGCATCAAGTTCTTCTCGGGCGAAGGCACCAAACTGCCTGACGAGGTCGAGCTGATGATCGAGGAGTTGCTGGATGCGCCGATGACCGTGGTGGAGTCGAGCAAGCTCGGCAAGGTGTCGCGGATCAACGACGCTTCAGGGCGTTATATCGAATTCTGCAAAAGCAGCGTGCCTTCCAGCACCAGCTTCGCTGGTTTGAAAGTTGTTCTCGACTGCGCTCATGGTGCGACCTACAAGGTGGCGCCAAGCGTGTTCCGCGAGTTGGGGGCGCAGGTCACTGTGCTGTCCGCGCAACCCAATGGCTTGAACATCAACGAGAACTGCGGTTCGACTCATATGTCGCAATTGCAAGCGGCGGTCCTGGCAGAGCACGCGGATCTGGGTATTGCCTTTGATGGCGACGGTGACCGGGTGCTCATGGTCGATCAGACTGGCGCGATCGTGGATGGTGATGAGTTGCTGTTCATCATCGCTCGCGACCTGCATGAGCGTGACAAGCTGCAAGGCGGCGTGGTCGGAACGCTCATGAGCAACCTGGGGCTGGAACTGGCCCTGGCGGACTTGGGTATCCCCTTTGTCCGGGCCAACGTCGGTGACCGTTATGTGATCGCCGAGCTGCTGGAGCGCAATTGGCTGGTAGGTGGCGAAAACTCCGGGCACATCGTGTGCTTCCGTCATGCTACTACCGGGGATGCGATCATTGCCGCGCTGCAGGTGCTGATGGCGCTCAAGGCTCGTGGTGAAAGCCTGGCCCAGTCCCGTCAGGGGCTGCGCAAGTGTCCTCAGGTGCTGGTCAATGTGCGCTTTGGCGGCGGTGAGAACCCGGTCGAGCATCCTGCGGTGAAAGAGGCTTGCGAGCGTGTCACGGCCGCTATGGCTGGGCGTGGTCGGGTTCTGTTGCGCAAGTCGGGTACTGAGCCTCTGGTGCGCGTGATGGTTGAAGGCGACGACGAAGCTCAGGTTCGCGCTTATGCCGAAGAGCTGGCGAAACTGGTTGCTGAAGTTTCTGCCTGATTTCGGCTTGCCAGTGTTGTTTTGGTTGGGTAACATCTGCGCCCACTTTGACCGACGAGGTACAGCATGCGTCGCCCTATGGTAGCTGGTAACTGGAAGATGCACGGTACCCGCGCCAGCGTCGCTGAGCTGATCAACGGCCTTCGTCATCTGGCCTTGCCAAGCGGTGTTGATGTCGCGGTATTCCCGCCTTGCTTGCATATCAATCAAGTGATTGATGGCTTGAAGGGTAAGTCGATTCAGGTCGGCGCGCAGAACTCTGCGGTGGAATCCATGCAAGGTGCATTGACGGGCGAGATCGCCCCGAGTCAGTTGGTGGATGCAGGTTGTTCCCTGGTGCTGGTTGGGCACTCCGAGCGCCGCCTGATCATGGGTGAGCGTGACGCGACTCTCAATCGCAAGTTCGCAGCGGCGCAGGCCTGTGGCTTGAAGCCGGTTCTGTGTGTAGGGGAGACCCTCGAGCAGCGCGAAGCCGGGAAGACTCTAGAGGTTGTCGGGCGTCAGCTGGGCAGCATCATCGAAGAGTTGGGTGTTGGTGCGTTCGCCAATGCTGTTATCGCTTACGAGCCGGTCTGGGCCATTGGTACCGGGCTGACTGCGACACCGCAACAGGCGCAGGATGTGCACGCAGCTATCCGCGCGCAGTTGGCGGCAGAAAATTCTGAAGTGGCACGAGGTGTGCGGCTTCTATACGGCGGCAGCGTGAAGGCGGCCAATGCGGTCGAACTGTTCGGCATGCCGGATATCGATGGGGGGCTCATTGGTGGAGCTTCCCTGAATGCAGATGAGTTCGGTGCGATCTGTCGCGCCGCGGGAAACTGAAAAAATGCTGGAAACAGTCGTAGTCGTTTTTCATCTGCTGGGTGCCCTGGGCGTAGTTGCTCTGGTTTTGCTGCAGCAGGGTAAAGGTGCGGATGCTGGCGCGTCTTTCGGTGCAGGTGCTTCAAATACTGTGTTCGGAAGCCAAGGTTCCTCTACCTTTCTTAGTAAGTTTACTGCTATACTTGCCGCCGGTTTCTTCATAACCAGCTTGGGGTTAGGTTACTTTGCTAAAGAGAAAGCTCACCAGCTGACTCAAGTAGGTTTGCCAGATCCAGCAGTGCTTGAAGTACCAAAGCAAAAACCGGCTTCTGATGATGTCCCGGTGCTCCAAGAGCAAAAGTCGGCCAACAGCGCGACTGACGTACCTCCAGCTCCAGAGCAGAAGTAAGAAGAGTTTCACGCAGTAACGTAGTCTATGCCGAGGTGGTGGAATTGGTAGACACGCAACCTTGAGGTGGTTGTGCCCATAGGGTGTAGGGGTTCGAGTCCCCTTCTCGGTACCAATTATCAGGAGAGCCCGCTGTTGCGGGCTTTCTTGTAGGTGGAAGGTTACATTGACCCAAAAAGGGATCAGTCGTATACTTCCGCCCCAGCTTTGTCGCGGGGTGGAGCAGTCTGGTAGCTCGTCGGGCTCATAACCCGAAGGTCGTCGGTTCAAATCCGGCCCCCGCAACCAGTTTTAGCGGAGCCCCTTTTCAGGGGCTTTTTGTTAGCTGGACACTTTACAACGCCGCTATTCAACGGCGTTTCCGGGATGGGCGCTTCGCCCATTTTTTATTTGCACAAGCATGCACGAGGGGGTTCAGGTGTCGAGCAAGCTAGAACAGTTGCAGGCCTTGTTGGCCCCGGTGGTCGTGGCCCTTGGCTATGAATGCTGGGGTATTGAGTTTTCGGCTCAGGGTCGCCACTCATTGTTGCGCGTTTATATCGATAAAGAAGGCGGCGTGCTGGTGGACGATTGCGCCATCGTCAGCCGTCAGATCAGTGGTGTTCTCGACGTAGAAGATCCGATCTCCGTTGAATACACCCTTGAAGTTTCCTCTCCTGGCATGGAACGCCCACTGTTCACTCTTGAACAGTTTGCCAAGTATGTCGGTGAGCAAGTGAAGATCAAACTGCGCTCGCCCTTCGAAGGTCGGCGTAATTTTCAGGGCCTTCTCCGCGGGGTGGAGGAACAGGATGTCGTGGTGCAAGTGGATGACCATGAGTTCCTGTTGCCGATCGATATGATCGACAAGGCCAACATAATTCCCAGTTTTGACTGAGACGCGGATCCCGCGGATCCAATGGCTTGCGAAAGGCGAGGCGTACGATGAGCAAAGAAGTACTGCTGGTTGTTGAGTCGGTATCCAATGAAAAGGGTGTACCGGCAAGCGTAATTTTTGAAGCGCTGGAGCTGGCCCTGGCCACTGCTACCAAGAAGCGTTTTGAGGACGAAGTAGACCTGCGTGTGGAAATCAATCGCCACACCGGTTCCTACGAAACTTTCCGTCGCTGGACGGTGGTCGAAGAAGCCGACCTGGATGATCCAGCGGTCGAGACCTGGTTGAGCAAGGCTCGCGAAACCCATCCCGACGCCAAAGTCGGTGATGTGATCGAAGAAAAGATCGAATCCATCGAGTTCGGCCGCATCGCTGCCCAGACCGCCAAGCAGGTCATCGTGCAGAAGGTTCGCGAAGCCGAGCGCGCACAGGTAGTTGATGCCTATCGCGAGCGCCTGGGGGAAATCATCTCCGGCACCGTGAAAAAAGTGACACGTGACAACGTGATCGTCGACCTGGGTAACAACGCCGAGGCGTTGCTGGCCCGTGAGGACATCATCTCCCGTGAGACTTTCCGGGTTGGCGTGCGCCTGCGCGCGCTGCTCAAGGAAATCCGCACCGAGAACCGCGGCCCGCAGCTGATCCTGTCGCGTACCGCGCCGGAAATGCTGATCGAGCTGTTCCGTATCGAGGTGCCGGAAATTGCCGAAGGCCTGATCGAAGTAATGGCCGCCTCCCGTGATCCGGGTTCGCGGGCCAAGATCGCAGTTCGCTCCAAGGACAAGCGCATCGACCCGCAGGGCGCGTGCATTGGTATGCGCGGTTCGCGCGTCCAGGCCGTTTCCGGTGAGTTGGGTGGCGAGCGTGTGGATATCGTCCTGTGGGATGAGAACCCGGCGCAGTTCGTGATCAACGCCATGTCGCCGGCCGAAGTCGCGGCAATTATCGTCGACGAAGATGCCCATGCCATGGACATCGCCGTTGGCGCAGACAATCTGGCTCAAGCCATCGGTCGTGGTGGTCAGAACGTGCGTCTGGCCAGCCAACTGACTGGCTGGACCCTGAACGTGATGACCGAATCGGACATCCAGGCCAAGCAGCAAGCAGAAACCGGCGACATCCTGCGCA
This sequence comes from Pseudomonas sp. 8(2025), assembly GCF_052665325.1. Lineage (NCBI taxonomy): Bacteria > Pseudomonadati > Pseudomonadota > Gammaproteobacteria > Pseudomonadales > Pseudomonadaceae > Pseudomonas > Pseudomonas sp. 8(2025). The sequence goes on along the minus strand of NZ_JBQOIE010000003.1, from coordinate 510,183 downwards.
ATTTCATCGACGAGCTGGAAGTCGATGAAGAACTGGCACAGGTTCTGGTTGATGAAGGCTTCACCAGCCTGGAAGAGATTGCCTACGTACCGCTGGAAGAAATGCTCAACATCGACGGCTTTGACGAAGACATCGTCAACGAGCTTCGCGCTCGGGCCAAGGATCGCTTGTTGACTAAAGCCATCGCTACTGAGGAAAAGCTGGCAGACGCCCATCCGGCCGAAGACCTGCTCTCGCTTGAGGGTATGGACAAGGATTTGGCGATGGAACTGGCGGTGCGCGGCGTAATTACCCGCGAAGACCTGGCCGAGCAGTCTATTGACGACCTGCTCGACATCGACGGCATTGACGATGATCGTGCCGGCAAGTTGATCATGGCCGCCCGAGCCCACTGGTTCGAGTAATTAGGCGCGGCCTGAGGAGAGAAGTGCATGACGCAAGTCACGGTGAAACAACTGGCCGATGAGGTCAAAACACCGGTAGAGCGCCTGCTGCAGCAGATGCGTGAGGCAGGTCTGCCGCACACCGCCGCCGAGGAACATGTGAGCGACAGTGAGAAGCAGTCGTTGCTGACTCACCTGAAAAGCAGCCACAAGGCGAAAGTGGAAGAACCACGCAAAATTACTTTGCAGCGCAAGACCACCAGCACCCTGCGGGTTGCTGGCAGCAAGAGCATCAGCGTTGAAGTGCGCAAGAAGAAAGTCTTCGTACAGCGCAGCCCGGAAGAAATCGAAGCCGAGCGTCAACGCGAACTGGAAGAACGTCGTGCAGTAGAAAATGCTGCTCGTCAGAAGGCTGAAGAAGAAGCCAAGCGTCGCGCCGAAGAAGAAGCGCGTCGCCAGCCTGCTCCGGTTGCCGAGCCGGTTGCTGCGCAAGCAGCAGCTCCTGCTCCAGCGCCTGTAGTCGAGCCTGTGCAGGAAGCTCCGGTGGCCACTGCGGCTCCAGCAGCTGACGCGCGCAAGAAAGACGAACAGCGCCGTCCGGACAAGACCCGCAACGACGACAACCGTCGTGGCGGCGATGGCGAGCGCAAAAATGCTCCGCATCGTGCTTCGGTCAAGGAAAAGGCGCCAGCTCCGCGCGTTGCCCCACGTACCACCGACGAAGAAAGCGATGGCTTCCGTCGTGGTGGTCGCGGCAAGGCCAAGCTGAAGAAGCGCAATGCTCACGGTTTCCAGAGCCCAACCGGGCCAGTGGTACGTGACGTGCAGATCGGCGAGACCATCACTGTGGGCGAACTGGCCCAGCAGATGTCGGTCAAGGCTGCCGAAGTCATCAAGTTCATGTTCAAGCTGGGTACTCCAGCCACCATCAACCAGGTTCTGGACCAGGAAACTGCCCAGCTGGTTGCTGAAGAACTGGGCCACAAAGTGACCCTGGTCAGCGACACCGCCCTGGAAGATTCCCTGGCCGAGTCCCTGAAGTTCGAAGGTGAAGCGGTTGCCCGTGCGCCGGTCGTGACCGTAATGGGCCACGTTGACCACGGTAAGACCTCGTTGCTGGACTACATCCGTCGCGCCAAAGTGGCCGCGGGCGAGGCCGGCGGCATCACCCAGCACATCGGTGCCTACCACGTAGAAACCGAGCGCGGCATGGTCACCTTCCTCGACACCCCAGGTCACGCCGCGTTTACCGCCATGCGTGCCCGTGGTGCCAAGGCCACCGACATCGTGATCCTGGTGGTTGCAGCGGACGACGGCGTGATGCCGCAGACCGTTGAAGCCGTTCAGCACGCACAAGCTGCCGGCGTTCCGCTGGTGGTTGCGGTGAACAAGATCGACAAGCCGGGCGCCGACCTGGACCGTATCCGCAGTGAGCTTTCGGTTCACGGCGTGACGTCGGAAGACTGGGGTGGTGATACTCCATTCGTACCGGTCTCCGCAAAAATGGGTACCGGTGTCGACGACCTGCTGGAAGCTGTTCTGCTGCAGGCCGAAGTCCTGGAACTCAAGGCGACTCCTTCGGCCCCGGGCCGTGGTGTCGTGGTCGAGTCCCGCCTCGACAAGGGCCGCGGCCCGGTAGCTACCGTGCTGGTTCAGGACGGTACGCTGCGTCAAGGCGACATGGTGCTGGTCGGCTCGAACTATGGCCGCGTGCGCGCCATGCTCGACGAGAACGGCAAGCCAATCAAGGAAGCCGGTCCTTCCATTCCGGTCGAGATCCTCGGCCTGGACGGTACTCCGGACGCTGGCGACGAGATGAGCGTGGTTGCCGACGAGAAGAAAGCCCGTGAAGTGGCTCTGTTCCGTCAAGGCAAGTTCCGCGAGGTCAAGCTGGCCCGTGCTCACGCTGGCAAGCTGGAAAACATCTTCGAAAGCATGGGCCAGGAAGAGAAGAAGACGCTCAACATCGTCCTCAAATCCGACGTCCGTGGTTCGCTGGAAGCTCTGCAAGGCGCTCTGAACGGCCTGGGCAACGACGAAGTGCAAGTGCGCGTAGTGGGCGGCGGCGTCGGTGGTATCACCGAAAGCGACGCCAACCTGGCACTGGCCTCCAACGCTGTACTGTTCGGCTTCAACGTGCGTGCCGACGCCGGCGCACGGAAGATCGTCGAGCAGGAAGGTCTGGATATGCGTTACTACAACGTGATCTACGACATCATCGAAGACGTCAAGAAAGCCCTGACCGGTATGCTGGGCAGCGACGTTCGGGAGAACATCCTGGGTGTTGCCGAAGTTCGCGACGTGTTCCGCTCGCCGAAGTTTGGCGCGATCGCCGGTTGCATGGTCATTGAAGGTGTCGTGCACCGTAACCGTCCAATCCGCGTACTGCGTGAAGACATCGTTATCTTCGAAGGCGAGCTGGAATCCCTGCGTCGCTTCAAGGATGACGCCTCTGAAGTACGTGCCGGCATGGAATGCGGTATCGGCGTGAAGAGCTACAACGACGTCAAAGTCGGCGACAAGATCGAAGTCTTCGAGAAGGTCCAGGTTGCTCGCAGCCTCTAACTCGCGCACTTCAAGAGCCCTGATGGCCGCTCGCATGCAAATGCACGGCGCCCTCGGCGGCCTCTAAACGCAACGCCCGGTCTGGCTTCTGCCAGGCCGGGCGTTTGCCGCTTTCAGACCACACGGGTTTCACCGTGAGGCAGTAACAGGTAACAAGACATGGCAAAAGAATACAGCCGTACCCAACGTATCGGTGATCAGATGCAGCGCGAACTGGCGCAACTGATCCGTCGTGAAGTCAAGGATCCACGCGTCGGTCTAGTGACCATCACCGCCGTGGAAGTCAGCCGCGACGTCGGCCACGCGAAGATCTTCATCACCGTGATGGGCCAGGAAAACGCCGAGCAAATCGCCCAGAGCATCAAGGTGCTGAACTCGGCGGCAGGTTTCCTGCGTATGCAATTGGCCAAGGAAATGAAGCTGCGCAGCGTGCCGCAACTGCACTTCCATTACGACGAGAGCGTCGCCCGCGGGGCGCACCTGTCGGCCCTGATCGAGCGTGCCGTGGCTGAAGACAGCCAGCATGGCGACGCGCCTGCCCCTGAAGACGCCAAGGAGTAAGCGGTGGCTCAGGTCAAGCGTATCCGTCGTAACGTCAGCGGCATCATCCTCCTGGACAAGCCGCTGGGCTTCACCTCCAACGCGGCGCTGCAGAAGGTCCGTTGGCTGCTCAACGCCGAGAAGGCCGGCCACACCGGTAGCCTCGACCCCCTGGCCACCGGCGTTTTGCCGCTGTGCTTTGGCGAGGCCACCAAGTTCTCGCAATACCTGCTCGATTCCGACAAGGGTTACGAAACCCTGGCTCAGTTGGGCAAGACCACCACCACCGCGGACGCTGAAGGCGAAGTTTTGCAGACCCGCGAAGTGACCGTTGGTCGTGCCGATATCGAGGCGGTATTGCCGGAATTTCGTGGCGAAATCAAGCAGATACCGCCGATGTACTCGGCCCTCAAGCGCGATGGCCAGCCACTCTACAAACTGGCTCGTGCAGGGGAAGTGGTGGAGCGCGAACCGCGTTCTGTTACTATTGCGCGCTTGGAATTGCTCGCCTTCGAAGGTGACACTGCTCGCTTGGCGGTGGACTGCAGCAAAGGCACCTATATCCGCACCCTGGTGGAAGATATCGGTGAAAAGCTCGGCTGTGGTGCCTACGTTGCAGAACTGCGACGGACCCAGGCCGGACCTTTCAGCCTGGCGCAGACGGTCACCCTGGAAGAGCTTGAAGCAGTGCACGCCGAAGGCGGCAACGAAGCGGTAGACCGCTTCCTGATGCCATCGGACAGCGGTCTGCTGGATTGGCCGCTGCTGCAGTTCTCGGAGCACAGCGCGTTCTACTGGCTCAATGGCCAGCCGGTACGTGCCCCGGATGCACCGAAGTTCGGCATGGTGCGGGTACAGGATCACAACGGTCGCTTCATTGGTATCGGTGAAGTGAGCGAAGACGGGCGCATCGCGCCGCGTCGACTGATTCGGTCAGAATGACCGGACGAGGGTGGCTGTTAACAGGCACGGTCACTACTCATTTATAGATACAGGGATTTGTCCCTGGCCTGTTGAAACTGTTCTTGAACAGTTTCCTGATATAAGGATTGCCCACATGGCACTCAGCGTTGAAGAAAAAGCTCAGATCGTAACCGACTACCAGCAAGCTGTTGGTGACACTGGTTCGCCAGAAGTGCAAGTTGCACTGCTGACCGCCAACATCAACAAACTGCAAGGTCACTTCAAAGCCAACGGTAAAGACCACCACTCCCGTCGTGGCCTGATCCGCATGGTAAACCAGCGTCGTAAGCTGCTGGACTACCTGAAAGGCAAGGACCTGAGCCGTTACAGCACCCTGATCGGTCGTCTGGGTCTGCGTCGCTAATCAGCGATTGCGCTATGAGGTTGGTTGTTTGCCATGCGTCAGCGGTTTTTCCGCCGGCGTATGGCAGGCTTCCAGCCTCAAGTTTTATCTGCTGCACTGTTTTACCTGGACAATAAAGGCTGGGCCGATTCCCCGCATTGCCCAAGAATTTCGCAAGAATCAAGTTTCCCCAAGAGCCACAAAGAAGGTAGGACACCGTGAACCCGGTAATCAAAAAATTCCAGTTCGGTCAGTCGACCGTAACCCTCGAGACTGGCCGTATCGCCCGTCAGGCCTCCGGCGCAGTATTGGTCACCGTTGACGACGACGTCAGCGTATTGGTGACCGTGGTTGGCGCCAAGCAAGCCGATCCAGGCAAGGGCTTCTTCCCTCTGTCTGTTCACTACCAGGAAAAGACTTACGCTGCCGGTAAGATCCCTGGCGGTTTCTTCAAGCGCGAAGGCCGTCCTTCCGAGAAAGAAACCCTGACCTCGCGTCTGATCGACCGTCCGATCCGCCCTCTGTTCCCAGAAGGCTTCATGAACGAAGTGCAGGTAGTCTGCACCGTGGTTTCCACCAGCAAGAAGACCGATCCGGACATCGCTGCGATGATCGGTACCTCGGCTGCCCTGGCGATCTCCGGCATTCCTTTCGACGGCCCGATCGGCGCCGCTCGCGTGGCATTCCACGAAAGCACCGGTTACCTGCTGAACCCGACCTACGAGCAACTGGCTGCTTCGAGCCTGGACATGGTCGTGGCCGGTACCGAAGAAGCCGTACTGATGGTTGAATCGGAAGCCAAAGAGCTGACCGAAGACCAGATGCTGGGCGCTGTACTGTTCGCCCACGACGAATTCCAGTCGGTGATCAAGGCTGTCAAAGAGCTGGCCGCCGAAGCTGCCAAACCTACCTGGGACTGGGCTGCTGCCCCAGAAGCCACCGAACTGCTGGGCGCTATCCGTGCCGAGTTCGGCGAAGCCATCTCCCAGGCTTACACCATCACCGTCAAGGCCGACCGTTACGCTCGCCTGGGCGAGCTGAAAGACCAGGTCGTCGCCAAGCTCTCCGGTGAAGAAGGCCAGCCTTCGGCGTCCGACGTCAAAGCCGCTTTCGGCGAGATCGAATACCGCACCGTTCGCGAAAACATCGTCAACGGCAAGCCACGTATCGACGGCCGCGACACTCGCACTGTACGTCCGCTGAACATTGAAGTCGGCGTACTGCCCAAGACTCACGGTTCGGCCCTGTTCACCCGTGGCGAAACCCAGGCCCTGGTGGTTGCGACCCTGGGTACTGCCCGTGACGCACAGCTGCTGGACACCCTGGAAGGCGAGAAGAAAGACCCCTTCATGCTGCACTACAACTTCCCTCCGTTCTCGGTGGGCGAGTGTGGTCGCATGGGCGGCGCTGGTCGTCGTGAAATCGGTCACGGCCGTCTGGCCCGTCGTTCGGTCCAGGCCATGCTGCCAGCCGCCGACGTGTTCCCTTACACCATCCGCGTAGTATCGGAAATCACCGAGTCTAACGGTTCCAGCTCCATGGCTTCCGTGTGCGGTGCTTCCCTGGCGCTGATGGACGCTGGTGTACCAATGAAGGCGCCGGTTGCCGGTATCGCCATGGGCCTGGTCAAGGAAGGCGAGAAGTTCGCAGTCCTGACCGACATCCTGGGTGACGAAGACCACCTGGGCGACATGGACTTCAAGGTAGCCGGTACCGCCAAAGGCGTCACCGCGCTGCAGATGGACATCAAGATCAAGGGCATCACCGAAGAGATCATGGAGATCGCCCTGGGCCAGGCCCTGGAAGCTCGCCTGAACATCCTCGGTCAGATGAACCAGATCATCGGTCAGTCCCGTACCGAGCTGTCGGCCAACGCTCCGACCATGATCGCGATGAAGATCGACACCGACAAGATCCGTGACGTCATCGGTAAAGGCGGCGCCACCATCCGCGCGATCTGTGAAGAAACCAAGGCTTCGATCGACATCGAAGACGACGGCTCGATCAAGATCTTCGGCGAAACCAAGGAAGCTGCAGAGGCCGCGCGTCAGCGCGTTCTGGGCATCACCGCGGAAGCCGAGATCGGCAAGATCTACGTCGGCAAGGTTGAGCGCATCGTCGACTTCGGCGCCTTCGTCAACATCCTGCCGGGCAAGGATGGTCTGGTGCACATCTCCATGCTGAGCGACGCTCGCGTTGAGAAAGTCACCGACATCCTGAAAGAAGGCCAGGAAGTGGAAGTGCTGGTACTGGACGTGGACAACCGCGGCCGTATCAAACTGTCCATCAAAGACGTGGCAGCAGCCAAGGCTTCGGGCGTTTAATCACCCTTTAGCCTTACGCTGAACAAGCAGACGCCCCGACTGGTTCGGGGCGTTTTGCTATCTGCAATAAAAGCCTCTCGGTTGCCGGCCCGGGGCGCTGGTGCTAGGTTTTAGCCCACGCCGGTGTAGCTCAGTCGGTAGAGCAGCGCACTCGTAACGCGAAGGTCGCAGGTTCGATTCCTGTCTCCGGCACCAGTTCAGGTTCCAGTGAAGGCTACCAAAATCTCTGGAACCCCCGTAAAACCCGCCTTCTGGCGGGTTTTTTCGTTATGGCGTTCCGTCGGATTCCGACAGCTGCCAGCCGATTTAGGGGTAACGTTTGGGATAAAGTCGATTCGATAAAGGGGTTTACCCTTATGGCTCGTACTACTGTTCCCCTTACTGACACCGCCTGCCGCTCGGCCAAACCTACTGACCGCCCATACAAGCTATTTGACGGTGACGGTCTTTACCTCCTCGTTTACCCCAATGGCCGCAAAGGCTGGCGCTTCCGGTATGTGAAACCGGATGGGCGAGAGGGGCTGACCTCGTTTGGCAACTATCCCGTCATTGGGCTTGCAGATGCTCGGCAGAAGCGTCTGGAGACCAAGCGGATGCTGGCTGAGGGCATTGATCCGATTGCGTCCAAGCAGCAGGCCAAGGCCGAGGCGGTTGTAAGAGGCCACACATTCGAACGCGTTGCCTTGGACTGGCATAAGGAAATGTCCGTGAAGTGGGCACCTGGCCATTCGAGGACCGTGCTGAGTCGCTTGAAGACGCACGTATTCCCGCTGCTAGGCGCACGCGCCATCGTTGATCTGGATACCTTCGACCTCATGCAGCCGCTTGAAGCAATCAAGAAGCGCGGCACGATCGATGTGGCCTTAAGGGTACAAAACTACCTTCAGAGCATCATGCGTGAGGCTAAGCGGCTACGGCTGATCACGGTGAACCCTGCGTATGACCTTGAGGGCTTCATCAGCGCGCCACGGGTTACGCACCGGCCTGCACTCCCGCTCTCACGTCTGCCTGAGTTGATGGACCGCATCGAGAACTACAAAGGGCGCACGCTCACTCGGCTGACAGTCATGCTGTCGCTGCATGTGTTCGTACGCTCCAGCGAATTGCGGTTCGCACGTTGGAGTGAGTTCGACCTGAAGCGCGGTATCTGGGAGATACCGGATACGCGACCCGCGTTGGACGGCGTACCGTATTCGACCAGAGGAACGAAGATGGCGGGTGACATCCATCTTGTCCCTCTGTCACCGCAAGCGGTGGCGTTACTCGAACAGATTCATGCGATCACGGGGTACTTCGATCTGGTGTTCACCAGTGACGCTCGCTCGTGGAAACCTATGTCCGAGAACACGGTCAACAGTGCTCTGCGGAACATGGGCTATGACACCAAGACCGAAATCTGCGGGCATGGCTTCCGGTCCATGGCGTGCAGTGCCTTGGTCGAATCCGGGCTGTGGTCAGAGACGGCTATCGAGCGGCAGATGAGCCACAGGGAGCGCAACAATGTTCGGGCGGCGTATATCCACAAGGCCGAGTTCCTGGAGGAGCGGCGAATGATCATGAGTTGGTGGAGCCGTTACCTCGAAGCGAACCGGCAGGAGCATATCTCGCCGCATGAGTTCGCGAATCAGACCGGGGCAAACGTTTCTAGCCTACGAGCAAGGCGTGGCGCAGTCGAGTGAGCGCACGGCTTTGAAATTTCGGTGATCCGCTTTCCATACGGGTCCATCCAAACAGGGCTGCAAAGCCGCCCTGTTTGGATGGACCTCATCTGAAAAATCAAAAGCACCCAATCTGCCACTGGAAACCACGGGATTCCGTACACGCCCCATGCCATTTTCAACTGCAAAATCCGGCGGGCGAGTCGCTTGACCCTCCTGGATTGCGGGCGTAGAAAAGACAGTGCAAAGGCTGTCGTTGACAGCACCCAGGTGGCCAGAACCTTCGAGGTCACGCCGCTCCCGCGGTGGTTCTCCCCAAGGGCGATTCGCATCCGGCAGCTCGCCCGGTCACTACCCATGTGATGGATGCTCTTACACATATAGCGCTCGTGCGCCAGATACACCGTACCTCGCTGCCCTGCAGCAACCTATCCGCTTGGCCGAATATTGCGCCAACCTGTGCCCGTCTCTTTCTTCTGGAAAGAGACGGGCACTTCTACCACTGCTGCAGCCCGATCGCACAAGGCTTTGCGGCATTTCCCCTCGTGACAATCGGCGTGACAAACGCCGATGTCACCAGCAACAGCGCTGTAGATGATGGTGCCGCAGACCAGGGAATGGACTGCACCTGACTGACAGTCAGGCATGCCCCGGTCATCGCACTGCTGCGTACACTCGGCTCAGGATCTTCAGGCGCTGGTCTCGTCAGCCAATGCAGCCTCCACCCGCCCACCGGTAACGGTGCTCAGGAGGCCAGATCATGAGATGCCCTTGCTCCCGGTCGTAAGGAGCCGCCAGTCCCGCGTAGAGGACATTCCCCACAGGTCGCAGGGGCCTTGATCCCTGATAACACTCAGCATTCTTGGCGGGATGACGTGGGGCGAGGATGGGAGAAGCGGCGATGAGGTGATCGACATGGCATTAGTGGGTAGACGCGATGGTCGTAATTTCGGTTACGGCAGGCAATTGAGTTACGCGGGGCCGCATGCGCTGAAAGACATGTTTGGCGGCGGCCACTACGGCACGGTGAAAGCGCACAGTGATCGATGGTTGGCATTCGTGAAGTGGTGCCGTTCCGAACAGGGGTCAGGTATCAATGATGCGCGGCAGATTGATCGGAAGGTATTGGCCGACTATGCAGCGTATTTGCGCGACGCGGTTGGGCGCGGTGACCTCGCCGTCAGCACCGCACAAAATCGGCTATCCAGCGTTAACAGGACCATGGCGGCGCTTCGCGGTGATCAGTACGTGAAGTTGCCGAGTCCGAGCAAGGCGTTGGGTATGCAGCGCACCGGGGTTCGATATTTAGTGCCGCAGGGCCAAGACCGCGAACAGGTTAAGCAGATTGTCGATGCGCTTAGCAGCCAACATCAGCTACGGGCCGCCGCGATTGTTCTGTTAGCGCGCGCCACCGGTATGCGCTTGCGTGAGGCCATCCTAGCCGACTTGCCACGGCTGAGCCGTGAGGCTAAGGACCTGGGCAGAATCAACATCCAGGATGGCACCAAAGGCGGTCGCGCCGGGGCTTCGGCGCCGCGTTGGATTGCGGTGGACGGCCATGTTCGAGGTGCACTTGAGTTTGCACAGCAGGTGTCGCCTGCGGGTAGTCGCAACTTGATTGCGCCACACGAGAGCTACCTGAGTCTTCTGCAAGAAATTATCCGCCCGGCGCGGGACATACTGCATGCACACAACCTCAAAGGCTTCCATGAGCTACGAGCAGCGTATGCATGCGAGCGTTATGAGCAAATCACCCAACACCCCGCACCTATCAACGGCGGCCAATGTTGCCAGGTAGATAGGCACCTAGATCGTGAGGCCAGAAGGCAAATCAGCTATGAGCTGGGGCACGGTCGGATCGACGTGGTCGCGGCCTACATTGGGGGGCATGCATGAGTAAGCCATTCGACATGGAGCTCTTCTTGGCTGCGGTGCTGACGGGGTCGTACGCAACGCGGCAGCGCCATATACGACAAGCAAAGCTCATCCATGCTGAGATATCAGAACGTTGGCAGCTAGAAATACCTTGGACTTGGCGAAGAAAGCATCTACTTTGGTTTCTGGAGTATCGCCTGACTAGGCGATGCGAGGCGACTAGATATTACTACCTGCTGACCGTACGGCTGATAGCGCGTCGTTTAGAAAGGCCATGGGTCTTCAAGTGCTACTCGAAGATTTGATTTGATAGTAGCGATTGCCCGTTTTCGACATATAGAAGCCTCTTTTCCTAGCTATCTTGTTTTTATTTTGAAGCGAACCCTACGGGCCGCGGCGCCTAGTCGCTGGGGTAGCAGCGACTAGGCTATAATTGAGTTACATCATGGTTTGTGAGATGAAGTGATATGTAGGCGATTAATTACGAAGAAGGGTAGAACTGATTGAAAGAATTCATCATTTGCTCACTAAAATCGCCACCCGTGATGAGTACGCCTAGCTCGCCAAACTCATGCCCCTTTGAAGATGCCGACAGCCAATTTAAACTACTGATTATGAGATTGTTTTGATCCCAAGTGACAAATTTCGCGTGAATTTGTGGGTCATCTGCCTTGGTTATGACGAAACCAAGGTTTCGTAACTCTGCGTTTACTGAGTTAGCATCTCTGTTCTTCATGGCGCCACTGGCGCGTCCGTAAGCAACTTTTACGGTCAAATTTGGATTTTCGCGTTTGGCGGCTAAAAGTGGTGTCAGGATTGGGCGCTCTGCGGCAAAGCTGAAGCGGTGGCTGCAGATAAAAAAATCACTAGTAACGGAATCGCTGGCGTTTTTTATGGTTTGATGATGCTCGGCGGAGGTCAATAGTTGCACCGAGATGGGATTTTTTACGGTATTTTTGTTTAATTCAGATAGTGAGTAAATTCTGGCTGCTTCTACTGCTAACTCACGACTCAATATGTTTGAGACCCCGTACCGACCTGTTGCTAGATCAGACGCAATGTTAAGAGCATCGGCGACAATAGCTAGGTCTTTGATTTGAACCGATGCCTCAAATCTGTTGAATTGCGTAGATAGCCAATTGCATGAGCCTATTGTTAACTGCCAAGAATCGTCTGGCGTATCATGTATGATGAATTTTGAGTGGGAGCCGGTTGGTACAGAGTGGAAATTTATTTGAGTTGATAGGCCCTCGGAATTGATGCGCTCTTGGAAGGACTTAATGCACTCTACTAATTCGTTGTACTGTTGTACGCGGCTTGTTTGTTCAGGTTCGGTTTGCCCCCACAAGATATCAATCTTGGTGCGATTCCTAGCGGCCTCCAATAGGTCAGGAAATAATGTTTCTACTGTTGATGGGTTTATAAAGGTAGAGTGTATTATTAGGCGGGTGTTTGCTGTTTTTATGGATTCAGTCAAATGTTTTTGGTGCTCGCTACCATCGGTTATTACTTTGATTAAGCTTTCGTCGACCTTGCGCGCTTTAAAGTTAGTGTCAATAGATTCTGTTTCGTAAACGCCACTTTTACTATTTTTTGATAAAGTATGGAGTGAGTGTTGTGTAAGGGATTGTCGTTGATTTTCCGCTGCGTGGATTATTGCTTCTTTGAGCAGCGGTGATATTTCTGGGATTCCGGAGATTTGATTGTCTGAGTCAACGCATGCAAGCATGTATCTCAGAGAGTCGCTAAAGTTTTCCTTAATGAATTCGTCTTCAATTCCGACAATTTGTTCATTTTCGTTGGGTAGGCAGTTTAATATTTCTGTTAATAGTGGTGCGTATTTTGGTTGCTTGATTTTGAGCTCGGTAAAATTGCCTCCATACTGTTTGGCTAGACTGTTGGCTTTTGCTGATTTATATATCAGGTAGTTTTGTTTTCTTTTTTTCTTTTCAAATTTATAGCACTCTCCAGTGACTGGGTCTATCAGGAAGCTTCTTACGGCGCTGATTGGTTCTTGGCTAGAAGGTAGCTCTTCGTCGCTAGATACCGCTTTACCTCTGTCTGTCAGGGCGAAGAGAAATTCACTGTTAGAGTTTATAATTTCTACCCAGCCGGCTTTCATTAAAGGTATAAGGATTTCGATTATAAGCTGCCTTGGTAGTTGCGATTCATTTGAAATTATTTCCGAGGACTTAGGCTTTTCTAAAAGAGAAATCAAAATCAAAAGATCAATAGCGCCCCATTTTGTTGAGCGCAATACTTTCAATCGAAATGAGCCGTATCCAAAAGGAACTTTTACGAAAATTTTTTGCTGATTATTTATCTTTGTCATTGTTAACGTTTTCCGGATTGAGGAGTTGGTTCGTAAAAAGCGCTAGAGCCAATGAACGTGACCTCACGTCTACTCCTCAACTCTTCCAGTTTTTTGACAAGCTTGGGTAGGAACTCGTTGTTTAAGTTGCCGCGATCAACCTCTTCGGATTGTATTTTTTTTGACCAGTGAGTAATGAACTCATAAGATCCAATGATTACTAGTTGGTGCTTTGCCCTACTAAGTAAAACGTTCATTCGCCTGCTGTCCAGCAGGATTCCTAAAGCGCTAAGAGGGTATGAGTCGCTATTGTTGCGGGCCAGTGAGACAACTGTTAAATCTGCTTCTGCCCCTTGGAATCCATCTACAGTGCTGCAAAAAGTAGGGAGGTCATCAGGTTTTGAGAAATAGTCTAAGTTTCTAAGGTCTCGCTTGTTTCTGTCGAGCGCGATCGAAATCTTCTCGATTTGTTTGTTGTATGGAGAGAGTAAGGCAAGCTTGGGTGATTTTGAGTTTCCGTTTTTCTTACGCAGGCTTTTAAGCAGATTAATTAATACTTTTACTTCATATGGGTTGTGCCATTGGGGCTTTTTGTCTCCCGAGTCGATTTTTTTGTTGGCTTGTACGTCGGGGGTTTCAATCCATATAATCGGGGAGTCGTTGATTTCGTCTATATTGTTTGTTTGGAAGTAAAATGGCTTATTAGCTTTGGTGTAATATTGTTTTTTTTCTTCCGAGGTATCTAGGTCTTTTTTATAGAACACATGCGATATCACCTCCGCGATTACAGGATGCATTCTATGCTGGATAGTGAGCATGCTTGCGATAGGTTTGTGACGTCGATCATGGCCGTAGTGTTTGCTCGATCTTGCTAACGCAATCTCTTCCTCTGCGATCAAGTTTTCGAATAGCAAGTGAAGTCGCAAGGCAGATTTGCAGATTGTTTCTAATTCAACTTCTGACAGCAGGTCAACATTTTCCTGACTGAATTGTGTTTTTATATATTCTCCTTTTATATTGTTGTTGTATATTTCTTGCGAGAATTGCAATGATTTTTTTAAACTTTCCGTATTGCCTAGCGCTTTCCTCATTACCTCGGAGGCGTAAGGTGGTAATTGTTTATGGTCACCTATCATAAGGCGGCGGTGAGAAAGTAATAGTGGGCTGAGGAGTTCAATTCCGGTGACTTTTCCAGTTTCTTCCATTATGGACCAGTCAAATTGTGAGTTTGATTTTATGAGGTCTTCTACCTGCTTTGAGTTTGTCGTCGCGAAAACAAGGTTCGCCGACTTTAGAAGCTGGCTTACCAACGTGCTGCGTCCAGATCTGTTTCCGGGGTTACTAAGAGCTAGAACATTGTTCTTGGTGCTCTGGGACGGGCTGGATAGGAAAAGTTGGCTGGATACTAATTTGTCGATTTGCTCTCGAGCAATTTCGTCAACTTTTAAGTTTGGGTCTAGGTCATCTTCTGGTGATCCATTTTTGACGCAGCTGATTACTAGTAGTTCTTCTCCATTACCCTCTCCGTTGCTTAGAGCTTTACAGACTTCGTTGTAGAGGTGGTGAACGGTTGAATGACTTTGTGCTGTAAGTAATAGGCGGCTATTGGGTTCGCTTGTAAAGGCTTGCTGTACCAGTGTGGTGACTAAGTAAGTCTTGCCTACGCCGGGAGGACCTTGAACTAGATATAGTGGTAAGGTTTTTACTATTCGCTTGAATACAGCTTTTTTAGATTCATCTAATTCGTCATATGATGGGTGAATTTTAGAGTGCTCATGGGAGTTCATTATCCTGTTGTGAGGCGAACTCAGCAGGGCGATTAGCTCGTCATGCTGGCTTAATGCATCAATTGCCGCAGCTCTTCGTCCTAGTTGGCTAATAGTTCCTTGAGTTGAACTAGTGATAATGAATGGGTTTTTGTATTCTGGATTCACTGCGTTGGTTGTAAATTCATAAATATAGTCGCCGTCTTCAAATTTCGCGGACAGGAAATCAAGCGATATTTCATGGTCTTCTTCGTTAAAGTTTGAGTTGCTCAGCAGTAGCCATCTAGAATATTCGCCACTGTTCTTAAATAACTGTTTTAATCTGACTCCAGGGCTTTTTATTGAGAGGCTTTGCGAAATGGCTTCTGCTTCAATGTCATATCTGGTGCGAAGCTTAACATTGCATAGCGCGGGGTCATCTTCATCTATCGAAAAAGATAATATCTCTATTGGGTATATTTCAGATTTGGCAAATGCTATTTCGGTAAGGTGATATGCTGCAAATCCTGCCGTAAGTTTTTCTGTTTCATCGCTTGCCGCGGCGGGGGTTTCAAGTTGGTTAACATATTCTTCCCAGCTATAAGGGCAGGAATTTTCGATCTCCAATCTGTTTGAATGTAAGAAGCAATTTATATTTCTTTTTATAGCTATTTTTAGGTTTTTTTGGTCGAGTTTAGTAGGTGGGCGTAGATATGCTGAGTGACAAAATGCTGTTGACCAACTGCCCTCTAGATCAGTTCGGTTGCTTTTGTTTTTACCTATAATATACGTAAGCTGGCAGCCAAAAAGTAAGTGCTCCGTATCACCGTTTCTATGGCATACCTTTGTCATGTATGGATTTTCTAAGTCCTGTTTGATAAAGGCAAGTAATTCAGGAGTGTCTGCTTCTGATAGAGAAATTCCATGATTTTCAAAGAAGATAGACTGTACGGCGTTAAATATTGATGTTTTCCCTTGGTTGCTCTGTCCGCTGGTTGTCATGTTGAAGAGAAACGCTACGACCAATGCATTTGGGTTTTTATCTAGCAGGCTGTTTAATTCTGCTAGTATATTCTGAATTTTCGATATCGCAACTTCGGAATTGATAATCTTGTGTGATAAATTTTTATCAATATTGATGACGCCCATCAATCCTCTGATGAGTACTAGCTCATTGATTGTTAGCTCTGTCTCTTCAATGAGTTGTTCGATAGGGTAGTGGTTGTTTGATATTGATTCGCTACGAATTTTGAAAATATTGGCGAGTAAGTAGCCGAGATCTACCCAGTCAGTAAGGAAGGAAAAGTTTGCTTTGCTTCCGATATGATCACTTTTGGATGGATTATCTTCAGATATTCTCTGCATCCTAATGGACCATTCGAAGCCGGTAAGCTGAAAATCACAATTTGCAGTTGGGTCGGTTAGTATGGAGTCGAGATTTAGATGGCGGTGGAGCAATCCCTGTGAGTGAAGTATTCCTATTGCTGAAGCAATTCGTATAATATTCTTCCATAGCCTTATCCTGTTTTCTATTGATCGTGGGTTGTACATCCATGGTTTTTGGAGGGATAGAGTTCTGCTAGTGTTTTTATAGTGGAATGACAGCGGAAGACGAGATCCCGTTTCAAGGACTAAATAGAATCCATGATCGTCGATATGAGACTCTTGAATTGGTGATATGTAATCTCCGACACCTGGGCAACCTCTTAGTCGATGCAGTTGCCTTGTTTCATACAGCCATATCTCTTTGAGTATTTCTGTTTTGTCGTCGTCACGATTCAACCAGTATTTGATTATTACTAGTTTTCCTGAAATCTCAGCGGCAATTAAACCCGGTTTGCCATGGTTGAAGTCGTAATCCTGTATCTGTATCTGGTCGCTGAATTTAGAAAAAAAAGGCAAGCTAATTACATCATGCATTATCAATCTCCGTGATCCCAGCAATAGGGGGCGATTGAATGCTATATCAGGATGGTGTCCTAGTGCCACTAGCGGCCCATGTGGGTAGTAGCCATTTACAGCATGTGCACGGGGAGCACGTTGGCTTGATGTAGTGCGGGCTACGTCAAAGAATGGCTGGGCGTAGCTGATGTCACTGGCTCGACCGCCAGGCAGAAGGAAGCGCAACGCCATCTCGTTGGAGCCGCAGAAGGGTTGTCAGGCCGCCGCGACTATGGCCTAGAGAGTGCTCTGCATGCTCGTCAGCCCTCTTTTTCCGATCGCCAGATGGAGCTCGGGCTGCGCGTACAATCTAGGTTTGAAGGTCGATCAAACCTTCCTCATTCAGTCTCAGGTGAAAACATTGGAGCATCTGATCGAATGTTCCATGACTCCGCCATGGATGTGAAGAAAGAAGGCTTCGAGTCGCCCTGCATCGCTTGCTCAGCGGAACGCGGCGCACTTGGCCGTGAGTTGAGGGACACGCCGATTGCTGCTACGTCCATTTTCACTTCAGGCGGAGAAGGGGAGATGTTCATTCGTTCTTGCAAGAGCTTTTGCTGGGATACTCTCTTAGCCGTCACCTGTACATAGCCCCTAGCCGCTCCTTCACTCTGTTGAGGAAACGAGCAGTTACGAAAATTCTATCCATCTCAAGCAGTTCTCGTGCGGGCCCATGGTCGTGCAGCGGCCGATACAAGCTTGAGGTTCGTTTGGCTCAGACAAACCGGAGCCTTAAATTGAATTTTAAACATGGGTGGCAGAGCGCTTCAGCGCCTCCCATCACCCATGCAAGGCATTTTTACGGCGAACCGGAGTCCGGTAATGGTCTGAGGATAGTTTTAGAGATAGAGCGCTGTAGTCTGAAGGATAATAGTCATTAAATTCAAATAGTTGAGTATTGATACGATTCCTGTCTCCGCACCACATTTCGGGTTGAGAGCAGTTTATGGCTGTCTAAACCCACCCTCCCAACAAAGTTCGCCAGGCTTTGAATAAGCGCCCTTGAAAGGCGGGAAATTACGGAGCACCCGCAAAAGTGTGCTATGGAAGTTTCAGAGGTTCCCGGTGCTATTCAATTGAGCGCTCCTATAGTTGTTTGTGGACGTGCGCCTCATTGTTTATGCGGATTTAGCAGCCAGAGAGACTTGTATCAACGAAGACTTACCGCGCCTGTACTCAGCATCCTGTACCGAGTTTCCAGCGGTTTGCTCAGGGTTATCTGGTGTCGGTGTTTTTGTGTCTGGACGAGGTTAGTGCCCAGTTGTTCACACCTGTGCGGGTCATGAACCGGGTGGTAGCAGCCAGGGGCATTGCGCATAATGACGCCCGCAAATCATGGAGTGACCGGTGTGAAGAAGTGGAAGTTGGCTTTGGCCGGCGTAGTGTCGCTGTCCCTTGCAGCCTGTGAGAAAGGACCCTCTTATGAGTTTGAGGGGGAATATTTTGCCGCTGAAGGCGAAGACTGCACGACGCCAACGAATACCAAAGACCTGGAGCAATATTTCTTAAGAATAACCAAGCAGGTACAGGGAGGAAGTGTGTTGTATTCCGCTGAGTTTCCTGCTGCTTCAAGGGCTCGGCTGCCTGTTGTCAGCGCGCAAAGCGTTTCACCAGGCGATGATAATGAACTGACTTTCAATTTCACTGAGACCAAGGTGCCGGAGAGTCGTCCAGAGAGTCCGACATTGAATTTCGTAGTTACTGTCATCCCTAATCAAAGCAAGGAAGGGTATCTATGGCTGACTAGAGCCGGGATCCTCATAGCCAAGGATGGAGAAGTAAAGGAGTTCGATATTCTCGATAATCTAAGAAGGCTTATCGATGTCGGGCAGACAGGAGCTTGCTTGAGAAAAGGAACAGCTACGGCTGTGGGGTCCTAGCTCCGTAACCTGGTGAAACACCGGCATGAAATATCGCTGCGGCTGCATTTGCGAAATCTCGTTCTCTGAGGGTTCTGCCGGGCTGGCGTCTGCCGGTGGCTTGGAAAACCCGGAGTTTTTCTCCAATGGGTGCATCAGGTCATATAAATCGTGGACCAAAGGTCCTATATTCGGTCCCTGTCTGAGTACCAGCATGCTGTTTTCAGATGATCCAGAATGGTTCTGAAGGCCAGATAAATCGAAGTTCACAACGGTTTTTTGCGGCAGAGAGATCCCAACGATCCAGATCCATCTTCCATTCCCACGATCAGAGAGAACGAGATGATTCCTAAAGAGGCAAGAATCGACGTAGCGCTTGAAAGGTACCTGGCTGCCACGCCTTCCTTGCAAGAGGAAATCAGCGCCCTGAGCCCGGAAGAGCAGAAGCAGCAGGCGCAATGGGCGTTCGAGGACGAGGCGGAATCCCGCGGCATAGAGCCATGGGAACTGGTGCTCGATCTGGTGGCAGAAACACCGGAGGAACTGAAGGCCATGCGCCTGGAGGTGCATCAGGAAGTTGCTGAAGCGCTGGGCATGGACCTGGAGGACTATCTGCAGCTCAACGAGATCGACGGTTGAGCACGACGCCAGCCTGAACCAGGCTGGCGTTTTTCATGGCTCAGAGGCTCAAGCGCATGGACAGGTCCAGCGCTTTCACGTCCTTGGTCATGGCACCGATGGAAATGTAATCCACCCCGGTCTCGGCGATCGGGCGCAAGGTGCTTTCGTTGATCCCGCCACTGGCTTCCAGCTTGGCCTTGCCGGCGTTCAAGCGCACGGCCTCGCGCATGTCGTCCAGGCTCAGTTCGTCGAGCATGATGATGTCGGCCCCGGCGGCCAGGGCCTCCTTCAGTTCCTCCAGGCTTTCCACTTCCACTTCCACCGGCTTGCCCGGGGCGATCCTGTGGGCGGCGCTGATGGCCTGGGCGATACCGCCGCAGGCAGCGATATGGTTTTCCTTGATCAGGAAGGCGTCATACAGGCCGATGCGGTGGTTGTGGCAACCGCCGCAGGTGACCGCGTACTTCTGTGCCAGGCGCAGCCCCGGCAGGGTCTTGCGGGTATCCAGCAGCTTGACCTGGGTATCGGCGACAAAGTCCGCCAGGTACCGCGCGCGGGTGGCCACGCCGGACAGCAGTTGCAGAAAGTTCAGGGCACTGCGCTCGCCGGTGAGCAGCGAGCGGGCTGGGCCTTCGAGGTGGAAAAGCACCTGGTTGGGCACCACCCGCTCACCGTCGGCCACTTGCCAGTGCACAGCGACCCGCGGGTCCAGCTGGCGAAAGACCGCATCGACCCAGGCGGTGCCGGCGACTACTGCGGCTTCGCGGGTAATGATGGTGGCCTTGGCCAGACGTTCGGCCGGGATCAGTTGCGCGGTGATGTCGCCGCTGCCGATGTCTTCCAGCAACGCACGGCGCACGTTGGCTTCGATTTCGGCGGTCAGGTCGGCGAGGCGTAGATTCGGCATAACGGGCTCCACAAACAAAGTGCGCCGATTATAGGGCCAGGGGATCAGCGAACCCAAGGTGGCAAATGCCTGCAAGGCATTGGCGAACCTGTCCTGGATGGCTTTGTCTGATGAATAGGAGTGACTTTTCTTGAGTCGCTAGGGGTTATTTCGGAGGAGGCCACAGAGTCTGCTGGCGCAAGAGGGGACTTTTACAAGATAATATGACTTGTAATTGACGTCATAGCTTTGACGTGTCTTTGGCTTCCCCCTAAATGAAGTGCAGTGGAGTGCATGCGCCTCCGCTGAGAGCCGGCTGTGAGCGTCGTCGGCTTGACTGAATCTTGATCTCGAACCGAAGAAACACCTTTCCAGGAGGCTTGGATGCACAACGACGGGAATGTAGTGCCTTTGCACAAGGCCGCTACAGATCAGGCGACCGCTTCGCCGCTTGCCCGCCTGCCTGTGATTCTGCTTCAGGTCCGAGACAAGGCCGCCCAACAATTGCGCCACGGCTTGCAGGAACTGTTTGATAACGCTGATGACACCCTGTTCGAAATGGCCGATCGGGCCCGCAACAACGTCGAGCAAAACACCCTCTTCGAAGCCATGCGCGACCTGCGGCTGAAGCGCAAGAGCATCGAGCGCGGTTTCCTGGAGGCGTTCTTCCAGGCTTTTGCCTGCCTGGTGCAGTATGACCCGGCCCTGGCCATTCCCCATGCCGTGGTCTACGACCCATCACTGGATCCGTCCCACGATGACCTGGAAAAGACCGTCGCGGTGGATGCCATGGTGGCCAAGGTGCTCAACCGTGATGGCTTCGCCCTGGGGCAGTTGACGGAGCGCCTGAGTGTGCTGCTGGGACGGCGCCTGGTGGATGGGGACAACCCCCTGGGGCCGGCGCTGCTCTGCGAGTATTTCCTCCAGGCCGGGCGCAGCCTGGGGGTGGAAATCAAGGTCAAGCTGATCATCCTCAAGTTGTTCGAGCGTTATGTGCTCAGCGATGCCGAACAACTCTATGCCGAAGCCAACCAACTGCTGATCGCCACCGGGATCCTGCCGGAACTGATGCCTGCTCCGGCCCGCCGGGCGGCCGATCGAGCCCAGGCCGAGGCCCGTGCGTCAGCGACCGAGGGGGGCACGGCGAAATCCAGCCAGTCGCAGCTCGACGAGAGCGTGCAGGAAGTTTTCGCCGCCCTGCAGACCCTGCTGTTTCATGTGCGTGGCAGCGTGGCGCCGACCCTGGAAGCCAGCGCCGAAACCCAGCCGATTTCCACCCGCGACCTCATGCGCCTGCTGTCGCACCTGCAGCAATACGTGCCGGCGCCCAGCGCCCAGGACGATTTCGACCTGCGCAACCAGTTGGAACAATTGCTGACCCGGGTCAGCGTCAAGAGCGGCAAATCCCGGGTGGTGGATGTGGCCGATGAAGACGTGATCAACCTGATCGCCATGCTCTTCGAATGCATTCTCGATGACCGCAACCTGCCGGACTCGCTCAAGGCGCTGATTGGCCGCCTGCAGATTCCCATGCTCAAGGTGGCGGTGCTGGACAAGAGTTTCTTCAGCCGCGGCAATCACCCGGCCCGGCGCCTGCTCAATGAGATCGCCGCTGCAGCCATGGGCTGGGGCGGTTGCGATGACCACCAGCGCGACAGTCTGTACCTGCGGATCGAGCAAGTGGTGCAACGCCTGCTCAGCGAGTTCAGCGATGACCCGGCGATCTTCTCCGAGCTGCTGGCGGACTTCCTGGCCTTCACTGCCGACGAGCGGCGTCGCGCCGAGTTGCTGGAGCAGCGTACCCGTGACGCCGAGGAAGGGCGGGCCAGGGCCGAACTGGCCCGGCGCCGGGTAGAGCAGGCCCTGAATGACGCCCTGCTGGGCAAGGTGTTGCCGCAGAAGGTGGTGGATTTTGTCCGCGAAGCCTGGAGCCAGGTGATGCTGCTCAGTTGCCTCAAGCACGGCGACGACTCGCCAGAGTGGCAAACTGCGGAGCAGACCCTGCTGGAGCTGATCTGGAGCGTGCAGCGCCATGAACAGCCGGATACTGCCATGCGTCTGCTGGCGCTGGTGCCGGGGTTGCTCAAGGGCCTGCGCGATGGTTTGAGCGCGGCGGCTTTCGATCCTTTCGCTACCAGCGAGTTCTTCAGCCAGCTGGAGCTCCTGCACTTGCAGGCATTCGAGCGCGAGGCTCAGGCCCCGCAACTGCAGGGTGCCGTCCTGGAAGCAGACCCTGCACACATGATCGTGGTGGCCGAAGAGATTGTCCTGCCCAGTGCCGAAGAGGGCCCGCTGGAAGTCACGCCGCTGGCGTTGCCGGCCAACGACCCCAGCGTGCAATGGGTGGACCAACTGCGGCTTGGGGCCTGGGTCGAATTCCTGGAGGACGAGGACAACACCCTGCGCTGCAAACTGGCGGCGATTGTTCCCCATCCGGTGGCCAAATACGTGTTCGTCAACCGCACCGGCATGAAAGTGCTGGAGCGTACGCGTATGGGCCTGGCCCTGGAGTTCCAGCGTGGCGCAGTGCGCGCCCTGGATGACACCCTGCTGTTCGACCGCGCCCTGGAATCGGTGATCGGCAACCTGCAGCGACTCAATCACGGCAAGTGATCGCAACCCGAGGGGATAACGCGGCATACTGGGCCACCCAAGGCTTTAGTTGAAGGAATCGGTATGCGGCTGGACCCTGCCACGGGGTGGTGTCATGGCGTACGGCATTGCCCGTCACCCAATTTCAATGAACGTCCGGCGGGCGAGATTTCCCTGCTGGTGATTCACAACATCAGCCTGCCGCCGGGGCAGTTCGGCACCGGCAAGGTGCAGGAATTCTTCCAGAATCGCCTTGATGTCACAGAGCATCCCTATTTTGCCGGGATCGCCGATCTGCGTGTTTCTGCGCATTTTCTGATCGAGCGTGACGGCGCCGTCACCCAATTCGTTTCCTGCCTGGATCGGGCCTGGCATGCCGGTGTCTCGAGTTTCCAGGGGCGTGAGACGTGCAACGACTTTTCCCTGGGCATCGAACTGGAAGGCACCGATGATCAGCCCTTCAGCGATGCTCAATATCACTCGTTGATCAGCCTGAGCAGGCAACTGCGCCGGGCCTTCAGCGACATCACGCCACAACGGATCTGCGGGCATAGCGACATCGCGCCCGGGCGCAAGACCGATCCGGGCCCGGGATTCGACTGGGCACGCTTTCGTGCCGCCTTGGAGAAGGGGGAAGGACAATGAGTTTTCTGGTGTTGCTGTTGGCGGTGTGGATCGAGAAGTTCTCGGCCCTGCGCCAGCGGGTGCAGCGTGATGGCTGGTGGCTGGGGGAATTGGCGCGGCTGGAGTCGAGCCCGCGTATGGCCGGGCATCCGTGGTGGCTGCTGATCGTCATGGTGTTGCTGCCGGTGGCGCTGCTCGGGCTGTTGCTGCTGGTGCTGGAGCCCATCGCCTATGGCTTGCTGGCGCTGCCGGTGCACCTGCTGGTGGTGATCTACGCCCTGGGTCGCGGCGATCTGCTGGGTGAACTGGGCCCGTTCCGTGACGCCTGGCGGCGTGAGGATCTGCAAGCGGCAGCCCATGTCGCAGAACGTGACCTGGGCATCTGCGCCGAAAATGGCGAACAACTGCTGGAGCGAGTGCAGGGCCACCTGCTGTGGCAGGCCTTCCAGAGTTTCTTCGCGGTGATCTTCTGGTACTTCCTGCTGGGGCCGGTAGCGGCCCTGAGCTATCGCCTGTTGGCTCTCGCCGCCGAACATGGCAAGAACCCCGCCCTGGTCGAACGCGCGGGGCAGTTGCGACATGCCTTCGACTGGTTGCCGGTGCGCCTGCTGGCGGCGAGTTTTGCCCTGGTGGGCAACTTTGTCGCAGTCGGCCGGGTGATGCTCCACGAGTTGCTCAACTGGCATATCGGTGCCGCGCAGTTGGTGGAAAAGGTCGGCCTGGTGGCCGCGGAAATCCCGCCGCCGGAAGTCGGGCCTGAAGGTATCAACAGCCTGGATCGTATCTGGGAGCTGTTGTTGCGGGCGGCGGTGCTCTGGTACGCCGGCTTTGCCCTGTGGACCGTCCTGGCCTGAGGTGACCAAGGGCTGGCCCCAACCGCCCACCGAGGGTTTTCTGGCGCAGCGCATCGCAGAGAGTGCGACGGCTGCGCCGTCGATCGGCAGCAAGCTCCCTCGCCACAGCCCGCGAGCTGTCCCCTGGATGCCGCGCTGGCGGTTAACTTTAAGTTACAAAACCTCCCACGAAATTGAGCTATACAGACGGAGCGCCGAATAGTGGCTATCTGCTGCCTTCGCCTGCCTGCCAATAACAATAAAAGAAAAGGGAGACTTCTTTGTGAAGAGCTTGCTCTATCCCGCTGTCGCGCTGATGAACCGCCTGAGCTTCGGCATGAAGTTCAGCCTGATCAGCGTGCTGTTCTTTCTACCCATGCTGGTGACCAACTTCTATCTGGTGCGCGACTCCTACCGCGAATTCCAGGGCACCCGGGTCGAACTGCAAAGCCTCGACCTGCTGGGCAGCAGCCTGGCCCTGCGCCGAGACCTGGAAACCCTCAATAACCTGGTGCAGATCAACGCCAGCCTCGGTCAGTCCGGCAAGGCAGGGGACCTGGAAGGCAAGATCGTGGCCCTGGAGAAATCCGTGCTGGAACGCCTGCAGGCCTTGCAGGCGGTAACCACGGACCCACAGCAGGTGGAGGTCTTCAACGCCAAGCGCGATGAACTGATTGCCGCCTTCAAGACCCAGCAAGTGGAAAGCTCGCTGCTGAACAAAAGCGGCCTGATCGGCAAGTTGCTGGGCAGCGCGCAGTTGTTCAGCCAGATCATCGCCAGCCAGTCGGGCCTGAGCCGCGGTGGCCAGGGTGACATTCGCCAGCTCAGCGAGCTGATCACCAGCGTCACCCCGCAGGTTACCCAGCTCCTCGGTGAAGGCCGGGCCATGGGCGCCTACTCCCTGGGCCAGGGGTTCCTCAATTCCTCGTCCAGCACGCGTTTCGACGAATTGCTGGTGCAAATCGAAAAGCTCCAGGCCGAATACGGGCTCAAGTTGCAGGATGCCCTGGGGTCCAGCCGCGCTGCCCACGATGCTCTCGACACGCTGGCCACGACCAGCAAGGGCAGCCTCAAGCAGGCCAGCGAGCTGTTCGAGGAGCAGGTGGTGATGGCCGATACCCTGGATGCGCCCTGGCAGGCCTTCTACGACCAGGTCAGCGGGCTGATGGCGCAGACCTACCAGCTCAATGAAGGCACCTTGAAATTCCTGGATGTCGAGTTGCAAAAGCGCCTGGAGCAGAACCGTCGCCACATGGTGCTGCTGGTGGCGGCTCTGGCCCTGGTGTTTCTCTCCATCGTCTACCTGTACGGCGGTTTCTACGCTTCCACCCGCACCACTCTGCGGCGCCTGGGAGCGATGATGGACAAGGTAGCGGCGGGGGACATGACCGTCAGCTTCACCGCCCACAGCCGCGACGAACTGGGGGAACTGGGCAGTGTGTTCAACGGCACCGTGCTGAAAATCCACGACCTGATCGAGCGGGTTGGCCACACCGTCAGTGAGGTGGAGCGCCAGGCCGGGCAAGTGCAGAGTGTATCGGCCCAGAGCAATCAGGCCGTGGCTGGCCAGCGCACCCAGATCGAGCAAGTGGCCACGGCGATGAACCAGATGTCCGCCACCTCCCAGGAAGTGGCTCGCAGCGCCGCGGCGGCGGTCAGCAGCGCCCACAGCGTGAATGACGAAACCATCAGCGGCCGCGGGCTGGTGGAATCCCAGCAGGGCAGCATCGCCCGGCTGGCCAGCGAGATCGACCAGTCGGTGCTGGTGATCAACCAGCTGGCCAGCGACAGCCAGTCCATCAGCCGGGTCCTGGAGGTGATCAAGAGCATCGCCGAGCAGACCAACCTGCTGGCCCTCAACGCGGCCATCGAGGCGGCGCGCGCCGGTGAGCAGGGGCGGGGCTTTGCGGTGGTGGCCGATGAAGTGCGGACCCTGGCCAAACGCACCCAGCAGTCCACCGAGGAGATCGAGGACATGATCGGCAAGCTCCACGGTGGCGTCAGCGCGGCGGTCAAGGCCATGGGCAGCAGCCACGCCATGGCCAACGGTACGGTGGACCAGTCGGAAAAGGTCCAGCAGGCGTTGGAAAATATCCTTGGGGCGGTAGGCATGATCGTCGATCAGAACCAGCAAATCGCCGCGGCCGTGGAGCAGCAGACCGCGGTGGCCCACGACATCGACCAGAACATCGTCGAGATCAATCGTGCCGGTGAGCGCACTGCCGAGGGCGCGCACCAGACCGAGGATGCCAGCCGGCAGTTGTCGGCCCAGGTGGTGCAACTGAAGCAATTGATCGGCGCTTTCCGCGTCTGAGCAACGTGCACCGGCTCTCGGCGAGGCCCCGGAAACCAGGGGCTTCGCTGCTTTGCATACAATCGGTAGTAAATGAATGCTTTGTTTGTCGCGTGTTTCCTGTTTTCCTGCGCGTCTGATTTTTCAGCCCCGGTGATGCCGCAGGCTGTTCGACCAGTTGGCCATGTGCCTTGCATGGCCCTGAGGAAATACGTTGATGACTGCCACTTCTGGAATCCAGGGCCGTTGCGCCCATTGCCAGACCCTCCTTGAACTCGAACCCTGGCAACTCAATGCCATGGCGTTGCAGGAAGCCTTCAACTGCAACCATTGCCACAAACCGCTGAAGCTCAGTTGCCCCGAACAGATCAAGCGCCTCAGGTCCCTGGGCTCGCTGGCCACCCTGCGCGCGACCATGATCGTGCTGTGTGCCACGGTGATATTGGTGACACTGGTGCTGGAGTGGGTCGGGCTGGTAAGCCTGGCTCAGCAACTGAGCGTTTCGGCATTGATGCTGGTGAGTTACCTGTTGGTGATGATGGCTGCCCGCCGGCGTCAGCGCCGACCGTTGCAGCTACAGGCCGGCTGAAGGCCAGCCGAACAGCTCGCAGGCGTTGCGGGTGCTGGCGCTGGCCAGTTGCTCGGGCGTGATGCCGATGATCTGCGCCAGGGCGGCGCAGATGGCCGGCAGGTGCTGCGGGCTGTTGCGCAGGCCGGGAAACATGGCAGGCGCCATGTCCGGCGAGTCGGTTTCCAGCACCAGGGCGTGCAGCGGCAGCTCGGCGATCACTTTGCGCAGGCGCAGGGCCTGCGGCCAGGTCGCGGCGCCCCCCAGACCCAGCTTGAACCCCAGCTTGAGGTATTCCCGGGCTTCCTCGCGGCTGCCGGCGAAGGCGTGGATAATGCCGCCACGCTTGAGCTTGAAGCGCTTCAGGCTGGCGATCACCGCCGCGTGGCTGCGCCGGACATGAAGCAGGGCGGGCAACTGGAAATCTGCCGCCAGCTGCAATTGCGCTTCGAAGAGTGCCTGTTGGCGCTCGCGATCCAGGTGCGCAAGAAAGTAGTCCAGGCCGATCTCGCCCACCGCGCACACTTGCGGGTGCCCTGCCAGCCGGGTCAGCCAGTCACCCAGTTGCTGGAGATGTTCCGGGCGGTGATCGTCCAGGTACACCGGGTGCAGGCCAAAGGCCGCGTACAGCTGCGAGTCGCTTTGCACCAGATCCCAGAGCCGCTGCCAATTGGCCTGATAGACCCCCAGCACCACCATTCGCGAGACGCCCAGGGCGCGGCTGTCTGCCAGCAGCGCCCCGCGATCGGCATCGAAATCCGCGAAATCCAGGTGGGTGTGGCTGTCGATCAGCTCCACGGTTCAGCCCTGTTGGATGCGCTGTTTGAAGGTCCGCGCGATGGCCTGCACGCCGGGCTGGTAATGCGCCTCTTCAATGGCAGCCAGGGCCAGTTGCAGGGCTTTTTCGGCGATCAGTTGATGCTGCTGGGCCATGGCATTGACCGGCAGCGGCAGGAAATCCAGCAACTGGGTATCGCCAAAGGTGCCCAGGCGCAGAGGCCGGGATTTCAGCGGGAAGTCGTGCAAGGCATCGAATACCCCTTGCAGCAGGACATAGGAGGTGGTTACCAGGGCATCCGGCAGATGACCCAGGCGCTGCAGCAGTTCTTCCATCAGCTGGCGGCCGCAATCACGACTGAAGGCTTCGCCGTGCTCGATCAGCACCTCGCCGCCGAAACCCTCGAGGGCCTGGCGGAAACCGGCGGCACGCTCCTGGCTGATGCTCAGTTCCGGGCGCGCGCCGATCAGCACGATCTGCTTGGGCTCAGGCTCAAGCAGGCTCTGGGTCAGGTGCAGGCTGGCTTGCAGGTCATCGCTGATCACCGAGCAGAACAGCTCGGGCGGCATCACCCGGTCGATGGCGATGATCGGCAGGCCCTGGGCCTGCAACTGCTGGTAGCTGTCGTCTTCCGGCGGCAGGCAGCTGGCGACGAATAGCGCGTCGCAACGCCGGGCGCGGAACAGCTGGAGCAATTGCCGCTCGCTGTCCGGAGCGTCGTCGGAACTGGCGATCAGCAGCTGATACCCTCGGGCCCGGGCGCCTTGCTCCAGCAGCTTGGCGATGCGTGCGTAGCTGGGGTTCTCCAGGTCCGGGAGAATGAAACCCAAGGTACGGGTGTGCCGGCTGCGCAAGCCGGCCGCCTGGGGGTTGGGCGTAAAGCCGTGTTCTTCCACCACCGCCCGCACCCGTTCCACGGTGGCGTTGCTGATGCGTTGTTGTTCGGCCTTGCCGTTGATGACGTAACTGGCGGTGGTCACAGACACACCGGCCAGGCGAGCGATATCACTGAGTTTCAACCCGGGATTTCCTTGTTTTTGGTGCTTGCCCCGATATTTTCGCCAATCCTACCTGATCTGGGCAGGCGACCAACGTCGGAACCGGCAATCGACCAGAAGGACTTCAAGCGCTCGAGATTATGGAGTAACGTACCAAACTTGCTAGATTAAACGTTTCAGCAAGCGTATTTTCTAGGCCCAAGCCCGAACGGAAAACGCCCCTGCCAGGCACCGAGTCCCGTTTGTGGCAGTAAAGACGCCTACGCTGCTTACTTAAAACAATACCTAGCGCCGCCCCCTGCCGCGCTAAATAGGAGAAGCCATGCTCGAGCTCACTGTAGAGCAGATATCCATGGGCCAGTCGGCTGTGGATAAGTCCGCGGCGCTGCACTTGCTGGCCGACAAACTGGTGGCGGACGGCCTGGTGGCCGAGGGTTACCTGGCTGGCCTCCAGGCCCGCGAAGCCCAGGGCTCGACCTTTCTTGGCCAAGGCATCGCCATTCCCCATGGCACCCCGGAAACCCGCGACCAGGTCTTTGCCACCGGCGTGCGCCTGCTGCAGTTTCCCGACGGCGTGGATTGGGGAGACGGGCAGATCGTCTACCTGGCCATCGGCATCGCGGCTAAATCCGACGAGCACTTGCGACTCCTGCAACTCCTGACCCGCGCCCTGGGTGAAACCGACTTGGGCCAGGCCCTGCGCCGCGCCAGCTCTTCCCAGGCCCTGCTCAAGTTGTTGCAGGGCGCACCCCAGGAACTGGCGCTGGACGCACAGATGATTGGCCTCGGTGTGGCGGCGGAAGATTTCGAAGAGCTGGTCTGGCGCGGCGCTCGCCTGCTGCGCCAGGCCGAGTGTGTGAGCAACGGCTTTGCCGCGGTGCTGCAACAGGTGGAGGCGCTGCCCCTGGGTGACGGCCTGTGGTGGCTGCACAGCGAGCAGACCGTGCTGCGCCCGGGGCTGGCGTTCGTCACCCCGGACAAGCCCATCCGCTACCTGGGCCAGCCCCTCAGCGGCCTGTTCTGCCTGGCCAGCCTGGGGGAAGCCCACCAGGCCCTGCTGGAGCGCCTGTGTGCGCTGCTGATCGAAGGCCGTGGCCAGGAATTGGGCCGCGCCACCAGCAGCCGCGCAGTCCTGGAAGTGCTTGGCGGCGAGTTGCCTGCGGACTGGCCCAGCGCCCGCATCGCCCTGGCCAACGCCCACGGCCTGCATGCGCGCCCGGCCAAGGTGCTGGCGCAACTGGCAAAAAACTTTGAAGGCGAGATCCGCATCCGCATCGTCGATGGCAAGGATTCTGCGGTCTCGGTCAAAAGCCTGAGCAAGCTGCTGAGCCTCGGGGCCCGGCGTGGCCAGGTACTGGAACTGATCGCTGAACCCAGCATTGCCGCCGATGCCTTGCCCGCGTTACTGGCAGCCATCGAAGAGGGCCTGGGCGAAGAGGTCGAGCCATTGCCGGCTGTCAGCACGCCTCGGCAAGCGCTACAAGAGGTCGTCGAGCCGCTCAGCGCCCCGGCCTCCGGCAGCCTGATCCAGGCCATCGCCGCTGCGCCCGGCATCGCCATCGGCCCGGCCCATATCCAGGTCCAGCAAAGTATCGATTACCCACTGCGGGGCGAGTCCACCGCCATCGAGCGCCAGCGCTTGCAGCAGGCCCTGGCCGAGGTCCGCGAGGACATCCAGGGGCTGATCCAGCGCAGCCAGGCCAAGGCCATCCGCGAAATCTTCATCACCCATCAGGAAATGCTCGACGACCCCGAACTGAGCGATGAAGTGGACACCCGCCTCAAGCAGGGCGAAAGCGCCGAAGCGGCGTGGATGACCGTGATCGAAAGCGCCGCCAAACAGCAGGAAGCCCTGCAGGATGCCCTGCTCGCCGAGCGCGCCGCCGACCTGCGGGACATCGGCCGCCGGGTGCTGGCGCAACTGTGCGGCATTGAAACCCCGGCCGAGCCGGACCAGCCCTACATCCTGGTGATGGACGAAGTCGGCCCTTCGGACGTCGCACGCCTCGATCCGACCCGGGTCGCCGGCATTCTCACTGCCCGCGGCGGCGCCACCGCCCACAGCGCCATCGTCGCCCGGGCCCTGGGGATTCCGGCCCTGGTGGGCGCGGGGGCCAGCGTGCTGCTGATCAAGTCCGGTACGCCCTTGTTGCTGGACGGCCAACGCGGGCGCCTGCATGTCGACGCCGATAGCCACACCCTGCAGCGGGCCGCCGAGGAGCGCGACAACCGCGAGCAACGGCTCAAGGCGGCCGCCGAACAACGCCATCAACTGGCCCATACCGCCGATGGTCACGCGGTCGAGGTGTTCGCCAATATCGGTGAAAGCGCCGGTGTCGCCGCCGCCGTGGAAAACGGCGCCGAGGGCATCGGCCTGCTGCGCACCGAACTGATCTTCATGGCCCATCCCCAGGCCCCGGACGAAGCCACCCAGGAAGCCGAATACCGCCGTGTACTCGACGGCCTCGCCGGGCGTCCGCTGGTGGTGCGCACCCTGGATGTGGGCGGCGACAAACCGCTGCCTTACTGGCCCATTGCCAAGGAAGAAAACCCCTTCCTCGGCGTGCGCGGCATCCGCCTGACCCTGCAGCGGCCGCAGATCATGGAAGCGCAATTGCGTGCTCTGCTGCGCTCGGCGGACAACCGCCCGCTGCGGATCATGTTCCCCATGGTCGGCAGCGTCGAAGAGTGGCGCCAGGCCCGGGACATGACCGAGCGCCTGCGCCGGGAAATCCCCGTGGCCGACCTGCAACTGGGGATCATGATCGAAGTGCCGTCCGCCGCCCTGCTGGCGCCGGTGCTGGCCAAGGAAGTGGACTTCTTCAGCATCGGCACCAACGACCTGACCCAATACACCCTGGCCATCGATCGTGGCCACCCGACCCTTTCCGCCCAGGCCGATGGCCTGCACCCGGCAGTGCTGCAACTGATCGACATCACCGTGCGTGCCGCCCACGCCCACGGCAAGTGGGTCGGGGTCTGCGGCGAGCTGGCGGCCGACCCGCTGGCGGTGCCGGTGCTGGTGGGCCTGGGGGTGGATGAACTCAGCGTCTCCGGACGCAGCATCGCCGAGGTCAAGGCGCGGATCCGCGAACTGCGCCTGGCCCAGGCACAAACCCTTGCTCAACAGGCCCTGGCCGTCGGCAGCGCCAACGAAGTGCGCGCCCTAGTGGAGGCCATGTAATGGCGAAGATCCTTACCCTGACCCTCAACCCGGCGCTGGACCTGACGGTGCAGCTGGCGCGCCTGGACGCAGGGCAGGTCAACCGCAGCGACGCCATGTACACCCACGCCGCCGGCAAGGGCGTGAACGTGGCCCAGGTGCTGGCCGACCTCGGCCATCAACTGACCGTCAGCGGCTTTCTCGGGGAAAACAATCCGCAGGCCTTCGACCTGTTGTTTGCCCAGCGCGGGTTTGTCGACGCCTTTATCCGTGTGCCCGGGGACACTCGCAGCAACATCAAGCTGGCCGAAGGCGACGGGCGCATTACCGATATCAACGGCTCAGGGCCCGAGGTCAGTGAAGCCGCGCAACAGGCCCTGCTTGAACGCCTGGAACAGATCGCTCCCGGGCATGACGCGGTGGTGGTGGCCGGCAGCCTGCCGCGTGGGGTCAGCCCCGAATGGTTCCAGGCCCTGCTGCTGCGTTTGAAAAACCTCGGTCTTAAAGTCGCCCTCGACACCAGCGGCGCTGCCTTGCGCGCCGGCCTGGCGGCAGGCCCCTGGCTGGTCAAGCCCAACACCGAAGAGCTGGCGGACGCCCTGGGCAGCCCGGTGGTTTCAGTGGCCGGGCAGGCCGAGGCTGCGCGCCAGTTGCACGCCCAGGGCGTCGAGCATGTGGTGATTTCCCACGGCGCCGAGGGGGTCAACTGGTTCAGTGCTGCACCGTCCTTGCAGGCCTTGCCGCCCAAGGTCCGCGTGGTCAGCACCGTAGGCGCCGGCGACTCGCTGCTGGCGGGCATGCTCCACGGCCTGCTCAGCGCCCAGCCGTTTGAACAGACCCTGCGCACCGCCACGGCGATTGCCGCCATGGCCGTGACCCAGATCGGTTTCGGCATCAGCGACAGGGTGCAACTGGCCCGGCTGGAGCAGGGGGTGCGCGTGCATCCCCTCCTAGAACAATAAGAGGGTTGCCCATGAAGTTAGCCATAGTTACCGCCTGCCCCAACGGCATGGTCACCAGCGTGCTCTGCGCCCGCCTGCTGGACGCCGCGGCGCAGCGCCAGGGCTGGAGCACCAGCGTCGAAGTGCACGATGAAGCGCACCCGGAACGCCAACTCTCGGCGGCCACCATTGAGGCTGCCGAGTGGGTGCTGGTGGTCAGCACCGGGCCTGTGGATATGTCGCGTTTTGTCGGCAAGCGGGTGTACCGCAGCAGCCCGTCCCAGGCCCTGCAGGATGTCGATGCAGTGCTGCGTCGCGGTGCCGAAGAGGCCCAGGTCCATGTGGCCACCGAGGCCCGTGCCGAGCCGGTGCTCGAAACAGGCAAACGCGCCCCGCGGCTGGTGGCGATCACTGCCTGCCCGACTGGCGTGGCTCACACCTTCATGGCCGCCGAGGCCCTGCAGCAAACCGCCAAGCGCCTGGGCTACGACCTGCAAGTGGAAACCCAGGGCTCGGTGGGCGCGCGCAATCCGCTGAGCGCCCAAGCCATTGCCGAGGCCGACGTGGTGCTGCTGGCGGCGGACATCGAAGTACCCACCGAACGTTTTGCCGGCAAGCGCATTTATCGCTGCGGCACCGGCGTGGCCCTGAAACAGTCCGAAGCGACTCTGAACAAGGCCCTGGCCGAGGGCCGGCTGGAGTCCTCCGCAGCAGGCGCCCAGGCACCGGCCAAACAGGAAAAGACCGGGGTCTACAAACACCTGCTGACCGGGGTGTCGTTCATGCTGCCGATGGTGGTGGCGGGCGGCTTGATGATTGCCCTGTCCTTCGTCTTCGGCATCACTGCGTTCAAGGAGGAGGGCACCCTGGCCGCGGCGTTGATGCAGATCGGCGGCGAGACCGCCTTCAAGCTGATGGTGCCGCTGCTGGCGGGTTACATCGCGTACTCCATCGCCGACCGCCCAGGCCTGGCGCCGGGAATGATCGGTGGCATGCTCGCCAGCACCCTGGGTGCGGGTTTTATCGGCGGCATCGTCGCCGGTTTCCTCGCCGGCTATGCGGCCAAGGCGATCAATAAATATGCGCGCTTGCCGCAAAGCCTGGAGGCGCTGAAACCTATCCTGATCATCCCGCTGCTGGCCAGCCTGTTCACCGGGCTGGTGATGATCTACGTGGTGGGCAAACCCGTGGCGGGCATGCTCGAAGCCCTGACCCACTTCCTCGACAGCATGGGCACCACCAACGCGATTCTGCTGGGGGTACTGCTGGGCGGCATGATGTGTGTCGACCTGGGCGGGCCGATCAACAAGGCGGCCTATGCGTTCTCGGTAGGGCTGCTGGCCTCCCAGAGCTATGCACCGATGGCCGCGACCATGGCCGCGGGCATGGTACCGCCCATTGGCCTGGGCATTGCCACCTTCATTGCCCGACGCAAATTTGCCCAGACCGAACGTGAGGCCGGCAAGGCGGCGCTGGTATTGGGCCTGTGCTTTATCTCCGAAGGCGCAATCCCGTTTGCCGCCAAGGACCCGTTGCGAGTGATCCCGGCGAGCATCGCCGGCGGCGCCCTGACCGGGGCTTTGTCGATGTACTTCGGCTGCAAACTGATGGCGCCCCACGGCGGCCTGTTCGTCATGCTGATCCCGAATGCCATCAACCACGCCCTGCTGTACCTGCTGGCGATTGTCGCGGGCAGCCTGCTGACGGCGGTGGTCTATGCGCTGGTGAAACGACCAGAGACCGTCGAACTAGCCCTGGAACCGGCCAAGGCGGCCTGACCTCCACGGCACATCCGTTGCGGCGCAATCCCGCAACGGCACCCGTTGTAGCCGCTGCCGCAGGCTGTGAACGCTTTGGGCGGCACTCCCTCGCAGGAGACGCAGCGATTCCAAACCTGCCCGAGGTTCGTCGGGAAATCGCCAAGCAAGGCCCTTCGGTCCTTTTCGCAGCTTCGCAGGCTCAGCAGCGGCTACAGGGATTACCTGGCTTCGTGTAGCCGCTGCCGCAGGTTGAGAACGACCTATCTGCATTACGGCCTTCAGCTCCTTGTCACACCCCCTTCATCCCCACTGTCTAAGGTGTGCTTTTTGACCATTGTCAGGGAGTCACCATGAGCGAGTTCAACCTCGGCCGTCGTCGGATCATGCAAATCGCCGGGGCGGGGCTGTTGATGCCGAGCCTGGCGCCGGCGGTGATCGCTTCGGTCAAGGATCGGCCGCAGCTCACCGACGGGGTGCAGTCCGGGGATCTGCTGGGGGATAAGGCGATGATCTGGAGCCGCAGCGATCGTCCGGCGCGGATGGTGGTGGAGTGGGACACGCGAAGCATGTTCAGCAACCCTCGGCGTTTCATCTCGCCCCTGGCCGATGCGCGGACCGACTTCACGGCGCGGGTGGAGTTGACCGGGCTGCCGGCCAACCAGGCGATCTTCTATCGGGTGACCTTCGAGGATACCCAGTCCGGCGTGGCCAGCGAACCCTGGTTCGGCCACTTGCGCAGTGCGCCTTCGCAACGCCGGGACATCCGTTTTGTCTGGAGCGGCGACACGGTAGGGCAGGGCTTCGGCATCAACCCGGATATCGGCGGCATGCGCATCTACGAGGCAATGCGTCTGCGCCTGCCGGACTTCTTTATCCACAGCGGCGACACCATCTACGCCGACGGCCCGGTGCCGGCGCAGTTGACCGTGGAAGACGGGCGCATCTGGCGCAACCTCACCACCGAGGCCAAGAGCAAAGTGGCCGAGACCCTCGACGAATACCGGGGCAACTACCGCTACAACCTGATGGACGAAAACCTGCGCCGCTTCAACGCCGAGGTGCCGCAGATCTGGCAGTGGGACGACCATGAGGTGGTCAATAACTGGTCGCCGAGCAAGCAGCTGGACGAACGTTACGTGGTCAAGGACATCCAGACCCTGGTGGGCCGCGCGCGCCAGGCCTGGCTGGAGTATTCGCCCATGCGCCGGCAGAGCGCCGATGGCGGCGGGCGCATCTATCGCAAGCTCAGCTATGGGCCGTTGCTGGATGTGTTCGTGCTGGACATGCGCAGCTATCGCGGCCCCAACGATGACAACCTCGGCGGCGAGAAACCTTTCCTCGGCCGCGAGCAACTGGATTGGCTGAAGCGTGAGCTCAAGGACTCCTCGGCCCAGTGGAAAGTGGTGGCGGCGGACATGCCCATTGGCCTGGGCGTGCCCGATGGCGAAGTCAGCCCCGGGGTGGCGCGCTGGGAGGCGATCGCCAACGGCGACCCGGGCCCGGCCCAGGGCCGCGAGCTGGAGATTACCGAGCTGCTGGCGTATTTGCGCAAGCATCAGGTGCGCAACCATGTGTGGCTGACGGCGGACGTGCACTACTGCGCGGCCCACCACTACCACCCGGATCGGGCGGCGTTCCAGGATTTCGAGCCGTTCTGGGAGTTTGTCGCCGGCCCCCTGAACGCCGGGAGTTTCGGGCCCAATGTGCTGGACAAGACCTTCGGCCCGGAAGTGGTGTTCCAGAAGGCGCCGCCAGCGCAGAACACTTCACCCTTTGCCGGCTTCCAGTTCTTTGGCGAAGTGCAGATCGATGGGCAAACGGCAGAGCTGAAGGTAATCCTGCGGGACCTGGATGGCGTGGCGGTGTACGAGCACAACCTGCAACCGGCGTAACCATCCCCGCCAACGCCCCGTCCCGTAGGAGCCGGCTTGCCGGCGAATAGGGCCCGTGAGCCTTGCGCTGTTCTGAAGGGCGCCTTCGCTGGCAAGCCAGCTCCTACGGAGGGTGCGGCACGATTGATGTAGGAGCCGGCTTGCCGGCGAAGAGGCCCTTGCGCCTTGCGCTGTTCAGGCGGGCGCCTTCGCTGGCAAGCCAGCTCCTACGGAAGGTGCAGCAGGATTGGTGCAGGAGCCGGCTTGCCGGCGAAGCGTCTGACGCCTCAGTAAACGTCGCGGCGGTAGCGACCCTGCTCAATCAGGCGTTCGACGTGGTCTGCGCCCAGTACCTCGATGAGCACCTGATCCACCCCCGACGCCATGCCCTGCAAGCTGCCGCAGATGTAGATCGCGGCGCCATCGTCCAGCCATTTTTTCAGCTCGTCCGCCGCCTGGCGCAGGCGGTCCTGGACGTAGATCTTCTCGGCCTGGTCCCGGGAGAACGCCAGGTCCAGGCGGCTCAGGTCGCCCCGGGTGCGCCATTCCTGCAGTTCATCCTTGAAGTAGAAATCATGCTCGGCATTGCGCTCGCCAAAGATCAGCCAGTTGCGTTGCTGGCCCTCGGCGATGCGGGCCTTGAGCAGGCTGCGCAAGCCCGCCAGCCCGGTGCCGTTGCCCAGCAGAATCAGCGGGCAAGGTTCGGCCGGCAGGTGGAAGCCGCTGTTGCGCCGTACCCGCAGGCTGATGCTCGAACCCACCGCAGCATGCTCGGTGAGCCAGCCGGAACCGATCCCCAGGCTGCCGTCGGCGTGGCGTTCCTGGCGTACCAGCAGCTCCAGGCAACCGTCGGCGGCAATCGAGGCGATGGAGTATTCGCGCATGCTCAGGGGCACCAGGGCATCCACCAGGGCCTGGGCGTGCAGGCCCACCAGGTGGGTGCGGTTTTCTGGTAGCTGGCGGCTGCCCAGGGCTTGTTCCAGGCTCTCTTCCAGGCCGTCGAGCTGGACCCTGGCCTCGCCGGAGAGCCCCAGGCCGTCGAGGAAGTATTCGACCAGCCACGGGCTGTTGCGCGGCATGACTTCCACCAGGTCGCCAGCCAGCCAGCTGCTGGCGCTGGGGGCCAGCAGTTGCAGCAGGTAGACCCCGGAGCCGCTGCTGTCGGGGTTGAGCAGGGTGCGGCTCTTCAGGGTCCAGTTGTCGAAGGCCGGGGCCTGCCACAGGTCTACCGGGGCATGGCCGGTGAGCTGGCCCAGTTGCTGCTGCCAGTGGCGCAGGGCGTAGCTGTCGCCGCTGTCCACCTCGATGGGGGCGAACAGGGTGCTGCCGCCCTGGTTCGACAGCCAGTCGTGCAGGCGTCGGGCAAAGCCGCAGAAGTGCTGGTACTGGCGGTCGCCCAGGCCGAGCACGGCGTATTGCAGGCCTTGCAGCGACAGCTCGCGGCCCAGCAGCTTGCGCTCGAAGCCGCGGGCGCTGTCCGGTGCTTCGCCGTCGCCAAAGGTGCTGACCACGAACAGCGCGCGCTGGGCGTCACGCAGGTCCTGTTCGCTGAGATTGCTCAGCGGCTGGACCTTGGTCGCCACCCCGGCAGCCTGCAATTGCCCGGCGGTCTGCCAGGCCAGTTGCTCGGCAAAGCCGCTCTGGCTGGCGAAGCCGATCAGCCACGCCGAGCCGTCGGGGGCGGTACTTTCCAGGCCCTGGCGGGCCTGCTTGATCTGGCGCTTCTTGCGTCGGCGATCCAGGTACAGCAGCCAGCCGGTGACGAAGAACAGCGGCATGGTCAAGGAGGCCAGGGTCAGCAGGATGCGCCCCACCAGGCCGAAGTAGCTGCCCACGTGCAGTGCGTAGACGCTGGTGAGCAACTGCGACTTGAGGCTCTTGTCGGCGTAGCGGTCATGACGCCTGATCACCCCGGTGGTCGGGTCCAGGGTCAGTTGGTTCAGCGCCCGTTCGTGGGGGGAGCTCTTGAGCAGGTAGAACACAGTCGCCGGCTGCCCGGCCACGGCAGGCATACGGATGTTGTAGGCATTGAGGTCCTTGCCGGCGGCGCTGTAGATGCTGCTCCACATGGCGTTGTAGTCCGCCACCGGGGCCGGGCCCTTGGGCGGCGGGCCACCACGGCCACCACGCTGGCGTTCGCTGTGTGGCGCATCGGAGAGCAGCTTGGTCAGGCCCTCCCGGTACCAATCGTAGGACCAGTACAGGCCGGTGAGGGCGAACAGCAGGTAGAACAGCAGGCACCAGGTGCCGAACACCGCGTGCAGGTCCCAGTTGAAGCCGCGGCCTTTCTTGGCCCAGTCCAGGGTCAGCCACACCCGCCAGTTGCCGACCTGGCGCGGCCAGCGCAGGTACAGCCCGGACAGGCAGAAGAAGATCAGGATCAGGGTGCAGGCGCCGGTGATCTGCCGGCCGGTGTCGCCGATGGCCAGGAAACGGTGCAATTGCAGCATGAGGCCGAAGAAGTCCTGGCCGACGGCGTCGCCCATGAACTCGCCGGTATAGGGGTCGAAGTAGCGCATCTGGCCACGGCGTTCCCCCGGCGGCGGGGTGAAGAACACCCGCGCGGCGTTGCCGCTGTCGGTCTCGACCCAGAGCATGGACACCGTCTTGCCTTCGGCGGCCTGGATTTTTTCCACCAGTTCGGCGGGCGGCAGCACCCCGGCGGGGAGCTTGTCGACTTGCAGCACCGATGGATTGAGGGCGCGCAGGATTTCGTCCTGGAACGACACGGTCGCCCCGGTGATGCCCATCAGGGCCAGGATCAGCCCCGCGCTGATGCCGAAGAACCAGTGCAGCTGGAACAGGGTTTTCTTCAACACGTCACTCGCCTTGTTCGTCCAGAGAGAGGAAACACGGCGCGCATTATGCCGTGTGTTGTCGAGAAGCATTCGTTTTTACATGCAAAAGCCCCAGGCACTGAAATGCGTGGGGCTTGGGCGCCTGTGGCCGTGGCCACAGGAAGGTCTTGCGTTGGATCAGAAGTGGAAGCTGGTGGTCAGCAGCGCGGTACGACCGGCCGCCTGGTTGGCGAAGTGCGCCGCGTAGGCCTTGTCGTAGTAGGTCTTGTCGGTCAGGTTCTGCACGTTCAACTGCAGGTCGACGTTCTTGGTCAGCTTGTAGCTGGCCATGGCGTCGTAGCGGGTGTAGGACGGCACGTACAGGCTGTTGTTGTTATCGCCCCAGACCTTGTCGACGTAGAAGGCGCCACCACCGATGGTCAGCTTCTGGGTCAGGTTATAGGTGGTCCACAGGCTGAAGCTGTTTTTCGGCGTATTTGGCAATTCATTGCCCTTGGCCGGGTTGGCGAGGCCACTGACTTTACCGCTGCGATCACCGCTGGCGCCCGGATCGACGATGGTGCTGTCCAGGTAGCTGTAGCCGGCGAACACTTGCCACTTGTCGGTCAGCTTGCCGCTCGCAGTCAGCTCAAGGCCGTCAACTCGGGTCTTGCCGGCGTTTTCGTAGGTGTAGTTGCTGCTCAGGACCCGGGTGTTTTCCTTTTCGGTACGGAAGATCGCACCGGTCAGTGCCAGACGGTCGTTGAACAGGTCCCACTTGGTGCCGATCTCGTAGTTGACGGTTTCCTCGGGCTTCATGTCGCTGACGATGCTGGTCGGCGTGCCGGAAGTGGTGGCAAACGGGTTGGTCTCGGCGCCGTTGTCCAGGGTGCTGCCGACCGGTGTAGCCGAGGTGGCATAGGAGATATAGACGCTGCCGTTGTCCTGCGGCTTCCATACCAGGCCCAGTTGGCCTGTCACGAATTCGCTGGTGTCCTCGGCCTTGAAGGTGGTGGTGCGCGCGGTGTTCTTGGTCTTGGCCTGGGTTTCGAAGTGGTCGTAGCGCAGGCCCATGTTGACCAGCCACTGCGGGGTCAGCTCCAGAGTGTCGGCAAAGTAGATGGCCCGGGTGGTGCCTTCGGTGTCGGTGCCCGCGTAGTTGCGGCTGATGGTGCCGGCATAGGCGTCATCCGGAGTCGGATTCGACAGCGAGGTACAAACGCCAGCAGGCTGCGGCACGTTGCACTTGATATTGGCGTTGTTGGAAACGGTGTAGCCACTTTTGCTCGAGGACTCGTCGGACAGTTCGATGCCGGCGGAGAAGTTGTTCTTGAAGCCGCCCAGCACGAACTCACCGTACAGATCGGTCTGGTTGGTGGTGGTGTCGGTGTTCGACACCCGGGTGTTGGCCCGGCGCCAGACGGTGCCACTGCGCACGTTGCCCTGGCTGTCGTCCGGCTGGGTCAGGATGTAGTCCTGCATGCTGGTGCCGTGACGGAAAGTGTTCTTCAGGGTCAGCGAGTCATTCAGGTCGTGCTCGATGGCGAAGGTCGCGGTGTCCACGCGGGACTTGCGGAAGTCGCGGTCGGTCAGGCCATAGAAGTTGCTGCTGTCGCCGCCGTTGACCGGTTTGTCCGGATGGGCCGCGGTGTGGGCGGTGCCCATGGAATAGCCGTAGGGAATGCCCGAGTCCGGCAGGTCATCGCTTTCCAGGTGGTAGTAATCGAGGAATACCCGGGTGTCGGTGCCTAGGCCGAAGGCCAGGGACGGGGCGATGCCCCAGCGGTCGTAGTTGACCTTGTCTCGTCCGGCGACGTTGCTTTCATGGCTCATCAGGTTCAGACGGCCAGCGGCGGTATCGCTGAACTGGTAGTTGCCATCCAGGGTGTAGCGCTGGGTCTGATCGGAGCCCCAGGTGAAGCCACCGTCCAGGGAGTTGCCCAGGTGCGCCTTCTTGCTCACCAGGTTGATGCTGCCGCCAGCGGCGCCACGGCCGCCCATGGCCGAGTTGGGGCCTTTGCTGACTTCGATGTTTTCAACTGCGAAGACTTCGCGGCTTTGGGCACCTGTGTCGCGGACGCCGTCCAGGTAGGTGTCACTTTGGGCGTCGAACCCCCGGATGAAGGGACGGTCGCCTTGGGGGTTGCCGCCCTCACCGGCACCGAAGGTGATACCGGGCACGGTACGCAGGGCGTCCTGCAGCGAGGTGGCCGCGGTGTCCTTGAGTACTTGCTGTGGCACCACGGTCACCGAGCGTGGGGTGTTCACCAGCGGCGCGGTGTACTTTTTCGAGGAGGAGTTTTCGACCTTGTAGGACGTCTGGTCCTGGGCCTCACCGGTAATGCTGGTGGCTTCCAGGGCAATGGCTTTGCCCGAAGTCTTCTGCTGAGTCTCTTCAGCCGCCTGGACCATATGGCCTGCGGAGCCGGCGGTGATCGCCACGCCAATTGCAGACGCCAGAAGGCGTGGTGAACTGACAGCGGATGGTGGTTGTTGGCGTGACATGTTTTTCCCCTCCCCAAGGATTTGAGGCGGCGGAATATAGGGGAAAGAAACATTTGTTATCAATTGCGAAATATTGCTATTCGCACTTAATTTACATTCTTTACAATTTGCCTTTACGGTTTTTACGTTCTCATGCGTCCCGGGGTTTTACACAGTCAATAAGAATCAATATCATTGACGGCCTTTCGCTCTGCAGGTACCTGGCCATGTTGCTGCACATCCCTGGCGTGTTCACCCGTGACGAGGTCGGGCGCATCCGTGAAGCCCTGGAACAGGCGGACTGGGCGGACGGCAAGATCACCGCCGGTTACCAGTCGGCCAAGGCCAAGCACAACCTGCAACTGCCGGAAGGCCACCCTCTGGCCCAGGAGATCGGCGCGGCGATGCTCGATCGCCTGTGGCAGAACCCGCTGTTCATGTCCGCCGCCTTGCCGCACAAGGTGTTTCCGCCGCTGATCAACTGCTACACCGCCGGCGGCAGTTTCGACTTCCACATCGACAACGCCGTGCGCCAGCCCAAGGGCAGCCCGGAGCGGGTGCGTACGGACCTGTCGTCGACCCTGTTCTTCAGCGACCCCGAGGATTACGAAGGCGGCGAGCTGGAGATCCAGGACACCTTCGGCCTGCAGCGGGTCAAGCTGCCGGCGGGGGACATGGTGCTGTATCCAGGCACCAGCCTGCACAAGGTCAACCCGGTGACCCGGGGTGCTCGCTATGCCTCATTCTTCTGGACCCAGAGCCTGGTGCGCGAAGATAGCCAGCGCGCCTTGCTGTTCGAGATGGACGGCGCGATCCAGGAGCTGACCCGGGACGTGCCCGAGCATCCTTCGCTGATCCGCCTGACCGGCACCTACCACAACCTTCTGCGTCGCTGGGTCGAGGTGTAAGCCGTGACTTTTCAACTTCGTCGCGAGGAGCTCCTCGACGGCGCGCAACTGAGCGCCATGCTTGAGGAGAGCCCGGCCCGCGCCGCCCAGGCGGTGCTGGCCGCTGCTTCCGAGGGGCTGCTGGACGCCCAGGCGCTGCTGGGGCAGATCCTCCTCGACGGTCGCGGCATCCAGCAGGATCAACCCCTGGCGGTGCGCTGGTTCGAGATCGCCGCACAACGTGGGCACCTGATGGCGCGCAACATGCTGGGGCGCTGCCATGAGCACGGCTGGGGTTGCCCGGCGGATGCCGCCAGCGCGGCCGGGCACTATCGCCTGGCTGCCGAAGCGGGGCTGGACTGGGGGCTGTACAACTACGCCAACCTGTTGGCCACCGGTCGCGGCGTGGTGCAGAACCATGCCTTGGCCCTGGCCTGTTACCGTCGTGCGGCGGACCTTGGCCATGCCAAATCGATGAACCTGCTGGGGCGCTACCTGGAGGAGGGGCTGGTGTGCCAGGCCGACCTTGAAGCGGCGCGGGACTGGTACCGGCGCTCGGCCGAAGGCGGGGATTTTCGCGGGCAGTTCAGCCATGCGGCGGTGCTGGCCGATGCCGGGCGTATCGACGAAGCCGTGGCGTGGCTGCAACGGGCTCTGGCCGGTGGCAACCTGAATTTCCTCCGGGTGGCATGCGCCGCGCTGCTCAAGGCCACGCACCCCGAGATTCGCGACCTGGCCCAGGCCTATCAGCGGCGGGCGGCGCAATTGGGTGACGAACGGGATGGAGAGCGGCTTGCTGTGTTGTCTTAAATCACTATGATTCAAAGCTAATCGCTTTTAATCATTCTGATGCAGGTCTTGCCTCATGCCCGCGACAAAAGTACTGACCGCTCACATTCCCTTGGACCTGGCTGATAAGGTCGATCAACTTGCTTCTCGCCTGGAACGCTCCCGGGCCTGGGTCGTGAAGCAGGCGTTGGTGGCCTGGGTTGACCAGGAAGAAGAGCGCCGTCGACTGACGCTTGAGGCCTTGGCAGATGTCGATGCTGGAAGGGTTGTCGATCATCA
The DNA here is from genome assembly GCF_052665325.1 of Pseudomonas sp. 8(2025). Taxonomy (NCBI): domain Bacteria; kingdom Pseudomonadati; phylum Pseudomonadota; class Gammaproteobacteria; order Pseudomonadales; family Pseudomonadaceae; genus Pseudomonas; species Pseudomonas sp. 8(2025). The sequence goes on along the minus strand of NZ_JBQOIE010000003.1, from coordinate 466,532 downwards.
GTCAGTGTTGGCTTGGGCGCAGAGTCTGTCTGGCGACAACCCTCTGCCCTTACCAAAATGAGACAGCTGAAATGGACGAGCAAGGCCCTATCCGATCTGGCTCGGCTTTTTGAGTTTCTCGCCCAGGTCAATCGTTCTACTGCTGCTCGGACCGTGCAATCGCTGGTGCAGGCTCCAGATGCTCTTCTATCTAACCCTCGATTGGGAGAGCAGTTGGAGGAATTCAAGCCGAGGGATGTTCGACGATTGCTGGTGGGGCATTACGAGATGCGTTATGAGATTCAAGGCATGGCCTTGTCCATCCTGAGTATTTGGCATGTCCGGGAAGATCGTTGAATCACTGAACCGCGCGCACAAAAAAGCCCATGACAAGTCATGGGCTTTTTCTTGCAGCTAGCTGCCGTCTTTAAACGTAGAAGGCCTTCAGCGGCGGGAAGCCGTTGAATTCCACCGCGCTGTAGCTGGTGGTGTAGGCGCCGGTGGACAGCCAGTACAGGCGGTCGCCGATGGCCAGGTTCAGTGGCAGGCCGTACTTGTAGTTCTCGTACATGATGTCGGCGCTGTCGCAGGTCGGGCCGGCGATCACCACTTCTTCCACTTCACCTTTCTTCTCGGTCCAGATCGGGAACTTGATGGACTCGTCCATGGTTTCGATCAGGCCGGAGAACTTGCCCACGTCGGTGTACACCCAGCGCTCGACGGCGGTGCGGGATTTGCGCGCCACCAGCACCACTTCGCTGACCAGGATGCCGGCGTTGGCGATCAGCGAACGGCCTGGCTCGAGGATGATTTCCGGCAGGTCGTCGCCGAAGTCTTCCTTGAGGAAGCGGATGATTTCCTCGGCATAGGTTTCCAGGCTGTTGGTGCGGGTGATGTAGTTGGCCGGGAAGCCGCCACCCATGTTGATCAGCTTCAGCTCGATACCGTCTTCTTCCTTGAGGCGCTCGAAGATCACCTTGACCTTGGCAATGGCGGCGTCCCAGACGCTGATGTCGCGCTGTTGCGAACCCACGTGGAACGACACACCGTAAGGCACCAGGCCCAGGTCGCGAGCGAGGATCAGCAGGTCCATGGCCATGTCGGTCTGGCAGCCGAACTTGCGCGACAGCGGCCAGTCGGCGGTGGTGGAGCCTTCGGTGAGAATGCGCACGTAGACTTTCGAACCCGGTGCGGCCTTGGCGATGTTGCGCAGGTCGGCCTCGGAGTCGGTGGCGTACAGGCGCACGCCCTTGTCATAGAAGTAGCGGATGTCCTTGGACTTCTTGATGGTGTTGCCGTAGCTGATGTTGGCCGGGTTGACGCCGCGGCCCAGCACCTTGTCCAGCTCGTAGATCGAAGCGATGTCGAAGCTGGAGCCTTTTTCGTGCAGCAGGTCGATGATCTCGACGGCCGGGTTGGCCTTGACCGCGTAGTAGACCTTGGCGAATTCGAAACCGGCGCGCAGGTCGTCGTAGGCCTGGGAGATCATCTGGGTGTCGATGACCACGAACGGGGTTTCTTGCTGGTCGGCGAAAGACTTCATTTTCTGAAAGGTTTCGCGCGCGAAATAGTCTTCGACGTTAATCGACATGCGTTGGGAACTCCTACTGGCAAACGTTGGTAATCAATGGGTTTAAGGACATGTCATTGATGACAGTGCCTTGTGAACGTCCTCCGTATCCCCACTTTGGTTCGCCTACTTCCCAAGGCATGTCGCCGAAAGCAAAAAGGCCATGGGAAATCTGCCCTTGGCCTTGCTGTCTCGTCGTCAGTACTTGAGCCGGATGGATCGTTTCCAGCATGGACGTTCGGCGCGAACTTTAGGCGGTGAGGGGGCTGAGATCAACAAAAAATGTCGCGTTTTTGCACTTGTCTGACGTGCGTTATCGACACCTCTCTTTGTAGCCGACACAGATGACGGACAGATGTTCCCGAAGAATTCTCGAGTGTTAAAAATACCTGCACGTTCGACGCTTTTGCGTGCCAAGTAGCTGGGAAGTATGAAAGCGTCAACATCGGCGACGTTAGCGGCGAGAGGGCGGTTTGAGGGGGATTTTGGCTGTTTCGGAGGAGGGCGTCGGACAGCTCTGACCGGGGCGGCTGTTGATATTTTTTTCCGGCGTGTGGATGGGCCAAAAACACCCGGTGGCGAGGGCGCTTGCTCGCGCCGGATGCGCAGCAGCCCCATTCTTTTTGCAAAGAGGGGCCGCTTCACGGTCCCGCGGGAGCAAGCGCCCTCGCCACAGGTTGGTTATTGGCTATTTATTGATCAGGCGACCACTGTTTCAGCCGGCGAGACGATATTGGTCTTCATCCCCCGCGAACGCCCGGAGCTCAGGTAGGCGGCGATGGATTCCTGAGTCACCTCGCCCAGGAACACCCGCTCGGCATCCATCACCGGCAGCCACGAGCGGTTGAACTCGTACATGCGCGACAGAAGAATCCGCAGGTGTTCGTCGTAGGCGGCTGTAGCGTTGAACTCTCGCAGGAACTGGGCGCAGGTGCCGGTCTGACGGTGCAGGTCGCGACGACGTACATAACCCAGAGCCTTGTTCTCGGCACAGGTCACCACCACGTAGCGGCGGTCGTGTTCGTCCATCAGTTCCAGGGCGTCGGCTACCGGGGTTTCCGGGCTGACCGACGGGGCGTTGTCCGCGGCGTCTTCGGCCTTGACCAGCAACAGGCGTTTCAAGGTGCTGTCCTGGCCGACGAAGTTGCTGACGAAGTCGTCCGCCGGGTGCGCCAGCAGGGTGTCGGGGTGATCGATCTGCAGCAGCTTGCCGGCACGGAAGATGGCGATCTTGTCCCCCAGCTTGATGGCTTCGTCGATGTCATGGCTGACCATGATCACGGTCTTGTTAAGCGCCCGCTGCATCTCGAAGAATTCATTCTGGATCATCTCGCGGTTGATCGGGTCCACCGCGCCGAAGGGCTCGTCCATCAGCAGCAGCGGAGCGTCCGCCGCCAGGGCGCGGATCACCCCGATTCGCTGTTGCTGGCCACCGGACAGTTCCCGTGGGTAGCGATGCAGGTACTGCTTGGGTTCGAGCTTGATCATGCTCATCAGCTCGCGGGCCCGGTCGTGGCATTTCTGCTTGTCCCAGCCCAGCAGGCGTGGCACCACCACGATGTTTTCCTCGATGGTCATGTTGGGGAACAGGCCGATCTGCTGGATCACGTAGCCGATGTTGCGGCGCAGGGTCACTTCGTCCAGGCCGGTGGTGTCCTCGCCATTGATCAGCACCTTGCCCGAGGTGGGCATGATCAGGCGGTTGATCATTTTCAGCGTGGTGCTCTTGCCGCAGCCGGAGGGCCCGAGGAACACGCAGATCTCGCCTTCATTGACGGTCAGGCTTACCGAGTCGACGGCTTTGACATCCTTGCCGTTGCTGCGAAAGGTCTTGGTCAGGTTTTGAAGTTCGATCATTTCAGGAGTCCTTTTGGAGTCAGCGAGCGTTGCAGCCATTGCAGAAGCAGGTCGGCGAAGATGGCCAGGAGACTGACCAGCACGGCGCCGACGATCAGCATCGACATGTCGCTGCGGCTGATGGAAGCAAGAATGAGTACGCCCAGGCCGCCGGCGCCGATGGTGGCGGCGATGGTCATGACGCCGATGTTCATCACCACGGCGGTGCGTACCCCGGCGAGGATCACCGGCACCGCGATCGGCAACTCGACCATGCGCAGGCGCTGGCCGAAGGTCATGCCGATGCCGCGGGCGGCTTCACGAATGCCCGGTTCGACGCCGGTCAGCGCCAGGTAGGTGTTGCGCATGATCGGCAGCAGGGAATAGAGGAACACCGCGGTGATAGCCGGTAGCGGGCCCAGGCCCTGGCCGAACTTGGAGTAGAACGGCAGCAGCAGGCCGAACAGGGCGATGGACGGAATGGTCAGCAGCACGGTGGCGCTGGCCTGCAGTGGGCCGGCAAGGGTCGGGAAGCGGGTCATCAGCACGCCCAGGGGCACGCCGAAGACGATGGCCAGGGTGACGGCGATGCCCACCAGGGTGATGTGCTGCCAGGTCAGGTGCAGGACCTGGGCCCAATCGAGATGGGAAAAGGCGTTCAGGAATTCCATGTCTTCTCCTCTTTAGTTGATCGGGTGCTGGCGCAGGAAATCTGCGGCCACGGCGGATGGGCTTTCATGGTCGACGTCGACCCGCGCGTTCAGCTGGCGCATGGTTTCGTCGTCGAACAGCGCCGCCAGCGGCTTGAGCTCGGCGGCCAGTTGCGGGTGGGCGTCGAGGTAGGCCTGGCGTACCACCGGCGCGGCGGTGTAGTCCGGGAAGTAGTGCTTGTCGTCTTCCAGCAGTTTGAGCTTGAAGGCATTGAGGCGCCCGTCGGTGGTGTACACCAGGCCGGCGAACACCTGGCCGTTGCGCAGGGCGGTGTAGACCAGGCCGGCGTCCATCTGCCGGGTGTTCTTGCGGGTCAGGGGCATGTCATAGAGCTTGACCATCCCGGCCATGCCGTCGGAGCGGTTGGCGAACTCGGTGTCCAGGGCCACCAGGCGGTTTTCCTTGGTGTTTTCGGCCAGGGCCAGGGTCAGGTCGCTGATGCTATTGATCTGCGGATGTTCCTTGGCCACGTTCTCTGGCAGCGCCAGGGCATAGGTATTGCTGAACTTGGACGGTGACAGCCAGACCAGGCCTTTTTTCGCATCGAGTTCTTTCACCCGGGCGTAGGACTGTTCGCTGTCGAGTTTCTCGTCGATGTGGTTGTAGGCCACCAGCGAGACTCCGGTGTATTCCCAGATCAGGTCCAACTGGCCACTTTCCTGGGCACTGCGGGCCAGGTTGCTGCCCAGGCCCCCGGTGACGCGGGTGTCGTAGCCCTTGCTGCGCAAGTACTGGGAGGTGATCTCCGCCAGCAGGGTCTGTTCGGTGAAGACCCGGGCGCCTATGCGGATCAGCGGTTTTTCCACGGCGTGGGCCAATGTGCTGAAAAGCAGGGCGCAGCCGAGTATCAGGCTTAATTTCTTCATGTCGGTTCCTTGGCTCTGACGGGCTTAAGACGGGCGCAGACCACGTTCCAGCCAAAGTCGGCTGGCCAGGGTCACCAGGCCATCGAGGAGCAAGGCCAGCAGCGCGGTGCAGGCGGCGCCGAGCAGCAGTTGCGGCTGATTGTTCAGGGCGATGCCGGGGAAAATCAGGCTGCCCAGGCTGTTGGCGCCGATCAGGAAGGCCAGGGGCGCGGTGCCGACGTTGATCGCCAGGGCCACCCGCACGCCGCCGATGATGATCGGCACGGCATTGGGCAATTCGACTTTCCACAGCACCTGGCGTGGCGTCATGCCGATGCCGACCGCAGCTTCCTTGAGGGAACCCTGGACATTCTTCAGGCCTTCATAGGTGTTGCGCACGATGGGCAGCAGGGAGGCGAGGAACAGCGCGAAAATGGCCGGGCCACTGCCGATGCCGAGGATCCCCAGAGCGATGGCCAGGACGGCCAGGGGAGGGACGGTGTTACCGATGTTGAACACTTGCATGAAGCGTTCGGCGCGTCCGACCATGCTCGGGCGGCTGAGGACGATGCCGGCGGGGATCCCCACCACCAGCGCGGCTAGCATTGAAGCCAGGACCAGGAACAGATGAGCTTGCAGGTAGAACAACAGATCGTCGCGGTAGTGTTCGATCGTAGTGATGCCGATCCAGTGGACCAGCAGGGCCAGGAGGGCGATTACCGCAGCGCCTCCTATCAGCCCTTTGCCATAGCGAATAGCCACAGGCGGACTCCTTTTTGTCGGTCGGCGGGCACTTTCCCGTGTGGCAGGGCCATTCCTGGCTGCCGGGAAAATACGCGCGAAAAGCAGCTCGTCGAGCGCCGGCAGAGCGGCGGGTGAACGGGCCATGAGCGCAGCTTCGTCAAGCTAACTTGCTGATATTTCAGCCCCTGACGACAGTGCGTGACAGGGGAGTGGACGTCTCCACGTTTTAAAAGGTTCCATAATTGGCAGCATTTAGCCACCGTTAATCTGCCGTCCGGTCGCCCGGGCGACGGGGTGAGCTGTGGCCCGCAAGGCTATGTCTGGGCTATAATCTGCGCCCTTTTTTGATCACCGCCAGGCGATTTCCCATGACCCAACAGGCCGCCGAAGTCGCGAAACGCCGCACTTTCGCCATTATTTCCCACCCGGATGCGGGTAAGACCACGATCACCGAGAAGCTGTTGCTGATGGGCAAGGCCATTGCGGTGGCGGGTACCGTCAAATCGCGCAAGTCCGACCGCCACGCCACTTCCGACTGGATGGAGATGGAGAAGCAGCGGGGTATTTCCATTACCACGTCGGTCATGCAGTTCCCCTATCGCGAACACATGATCAACCTGCTGGACACCCCCGGCCACGAAGACTTCTCGGAAGACACCTACCGCACCCTGACCGCGGTGGACTCGGCGCTGATGGTGCTCGACGGCGGTAAGGGCGTCGAGCCACGGACCATCGCCCTGATGGACGTCTGCCGCCTGCGCGACACGCCCATCGTCAGTTTCATCAACAAACTCGACCGGGACATTCGCGACCCGATCGAACTGCTGGACGAAATCGAAGCGGTCCTGAAGATCAAGGCTGCCCCCATCACCTGGCCGATCGGTTGCTACCGCGACTTCAAGGGCGTGTACCACCTGGCCGGCGACTACATCATCGTCTACACCCCGGGCCACGGCCACGAGCGCACCGAAACCAAGATCATCGAAAAGCTCGACTCCGCCGAAGCCAGGGCCCACCTGGGTGACGAGTACGAGCGCTTCATCGAGCAGCTGGAACTGGTGCAGGGCGCCTGCCACGAGTTCAACCAGCAGGAGTTCCTCGACGGCCAGCTGACGCCGGTGTTCTTCGGGACCGCGCTGGGCAACTTCGGTGTCGACCACGTGCTCGACGCCGTGGTGGACTGGGCGCCGCTGCCGCTGGCCCGCGTTGCCAACGAGCGCAGCGTGGCCCCCCAGGAAGAGAAGTTCTCGGGCTTCATCTTCAAGATCCAGGCGAACATGGACCCCAAGCACCGCGACCGCATCGCCTTCATGCGCATCTGCTCGGGCAAGTACGAGAAAGGCATGAAGATGCGCCACGTGCGCACTGGCAAGGACGTGCGCATTGGCGACGCCCTGACCTTCTTCTCCTCCGAGCGTGAGCAACTGGAAGAGGCCTATGCCGGCGACATCATCGGCCTGCACAACCACGGCACCATCCAGATCGGCGACACCTTCACCGAAGGCGAGGCGCTGGGCTTCACCGGTATCCCGCACTTCGCCCCGGAGCTGTTCCGCCGTGTGCGTCTGAAGGATCCGCTCAAGTCCAAGCAACTGCGCCAGGGCCTGCAACAGCTGGCCGAAGAAGGCGCGACCCAGGTGTTCTTCCCCGAGCGCAGCAACGACATCATCCTCGGCGCCGTGGGTGTGCTGCAGTTCGACGTGGTGGCCAGCCGCCTGAAGGAGGAATACAAGGTGGAGTGCTCCTACGAGCCGATCACCGTGTGGTCCGCCCGCTGGATCGAATGCAGCGACAAGAAGAAGCTCGAAGAGTTTTCCAACAAGGCGGTGGAAAACCTGGCCCTGGACGGCGGCGGCCACCTGACCTACCTGGCGCCGACCCGGGTCAACCTGGCGCTGATGGAAGAGCGCTGGCCGGACGTGAAATTCCGCGCCACCCGCGAACACCACTAAGTTCGCCGGCCACCCTCGAGCCCCGCTGTGCAGACAGCGGGGCTTTTTTTTGCGCGCAGGATTGGCCTGCCGCCACCCCGTAGGCGCTGGCTTGCCAGCGACGGCGGCGGACGCTGTTGTGCCTGGCTTGCGGGTTTCTTCGCCGGCAAGCCGGCTCCTACGGATTGTGGTGTTCTTAAGGGAGCGCCGTTAGTCGGAAGGGCTTTGGCGGCTCGGGAATCGATAGGGAGCTATCTGGAAAAGCCGGGATATCACGACTAGGTTTCAGACAGTGCTGTGGCCGCCGCAAGGCTGGCGCGCAGCCATCGATGATTCACCTATGAAAGGATGGAATCGGCTATGAGAATTTTCCAACGCGTTGTGCTGTTGATCAAAGTGCTGGTGATGCTGTCGCTCGGAACCTCGGCGGCCTGGGCCCACAACCTGATGCAGGTGAGCGAGCCGGGTTACTCCTCGAGCCAGAGCGCACCGGTGCAGATGCTTGCCAAGTCCGAATCGGAGCCGGGCGATGAAGGTCAGGGTGGCAGTTCCGGCGATGACGACCAGACCACCGACGAGGATGACGGCGACAGCCAGGGCTAAAAGAAACCCCCGACGACGGACTGATGCGCAATCTGTCGCCGGGGGCGGGTCGAACAAGGTTCAGGCGCTCCCGGAGGCATCCGGGAGCGCCTTTTTCATGGCCGCTACAGCACGAATTGCTCGGCGTAGTGGCAGGCCACCTGGCGGCTGTCGAGCTGGCGCAGGGCCGGCTCTTCAGTGCTGCAACGCTCGGTGGCATAAGGGCAGCGCTTGTGGAAGGCGCAGCCCGGTGGTGGGTTCAGCGGGTTGGGCAGCTCGCCGACGATCTTGATCTTCGGCTTGTCCGGGTCCGGGTGGATGGTTGGTGTCGCCGACAGCAGGGCCTGGGTGTAGGGGTGCAGGGGGCGGGTGTAGATGTCCTCCTTGGGGCCCATTTCCACCGGCCGGCCGAGGTACATCACCAGCACCTGGTCGGCCACGTGGCGCACCACTGCCAGGTTGTGGGAAATGAACACGTAGGCGGTGTTGAATTCCTGCTGCAGGTCCATGAACAGGTTCAATACCTGGGCCTGGATCGATACGTCTAGGGCCGAGGTCGGTTCGTCTGCCACCAGCACCTTGGGCTGCAGCATCATTGCCCGGGCCAGGGCGATACGCTGGCGCTGCCCCCCGGAGAACATGTGCGGGTAGCGCTGGTAATGTTCGGGGCGCAGGCCTACCTGCTTCATCATCGCCTGGACTTTTTCCCGGCGTTCGGCGGCCGACAGCTTGGTGTTGATCAGCAGCGGCTCGGCCAGCTGGTCACCGATCTTCTGCCGCGGGTTGAGCGAGGCATAAGGGCTCTGGAACACCATCTGCACGTCTTTGCGCAGTTGCTTGCGCTGGGCCTTGTCGGCACCGGCGACTTCCTGGCCGGCGATTTTCAGCGAGCCGGAAGACGGTTCCTCGATCAGGGTCAGGGCCCGCGCCAGGGTGGATTTGCCACAGCCGGATTCACCCACCACAGCCAGGGTCTTGCCGGCTTCCAGCTCGAAGGACACGCCGTTGAGTGCGCGCACGGTGGCGTGGCCCTTGAACAGGCCACGGGACACTTCGTAGTGACGGGTGAGGTCGCGGGCGGTAAGAACGACGGCCATTACGCCACCTCCTGATTCAGCGGGTAGAAGCAGCGCACCAGGCTGGCGGCTTTCGGGTCGAGGCTGGGGCGCTGGGCGCGGCAGTTGTCTTGCACGTAGGGGCAGCGCGGCGACAGCAGGCAGCCTTGAGGCCGGTCGTAGCGCCCGGGGACGATGCCCGGCAGGGTCGACAAGCGAGTGGCGCCGAGGCTGTGCTCGGGAATCGCCGCCAGCAGCGCTTCGCTGTAGGGGTGCGCGGGGATGTCGAACAGCTCCGGTACCTGGCCCACCTCAACCGCCTGGCCGGCGTACATCACGCACACCCGCTGGGCGGTTTCGGCGACCACGGCGAGGTCGTGGGTGATCAGCACCAGGCCCATGTTCTGCTCTTTCTGCAGGTTCAGCAGCAGGTCCATGATCTGCGCCTGGATGGTCACGTCCAGGGCGGTGGTGGGTTCGTCGGCGATCAGCAGCTTGGGCTCGCCGGCGATCGCCATGGCGATTGCCACCCGCTGGCTCATGCCGCCGGACAATTGGTGCGGGTAGGCGTCCATGCGGCTGGCGGCGCCGGGGATCTCGACCTTTTCCAGCAGTTCGATGGCGCGCTTGCGCGCCGCCTTGCTGGACATCTTCAGGTGCAGGCGCAGCACTTCCTCGATCTGGAAGCCCACGGTGTAGCTGGGGTTCAACGCGGTCATCGGGTCCTGGAAGACCATGGCCAGGTCCTTGCCGACGATCTGCCGGCGCTGGCGCGCGCTGAGCTTGAGCATGTCGCGGCCGTCGAAGCTTAGGGCATCGGCGGTGACGATGCCGGGGTGCTCGATCAGGCCCATCAGGGCCATCATGGTCACCGATTTGCCGGAGCCGGACTCGCCGACGATGGCCAGCACTTCGCCCTTGTCGACCTTGAGGTCGAGGCCATCGACCACCGGCACCGCAGTGGCGTCGCCGAAACGGACATTGAGATTCTTGATTTCTAGCAGTGACATGGGAATCTCCTCAGGCGGCGTTCTTGAGTTTCGGATCCAGCGCATCGCGCAGGCCGTCGCCCATCAGGTTGATTGCCAGCACGCTGAGCAAAATGGTCAGGCCCGGCAGGCTCACGACCCACCAGGCGCGTTCGATGTAGTCCCGGGCCGAGGCCAGCATGGTGCCCCACTCCGGAGTCGGCGGTTGCACGCCCAGGCCGAGGAAGCCCAGGGCGGCGGCGTCGAGGATCGCCGAGGAGAAGCTCAGGGTGGCCTGGACGATCAGCGGTGCCATGCAGTTGGGCAGCACGGTGATGAACATCAGGCGTGGCAGGCCGGCACCGGCCAGGCGCGCGGCGGTCACGTAGTCGCGGTTGAGTTCGCCCATCACTGCGGCGCGGGTCAGGCGTACATAGGACGGCAGGGACACCACGGCAATGGCGATCACGGTATTGATCAGGCCTGGGCCGAGGATGGCGACGATGGCCACGGCCAGCAGCAGCGATGGCAGGGCCAGCATGATGTCCATCAGGCGCATGATGGTCGGGCCCAGCAAACGCGGGAAGAAGCCGGCGAACAGCCCGAGGAGGATCCCCGGGATCAGCGACATCACCACCGACGACAGGCCGATCAGCAGCGACAGGCGCGAACCCTGGATCAGGCGCGAGAGCAGGTCGCGGCCCAGTTCGTCGGTGCCCAGCAGGAACTGCATCTGGCCGCCTTCGAGCCAGGCCGGAGGGGTCAGCAGGAAGTCGCGGTACTGCTCGCTGGGGTTGTGCGGCGCCACCCAGGGCGCGAACAGTGCGCAGAACACGATCAGCAGCATGAACAGCAGGCCGGCCACCGCGCCCTTGTTGCGGGAGAAGTGCTGCCAGAATTCTTTGTAGACGGACGGATAGAGCAGGCTTTGATCGACTGCTACTGAGGAAGTTGGAGTGCTCATTAGTCTTGATCTCAGCGCTGATGACGGATGCGTGGGTTGGCAAAGCCGTAGAGGATGTCCACCACGAAGTTGACCATGATCACCAGGCAGGCGATCAGCAGGATGCCGTTCTGCACCACGGGATAGTCCCGGGCGCCGATGGCTTCGATCAGCCACTTGCCGATGCCCGGCCAGGAAAAGATGGTTTCGGTCAGGACCGCACCGGCCAGCAGGGTGCCGACTTGCAGGCCGACCACGGTCAGCACCGGAATCAGCGCGTTGCGCAGGCCGTGGACGAACACCACCCGAGCCGGCGACAGGCCCTTGGCCTTGGCGGTACGGATGTAGTCCTCACGCAGCACTTCGAGCATCGAGGAGCGGGTCATCCGCGCGATCACCGCCAGCGGAATGGTGCCCAGCACGATGGCGGGCAGGATCAGGTGCTGCAGCGCGTCGAAGAAGGCGTCGGTGTCTTTGGCCAGCAGGGTGTCGATGAGCATGAAGCCGGTTTTCGGCTCGATGTCGTAGAGCAGGTCGATACGCCCGGAAACCGGGGTCCAGCCCAGGCTTACCGAGAAGAACATGATCAGGATCAGGCCCCACCAGAAGATCGGCATCGAATACCCCGCCAGCGAGATCCCCATTACCCCATGGTCGAACAGCGACCCTCGCTTCAAGGCGGCGATCACCCCGGCCAGCAGGCCGAGCACACCGGCGAACAGCAGGGCGGCCATGGACAGTTCCAGGGTCGCGGGGAACAGCGAGGTGAATTCGCTCCAGACGCTGGTGCGGGTGCGCAGGGACTCGCCCAGGTCGCCGTGGGCCAGCTTGCCGATGTAGTCCAGGTACTGGGCGTACAGCGGCTTGTTCAATCCAAGGCGTTCCATTGCCTGGGCATGCATCTCAGGGTCGACCCGACGCTCGCCCATCATGACTTCCACGGGGTCGCCGGGAATCATGCGTATCAAGGCGAAGGTCAGCAAGGTGATGCCGAAGAATGTGGGTATCAGCAACCCCACACGGCGGGCAATAAAACTAAACATCTTCTGAAGTACCTCAATCAGCCGGTTAGGCGTTCCCGCCATCCTTGGGGTCAAGGACGGCGGGCGTTTCTTATTACTTCACTTGGGTGGTAGCGAAGTTGTTAGTGGTCAGGGGGCTAATGTGATAACCCTCGACGTTCTTGCGCATGGCGGTGAACATTTTCGGATAGGCCATGGGGATCCACGGTTGATCCTGTTCGAAAACCAGCATGGCCTTTTCATAGAGCTCGGCGCGTTTGGCGGGTTCAGCGTCGGAGCGTGCTTCGTCGATCAGATCCTGGAACGTCTTGTTGCACCAGCGGGCGTAGTTTTCGCCGTTTTTCGCCGCGTCACAACTCAGGTTCGGGGTCAGGAAATTGTCCGGATCGCCGTTGTCCCCGGCCCAGCCCGCCGACACCATATCGTGTTCGCCGTTTTTCGCACGCTTGAGCATCTCGCCCCACTCCATCACGCGGATGTCGAGCTTGAGGCCCACCTTGGCCAGGTCGGCCTGCATCATCTGTGCGCCGAGCATCGGGTTGGGGTTGGTCGGGCCGCCGCCGTTGCGGGTGAACAGGGTGATAACCGTACCCTCCGGTACGCCGGCTTCCTTGAGCAGCGCGCGGGCCTTGTCCAGATCCCGGGGCGGGTTCTTCAGGCTGTTGTTGAAGCCCAGCAGGGTCGGCGGATACGGGCCGGTGGCCACCAGGGCGTTGCCCTTGCCGTACAGGCTGTTGACGTAGGCTTCCTTGTCGAAGGCGATGTCGATGGCCTTGCGCACTCGCACGTCGCTCATGTATTTGCGCGTGGTGTTCATGGCGATGTAGCCGGTGGTCATGGCGGCCAGCTCGTCGACCTTGAGGTTGGCGTCGGCCTTGATGCTGGGAATGTCATCGGGCTTGGGGTACAGGGCGATCTGGCATTCGTTGGCCTTGAGCTTCTGCAGGCGCACGTTGTTATCGGTGGTGATCGCCAGCACCAGCGGGTCGGCCGGCGGCTTGCCGCGGAAGTAGTCCGGGTTGGCCTTGAAGCGTACCTGGGCGTCCTTGGCATAGCGGGTGAAGATGAACGGGCCGGTGCCGATGGGCTTGCTGTTGAGCTCAGAGGTCTTGCCTTCCTTGAGCAGCTTGTCGGCGTATTCGGCCGGGAAGATCGACGAGAAGGCCATGGCTACGTCGGCGAGGAAAGGGGCTTCGCGGCGGGTCAGGGTGAAGACCACGGTGTGGTCGTCGATCTTCTCGACGCTTTTCAGCAGTTCCTTGAAGCCCATGCTTTCGAAATAGGGGAAGCCCACGCTGGACTTGTCATGCCAGGGGTGCTTCGGGTCCAGCTGGCGCTGGAAGCTCCAGAGCACGTCGTCGGCGTTCATCTCGCGCGTCGGGGTGAAGTAGTCGGTGCTGTGGAACTTCACGCCCTTGCGCAGATGGAAGGTGTATTGCAGGCCGTCGGGGCTGATGTCCCAGGATTCGGCCAGGGCCGGCTCGATGTCAGTGGTGCCGGGCTTGAAGTCCACCAGGCGGTTGAAGATGGTTTCCGCCACTGCGTCGGCCGTGACTGCAGTCGTGTACTGGACCATATCGAAGCCTTCCGGGCTGGCTTCGGTACAGACCACCAAGGGTTTGGCTGTGGCGCCCAGGGCGACGCTCAGCAGGGCGGCGCCAACGGCCGCTTTCAGGGGAAGCATTTTCATCAGGAACCCTCTGCAATCGATTGAACCAGATTAGCTTGAATGGCGGATTCGTCATGAATCCGCCCTTCAACTGGTGGGTTAGAGAATATTGAATGGGATGGTGGTAACCAGTCGGAATTCATTGATGTTGCCGTCGGCCTGGTTCTCGCTGGCGCGGTGCGTGGTGTAGGTGGCACGGATCGCGGTGGCTTTCAGCGGGCCGCTCTGTACGGCGTAGGAAGCACCGATGCCGTATTCGTAGTGGTGCTCGCCGTCCATGGTGCGTACGCCATAGACCGTACCGTCTGCCTTGACGCCGCTGTAGGCGGTGCCGTTGTAGTGGGTACCGTCGATGCCCCAGCCACGGGCCTGGTAGATGTTGAACTTGAGGCCGGGCACGCCGTACTCGGCCATGTTCAGGCCGTAGGCGATCTGGAAGGATTTCTCGTTCGGGCCGTTGAAGTCCGAGAGCAGGGAGTTGGCCAGGTAGATGCCGTTGGTTTCGTGCAGGTAGTCGAAGTACTCGTTACCGTTAATTTCCTGGTACGAGAAGGTCAGGCTGTGGGCCTGGTGGGTCAGGCCGAGCGACAGCGAGTAGGTGTCGTTGTCGATCTCGCCCATCTTCTTCTTGCCGGTATCGACGGTCTTGTAATAGTTCAGGCCGGTGGTCAGGCTCAGCACCGAGCTGTCGCCCAGCTCGTGGGTGGCGCCGAAGTAGTACTGGTTCCAGAAGTCTTCCACCTTGGAGGCGTAGAGGCTGGTCTTCAGGCTTTTCAGCGGCTGGTAGTTGGCGCCGACCAGGCTTACGCGATCGGTCTCGGCACCGTTGCTGTTGTACTCGGAGCTGAACTTGGACAGGCTCTGTTCGGTCCGTGGCGATACCCGGTCGAAGCTGCCGGCGTCGAACGACAGGTTGTTGAACTCTTCGCTGTGGATGCTCACCCCTTCAAAGCTCGAAGGCAGCGGACGGTTGCCGATGACGTCGACGATCGGCGTGCTGAAGTTCTGCCGGCCGGCGGTCAGGGTGGTGTTGGACACGCGGAACTTGACGTTGGCCAGGCCCAGCTTGCTCCACTGGCCCACGGCGTCGCCGTCGGAGTGGGTCAGGGTGCGGTTGTTCTTGCCGGCGATGTCCTTGCGGTCACGATCCAGAGCAATAGCGTTGTAGGCGGCGACTTCCGTGCTGACGCCAACGGTGCCTTCAGTGAAACCCGAGGTGTAGTTGAGGATGGTGCCCTGGACCCAGTTGATACGGCGCGGGGTCGAGGTATCTACACCATTGTGGTTGTACGAAAAACGGTCGTTACGACGTTTCAGCTCGTTGGCGTACCAGTTGCGCGTGGTACCCGACAGGCTCTGCCCTTCGATAAAACCCTTGGTCTCAGCCTGGGCACTGGTGGCGTTCAGTTCAGTCGGGACGAAGTCCTGGCTGACGTTCTCCGCATAGGCCGAGGCGGTGATGCTACTGATAGCCAAGGCTAACAATGCGCTGCTGCTCAGTTTCATGGGTGAAGCTCCTTTGTTTTCTTTTTTAAATGCCGGTTTTTTTGGGCCGGCTGGTTTTTGGAACTCATTCAAGGCATCGCAAACGTTTGCATGTGGCTTGATCGCCGAATTCAGGCAAAGCGTCTGCGTGAGGGCGAAAATCGCCCCCAGGGTTTTGGCTCATCGGTTATGGGGCTAGGCTGACACCCGAAAAGGCGTTGCGGCCGAAAGGACTGACCTTGAAACCTTCGACTTTCGCGCTCAGCGGCTGGTTGATCGTCGAGTGGGCCACGGGTGTGATAGGGACCTGTTGCTTGAGCAGTTGCTGGGCCTGTTTGTACAGCAGGCTGCGCTGTTCACGGTCGGTGACGACCTTGGCCTGCTTGATCAGCTTGTCGTACTGCGGGTTGCACCACATGGAGTAGTTGTTGCCGCCAATGGCGTCGCAGCTGTACAGCGTGCCCAGCCAGTTGTCCGGGTCACCGTTGTCGCCGGTCCAGCCGATCAGGCTGATGTCGTGTTCGCCGTTCTTGGTGCGCTTGATGTACTCGCCCCACTCGTAGCTGACGATCTTCACCTTGAGGCCGATCTTCGCCCAGTCGGACTGCAGCATCTCGGCCATCAGCTTGGCGTTGGGGTTGTAGGGGCGTTGCACCGGCATAGCCCAGAGGGTGATTTGCGTGCCTTCCTTGACCCCGGCGGCCTTGAGCAGCTCCCGGGCTTTTTCCGGGTTGTAGGCGGCGTCCTTGATGGTTTCGTCGTAGGACCACTGGGTCGGTGGCATGGCGTTGACTGCCAGCTGCCCGGCACCCTGGTACACGGCGTTGAGGATGCTTGGCTTGTTCACCGCCATGTCCAGCGCCTGGCGCACTTCGAGCTGGTCGAAGGGTTTGTGCTGCACGTTGTAGGCGATGTAGCCCAGATTGAACCCGGGCTTTTCGATGACTTGCAGTTTCGGGTCGTTTTTCAGCGTGTCGATATCGGCGGGGCGCGGGTGCAGGGTCACCTGGCATTCGCCGGCCCGCAGCTTTTGTACCCGTACCGAGGCGTCGGTGTTGATGGCGAAGATCAGCCGGTCGAGCTTGACCCGGCTTGGGTCCCAGTAGTGCGGGTTGGCGCTGTAGCGGATCTGCGAGTCTTTCTGATAACGCTGGAACACGAAGGGCCCGGTGCCGATGGGTTTCTGGTTGATCTGGCTCGGGGTGCCGGCCTGGAGCAGTTGCTCGGCGTATTCGGCGGAAAGGATCGCGGCGAAGCTCATGGCCAGGTTCTGGATGAAGGCCGCGTCCACGGTATTGAGGGTCATGACTACGGTCAGCGGGTCGGTCTTTTCGACCCGGGCGATGTTCTTGTTCAGGCTCATGCCGTTGAAGTAGGGAAACTCCGTCGGGTAAGCCTTGCGGAACGGATGTTCGGCGTCGAGCATGCGGTTGAAGGTGAACAGTACGTCGTCGGCGTTGAGGTCTCGGCTCGGCTTGAAATAGGGCGTGCTATGGAACTTCACCCCTTCGCGCAGGTGAAAGCTGTAGGTGAGACCGTCCTCGGAAATGTCCCAGCTCTTGGCCAGCGCTGGCAGCACGTTGGTGGCGCCTCTTTCGAACTCCACCAGGCGGTTGTACAGAGGCTCGGCGGCATCGTTGTCGGTGGCAGTGGTGTATTGGGCGGTGTCAAAGCCCGCCGGGCTTCCTTCGGAACAGAACACCAGGCTGCGTTCGGCGGCGGTGCCGAACGAACTGGCGGCCAACAGGCCACTGCCCAGCAGGGCCGGGAAAATCCAGGAATGACGCATGACCGTACTTCTCCATTTTTGTTGTGATGAGCAATGGGCCATGACTCCTTCCTGGAGCCTGTACAGGCCATTGATGCCAAACCAATACGTGCGGCAGGTGCCCGTTGGCAGACGCAGCTTCGCCTTGCACCGACCTTGAGGGTCGAGGGCCGGGCGGTAACTGCGTCGAACCTGAAATGCCTGTAGGAATCGGCTCTGAATTCGCAAGACAGTGCGCCAGTGGCGGGTCGTTGCGCAGTAGAGACCGAGCTCCAGCGGGCCGGGCTGGTAAAGCAACGGCGACGTCATGGACGTCGCCGTTGCAGAACCTTATTTGCCGATGCTGACGCCGTAGAAGGAGTTCAAGCCAAAGGGGCTGATTTTGAAATCCTGCACGTTGGCGCGCATGGGTTGGAACACCGTCGAGTGAGCGATAGGTGTCATCGGTACTGCATCTTTGAGGATGTGTTGCGCCTGCTTGTACAGCTCGGTGCGCTTGGCTACATCAGAGGTAGCCTTGGCTTGCTTGATCAGGGCGTCGTAAGGCTTGTCGCACCATTTCGAGAAGTTATTGCCGTTCATTGCATCGCAACCGAACAGGGTGCCGAGCCAGTTGTCGGGGTCACCATTGTCGCCGCTCCAGCCGATGATCATCGCCTGGTTCTCGCCGCCCTTGGAGCGCTTGATGTACTCGCCCCACTCGTAGCTGACGATGTTCACTTTCAGGCCGATCTTCGCCCAGTCCGACTGCAGCATTTCGGCCATCAGCTTGGCGTTGGGGTTGTAGGGACGCTGTACCGGCATGGCCCACAGGGTGATCTGGGTGCCTTCCTTGATGCCGGCTTCCTTGAGCAGCTCCTTGGCTTTCTCGGGGTCGTACTTGGCGTCCTTGATGGTGGTGTCATAGGACCACTGGGTTGGAGGCATGGCGTTGACCGCCAGCTGGCCGGCGCCCTGGTACACCGAATCGATGATCTGCGGCTTGTTCACCGCCATGTCCAGCGCCTGGCGCACCTTGAGGTCGGCCAGCGGGTTGGCATCGGTACGGCCCTTGAGGACCGGCATCACGTTGTAGGCGATGTAGCCGAGGTTGAAGCCTGCCTGCTCAGGCATCTTCAGGGTCTTGTCTTCCTTGAGGGCCTTGAGGTCGGCCGGACGCGGGAAGAGGGTGACCTGGCATTCGTTCTTCTTCAGCTTCTGGATACGTACCGAGGGGTCGGTGGTGATGGCGAAGATCAGGTTGTCGATCTTCACGTCTTCAGGCTTCCAGTAGTCCTTGTTGCCGGTGTAGCGGATGTTCGAGTCTTTCTGGTAGCTCTTGAACACGAAGGGGCCAGTGCCGATCGGCTTCTGGTTGATGTCGCTGGCCTTGCCTTCCTTGAGCAGCTTGTCGGCGTATTCGGCGGACTGGATCGAGGCGAAGCTCATGGCCAGGTTCTGGATGAAGGCTGCGTCCACGGTCTTGAGGGTGAACTTGACGGTCTTGTCGTCGACTTTCTCGACCTTGGTGATGTTGGTGTCCATCCCCATGTCGGTGAAATACGGGAATTCGGTGGGGTAGGCCTTACGGAACGGCATGTCCTTGTCGATCATGCGGTTGAAGGTGAACAGCACGTCGTCGGCGTTGAAAGTACGGGTCGGGGTGAAGTACGGCGTGGTGTGGAACTTGACGCCTTCGCGCAGGTGGAAGGTGTAGGTCAGACCGTCGTCCGAGATGTCCCAACTGGTGGCCAGGCCCGGAATGACCGCGGTGCCGCCACGTTCGAACTGGCTGAGGCGGTTGTAGAGGGTTTCGGCTGAGGCGTCGAAGTCGGTTCCGGTGGTGTACTGGCCAGGGTCGAAACCGGCCGGGCTCCCTTCAGAGCAGAACACCAGGTTAGTCGCCGCTTGGGCGAAGGGTGCGCTGGCGAGCAAGCCGGCGCTGACTAATAACGGAAGGACTGCTTTCTTGAACATGGTGGCCTCATGATTTGTTGTCATTTTTGGTGTAGAGGGCGACCTTGTGAGTCGACCCGCCGATACTTATGCAGCCCTCATACCCAATGCAAGATGCAGGGCTGCCACAAGTCTCAAAGAGTGGAACGAACGTACAGGAATGACGCATTTGTATAAATCTTGACGCATTTGATCGTTTGCGCCGGTGTTTTGTGGTGCATGCGCTGCCTTTTCACGGGGCAATCGAAGCCCATCGCGCCCACTCTTGGTGCGGTGCTGGCTGGTGTGCCGGGTGATGCTTGGCCCAGGCGCCCGGCCTTGTCTGACCGGATGGAGGTGGGCGGCTGGGTGAGGGAGGCCGTGGAGAACGGATGCCCGCAATTTTGCTGGCGATGGCGCGTGCTCGGCACATCGTCGCAGGTGCTGAATTCGGGGCTCGCAGTGAGGTTGTCACTGTGGAGGTCGCTGCGGGTTTGTGACGGCGTAGTGCCGCGGATCAGACCAGTTGTCTGCCAAACCTGGAGCGGAAAGGTCTTATCCATGCAAACCTCATTTTTTCTTTTTCTAGGGCATATCTGAGGATTGGCCTTGTGGGCCATGGAAACTCGCCTTCTTATGGGGAGTGGATGCAGCCCCATGGACCCTGTGCGGCGACGGCGATCGCTTTGTTGTGTTGTTGATAGTCGATTCGCCGATGCCGAAATTAAGTCATGCTGAAATCGTGGTCAACGAAAATTAAGCGTGACTAACATTTCTCCTTGTGCACAGGTTTGTCCCAGGGGTTCGACTGACGGCCGTGCGCTGGGCTCAGGCCGCGGAATGGTCGTCGAACAGGCCCATGGTGGTGACGGTCAGGACTTCTGCCGGGCCATTGCCGACGTTGGCCAGGCAATGAGTCTTGGTGGCGTCGAAGTGCACCGAGTCACCGGCACTCAGGGGATATTGACTGCCCTCGATGGTGTAGACGATCTGTCCTGAAAGCACGTAGGAGAACTCCGAGCCGTCATGGGAAATCAGCTCGGACTGGTAGCCTACCGGTATGTTCATCTTGACCGCGTTGATCAGGTTTCCGGGAAAGGAGCTGGACAGGCGCTCGTAGGCCAGTGGCTGGCCTTCGATGGTGTAGCGCACCCGCTTGCCGTCGTGGGAGTCGGGTTGCGCCTGGATCGGCTGGTCGAACAGGGCGTTCAGCGGAACGTTCAGAGACTTGGCGATATTGACCAGGGAAGAGATCGATACACCCGTGAGATTACGCTCTGCCTGGGAGAGGAAGCTGGCGGTCAGACCGGATTCGCTGGCGATCTGGCGCAGGGTTTTCTTGGCGGCGCGGCGATAGCGACGCAGGCGTTCGCCGATGCGATCTGCGGTCATTGAAGAGACTCTTATAGGAAAGAAGCAGTATACCCGGCGGACGTCAGCAACATCTGAGCTGCTGCGTACCGCGGGGCATAACTCTAACACCACAAAGCCGGGTTCCCCCGGGTCCGGGTTGAAATAGCCGGTAACGAAAAACGGCGATAACCTTGATGCCGCAGGTTATCGCCGTTGGAAGACGCAGGGAAAAGGTCAGGGCATCAGCACTTCGATGGCGCCGTCGGCGGTCATGCTGACCTGGCTGGTGCCGGCCTCGACTTCTGGTGTCACTGGGGCCGAATCCATGCTGGCGGCCTTCATCATCATCGGCGCGCGCATGTAAGGCTGTGGATAGCCATTGCTGTTGAGGTTCAGGTTGACGATCTTGTAGCCCTTGCCGCCCAGAGCCTCGGTGGCCAGTTGCGCACGGGCCTTGAAGGCCTTGACCGCATCCTTGAGCAACGCGTCTTCGCTGGCCTTGCGGGTCGGGTCGGCGATGGCGAAGTCCATGCCACCCATCTTCAGGTCGCCCAGCAGTTCACCGGTGAGCTTGGACAGCGCGGCGAAGTCGGAGCTTTCCAGGCGCAGTTCGGCGCGCTCACGCCAGCCTGTGATCTTCTGGCCCTTGCCGTCGTAGATCGGGTAGCTGTTGCGGCTGCCCTGGCGCAGGGTCACGTCCTTGACCTGGCGCGCCTGGTCCAGGGCCTTGTTCATGGTGGTGGTGATTTCTGCGGCGAGCTTGGCCGGGTCGGTGTTCTGCGATTCGCTGTAGAGGGTCACGATCATCAGATCCCGAGCCACTTCCTGGCTGACTTCGGCGCGCAGGGAAATCTGGTTGTAGTGCAGTTCATCGGCGGCCAGGGCGGGCAGGCTGGTGAGGGTGCCGGCGCTGAGTGCGAGAAGGGCGACGCTGCGACTGAAATGCTGCATGAAAACTCCTTGAGTGCGGTCCGCAGGATAAGGTCAGAGCCTGGGTGAAACCTTCAGACTGTGGTTTTTATTCCTCGTTGCGGCCAATTACAACTTTGATACACATGATCGCCATGGATCGTCCGCGGCCGCTCAAGCCAGTGTGGCGCTTTGCCGCAGTTTTGCCTGTGCCGGGGGCTGCTTGGTTATACTCCCGGCGATTGCCCTGGAGCGCTCATCAGGAGAGCTCATGCTCGCCCCCGTAAAATTGCTGTCCGCAACCCGTCAGAACCTCTGGCGCCTGACCTTTATCCGTACCCTGGTGCTGGCCGCTCAGGCCGGTTCGGTGGGGCTCGCCTACTGGCTGGACCTGCTGCCGCTGCCCTGGTTGCAACTGGGCGTGACCCTGATGTTTTCCATGGTGTTGTGCGCTTTCACCGCGATCCGCCTGCGCACCTCGTGGCCGGTGACGGAGCTGGAGTACGCCCTGCAACTGGCCTGTGACCTGTTTATCCACAGTGTCCTGCTGTACTTCTCCGGTGGTTCCACCAACCCCTTCGTCTCCTATTACCTGGTGCCCCTGACCATCGCCGCGGTGACCTTGCCGTGGCGCTACTCGGTGGTCCTGTCGGGTATCGCCCTGACGCTCTATACCCTGTTGCTGGCGCGTTTCTACCCGTTGCAGACCTTCCCCATCGCCCGGGAGAACCTCCAGGTCTACGGCATGTGGCTGAGCTTTGCCCTGGCTGCGGCGGTGATCACCTTCTTCGCTGCACGCATGGCAGAAGAGCTGCGCCGCCAGGAAGAACTGCGGGCGATCCGGCGCGAAGAGGGGCTGCGCGACCAGCAATTGCTGGCAGTGGCGACCCAGGCCGCCGGCGCCGCCCACGAATTGGGCACGCCCCTGGCGACCATGAGCGTGCTGCTCAAGGAAATGCGCCAGGACCATTCCGACCCGCTGCTGCAGGATGACCTCGGCGTGCTCCAGGACCAGGTCAAGCTGTGCAAGGAAACCCTGCAGCAACTGGTGCGCGCGGCCGAGGCCAATCGCCGCCTGGCGGTGGACATGCAGGAAGTCACCCAGTGGCTGGACGAAGCCTTGAACCGTTGGCACCTGATGCGCCCGGAAGCCAGCTACCGTTTCCATCTGTTGGGCGAGGGGCCGGTGCCGCGCCTGGCGCCGCCGCCGGACCTGACCCAGGCCCTGCTCAATCTGCTGAACAATGCCGCCGATGCCTGCCCCGAAGGCCTGGAAGTACGCCTGGACTGGGACGCGGAAAACCTCACCATCAGTATTCGTGACCACGGTGCCGGAGTACCCTTGGCCATCGCCGAACAGATCGGCAAACCGTTTTTTACCACCAAGGGCAAAGGCTTCGGCCTGGGCCTGTTTTTGAGCAAGGCCAGCGTGACCCGCGCTGGAGGCTCAGTGAAACTCTACAGTCATGAGGAAGGCGGAACGCTCACCGAGCTGCGCCTGCCCCGTGCCGCCCGAGGAGACGACCATGAGTGAAGAGATCCAAGTCGAAGGCGAGGAACTGCCGCACCTGTTGCTGGTGGATGATGACGCCACCTTTACCCGCGTGATGGCCCGTGCCATGAGCCGCCGCGGTTTTCGCGTGAGCACCGCCGGTTCCGCCGAGGAGGGCCTGGTCATTGCCCAGCAGGACCTGCCGGACTACGCCGCGCTGGACTTGAAGATGGATGGCGACTCCGGGCTGGTGCTGTTGCCCAAGCTGCTGGAGCTGGACCCGGAGATGCGGGTACTGATTCTCACCGGCTATTCGAGCATCGCCACCGCGGTGGAAGCGATCAAGCGTGGCGCCTGCAACTACCTGTGCAAGCCGGCGGATGCCGACGATGTACTGGCCGCGCTGCTCTCCGAACACGCCGATCTCGACACCCTGGTGCCGGAAAACCCGATGTCGGTGGACCGCTTGCAGTGGGAACACATTCAGCGCGTGTTGACCGAACACGAAGGCAACATCTCCGCCACTGCCCGGGCCCTGGGCATGCACCGCCGTACCTTGCAGCGCAAATTGCAGAAGCGTCCCGTGCGTCGCTGAACCGCGACTGAACGAATGTCCGCTGGGCGTCGTGAAAAAGCGAGCCGATCTACTATGATCGGCTCAACGCTTGCCCTTCTTCCTATCGAGCCTCAACGATGAATCAGAACGCTGAATACTCCGCGGTCAACGATGCCGTGCGCGGGCAATTCTTTCGCCGGGTCTGGGCCATGATCACGCCGTACTGGCGCAGTGAGGAAAAGGGCAAGGCCTGGCTGTTGCTGGTTGCGGTGATCGGACTGTCGCTGTTCAGCGTGGCCATCTCGGTATGGATCAACAGCTGGTACAAGGACTTCTACAACGCCTTGCAGAAAAAGGACGAAGCGGCGTTCTGGCACTTGATCCTGTATTTCTGCGGGATTGCCGCGGTGGCGATCCTGGGGGCGGTGTACCGCCTGTACCTGACCCAGATGCTGACCATCCGCTGGCGGGCCTGGCTCACCGAGAAGCACTTTGCCCGCTGGCTGGGCCACAAGAACTACTACCAGCTGGAGCAGGGCGGCTACACCGACAACCCGGACCAGCGGATTTCCGAAGACCTCAACAGCTTTACCAGCAATACGCTGTCCCTGGGCCTGGGGCTGATCCGCAACATTGTCAGCCTGGTGTCCTTCTCGATCATCCTGTGGGGGGTGTCCGGCAGTATCGAGGTGTTCGGCTACACCATTCCCGGCTACATGTTCTGGTGCGCGCTGGTCTATGCCGCTGTCGGCAGCTGGCTGACCCACTTGATCGGGCGCCGCCTGATTGGCCTCAACAACCAGCAACAGCGCTTCGAAGCCGACCTGCGTTTTTCCATGGTGCGGGTACGGGAGAATGCCGAGAGCATTGCCCTGTATGACGGCGAGAAGAACGAGAACCAGCGTCTGAGCAGCCGTTTCGGCAAGGTCTGGCACAACTTCTGGGACATCATGAAGGTCTCCAAGCGCCTGACCTTCTTCACCGCCGGGTATGGCCAGATTGCGATCATTTTCCCCTTTATCGTGGCTGCCCCGCGGTACTTTTCCGGCAAGATCGAGCTGGGTGAGCTGATGCAGATCAACTCGGCATTCGGGAACGTTCAGGAGAACTTCAGCTGGTTCATCAGTGCGTATTCGGACCTGGCGGCCTGGCGCGCCACCTGTGATCGTCTGCTGAGTTTCCGCCAGGCCATGAGTGATAACGAAGAACGGACCCCGGCTATCGACGTGCAGCATCAGGGCGAACAATTGTGCGTACGTGACCTGGGCCTGGACCTGGCCGATGGCCGGCATCTGCTGGCCGGCGCCGAAATGACCGTGAATCCAGGTGAGCGGCTCATGCTCAGCGGCCGTTCCGGCAGCGGCAAGAGTACCTTGCTGCGGGCCATGGGCCGGCTGTGGCCGGCCGGGCACGGGAGCATCCTGCTGCCGAACCGGCGTTACCTGTTCCTGCCGCAAAAGCCCTATCTGCCCATTGGCAGCCTGCGCGAAGCCTTGAGTTATCCACAGTCTGGCGACAGCTACCCCCAGGAGCGTTATGCACAGGTCCTGGAAACCTGCCGCTTGCCCCATCTGGTGGCGCGCCTGGACGAGAGCAATCACTGGCAGCGCATGTTGTCGCCGGGCGAGCAGCAGCGCCTGGCCTTTGCCCGGGCCTTGCTCTATGCACCGCAGTGGCTGTACATGGATGAGGCCACCTCGGCCATGGACGAAGAGGACGAAGCCACCTTGTATCAGGCGCTGATCGATCAGTTGCCGGGCCTGAGCATTGTCAGCGTCGGCCATCGCAGCAGCCTCAAGCGCTTCCATCCACGGCTCGTTCGTATCGAGCAGGGGCATCTGCAAGAGCAGACTCTTACGGCCTGACGGAGGGCCGAGCGCTAGCCTCAAGCCCAGCGCCATGCAGCGCTGGTGCAAGGGCGCTGGGCCGTTTCGCGAGCGAGCCGTTCCTACAGACCGCGATCAGGCCTGGTGCAGGATCGAACGGTCCACACGTACGGCCAACTGGCCGCTGCCCGGCTTCGCGTTGAAGGCCACGTTGCCATGTTCATCCACGCTGGCTCGGGCGATCGGGGCGCCGTTGAGCAGCAGCTCCAGTGGTGCATCCTTGAGAGACTGGCCGGAGGCCAGTTGCAGTTTCAGGTTGATAGCCATGGTGATCTCCTTATCAGGCGTTGCTGTCGATGAAGTGGCTGGCGTTCTTGTCGATGGAGCCGACCAGCTCCGGTGAACCACCACGGAACTGGCGGAACACATTGCGCCCGGTGGCGCTGCTGTTGCTGGTACCGGCCGGAATGCTCAGGGTTGGCTGGAAGCTGTCGCTCAGTTCCACATAGGCCGACCAGGGGCCGATGTAGGACTCGTTCAACCCGTTGGTTTCGCTGAGGGCGTAGCGCACCGCGTGGCCTGGCAGCCAGTTGGGTTCGCTGGGGCTGTGGCTCTGCCAGCCATCGGCGAGGATCACCGGAACCGCGCTGGGGGTTTCCAGGTAGCCGGTCGGCTTGTTCGGGCTGTAGTTCTGCAGCAGCAGGTAGGTGCTCCAGCCCCACCAGTTGTCGATGGTCTTGCTGTCATTGAGGTTGTTGACGTCGCTGCGGCGCAGGACCTTGTCGCCACTCATCACGAACAGTGGCGAGAAGTTGCCGGTTTTCGCGGCATTCAGGTCCGGCAGGGTTTTCAGGGCTGCGTAGCTGGCGGGTGCGGGGAGGTTGCCGCTGAGGTAGCTGGCGAAGATTTCGTCTGCCGAACTCTGCACAGCCATCTTCACTTGCTGGCGATTGCGATGGTCGACGCTGTCGAAGTAGCGCTTGTCGCCATAGGCGTGCCAGCGATCGCCCTGGGCGTTGCTGACATTCAGGCCGAACTTGCTGTCCTCGTCATGCATGAAGCGGGTAATCAGCGAACCCAGGTCGCTGGGGGTGACGACCGCCGCCACCTGTTTGCGCGGCACCCGTACGTGGCCGGAGGAAAACAGATCGGTGAGGAAATGGTCGGCGAAGGCGTTCATTGCGTAAGCCAGTTCCAGTTGCTTGTCGTCCGCGCTCTTGCCCGCCAGTACCGCTTGCTGCAGCGCTGCGGTATGCCCTGCGGTGTAGGCAGCCAGGGCCCACTCGCCGAAGTGATCGGCGTTGTTGGCCGCCAGCTTCAGGTAGCGCCCCAGGGGGAACAGGGCGGATACCACGCTGCCGCCCCCGGTTATCTTGTTCCACTCCTCGGACAGGGTGTCGCCCAGGGCGTCATAGGCTTCATGGGGCTGCTTGCCGTCGCGGATCGCCTGGTTGGCGGCGACGATTTCCTTTTGCATCACCGCAAGGATCTGCCGGGCTTCGTCTTTCGCGGCCGGCAGTACCGCAAGGGAGTTGAACGCCGCGATAAAGCGCTGCACTCGATCACTGGGGGTTGCACCTTCGCAGATCGGCTGCTCGGGAATGCCATAGAAGTCGCCCCCCAGGGCCACCACCTGGCCGTAGGTCAGCGCCAGGCCGTTAGGTAGGTGCAGTTCGACCTGCCACGCCGGGATGGCCGGTGCATCCTTGACGAAGCGCAGCAGGGTGCTGTCGCCGATGGCTGTGTGTTCGCCGCCCTCGAAACGCAGCTGTGGCTGGCCCTTGGTGGTTTTTTGTGCAGAACGAGGCAGGTCTTCCGGGCGGTGGTACTTGATGGTGTGGTGGCCATCGGCGACCAGTACCAGGGTGTCGCCATCGCCGGAAATGGCGATGCCTTGTTCACTGAACAGGCGGTCCAGGTCGGCGACGATCTTGCCCGCGTGTTGTGGCTGTTGCTGCTTCTGTGCAGAGAGTCCTGACATTTCTAGCTCCTTGATATGTCATGGGGATATTTCCTTATTTAACTGTATGCATATACAGTTAAATCGAGCATAGAGGAAAACGTTTTCCCGTCAAGAAGCGAATGCACCGCTGCAGCATTTTTTCTTTCGCCTCGCAATGGAGCCGCAGGCTGGGTACTGCGTGGGGCAGGCAGATCCCATGGAAGCGAGGCTCCAGACGCCAGCGTGCGGATTGAATTATCATTAGCGCCCTAACGACAGGCTCAAGGTCCACCCGCCCATGCTGGCTATTTTTCTCGAAACCCTGACGATCACGGCGCCGGTCTTTGCCATGTTGCTGCTCGGCCTGTTGCTCAAGCGGGTGGAATGGATCGACGACAACTTCATTCATACGGCCTCGGCCCTGGTGTTCAACGTCACCATGCCGGCGCTGCTGTTTCTCGGCATTGTCCATGCCGACCTGCATTCATCGTTGAAACCCGGGGTGCTGATCTATTTCTCCTTGGCCACCCTGGCGTGCTTTGGCTTGGCCTGGGGCTGGGCGATCTGGCGTTGCCCCAAGGCCGACCGCGGGATCTATACCCAGGGCGCGTTTCGCGGCAATAACGCAATCATCGGCCTGGCCCTGGCAGCCAGCATGTACGGCGATTACGGAATTTCCCTGGGCGCAGTGCTCGCAGCCCTGGTGATCCTGTTCTACAACACCCTCTCGACCATCGTCCTGGCGGTCTACAGCCCGGTGATCAAGTCCGATCCCTGGAGCATCTTCAAGAGCGTTGTCAGCAACCCGCTGATTGTCAGTGTGCTGGTGGCCGCACCGTTCGCCTACTGGCAGATCGGCATTCCCAACTGGCTGGAAACTTCGGGGCGCTACCTGGCGCAGATGACTCTGCCCCTGGCGCTGATCTGCATTGGCGGCACCTTGTCCCTGGCAGCCTTGCGCAACAGCGGCGAGCTGGCGATGAGCTCCAGTTTGCTGAAGATGGTCAGCCTGCCGGCCCTGGCGACCCTGGGGGCCTGGCTGTGCGGGTTTCGCGGGGCGGAGTTGGGGATCCTGTTCCTGTACTTTGGCAGCCCCACCGCGGCGGCCAGTTTTGTCATGGCCCGGGCGGCCAATGGCAACCACGAACTGGCGGCGGCGATCATCGTCATCACCACGGTGATGGCGGCGGTGACCACCAATATCGGGATTTTCCTGTTGCAGTGGGGTGGGTGGATCTAGGTTTTGCCGCGAGCCGGCTCCTGCACGGCTATTGCGTAGGAGCCGGCAGCAGGTTCACTGCGGTTGCTGATAGGTGTCTATCACTTCCTGGGCCGCGCGAAACGCATCGATGGCCGCCGGCACTCCGGCATACACCGCGCAATGCAGCAGCGCTTCACGAATCTCTTCGACACTGCAGCCGTTGTTCAGTGCGCCGCGCACGTGGCCCTTGAGTTCCTGTGGGCACTTGAGTGCGGTCAGGGTCGCCAGGGTGATCAGGCTGCGGGTCTTGAGCGGCAGGCCCTCACGGTTCCACACACCGCCCCAGGCATGCTCGTTGACGAAGTCCTGCAAGGGCTGGGTGAATTCGGTGGCATTGCCCAGGGCGCGATCGACGAACGCATCGCCCATGACCTGGCGACGCATCTGCAACCCGCTTTTCTTGTTCTCGCTCATGGTGCTTCCTTCTTGTGTTGGCGGCGCCAGGCTCGCAGCGAACTGAACAGCAGGAACGCCACCAGCGCTGGCAGGACGAAAAACAGCATCAGGTGTTCCAGCTTGCCGGCCAGAGGCATGCCGGTGGTGAAGGACACCACATGCAGCCCGTAAGCCAGGTACAAGCCCAGGAACAGCAGGCCTTCGGCCCGGGTCACGCGGTATCCGGAATAGAACACCGGCAGGCACAGCACGGCCACGCCGAGCATGACCGGCAGGTCGAAGTCCAGGGCATTGGGCGAGACCGAAAGAGGTGTCGGTGCCACCAGGGCGGTGAAGCCCAGCACTCCCAGCAGGTTGAACAGGTTGCTGCCGATGATGTTGCCCACGGCAATCTCGCGCTGGCCGCGCAGGGCCGCCAGCAGCGAAGTGGCGAGCTGGGGCAGGGAGGTGCTGACGGCGATCACGGTCAGGCCCATGACCCGCTCGGACAGCCCCAGGTCGTCGGCCACGGAGACGGCGGCGCCCAGCAGCAAGTGCCCGGCGAAGACCAGCAGGCCGAGGCCGAGCAGGACCATCAGCAGGCTGCTGATGCGCGGTGCCCAACTGCGCTGGCCGGCCGGTGCGGGTGAGTGGGGGCGGTGCGAATGGCGGGACTGGCGCAACAGCAGGCCCAGGTACAGCACCAGGGCTGCCAGCAGGATCAGGCCGTCGCTGGGGCTGAGTTGTTCGTTGTAGGCCAGCACGAACACCAGCAGGCTGGCGCCGATCATCAGCGGGATGTCCAGGCGCACCAGTTGCCGCGAGACCCGCAGCGGGATGATCAGCGCGGACAGGCCGAGGGTCACCAGGATGTTGAAAATGCTGCTGCCGATCACGCTGCCCACGGCAATGTCGGTGTTGTCGGCCAGGGTCGCCTGCAGGCTGATGGCCATTTGTGGCGCGCTGCTGCTGAAGGCGACGATGCTCAGGCCGATGATCAGTGGGCGCATGTGCAGGCGTGCAGCCAGGCGGATGGCCGCGCGCACCAGCAGTTCGGCGCCAGCGATCAGCATCACCAGGCCGCTGATGAGCTGGATCAGGCTGAGCAGGGGCAGTTCGGCAAAAGCGGTAATGGCGTGGGCTCCCGGGGTCAGTCGCTGAGGGCTTGGACGCGGACTTTGGCAGTTCCGCTGCGCAGCATGTCCAGTTGTTGGGCGGCGGCGCGGGACAGGTCGATCAGGCGGCCTCGGGTGTGCGGGCCTCGGTCGTTGATACGTACCACGACGCTCTTGTCGTTGCCCAGGTTGGTGACCTGTACCCGGGTGCCGAATGGCAGTTCGCGGTGGGCGGCGGTCAGGCCGTTCTGGTCGAAGGGCTCGCCACTGGCAGTGCGATTGCCGTGGTGCCGAGCGCCGTAATAGGAGGCGGTGCCGGTTGTGTCATAACCTCGGGGGTCGATGACGTGGCTGGTGGCGCAGCCGGTGAGCAGAGCGAGCAGGGCGCTAGTGGCAACCAGACGCTTCATTCGGGAGCTCCGATGGTTGATGTGGCGAGGGAGCGTACTCCCGCTGGTCTGTCTGGCAGACCGCAAGCCGACGGCGATGTTCCTTGCTGGAGCGGCGCCGGCCGGTTTGCAGTCGCTGTCGGACCGAGCGGGAGCACGCTCCCTCGTCACGCGCAAGCGGCCGGGGCCGCTTGCGGTTAAACCGCGATCAGCCCTCGAGCTTGCTCTTCAGCAGCTCGTTGACCTGTTGCGGGTTGGCCTTGCCTTTGGATGCTTTCATCGCCTGGCCGACGAAGAAGCCGAACATCTTGCCGCGCTTGCCTTCATCGGCGGCACGGTACTGTTCGACCTGTTCGGCGTTGGCTGCGAGCATCTCATCGAGCACCGCAGAGATCGCGCCGCTGTCGGTGACTTGCTTGAGGCCACGCTTGTCGATGATCTCGTCGGCATTGCCCTCGCCATTGGCCATGGCTTCGAACACGGTCTTGGCGATCTTGCCGGAGATGGTGTTGTCCTTGATCCGCAACAGCATGCCGCCCAGTTGTTCGGCCGAGACCGGGGCTTCGTCGATTTCCAGGCCCTGCTTGTTCAGCAGGCTGCCCAGCTCGACCATGACCCAGTTGGCGGCGAGCTTGGCGTCACCGGCGATGCTGGCGACCTTCTCGAAGTAGTCCGCCTGCTCACGGCTGGTGGCCAGTACGCTGGCGTCGTAGACCGACAGGCCGAACTGCTCCTGGAAGCGCTCGCGTTTCTGTGGTGGCAGCTCAGGCAGGGTGGCGCGTACCTGGTCGAGGAAGGAATCCTCGATGACCACGGGCAGCAGGTCCGGATCGGGGAAGTAACGGTAGTCGTTGGCTTCTTCCTTGCTGCGCATCGGACGGGTCTCGTCCTTGTTCGGGTCGTACAGGCGGGTCTGCTGGATCACCTTGCCGCCGTCCTCGATCAGCTCGATCTGGCGCCGGATCTCGGAGTTGATGGCCTTCTCGATGAAGCGGAACGAGTTGACGTTCTTGATCTCGCAGCGGGTGCCGAACTCGACCTGGCCCTTGGGGCGGATCGAGACGTTGCAGTCGCAACGCAGGGAGCCCTCGGCCATGTTGCCGTCGCAGATGCCCAGGTAGCGCACCAGGGCGTGGATCGACTTGACGTAGGCCACGGCTTCCTTGGCGCTGCGCATGTCAGGCTCGGAAACGATTTCCAGCAGCGGCGTGCCGGCACGGTTCAGGTCGATGCCGGTGGCGCCGTTGAATTCTTCGTGCAGGCTCTTGCCGGCGTCTTCTTCCAGGTGCGCGCGGGTGATGCCGACGCGTTTCATGGTGCCGTCTTCCAGAGGGATGTCCAGGTGGCCCTTGCCGACGATCGGCAACTCCATCTGGCTGATCTGGTAGCCCTTGGGCAGGTCCGGGTAGAAGTAGTTCTTGCGGGCAAACACGTTGTGCTGGCCGATCTCGGCGTCAACCGCGAGGCCGAACATCACCGCCATGCGCACCGCTTCCTGGTTCAGCACTGGCAGCACGCCGGGCATGCCCAGGTCGATCAGGCTGGCCTGGGTGTTGGGCTCGGCACCGAAGGCGGTGGAGCTACCGGAGAAAATCTTCGATTGAGTGGTGAGCTGGGTATGAATCTCCAGCCCGATCACGACTTCCCATTGCATGTGTGTCTCCTCAGAAGCCGGTTGGGGTGCGGGTGTGCCAGTCAGTGTTCAACTGATACTGGTGCGCAACGTTGAGCAAGCGGCCTTCCTGGAAATACGGAGCGAGCAGTTGCACGCCGACCGGCAAGCCGTCGACGAAGCCGGCCGGCATCGACAGGCCCGGCAGGCCCGCGAGGTTGGCGGTGATGGTGTAGACGTCTTCCAGGTATGCAGCGACCGGGTCGCTGCTCTTGGCGCCGAGCTTCCAGGCCGGGTTGGGCGTGGTCGGGCCGAGGATGATGTCGACTTCGTTGAACGCGCTCATGAAGTCGTTCTTCACCAGGCGACGGATTTTCTGCGCCTTGAGGTAGTAGGCATCGTAGTAGCCGGCGGACAGTGCGTAGGCACCGACCATGATCCGGCGCTGCACTTCGCTGCCGAAGCCTTCGCCGCGGGAGCGCTTGTACAGGTCTTCCAGGTTTTCCGGGTTCTCGCAACGGTAGCCGAAGCGCACGCCGTCGAACCGCGACAGGTTGGAAGAGGCTTCCGCCGGGGCGATCACGTAGTACGCGGGGATGGCGTGCTGCATGTTCGGCAGGCTGATTTCCTTGATCACCGCACCGAGCTTTTCCAGCTCCTTGATGCTGTTGTGGATCAGCTCGGCGATGCGCGGGTCCAGGCCGGCGCTGAAGTATTCCTTCGGCACGCCGATGCGCAGGCCCTGCAGCGAGCCGTTGAGGCCGGCGCTGTAGTCCGGCACCGGTTCATCGATGCTGGTGGAGTCGTTCGGGTCGAAGCCGGCCATGCCTTGCAGCAGGATCGCGCAGTCTTCGGCGGTGCGCGCCAGCGGGCCGCCCTGATCGAGGCTGGAAGCGTAGGCGATCATGCCCCAGCGGGAAACGCGACCGTAGGTCGGCTTCAGGCCGGTGAGGTTGGTGAAGGCGGCGGGCTGGCGGATCGAGCCGCCGGTGTCGGTGGCCGTGGCGGCTGGCAGCAGGCGCGCAGCGACCGCGGCGGCGGAACCACCGGACGAACCACCGGGCACGTGTTCCAGGTTCCACGGGTTTTTCACCGCGCCGTACCAGCTCGACTCGTTGGCCGAGCCCATGGCGAATTCGTCCATGTTGGTCTTGCCCAGGGTCACGGCCCCGGCAGCGGCCAGCTTGGCGACCACGGTGGCGTCGTAGGGCGCCTTGAAGTTGTCGAGCATCTTCGAGCCGCAGCTGGTGCGGATGCCCTGGGTGCAGAACAGATCCTTGTGGGCGATCGGCGCGCCCAGCAGGGCACCGCTCTCACCATTGGCGCGACGCTCGTCGGCGGCCTTGGCCTGGGACAGTGCCAGGTCCTGGGTGAGGCTGATGAAGCTGTTGATCTGCGGATCCAGCTGGGCGATGCGCGCCAGCAGGGTCTGGGTCAGTTCTACAGAAGAGAATTTCTTGTCGGCGAGGCCGCGGGCGATCTCGGCCAGAGTCATGTGATGCATTGCAGGCTCTTTCCCTTTAGTCGATGACTTTCGGAACCAGGTACAGGCCGCTTTCGACCGCTGGTGCGATGGACTGATAGGCCTCGCGATGATTGGACTCGGTCACAACGTCTGCGCGCAGGCGCTGGCTGGCTTCCAGGGGGTGGGCCAGGGGCTCGATACCGTCGGTATCGACTGCCTGCATTTCATCCACCAGCCCGAGAATGCTGTTCAGGGCGGAGGTGATGTGTGGAAGATCGCCTTCATTGAGCTTGATGCTGGCCAAATGAGCGATTTTTTCCACGTCGGAGCGTTCAAGCGCCATGGGATTCTCCAGTGGAAAACAAAAACGGATTTCGTCCGCGTGTTAGATTGTCGGAACACTACCGCATTTCTACGGTCTTATGGCCGCGATTGTGGGGGTTGGTGCACAGAAAAGCGGCCAATTTAACATATTGGCGCCTTGCCCAAAATCCCTGTCGTTGTTAGAGTTTGCCGCACTTTTTTACCCACGCGTTGCCTAGGGTCCCTTTCCCATGTTCAAGAAACTGCGTGGCATGTTTTCCAGCGATCTTTCCATTGACCTGGGCACTGCCAACACCCTTATTTACGTGCGCGAGCGCGGTATTGTCCTGAATGAACCATCGGTTGTGGCCATTCGGACCCACGGTAATCAGAAAAGTGTTGTCGCGGTTGGTACTGAGGCCAAGCGCATGCTCGGTCGTACCCCGGGCAACATCGCAGCCATTCGTCCGATGAAAGACGGCGTGATCGCCGACTTCAGCGTTTGCGAAAAGATGCTGCAGTACTTCATCAACAAGGTTCACGAAAACAGCTTTCTGCAGCCCAGCCCACGTGTGCTGATCTGCGTTCCATGCAAGTCCACCCAGGTTGAGCGTCGCGCCATCCGTGAATCGGCCCTTGGCGCCGGTGCCCGTGAAGTGTTCCTGATCGAAGAGCCGATGGCCGCTGCGATCGGTGCCGGCCTGCCGGTTGAAGAGGCCCGCGGTTCGATGGTCGTGGACATCGGTGGTGGTACCACTGAAATCGCCCTGATCTCCCTGAACGGTGTGGTCTACGCCGAATCCGTACGGGTTGGCGGCGACCGTTTCGACGAAGCGATCATCACCTACGTGCGTCGCAACTACGGCAGCCTGATCGGTGAGTCCACCGCCGAGCGCATCAAGCAGGAAATCGGCACCGCCTACCCGGGCGGCGAAGTGCGTGAAGTCGACGTCCGCGGCCGTAACCTGGCCGAAGGCGTGCCACGTGCCTTCACCTTGAACTCCAATGAAGTGCTGGAGGCTCTGCAAGAGTCTCTGGCAACCATCGTTCAGGCGGTGAAAAGCGCCCTGGAGCAATCGCCTCCGGAACTGGCTTCGGACATCGCCGAGCGCGGCCTGGTGCTGACCGGTGGTGGCGCGCTGCTGCGTGATCTGGACAAGCTGCTGGCCCAGGAAACCGGCCTGCCGGTGATCGTTGCCGAAGACCCGCTGACCTGTGTCGCTCGCGGCGGTGGCCGTGCATTGGAAATGATGGACAAACACACCATGGACCTGCTCTCCAGCGAATAACTTCGCCGGTTGCATCTATGCTGTTGCGCTCACAGGCAGCACTTTGCAGTGCTGCCTGTGGCGTTTATCTTCTGTCAATCTGCATCCAGGCCGGTTTGATGCCGTATGAATAAACACAACATTTGCCTGGGAGGAGCGGCCTATTAAACCGCTTTTCGCCAAAGGCCCCTCATTAGGCGTGCGCCTCCTGGTGCTGGTCGTTCTCTCGGTCGCACTGATGGTGGTCGATGCCCGCTTCACACTGCTCAAGCCAGTGCGTAGCCAAATGTCGCTGGTGTTGATGCAGTCCTACTGGATCACCGACCTGCCGCAGCGGCTATGGCAAGGCGTGGCCAGTCAGTTCGGCAGCCGTACCGAGCTGGTCGCTGAAAACGAAAAACTCAAGACCGAAAACCTGCTGCTGCAGGGGCGCATGCAAAAGCTCGCGGCCCTGACCGAGCAGAACGTGCGCCTGCGCGAGTTGCTCAATTCCTCGGCACTGGTCAACGAGAAGGTTGAAGTGGCCGAGTTGATCGGCATGGACCCGAACCCCTTCACCCACCGCATCATCATCAACAAGGGTGAGCGCGATGGCGTGTTCCTCGGCCAGCCGGTGCTCGATGCCCGTGGCCTGATGGGCCAGGTGGTGGAGTTGATGCCCTACACCTCCCGCGTACTGCTGCTCACTGACACCACCCACAGCATTCCGGTGCAGGTCAACCGCAACGGCCTGCGCGCCATCGCCAGCGGCACCGGCAATCCGGAGCGCCTGGAGTTGCGCCATGTGGCCGACACCGCGGATATAAAGGAAGGCGATCTGTTGGTCAGCTCCGGTCTGGGCCAGCGTTTCCCCGCCGGCTACCCGGTGGCCACGGTCAAGGAAGTGATCCACGACTCCGGCCAGCCGTTCGCCATTGTGCGGGCGGTACCCACCGCTGCGCTGAATCGCAGCCGCTACCTGCTGCTGGTATTCAGCGATCCGCGTACCGCCGAAGAGCGTGCCAACGATGCCGCCCAGGCCCAGGAAGCCCAGGACCAGCAGGGCGTCAGCGCCGCGCCAGTGGTCCCTGCCACCGTGCCCAAGCCGGCCGCGGCGGCAAACGCCGGGGCTGCGCCCGCCACTGCGACTCCTGCTGCGCCGGCGACCCCGGCCAAACCCGCGGCTCACGCTCCGGCCAAGCCGGTCCATAAACCTGTGGTGAAACCGGCCGCTGCCAAACCACCGGCAGCAGCACCGGCCACCACCGGAGGAAGAGAATAATGGCGGGTAGCACCTATTCGCGAAATGGCTGGATCGTCTGGTTGACCTTCCTTATCGGGCTGCTGCTCAGCGTCTCGCCCCTGCCGCAGTTCATGGAGATCCTGCGTCCGCTGTGGCTGGCGCTGTTGCTGGCGTTCTGGGCCCTGGCCCTGCCGCACAAGGTCGGCATGGTCACTGCCTGGTGCCTGGGGCTGGCAGAGGATGTGCTCTATGGCACGCTGCTGGGGCAGAATGCCCTGATCCTGACGCTGATCACCTTCCTTGTACTGTCTCTGCAACAGCGCCTGCGGATGTTCCCGATGTGGCAGCAGAGCCTGGTGATCCTGGTGATCTTCGGCCTGGCGCAGTTGGTGCAACTCTGGCTCAGCGCCCTGACCGGCAACCGCCAGCCGACCCTGGCCCTGGTGCTGCCGGCCCTGGTCAGTGCCTTGTTGTGGCCCTGGGTCAGCTTCGGCCTGCGCGGCTTGCGTCGACGTTTCAAAATCAATTAATTCGGTCAGGCATTGGCCCGCACCTCGACAGGGAGATGTCTTGATGAATCCGCTTTACCTCGCTTCCGGTTCGCCTCGTCGGCGTGAGTTGCTGACGCAGATCGGCGTGCCGTTCACCGCCATCAGTGCGGACATCGATGAAACCCCGCTAGCCGATGAGTCACCTGCCGCCTACGTCGAGCGCCTGGCCCGAGGCAAGGCTGCGGCGGGGCGCGGGCTGATCACCAGCAGTGAATCCCAGGCCCCGGCCTGTGTGCTGGGGGCCGACACCGCGGTAGTGCTCGATGGGCGGATTCTCGGCAAACCGCTGGATCAGGCTGATGCGTTGCAGATGCTCATGGCGCTTTCGGGGCGTGAGCATGAAGTGTTCACCGCCATTGCCCTGCTTGACGGTGAACGCTGCGAGTCGCGAGTGGTGCGCAGCCTGGTACGTTTTCGCCCGATCTCACCTGCAGAGGCCGCGCTCTACTGGGCCAGTGGCGAGCCCTGCGACAAAGCCGGTGGCTATGCTATCCAGGGACTGGCAGCGGTGTTCGTCGCCGGCCTCAATGGCAGTTATTCCGCGGTGGTCGGCTTGCCGGTGTGCGAAACCGCAGAACTGCTCGGGCATTTCGGCATACCCTGTTGGCAAAACCTTCCAGTGCGCTAAAGCGCCGTACCCGATTGCTGCGGCCCTCTATGAACACGCCTGAACGAGACACTGCCATGAGTGAAGAGATTCTGATCAACATCACGCCGATGGAATCACGCGTGGCGGTGGTCGAAAACGGAGTGCTGCAAGAGGTTCACGTCGAGCGCACCCAGCGCCGGGGGATCGTCGGCAACATCTACAAGGGCAAGGTGGTGCGGGTCTTGCCGGGCATGCAGGCGGCCTTCGTCGACATCGGCCTGGACCGGGCGGCGTTTATCCACGCCTCGGAAATTTCCACCCGCGAAGGCACTGCGGTAGAGAGCATCAGCGCTCTGGTGCACGAAGGGCAGAGCCTGGTGGTGCAAGTCACCAAGGACCCCATCGGTTCCAAGGGCGCGCGCCTGACCACTCAGTTGTCGATCCCTTCCCGCTATCTGGTGTACATGCCGCGTACCGCCCATGTCGGTATCTCGCTGAAGATCGAGGACGAAGCCGAGCGTGAGCGCCTGAAGCAGGTCGTCAGTGATTGCGTGGCCCAGGAAGGCATCAAGGAGGCCGGTGGTTTTATCCTGCGCACCGCCGCCGAAGGCGCCGGGGCCGATGAGATCATGATGGACATCCGTTACCTGCGCCGGCTCTGGGACCAGATCGGCGCGCAGATCAAGACCATCGGCGCGCCCAATGTGATCTACGAGGACCTGGGCCTGGCTCTGCGCACCCTGCGCGACCTGGTGAGCCCGAAGATCGAGAAGATCCGCATCGACTCCCGGGAAACCTTCCAGAAGACCACGGTGTTCGTGGCCGAACTGATGCCGGAAATCGCCGACCGCCTGGAGCACTACCCCGGCGAGCGGCCGATCTTCGATCTGTACGGCGTCGAGGACGAAATCCAGAAAGCCCTGGAGCGCAAGGTGCCGCTCAAGTCCGGAGGCTACCTGGTGGTAGACCCGGCGGAAGCCATGACCACCATCGACGTCAACACCGGGGCCTTCGTCGGTCATCGCAACCTTGAGGAAACCATCTTCAAGACCAACCTCGAGGCGGCCACCGCCATTGCCCGGCAACTGCGCCTGCGCAACCTGGGCGGGATCATCATCATCGACTTCATCGACATGGAAGATGAAGAGCACCAGCGCCAGGTATTGCGCACCCTGGAAAAGCAGCTGGAGCGTGACCACGCCAAGACCAACATCATCGGCATCACCGAGCTGGGCCTGGTGCAGATGACTCGCAAGCGTACCCGCGAGAGCCTGGAGCAGGTGCTGTGCGAGCCTTGCAGCAGTTGCCAGGGGCGGGGCAAGTTGAAAACCCCGGAAACCGTCTGTTACGAAATATTCCGAGAAATCCTCCGCGAGGCCCGGGCTTATCAGGCAGAAGGGTATCGGGTGCTGGCCAATCAGAAGGTGGTCGATCGGCTGCTGGACGAAGAGTCGGGCAATGTTGCGGAGCTGGAGGGTTTTATCGGCCGGACCATCAGGTTCCAGGTCGAAACCATGTATTCCCAGGAACAATACGACGTGGTGCTGCTCTGATTCCGCGTGTTCTACATCCGTGGAAATGGCTGGCTTCAGCTTTTTGCATGACTTTTACCCTGGGAGCCAACTGAAATGGAGCGGCTGATGCGCCTGTTCACCACGCTGATTCGCTGGGGGCTTGGCTTCTGTGCGCTGGCGCTGGTGGCGACTGCCTTGTATGTCAGTCTGGGCCGGGAACTGACCCCGCTGGTGGCCGAGTACCAGCCCGAGGTCGAGGCCAAGGTGCAGCAGGCCGTGGGCTTGCCGGTGCATATCGGTAGCCTGGAGGGGCGCTGGAGCGGCTTGTCGCCGATCCTGCTGGCCCACGACGTGCAGGTGGGCGAGGGCGCCAATGCGCTGCGCCTGGATCAGGTGAGCGTGGCGCCGGATATGCTCGGCAGCCTGCTGGCCCGTGACCTGCGGATCGGCCGCCTGGAGCTCAGCGGCCTGAGCCTGAGCCTGAAAGAGGGCGCGGACGGCCAGTGGCAGCTTGAAGGCCTGCCGGTGCAACAGGACCAGCCGATGGACCCCCAGCAGTTGCTGGGCCGCCTGCAACAGGTTGCCGAGCTGTCGCTGCTGGACAGCCAGGTCACCTTGCAGCCTCTGGACCACCAGCCCGTGGCCCTGACCTACGTCGGGCTCAATCTGCGCAGCGGTACCAGCCGCCAGCGCCTGGACCTGCGCCTGACGCTGCCGGACGGCCAGCCCCTGGCAATGAACCTGCGGACCAGGATG
The DNA here is from genome assembly GCF_052665325.1 of Pseudomonas sp. 8(2025). Lineage (NCBI taxonomy): Bacteria > Pseudomonadati > Pseudomonadota > Gammaproteobacteria > Pseudomonadales > Pseudomonadaceae > Pseudomonas > Pseudomonas sp. 8(2025). The sequence goes on along the minus strand of NZ_JBQOIE010000003.1, from coordinate 427,012 downwards.
CGGGCCGAGGCCTGGCGCGATGCCCAGGCCGACTTGTACCTGAGCCTGCCGCAAAGCGACTGGTCGCGTTGGGTGCCGGCCCGGCTGACCCGGGAGTGGAAGCTCTCCGAGCTCAAAGCGGGTGGCGAGCTGTGGCTGAAGTGGGCCAAGGGTGGGGTGCAAAACGCCACGCTGCGCTTGAATGCCCCGCAATTCACCGGGGCCTATGCCGAGCGCACGCCGGTGTCCCTGAGCAACCTGGCGTTGAATGCCTACTTCCAGCGTGACGAGCAGGGCCTGCAGGTGCAGCTTGACTCCCTGGCGCTGAACCTCGGCGAGACCCGCTGGGAATCCCGTGTGCAGGTGCAGCAGCGCAACGCGACCGAGCAGCAGGAAGAACTCTGGCATGTGCAGGCCGACCGCCTGGACCTGAAGCCGATCACCCCGATCCTCGATGCCCTGGCGCCCTTGCCGGAAGGCCTGGCCACGGCCATCGACCGACTGAAAGTCACTGGCGGCCTGCGCAACGTGCTGCTCGACTACCGTCCCCAGAACACTGGCGACCAGCGCCTGAGCTTCGCCGCGAACCTCGACCGGGTTGGCTTCGATGCCTATCACGGTGCTCCAGCAGCACGAAATGTCAGCGGCAGCATCAGCGGCGACCTGGGCAAGGGCGAGCTGCGCATGGACAGCAAGGATTTCTCCCTGCACCTGTACCCGATCTTCGCCAAGCCCTGGCAGTACATCCAGGCCAACGCCACCCTGACCTGGAAGCTCGACAAGGAAGGCTTCACCCTGATTGCCCCCTACCTGAAGGTGCTGGGCGAAGAGGGCAAGATCGCCGGCGACTTCCTGATCCGCCTGCATTTCGACCACAGCCAGGAAGACTACATGGACCTGCGAGTCGGCCTGGTGGACGGCGATGGGCGCTACACCGCCAAGTACCTGCCCCAGGTGCTCAACGCCGGTGTGGATGAATGGCTGCGCACGGCGATCCTCAAGGGCGCGGTGGACCAGGGCTTCTTCCAGTACCAGGGTTCGCTCAACCATGACGCCGTCGAGGCCGCCCGCAGCATCAGCCTGTTCTTCAAGGTGCATGACACCGAGCTGGCGTTCCAGCCGGGCTGGCCGCACCTGACCAAGGTCAGCGGCGATGTGTTCATCGAAGACAGCGGCGTGCGCATCGTCGCCAGCAAAGGCCAGTTGCTGGACACCAAGGTGCGGGATGTCTTCGTCAACATTCCCCATGCTGCCAGCGGGCAGGACAGCCACATGTACATCGATGGCGCCTTTGCCGGTGGCCTGGGCGATGGCGTGAAAATTCTCCAGGAAGCGCCGATCGGCACCGGCTCGACCTTTGCCGGCTGGCATGGCGAGGGCGATCTGCAAGGCAAGCTGGATCTGGATATTCCCCTGGTCAAGGGCCAGGAGCCGAAGATCGTGGTGGCGTTCAAGACCGACAAGGCGCGCCTCAAGCTCAGTGAGCCTGAACTGGAACTGACCCAGCTCAAGGGCGATTTCCGCTTCGATAGTGCCAAGGGCCTGAGTGGCGAGGGCATCAGTGCCCAGGCGCTCGAGCGGCCGGTCACGGCGCAGATCTTCGCCGATGGCAAGCCGGGCAAACCCAACACTCGAGTGGTTGCCAGGGGCCAGGTTGCGGTCAAGAAACTTACCGACTGGTTGCAAGTCGGCCAGCCGTTGCCGGTGTCCGGCGAGGTGCCCTACCAGTTGCAACTGAACCTGGACGGAGCCGACAGCCAGTTGATGGTCAGTTCCAGTCTCAAGGGCGTAGCGGTGGACCTGCCGGCGCCGTTCGGCATGGCGGCCAGCACCGGGCGCAACAGTGTATTTCGCATGACTCTGCAAGGGGCCGAGCGGCGCTACTGGTTCAACTACGGCGAACTGGCCGACTTCACCTTTGCGGCGCCCAGCGGCAAGCTCGCCGAGGGTCGGGGCGAGCTGTTCCTCGGCGATGGCGCGGCCTTGCTGCCGCCGGGTAAAGGGCTGCGGATACGAGGGATTCTCTCCGAGCTGGATGTGGAACCCTGGAAAGCCCTGGTGGATCGCTACGCCGGGCAGGACCCGGGAGGCAGCGCCAAACAGTTGCTCAGCAGTGCGGACTTCAAGGTTGGCAAGCTCAGTGCCTTCGGCACCACCCTGGACCAGGTCAACCTGTTGCTGGCGCGCAAGCCCGCTGCCTGGGAGTTGCAGATCGACAGCCAGCAGGCCAAAGGCAAGGTCGGGATTCCCGATGCCAAGGCGGCGCCGATGGCCATCGACATGGCGTACGTGCGCCTGCCGGCTGCCGATCCGGCAGCGCAGGCCGATGAAAATGCGCCCGACCCCCTGGCCTCGGTGGATCCCAAGAGCGTTCCGCCCCTGGATATTTCCATTGCCCAGCTGTTCCAGGGCCAGGACCTGATCGGCCGCTGGGCGCTCAAGGTGCGGCCGACGTCCAGGGGCATGGTCTTCAATGGCCTGGACCTGGGCCTCAAGGGCATGCAGTTGCAGGGCGAGGGCGGCTGGGAAGGCCAGGCCGGTGCCAGCAACAGTTGGTACCGGGGCCGCATTGGCGGCAAGAACCTGGCGGACGTGCTCAAGGGCTGGGGCTTCGCCCCGACCGTGACCAGTGAAGATTTTCACCTGGACGTCGATGGCCGCTGGCCGGGCTCGCCGGCCTGGGTGGGCTTGAAGCGCTTCTCCGGCAGCCTGGACGCTACCCTGCGCAAGGGCCAGTTCGTCGAAGTCGAGGGCGGGGCCCAGGCCTTGCGGGTGTTCGGCCTGCTCAACTTCAACTCCATCGGTCGCCGCCTGCGCCTGGACTTCTCCGACCTGTTCGGCAAGGGCCTGAGCTATGACCGGGTCCGGGGCGTGCTGGCGGCGAGCAATGGCGTTTACGTCACTCGCGAGCCGATCACCCTGACCGGGCCGTCGAGCAACCTGGAGCTCAATGGCACCCTGGACATGGTGGCCGACCAGGTCGACGCCAAGCTGCTGGTGACCTTGCCGGTGACCAACAACCTGCCGATTGCCGCGCTGATTGTCGGTGCGCCGGCGGTGGGCGGGGCGTTGTTCCTGATCGACAAGCTGATCGGTGACCGCGTGGCGCGCTTCGCCAGCGTCAAATACAACGTCAAAGGCCCATGGAAAGAGCCGAAAATCACCTTCGACAAACCGTTTTGAGAATCCTCGATTCGCGCCTATGGAGTAGCATGGCGGCCTACCCTACAAGGAGTTCGCCATGTCTCTTGCGGTGATTCAAATGGTCAGCCAGAGCGATGTCCTGGCCAATCTGCAGCAGGCTCGGAGCCTGCTCGAACAGGCTGCTGCCGGCGGTGCAAAGCTGGCCGTCCTGCCGGAAAACTTCGCCGCCATGGGGCGCCGCGACATGGCGGCCATTGGTCGCGCCGAAGCGCTGGGCGAAGGTCCGATCCTGCCATGGTTGAAACAGGCCGCCCGCGACCTCAGGTTATGGATAGTGGCCGGCACCTTGCCGTTGCCCCCCGTCGATCAGCCCGAGGCCAAGTCCAATGCCTGTTCGTTGCTGGTGGATGACCAGGGGCAGTTCGTGGCGCGCTACGACAAGCTGCACCTGTTCGATGTCGATGTGGCGGACAATCGCGGACGCTACCGTGAATCCGATGACTATGCTCATGGAGACCGGGTGGTGGTGGCGGATACTCCGGTGGGGAGGGTCGGTCTTACAGTCTGTTATGACCTGCGCTTTCCCGAGCTGTACAGCGAGTTGCGCGCCGCTGGCGCCGAGTTGATCACCGCGCCTTCGGCGTTTACCGCGGTCACCGGTGCGGCTCATTGGGAGGTGCTGATTCGCGCCCGTGCCATCGAGACCCAGTGCTATGTGCTGGCGGCGGCCCAGGGCGGCGTGCATCCCGGCCCGCGGGAAACCTACGGCCATGCGGCGATCGTCGACCCCTGGGGGCGGATAGTGGCGCAACAGGATCAAGGTCAAGGCGTGCTGCTGGCCGAGCGCGACAGCAGCGAACAGGCGTCCATCCGGGCGCGGATGCCGGTGTTCAGTCACCGGCGCATTTTCTCGCAAGGCGTGCAACGGCTTGCATAAGTACGACGAATTTAAGGCCAAAACATATGAGCGGGTTGTTGTCCTCTGTCAGTGAACATCTACTAGCCCCGGGCGGCGTGACCATCGAAAGCTTGCAAGGCGTGCTGGGGGATCTGGCCGGCCCGGGCATCGATGCCGCCGATCTGTATTTCCAGGGGCAGATTTCCGAGTCCTGGTCCCTGGAAGACGGAATCGTCAAGGAAGGCAGTTTCAACCTCGACCAGGGGGTTGGGGTGCGTGCGCAATCCGGTGAGAAGACCGGCTTCGCCTACAGCAATGCCATCACCCTGGAGGCCCTGGGCCTCGCCGCCCGGGCGGCGCGCTCGATTTCCCGGGCCGGGCAAAACGGCACCGTGCAGGCGTTCTCGACCCAGGACGTGGCGCAGCTGTATGCGCCGGACAACCCCCTGGAAGTCATCAGCCGGGCCGAGAAGGTCGAGCTGCTCAAGCGCGTTGACGCCGCAACCCGCGCCCTGGATCCGCGCATCCAGCAGGTCAGCGTGAGCATGGCCGGGGTCTGGGAGCGGATCCTGGTGGCCTCTACCGATGGCGGCCTGGCGGCGGACGTGCGGCCGCTGGTGCGTTTCAACGTCAGCGTCATCGTCGAGCAGAACGGTCGCCGCGAGCGCGGTGGCCATGGCGGCGGCGGGCGTACCGATTACCGCTATTTCCTCAGCGAAGATCGGGCCATGGGCTATGCCCGTGAAGCCCTGCGCCAGGCGCTGGTCAATCTGGAAGCCATTCCGGCGCCGGCCGGAACCCTGCCGGTGGTGCTGGGCTCCGGCTGGTCCGGAGTGCTGCTGCACGAAGCCGTGGGCCACGGCCTGGAGGGCGACTTCAACCGCAAGGGCAGTTCGGCCTACAGCGGTCGCATGGGCGAAATGGTGGCTTCCAAGCTCTGCACCATCGTCGACGACGGCACCCTGGCCGGGCGCCGTGGTTCCCTGAGCGTGGACGACGAAGGCACCCCCACCGAATGCACCACGCTGATCGAGAACGGCGTGCTCAAGGGCTACATGCAGGACAAGCTCAATGCCCGGCTGATGGGCGTGGCCCGCACCGGCAACGGTCGCCGCGAGTCTTATGCGCACCTGCCGATGCCGCGCATGACCAACACCTACATGCTGGGTGGCGAAAGCGATCCGGCGGAAATCATCGCTTCGGTGAAGAAGGGCATCTATTGCGCCAACCTCGGCGGCGGCCAGGTGGATATCACCAGCGGCAAGTTCGTGTTCTCCACCAGTGAGGCCTACCTGATCGAGGACGGCAAGATCACCGCCCCGGTCAAGGGCGCGACCTTGATCGGCAACGGTCCGGAAGCCATGAGCCGGGTATCGATGGTGGGTAATGACCTGTCCCTGGACAGTGGCGTCGGCACCTGCGGCAAGGATGGGCAATCGGTGCCAGTGGGCGTCGGCCAGCCGACCCTGAAGATTGATGCGATCACCGTGGGTGGCACTGGGGCATAAGGAGGGAGGGCGTCGGGTGAGCTGCAGGGCAGCTCACCCGTGGCAAGGCTCAGCGCAGGCCGCGTTGAGTCTCGTCCAGCTCGCGGATGTACTTGAAGATTTTACGGCTTGAGGCCGGTGCCTTGTTATGCGCCAGCTCATGCTGGGCCTGACGGATCAGGGAGCGCAGTTGCTGGCGATCGGCGTCCGGGTACTCGCCGACGAACTTTTCCAGCACGTCATCGCCGCCGCCGATCAGGCGGTCGCGCCAACGCTCTAGGTTATGGAAGCGTTCGTTGTACTGCCGGGTGGAGGCATCGAGTTGGTCAAGCAGTTGCAGAATCGCGTCGGTGTCCTGGTCCCGCATCAGCTTGCCGATGAACTGCAGGTGGCGCTTTCGGGCGATATGGGCGACGTGCTTGGGTGCATCCGCCAGGGCCCGGCGCAAGGCGTCGGTCAGGGGCAGTTTGTTCAGCAAGTCGGGCTTGAGAGTGGTAAGGCGCTCGCCGAGATCAACCAGAGCATGCAGCTCGCGTTTGACCTGGGATTTGCTTTTCTCCCCATCGAGGGAGTCGTCGTAAGAATCAACCATGGTGGCAGTCCGCAAAGAAACGCCGCCATGATAACCAGTCGGGGGCCGCTTGTCCGGCCCGGTCGCTCGCCGGCCTTAATCGAAAGCAGAATTTGAGTGGAGAACAGCATGAGTGCAGCACAAAGCGTCGGCCCACAGGCTTTGCCGGCCCTGCAGGAGCAAGTCGAGCAGATCATCGCCGAGGCCAAGCGCCAGGGGGCCAGCGCCTGTGAAGTGGCGGTGTCCCTGGAGCAGGGGCTGTCGACTTCGGTGCGCCAGCGGGAAGTGGAAACCGTCGAGTTCAACCGCGACCAGGGCTTTGGCATCACCCTCTACCTGGGCCAGCGCAAGGGTTCGGCCAGTACGTCTGCCAGCGGCCCCGAGGCCATTCGCGAAACCGTGGCGGCGGCCCTGGCGATTGCCAAGCACACCTCCGAAGACGAAGCCTCGGGCCTTGCCGACGCGGCCCTGATGGCCAAGGACCTGCAGGACTTCGACCTGTTCCACGCCTGGGACATCACCCCCGAACAGGCCATCGAGCAGGCCCTGACCTGTGAGGCAGCGGCCTTTGCTGCCGACAGCCGGATCAAGAATGCCGACGGCACCACCCTCAGCACCCACCAGGGCTGTCGGGTGTATGGCAACAGCCACGGCTTCATTGGTGGTTATGCGTCCACCCGCCACAGCCTGAGCTGCGTGATGATTGCCGAGGCGGATGGCCAGATGCAGCGCGACTACTGGTACGACGTCAATCGCCAGGGCCAGTTGCTGGCCGACCCGGTGAGCATTGGCCAGCGTGCCGCCCAGCGCGCGGCCAGCCGGCTAGGTGCCCGTCCAGTGCCGACCTGTGAGGTGCCGGTGCTGTTTTCCGCAGAACTGGCCGGTGGCCTGTTCGGCAGTTTTCTCGGGGCGATTTCCGGTGGCAACCTGTACCGCAAGTCGTCCTTCCTCGAAGGCGCCCTGGGTCAACAACTGTTTCCGCAGTGGATGACCATCGATGAGCGCCCGCACCTGATGCGCGCCATGGGCAGTTCGGCTTTCGACGGCGATGGCCTGGCCACCTACGCCAAGCCGTTCATCCAGGACGGTGAGCTGGTGTCCTATGTACTGGGCACCTATTCCGGACGCAAGCTGGGCATGCCGAGCACCGCCAACGCCGGTGGCGTGCACAACCTGTTCGTCACCCATGGCGACGAAGACCAGGCCGCGCTGCTGCGGCGCATGGGCCGTGGCCTGCTGGTGACCGAGCTGATGGGCCATGGCCTGAACATGGTCACCGGGGACTACTCCCGCGGTGCGGCGGGTTTCTGGGTCGAGAACGGCGAGATTCAGTTCGCGGTGCAGGAAGTGACCATTGCCAGCAACCTGCGGGACATGTTCAAGCAGATCCTTGCAGTGGGTAACGACCTGGAGCTGCGTAGCAACATCCGCACCGGCTCGGTGCTGATCGAACGCATGACCGTCGCCGGCAGCTGACCGCGCCCAGCTTCACCCCCAACGCGCCACCTCCCCGAGGTGGCGCGTTTTTTATGGCCGCCATTTTTGTAGGAGCTGGCTTGCCAGCGAAAGCGTCCTGACATCCGGCACCAGGCTCAAGGGCTCATTCGCCGGCAAGGCGGGCCCTATAAGAGTTGGACAAAAATCATACAAGCCAGATTGATTTGATTCTCAATATCATTTAATAATGAAAATCATTATTCGATGAGCCCAGGTCATGAGTTCTGCCTTGCACGAGCAGCCTTACCTCGAAAGCTGGCGCTGGATGAGCCGCCAGATCCGTTGCGCACTGGAACCGGACGAACCCCGTCTGATCGAGCATTACCTCGCCGAAGGCCGCTACCTGGCCTGCTGTACCGCGATGTCGGCCTGGACCGTCGCTGAAACTTCCTTCCGTTTATTGATCGATACCGCAACCGATACAGCGCTGCCCTGGCATTGGCGCAGCCAGTGCCTGGACCAGGCCTGGCGGCCGCTGCGCGACATGGAGCGGTTGTCTTTGTGCAATTGCCGGCTCAAGCGCTGGCAGAGCCACGCCTGGCAGTTGGCGACCTGCTCGCTGCTGCCTTCCATTCCCCTGATAGAACTGGTGCAAGGATTTCCCGATGAGTAATACCCGTATCGAACGCGACAGCATGGGCGAACTGCAGGTACCGGAACTGGCCCTGTACGGCGCACAGACCCAGCGTGCGGTGGACAACTTCCCCATCAGCGGGCAACGCATGCCGGCAGCCTTCATCCGTGCGCTGATCCTGGCCAAGGCGGCTGCGGCCAAGGCCAACGTCGAACTGGGGCAGATCAGCGAAGCCCAGGGCAAGGCCATCGTCGATGCCGCCCAGGGTCTGCTGGAAGGTGATTTCATGCAGCACTTCCCGGTGGACATTTTCCAGACCGGCTCTGGCACCAGTTCCAACATGAACGCCAATGAAGTACTGGCAACCCTGGCCAGCCGCCTGCTGGGTGAACCGGTCAACCCCAATGACCATGTCAACTGCGGCCAGAGCAGCAACGACATCATCCCTACCACCATTCATGTCAGCGCCGCGCTGACCCTGCATGAGCAACTGCTGCCGGCCCTGGTGCATCTGGTGGAGGTCATCGAGCGCAAGGCGGTACAGGTGCACCCCTTCATCAAGACCGGCCGCACTCACCTGATGGACGCGATGCCGGTGCGCATGAGCCAGGTGCTGGAGGGCTGGGCGCAGCAACTCAAGGCCAATATCAGCCACCTGCAGGATCTGCTGCCGAGCCTGCAATCCCTGGCTCAGGGCGGCACCGCTGTGGGCACCGGGATCAATGCGCATCCCGAGTTCGCTGCGCGTTTCAGCCAGCAGTTGAGCAAGCTGACCCAGGTGCAATTCACCCCGGGCAAGAACCTCTTCGCCCTGATCGGCTCCCAGGACACTGCGGTGACGGTATCCGGCCAGCTCAAGGCTACCGCGGTGTCGTTGATGAAGATCGCCAACGACCTGCGCTGGATGAACTCCGGCCCGCTGGCCGGGCTCGGCGAGATCGAGCTGGAAGGTTTGCAGCCCGGTTCGTCGATCATGCCCGGCAAGGTCAACCCGGTGATTCCTGAAGCCACCGCGATGGTCGCCGCCCAGGTCATCGGCAACGACAGCACCATCACTGTGGCCGGGCAATCGGGCAATTTCGAGCTCAACGTGATGCTGCCGATCATTGCCCAGAACCTGCTGAGCAGCATCGAATTGCTGGCCAACTCCAGCCGCCTGCTGGCGGACAAGGCCATCGCCAGCTTCAAGGTCAACGAGCCCAAGCTCAAGGAAGCGCTGTCGCGCAACCCGATCCTGGTCACGGCGCTGAACCCGATCATCGGCTATCAGAAGGCTGCGCAGATCGCCAAGACCGCCTACAAGCAGGGGCGCCCGGTGATCGACGTGGCCCTTGAACATACCGATCTGCCACGCAGCCAGCTGGAGGTCCTGCTGGACCCGGAAAAGCTCACTGCCGGCGGCGTGTAACCCACCGACACCGCTTTGGAGGCTCACCATGGAGCACTGGAAACGCACGATCGAAAGGGCCAATCGCCTCTTTATGCAGGGCGAACTGGTGGATGCTCGCGAGTTCTACCTGCAGGCGCTGGCCCTGGCCCAGGTGCTGTTCGAGCGCTGGTCGGATGCCGACGAAGCGGTGGCGGCCTGTGTGATTTCCCATCACAACCTGGCAGACCTGCACCTGCGCCTCAATCAGCCGGAGGAGAGCGCGGAATACCTCTGCGCCATCCATCAGCGGTTGCTGCAGACCATGCAGGACAGTCGCTTGCCCACAGCCCTGCGGGAAGCGGCCTTGCGCCAAAGCAGCAAGACCTACGTCGAACTGCTGAATTTCATCGGTGATCACGGCGAATACCCGCGCACTCACCGTTTGCTGGACAGCAACGTCGCGGGCCTGTCAGCCGACAGCCCGCAACCAGACAGCCCCTCTTACGGAGCCCATTGATATGTCCTTTACCTTGCCTGCACTGCCTTACGCCTACGACGCCCTGGAGCCGCACATCGATGCGCAAACCATGGAAATCCACTACACCAAGCATCACCAGACCTACATCAACAACCTCAACGCCGCCGTCGAGGGGACCGAATGGGCAGGGTGGGAGGTGGAAAAGCTGGTAGCCAGCGTTCAGCAACTGCCGGAAAAACTGCGTGCTGCGGTGATCAACCAGGGTGGCGGGCATGCCAACCATTCGCTGTTCTGGGCGGTGATGACACCCGCCGGTGGCGGTCATCCCCAAGGCGCCCTGGGGCAAGCCATCGAGCAGCAACTGGGTGGTTTCGAGAGCTTCAAGGAAGCGTTCACCAAGGCCGCACTCACCCGTTTCGGCAGTGGCTGGGCCTGGCTCAGCGTGACACCGGAGAAGAAACTGGTGGTGGAAAGCAGCGGTAACCAGGACAGCCCGCTGATGAACGGCAATACGCCGATCCTCGGTCTGGATGTGTGGGAGCACGCCTACTACCTGCGCTACCAGAACCGCCGTCCGGAATACATCAACGCCTTCTACAACGTCATCAACTGGCCGGAAGTCGCTCAGCGCTACCAGGCCGCGATGGCTTGATACCTTTCCATCAAAACAAGATCTAAGGCCGACTATGGGCACTGAAACACTGGCAATCAGCAGCGGGCGAATGTTTCGTTATGCCTTCGGTTCGCTGTTGCTGTTGGCGGGCACGGCGTTGCTGGTGGCTCAAGGGTTGAGCTGGCTGAACCTGGAGCCGCGCTTGCTGCGCGCCTTGCAGGGCGGTTCGATCTGCGCGCTGGGCACGGCGCTGGGGGCGGTCCCGGTGCTGGTGATCCGGCGGATGCCGGTGGCGGTGAGCGATACCCTGCTGGGCTTTGGTGCCGGAGTGATGCTGGCAGCCACGGCATTTTCGCTGATCGTCCCCGGCATCGCTGCGGCCCAGGACCTGGGCTTGTCTGCCTGGGGCTCCAGCGGCCTGATCTGCGCCGGCATCATGCTCGGGGCCTTTGGCCTGTTCCTGGTGGATCTCAAGGTCTCGGGGGGCAGCCCGGAGGTGCTGGTGGGCACGCCAGAGCATCCGGTGATTGCCCCGCGTATCTGGCTGTTCGTCTTCGCCATCATTGCCCACAACATTCCTGAAGGGATGGCGGTGGGGGTGTCGGCGGGAGGCGGCATGCCGGATGCGGACAGCCTGGCCATGGGCATTGCCCTGCAGGATGTGCCGGAAGGCCTGGTGATTGCCCTGGTATTGGCGGGGGCGGGGATGTCGCGGGTCAAGGCATTCCTGATTGGTGCGGCTTCAGGTCTGGTGGAACCGGTCTTTGCCTTGCTCTGCGCCTGGCTGGTGAGCCTGGCGCAGGTATTGCTGCCCCTGGGCCTGGCCCTGGCGGCGGGGGCGATGCTGCTGGTGGTCACTCATGAAGTGATTCCGGAGTCGCGTCGCAATGGCCATGACAAGCTTGCCAGCCTTGGCCTGTGTATCGGTTTCTGCCTGATGATGGTCATGGATACGGCACTCGCCTGAGAGCCGTATGGTGAGGGGCCCGCCCGGGCCTACTCGCCTTCGTCGAAGAAGTTGTTGATCAGTGCCACCAGCGCATCCATCGCTTCCTGTTCCTGCTCGCCTTCGGTCTTCAGGTGGATCCTGGTGCCCTTGCCGGCGGCCAGCATCATCATGGCCATGATGCTTTTGCCATCGACCATGGAATCCGGGGTCCTGCCGGCGCGGATCTGGCAGGGAAACTGCCCGGCCACGCCGACGAACTTGGCCGAGGCACGGGCATGCAGGCCCAGTTTATTGATGATCTCGATTTCCAGAGCTGGCATCGCGGGGTAGATCCTTTCAGCTAAGGTCGCGGTGGCGAACCTGGACGTTCTTCAGGGATTTTTGCAGGACCTGGCCCAGGCGCTCGGTCAGGTACACGGAGCGGTGGTGCCCGCCGGTGCAGCCGATGGCGATGGTCACATAGGCGCGGTTGCTGGCGGCAAAGCGTGGCAGCCATTTGAGCAGGTAGCTGGAGATGTCCTGGAACATTTCCTCGACATCGGGTTGCGCCGCCAGATACTCGGCCACGGGCGCATCCAGGCCTGATTGGGCGCGCAACTCGGGCTTCCAATACGGGTTGGGCAGGCAGCGCACGTCGAACACCAGGTCTGCATCTACCGGCATGCCGCGCTTGAAGCCGAAGGACTCCACCAGGAACGCGGTACCGGGTTCCGGCTGGTTCAACAGTCGCAGCTTGATGGTGTCGCGCAGTTGGTAAAGGTTCAGGTTGGTGGTGTTGACCTTGAGATCGGCCAGGTCGACGATCGGCCCCAGCAGTTGGGTTTCATCGTGGATGGCTTCGGCCAGGGAGCGGTTGGCGCTGCTCAGCGGGTGGCGCCGACGGGTCTCGGAGAAGCGCTTGAGCAGGGTCTCTTCGTCGGCATCCAGGTACAGCACGTCGCACTGGATATGCCGGCTGCGTACTTCTTCCAGCAATTCGGGGAAGCGCGACAGATGACTGGGCAGGTTGCGGGCATCGATGGATACCGCCACCAGCGGTTGCGCCAGTTCGGTGTGGATCAACGCACGTTCAGCCAATTCCGGCAGCAAGCCGGCTGGCAGGTTGTCGATGCAGTAGTAGCCGTGGTCCTCGAGAACATCGAGGGCGGTGCTTTTACCTGAGCCGGAGCGGCCGCTGACGATGATCAAACGCATGATTACTGACCGTTTTGCTCGTCCAGAACGACCTGATACAAGGCTTCGTTGCTGGTGGCGCTGCGCAGCCGGTCACGGACTTCCTTGCGATCGAGCATGCTGGCGATCTGCCGGAGCAGTTCCAGGTGTGCATCGGTCGCGGCTTCCGGAACCAGCAGGACGAACAGCAGGTCGACCGGTGCGCCATCAATGGCGTCGAAATCGATCGGAGCGTCCAGGTGCATCAGCGCACTGATGGGCGACTCGCAGCCTTTGAGGCGGCAGTGGGGAATGGCGATGCCGTTGCCAAAACCGGTGGAACCGAGTTTTTCACGGGCAATCAGGCTCTCGAAGACATCCTGCATCTCCAGATCAGGCACTTCACGGCTGATCAGGTTGGCAATTTGTTCGAGGGCGCGTTTTTTACTGCCGCCCGGCACGTTCACCAGGGAACGGCCGGGGGTCAGGATGCTTTCAAGTCGGATCATGGGAGGGGAGTGTTAGCGACCCGTGCCTTGGAGAAGGTGGAGTTGCTTTTCCTTATGCTTTTTCAGTTGGCGGTCAAGCTTGTCCGTGAGCAGGTCGATTGCGGCATACATATCGTCATGTTCTGCGTTGGCAACGACCTCCCCACCGTGGATGTGCAGGGTGGCTTCGATTTTCTGCTTCAGCTTCTCGACAGCCATGGTGACCTGCACATTGGTAATCTTGTCGAAGTGCCTCTCCAGCCGGTCGAGTTTTTCGCCGATGTAGACGCGCAGGGGTTCAGTCACTTCGAGTTGGTGTCCACTGATGTTGACTTGCATACAGCTTCTCCTTCGTTGCCAGTGCATAACGCGGCAGGCTGGGTTGCCTGCCACCTAGACTACGTTTGAAAACGACACCGGGCCCTTTTCAAACACACTCTGAAACGCTGTGGCCAGCCCTGCGGCTACATCAACCGCTTACGTTCGCTGGAAGGCGCGATCCCAAGGGATTCGCGGTACTTGGCGACGGTACGACGGGCTACCTGAATGCCTTGTGCCTCCAGTAAACCAGCGATCTTGCTGTCACTCAACGGCTTTTTCTGATTTTCCGCGGCCACCAATTTTTTGATGATCGCGCGGATCGCCGTGGACGAGCATTCACCGCCTTCCGAAGTGCTGACGTGGCTGGAGAAAAAGTATTTCAGCTCATATATGCCGCGTGGGGTATGCATGAATTTTTGCGTGGTCACCCGGGAAATCGTCGATTCGTGCATGCCCACCGCCTCGGCGATATCGTGCAGAACCAGCGGCTTCATCGCTTCATCGCCATATTCGAGAAAGCCGCGCTGGTGCTCGACGATCTGGGTGGCGACCTTCATCAGGGTTTCATTGCGGCTTTGCAGGCTCTTGATGAACCAGCGGGCTTCCTGCAACTGGTTGCGCATGAAGGTGTTGTCGGCGCTGGTGTCGGCGCGGCGTACAAAACCGGCGTACTGGGCGTTGACCCGCAGGCGCGGCACGGATTCCTGGTTCAGTTCCACCAGCCAGCGCTCGTTGTCCTTGCGCACTATGACGTCCGGGACCACGTATTCGGCTTCGCTGGATTCGATCTGCGAACCGGGGCGGGGGTTGAGGCTCTGCACCAGCTCGATGACCTGGCGCAGCTCATCTTCCTTGAGCTTCATGCGCCGCATCAGCTGGCTGTAGTCGCGGCTGCCCAGGAGGTCGATGTAGTCACTGACCAGGCGCTGGGCCTCGCCCAGCCAGGGCGTTTTCGCCGGCAGCTGGCGCAGTTGCAGCAACAGGCACTCGCCCAGGTTGCGGGCGCCGATGCCCGCGGGTTCGAATTGCTGGATGCGGTGCAGGACGGCTTCTATCTCGTCCAGTTCGATGTCCAGTTCCGGATCGAAGGCTTCGAGGATCTCCTCGAGGGTTTCGTCCAGGTAGCCCTGATTGTTGATGCAATCGATCAGGGTCACGGCGATCAGGCGGTCGGTGTCCGACATCGGCGCCAGGTTCAGTTGCCAGAGCAGGTGGCTCTGCAGGCTCTCGCCCGCGGAAGTGCGGGTGGTGAAGTCCCACTCGTCGTCATCGCTGCTGGGCAGGCTGCTGGCGCTGGTCTGGTATACGTCTTCCCAGGCGGTGTCGACCGGCAGTTCATTGGGGATGCGCTCGTTCCACTCACCGTCCTCGAGGTTGTCCACCGTGGGGGCGGTTTCCTGGTAGGAGGGCTCCTGGATCTCGGTATTGGGTTTGGACTCGGTGTTGTCGGCCAGGGGGTCGCTGTTGTCGAAGTCGTCGCCTTCTTCCTGGCGTTCGAGCATCGGGTTGGACTCCAGGGCTTCCTGGATTTCCTGTTGCAGGTCCAGGGTCGACAATTGGAGCAGGCGGATGGCCTGTTGCAGCTGCGGTGTCATCGTCAGCTGCTGGCCCATTCTAAGGACTAGCGATGGTTTCATGGCAGGGGCTTAACACCTTATTTGCCGGCGCACATGCGCCATCCACTACAGGGCGCCGGAGCGCCAAACATAAGCAAATTATATGCCTGAAACTGAAGTGTTTGCCTAGAGCGCTGTAACAATAAAGTTTGTAGGGTTTTATTGTTCCCGGCGCCCTGGCGTCCAGCCCAACACATCAGCCCTTACAGGCGGAACTCATGGCCCAGATAGACTTCCTTGACCAGTTCGTTGGCCAGGATGGTCTCGGAGTCGCCTTCGGCGATCAGTTGCCCGTCGTTGACGATGTAGGCGGTCTCACAGATGTCCAGGGTTTCCCGGACGTTGTGGTCGGTGATCAGCACCCCGATGCCCTTGGCCTTGAGGTGGTGGATGATCTGCTTGATATCGCCCACCGAGATCGGGTCGACACCGGCGAAGGGTTCGTCCAGCAGGATGAACTTGGGCGCGGTGGCCAGGGCCCGGGCGATCTCCACACGGCGCCGCTCACCACCGGACAGGCTCATGCCGAGGTTGTCGCGGATGTGGTTGATGTGGAATTCCTGCAGCAGGCTTTCCAGTTCCTGGCGACGGCCGGCCTTGTCGAGCTCCTTGCGGGTCTCGAGGATGGCCATGATGTTGTCGGCCACCGACAGCTTGCGAAAGATCGAGGCTTCCTGGGGCAGGTAGCCGATACCGGCGCGTGCGCGACCGTGCATCGGTTGGTGGCTGACATCCAGGTCGTCGATCAGGACGCGGCCCTGATCGGCCTGGACCAGGCCGACGATCATGTAGAAGCAGGTGGTCTTGCCGGCGCCGTTGGGGCCGAGCAGGCCGACGATCTGACCGCTGTCGATGGACAGGCTGACATCACGCACGACCTGGCGGCTCTTGTAGCTCTTGGCCAGATGCTGAGCTTTCAGAGTTGCCATTACTGGGCCTTTTGCTCGTCGGTTTTCTTTTTCGGCTGGATGACCATGTCGATCCGCGGACGCGGCGCGGTAACCGAGCTGCCATTGGCGCGACCGGCGTTGGCAACCTGCTTGACGGTGTCGTAGACGATCTTCTCGCCTTCGGTGGTATTGCCGTCGTTGATGACCTTGGCCTTGTCGATCAGCACGATGCGGTTCTGCTGGGCATGGTACTGGATGGTCACGGCGTAGGCCTGGACCGGTTTCGGGTCGGTCTGCTTCTGCAGTTGCTCGAAGTAGGCGAGGTTGCCCACCGAGGTCACCACGTCGATTTCACCGGTCTTGGACCGGGTGATGGTCACGGTGTTACCGGTGATCTTCATCGAGCCCTGGGTGATGATGACATCGCCCTTGTAGGTGGCCACGCCGTTCTTGTCGTCCAGCTGGGCGTCGTCGGCCTGGATGCGGATCGGCTGTTGGCTATCGTTCGGCAGAGCCCAGGCGCTCACGCTTCCCAGTGCTGCGCCCAGACTGAGCAAAATAGGGAGGGTTTTAACGAGCCTCATACTGTCCTCTTACGTTCGATAGCAGGTTCATCCTGCCGTCTTTCAAATACGCTTTCATTCCCTTGGCCGTAGTCACGCCGTCGGCGCCGTCGATTCTAACGGCTTGCTCGGTCTGCGCATATTGCTTCTGCGGGAATACTGTCATGCGGGTCGTGGTGATCAGCAGGTTGCGGTTGTGCTCGTCGGTGCGGGAAACCCGTACCGAATCGATCAGCTCGACCTCGGTGCCGTCCGGGTTGACCTCGCCGCGTTCGCTCTGGACATGCCAGGGGAACGTGGTGCCACGGTACATCTGCAGGTCCGGCTTGGTCAGCAGGGTCACTTCGCTGGCCTTGACGTGCTCGACCTTGTCCGAGGTCATTTCGTACTGCAGTTTGCCGTCGGGCAGGTACTGCACGCTGCGGGCGTTGATCACGTAGTAGTCAATGGCGCTTTCGTCGACCTGGGCCACCGGCTTGTCGAGGAAGCGTTCCGGGCTGATGTTCCAGTAACCGACCGCTGCGAACAGCAGGGCGATGGTCCCGAAGATCAGGATGTTGCGAATCTTTTTGCTCAGCATGGGAAGGCTCTATAAGTAAGCGGCATTGGCTGCTTCAAGGCGGTCCTGGGCACGCAGGATCAGTTCGCAGAACTCGCGGGCGGCACCTTCGCCGCCGCGGGCCACCGTGACGCCGTGGGCGTGTTCGCGGACAAACGCTGCGGCATTGGCCACCGCCATGCCCAGCCCCACGCGGCGGATCACCGGCAGGTCGGGCAAATCGTCGCCCAGATAGGCGACCTGTTCATAGCTTAGGCCCAGTTGGCCAAGAAGCTCGTCCAATACCACCAGCTTGTCTTCGCGGCCCTGGTACAGGTGGGGAATCCCCAGGTTCTTGGCTCGGCGCTCTACCACCGGGGTCTTGCGCCCGCTGATGATCGCCGTCTGCACGCCGGCCGCCATGAGCATCTTGATGCCCTGGCCGTCCAGGGTGTTGAAGGTCTTGAACTCGCTGCCGTCTTCGAGGAAGTACAGGCGCCCGTCAGTCAGCACGCCGTCGACATCGAATACCGCCAGCTTGATGTTTTTACCGCGTTGCAGCAGGTCGGCACTCATCACATCACTCCCGCGCGCAGCAGGTCGTGCATGTTCAAGGCGCCGATCGGCCGGTCTTCCTTGTCCACCACCACCAGGGCGCTGATCTTGTGGTCTTCCATGATTTTCAGGGCTTCGGCGGCCAGCATGTCGGCACGTGCGGTCTTGCCATGAGGGGTCATCACCGAATCGATGGTGGCATGGTGTATATCGATGGCCCGATCCAGGGTGCGACGCAGGTCGCCGTCGGTGAAGATCCCGGCCAGGCGGCCGTCGGCCTCCAGGATCACGGTCATGCCCAGGCCCTTGCGGGTCATTTCCATGAGCGCGTCCTTGAGCAGGGTGCCGCGTTGCACCTGTGGCAGATCGCTGCCTTCGTGCATGACGTTCTCCACCTTGAGCAGCAGGCGACGGCCCAGGGCGCCACCCGGGTGGGAGAAGGCAAAGTCCTCGGCAGTGAAGCCGCGGGCTTCCAGCAGCGCCACGGCCAGGGCGTCGCCCATGACTAGGGCGGCGGTGGTCGAGGAGGTCGGTGCCAGGTTCAGCGGGCAGGCTTCGTGCTCGACGTGGACGTTGAGGTTGACGTCAGCCGCCTTGGCCAGCGGCGACTCGGGGTTGCCGGTGAGGCTGATCAACTGGATGCCCAGACGCTTGATCAGGGGCAGCAGGGTGACGATTTCGTTGGTGGAGCCGGAGTTGGAGAGGGCCAGGATCACGTCATCGCGGGTAATCATGCCCATGTCGCCATGGCTGGCTTCGGCAGGATGGACGAAGAAAGCCGTGGTCCCGGTGCTGGCCAGGGTAGCGGCAATCTTGTTGCCGACGTGCCCGGACTTGCCCATGCCGACTACCACTACGCGGCCTTTGCTGGCCAGAATCATCTCGCAAGCGCGTACGAAATCTGCGTCGATATGGGGCAGCAAGCCTTCTACTGCCTGTAGTTCGAGGCGGATGGTGCGTTGTGCTGATTGAATCAGGTCGCTGGATTGGCTCATGTCTGAAATCGTATAGCCCGATGAAAAGGCGGCGATTATAGCGGTAATGAACAAATCCCTCACGCAAGTTCGTCAGGCTTTGTCTACCGGGCGCGAGGAAAGTCTGGTTTTTGCCTGTCGTCGACCTGAACGGGGGTGGCGTCGGCCTTGGGGGCTCCGTATCAGCAGTGATATAGTTCGCCGCCAGTTCGGCCTGCCCAGGGGCATGTACTCCCGGCAGGGAGCCAAGCGTCCGAGTGATAGGCTGCATCGCAAGGAGTTTAGATGAGTGCCGATAACGCCTACGCGGTCGAGCTGAAGGGACTGTCCTTCAAGCGCGGTACGCGCAGCATTTTCAATAACGTGGATATCCGTATTCCGCGGGGCAAGGTCACCGGCATCATGGGGCCTTCCGGCTGTGGGAAGACCACCCTGTTGCGCTTGATGGGCATGCAGTTGCGGCCCAGCAGCGGCGAAGTGTGGGTCAATGGCCAGAATCTGCCGAGCCTTTCGCGCAGCGATCTGTTCGACGCGCGCAAGCAGATGGGCGTGCTGTTCCAGAGCGGCGCACTGTTCACCGACCTGGACGTGTTCGAGAACGTGGCCTTTCCGCTGCGGGTGCACACCCAACTGCCGGACGAAATGATTCGTGACATCGTCCTGCTCAAGTTGCAGGCGGTGGGCTTGCGCGGCGCGGTCGACCTGATGCCCGACGAGCTGTCCGGCGGCATGAAGCGCCGGGTCGCCCTGGCCCGGGCTATTGCCCTGGATCCGCAGATCCTCATGTACGACGAGCCTTTCGTGGGCCAGGACCCCATTGCCATGGGCGTTCTGGTGCGCCTGATCCGGCTGCTCAACGATGCCCTGGGCATCACCAGCATCCTGGTTTCCCACGACCTGGCGGAAACCGCGAGCATTGCCGACTACCTCTATGTAGTGGGCGATGGCCAGGTGTTGGGCCAGGGAACTCCCGAAGAGCTGATGGACTCCGATAATCCGCGTATCCGTCAGTTCATGAAGGGCGATCCCGACGGCCCGGTGCCGTTTCACTTTCCAGCGACGGACTACCGCGCAGATCTTCTGGGGAAGCGCTGATGCGCAAAATATCGCTAATCGAGAGGGTTCGCCTCTTCGGTCGCTCAGGCATCGATGTCCTGGCGGTACTGGGGCGTTCCACGCTGTTCCTGTTCCATGCGCTGCTGGGCCGCGGTGGCATCGGCGGCAGCTTTGGCCTGCTGGTCAAGCAACTGCACTCAGTGGGCGTGATGTCCCTGGTGATCATTGTCGTGTCCGGGATCTTCATCGGCATGGTGCTGGCGCTGCAGGGCTTCAATATCCTTTCCAGCTACGGTTCGGAGCAGGCGGTGGGGCAGATGGTGGCCCTGACCCTGTTGCGGGAGCTGGGGCCGGTAGTGACTGCGCTGCTGTTCGCCGGGCGTGCCGGTTCGGCGCTGACCGCGGAAATCGGCAACATGAAGTCCACCGAGCAGCTCTCCAGCCTGGAGATGATCGGTGTCGACCCGCTCAAGTACATCATTGCGCCGCGCCTGTGGGCCGGCTTCATTTCCCTGCCATTGCTGGCGATGATTTTCAGCGTGGTGGGCATCTGGGGCGGTTCGTGGGTCGCTGTCGACTGGCTGGGAGTCTACGACGGCTCCTACTGGGCGAACATGCAGAACAGCGTGACCTTCAGTGGTGACGTGCTCAACGGTGTGATCAAAAGTATTGTTTTTGCGTTTGTAGTGACCTGGATCGCCGTTTTCCAAGGCTATGACTGTGAGCCCACTTCAGAGGGGATCAGCCGTGCCACTACCAAGACCGTGGTGTATGCCTCGTTGGCCGTACTCGGCTTGGACTTTATTCTGACCGCCTTGATGTTTGGAGATTTCTGATGCAAAACCGCACCCTGGAAATCGGTGTCGGCCTTTTCCTGCTGGCCGGCATCCTGGCTTTGCTGTTGCTTGCCCTGCGAGTCAGTGGCTTGTCTCCAACCGCGAGCACCGATACTTATAAACTTTACGCCTACTTCGACAATATCGCCGGTTTGACGGTCAGAGCCAAAGTGACCATGGCCGGCGTAACCATCGGCAAGGTCACGGCGATCGATCTGGACCGTGACAGCTTCACTGGCCGGGTAACGATGCAATTGGAAAAGCGCGTGGATAATCTGCCGACTGACTCCACTGCATCTATCCTGACTGCTGGCCTGTTGGGTGAGAAATACATCGGTATCAGCGTGGGCGGGGAAGAAGCCTTGCTCAAGGATGGTGGAACCATCCACGACACCCAGTCGTCGCTGGTACTGGAGGACCTGATCGGTAAATTCCTGCTCAATACCGTTAGCAAAGACGCCAAATGAGGAGTTTTTCGATGATCTCTATCTTGCGACGTGGCCTGTTGGTGCTGCTGGCGGCTCTGCCGTTGCTGGCCAACGCGGCAAGCACGCCTTCCGCGCATGATCTGGTGCAGGACACGACCACCCGTCTGCTCGCTGACCTGGCGGCTAATAAAGAGAAGTACAAGCAAAGCCCGAACGACTTCTACAATGCCTTGAACAGCATCGTCGGTCCTGTGGTGGATGCCGACGGCATTTCCCGCAGCATCATGACCGTCAAGTATTCGCGCAAGGCCACGCCGGAGCAGATGGTGCGCTTCCAGGAAAATTTCAAGCGCAGCCTGATGCAGTTCTATGGCAATGCCTTGCTGGAGTACAACAACCAGGGCATCACGGTTTCTCCGGCCAAGGATGAAAGCGGCACCCGCACCAGCGTCGATATGCAGGTCAAGGGCAACAACGGCGCGATCTACCCAGTGTCCTACACCCTGGAAAAGATCAACGACGAGTGGAAAGTGCGTAACGTGATCATCAACGGCATCAATATCGGCAAGCTGTTCCGTGATCAGTTCGCCGACGCGATGCAGCGCAATGGCAACAACCTGGACAAGACCATCGACGGCTGGGCCGGTGAGGTGGCCAAGGCCAAGGAAGTGACCGAAGACGCTGCACAAAAGGCTGCGCAATGAGTGAATCGGCCGTGCGCCTCGGTGATGCCGGGGAACTGTTGATCAGCGGCGTGCTGGATTACCGCAGCGGCCCGGGCCTGCGCAAGCAGGGCCAGGCGCTGATCAAGTCGAGCCAGGCACCGGCGCTGGTGCTCGATTGCTCGGCGGTGGAGAAGTCCTCCAGCGTCGGACTCGCGCTGCTGCTGGCCTTCATGCGTGATGGCCAGGCACTGGGCAAGGCGGTGAGCGTTCGTGCGCTGCCCGAGGACATGCGCGAGATCGCCGAGGTCTCCGGAGTCACCGAAATCTTCGCCCATCCCCAATAACCCACATCTCTATATAGAAGCCCCCCGTCAGAGTCCTGCTATGCGGGGTTCGCAGGCGCGGGGCTTTTTTGTATGATGTCCGACCCGCGCGCACAGGGCGCCGATTGAGGTTGAGCATGCAGGCCAACGAAGTGAAGAGCTTTCTTGAGGGAAAGCTGCCCGGAGCTCAGGTAGAAGTTGAGGGCGAAGGCTGCAACTTTCAGCTGAACGTGATTAGCGACGAACTGTCGGCCTTGAGCCCGGTGAAGCGTCAGCAGAGCATCTATGCCCATTTGAATCCATGGATTGCCGATGGCAGCATCCACGCGATCACCATGAAATTTTTCAGCCGCGCGGCCTGGGCCGAGCGCACCTGAGCCCAAGGGCGTCGAGACTGTTATGGATAAATTGATTATTACCGGCGGCGTTCGCCTTGATGGCGAGATCCGCATTTCCGGGGCCAAGAACTCCGCGCTGCCGATTCTGGCGGCAACCCTGCTGTGCGATGGCCCGGTCACCGTGGCCAACCTGCCGCACCTGCACGACATTACCACCATGATCGAGCTGTTCGGTCGCATGGGTATCGAGCCGGTGATCGACGAGAAACTCAGCGTCGAAATCGACCCGCGTACCATCAAGACCCTGGTAGCACCCTACGAGCTGGTGAAAACCATGCGCGCCTCGATCCTGGTACTGGGCCCGATGGTTGCCCGTTTCGGCGAAGCCGAAGTGGCCCTGCCTGGCGGTTGTGCCATCGGCTCGCGTCCGGTGGACCTGCATATCCGCGGCCTGGAAGCCATGGGCGCGGTGATCGACGTCGAAGGCGGCTACATCAAGGCCAAGGCGCCTGAGGGTGGCCTGCGCGGCGCGAATTTCTTCTTCGATACCGTGAGCGTGACCGGTACCGAGAACATCATGATGGCTGCAGCCCTGGCCCGTGGCCGCAGCGTGCTGCAGAACGCCGCTCGCGAACCAGAAGTCGTGGACCTGGCGAACTTCCTGATCGCCATGGGCGCGAAGATTTCCGGCGCCGGCACCGACACCATCACCATCGATGGCGTAGAGCGCCTGCATTCGGCGATCTACAAAGTGATGCCTGATCGTATCGAAACCGGCACCTACCTGGTGGCCGCTGCGGTCACCGGCGGCCGCGTCAAGGTCAAGGACACCGATCCGACCATCCTTGAAGCCGTTCTGGAAAAGCTCAAGGAAGCCGGCGCTGAAGTCACCACCGGCAGCGACTGGATCGAGCTCAACATGCACGGCAAGCGCCCCAAGGCGGTCAACGTGCGTACCGCTCCGTACCCGGCGTTCCCCACCGACATGCAGGCGCAGTTCATTTCCCTGAACGCGATTGCCGAAGGTACTGGCGCGGTGATCGAGACCATCTTCGAAAACCGCTTCATGCACGTCTATGAGCTGCACCGCATGGGCGCCAAGATCCAGGTCGAAGGCAACACCGCCATCGTTACCGGTACCGAAATCCTCAAGGGCGCGCCTGTCATGGCTACCGACCTGCGGGCTTCGGCCAGCCTGGTGATCTCGGCCCTGATGGCCGAAGGCGACACCCTGATCGATCGCATCTACCACATCGACCGTGGTTACGAGTGCATCGAAGAGAAGCTGCAGATGCTCGGCGCCAAGATCCGTCGCGTACCGGGCTAGTTGCATGACGGGCACAGGGAGGTGCCCACTGCCGAATCTGTTCCACGTCGAGCCTGTCTTCAGGCTCGACGCATGTCTGGCGCCGTTTGCGTCCGGGCATCAGTCGCCGCATAAGGACTTACGTTACTCATGTTGACCATCGCACTGTCCAAGGGCCGTATCCTCGACGACACGCTGCCGCTTCTGGCTGAAGCGGGCATCGTGCCAACCGAGAATCCGGACAAGAGCCGCAAACTGATCATCCCCACGACCCAGGACGATGTCCGCCTGTTGATCGTGCGTGCCACTGACGTGCCGACCTATGTCGAGCATGGCGCTGCCGACCTCGGGGTGGCCGGCAAGGACGTCCTGATGGAATACACCGGCCAGGGCCTGTATGAGCCACTGGACCTGCAGATTGCCCAGTGCAAGCTGATGACTGCCGGTGCCATTGGCGCCGCAGAACCCAAGGGCCGCCTGCGCGTGGCCACCAAGTTCGTCAACGTAGCCAAGCGCTACTACGCCGAGCAGGGTCGTCAGGTGGACATCATCAAGCTCTACGGTTCCATGGAGTTGGCGCCGCTGATCGGCCTGGCCGACAAGATCATCGACGTGGTCGACACCGGCAATACCCTGCGGGCCAACGGCCTGGAACCCCAGGAACTGATTGCTACCATCAGCTCCCGCCTGGTGGTCAACAAGGCATCGATGAAGATGCAGCACGCCCGTATCCAGGCGTTGATCGATACCCTGCGCAAGGCAGTGGAATCGCGACACCGCGGCTGATTCACATGCGTGGCCTTGAGCCGCGCCCATCTATCCGCGTCATAGCCAGAATGCTCAGGTGCCCACGCGGATGGCTTGGTAGTCTTGCGGCGCCTGAGCTTTGCAAATCCAAGCTTGCCCTTTTGTGCATTCGCCAATCATTGAGGCCTTCGCTATGACCGCTCCGACTGCAATTCGCCGACTCAACGCTGCCGACCCGGATTTCGCCCGTCATCTGGATCATCTGCTGAGCTGGGAAAGTGTCTCTGACGATTCGGTCAATCAGCGGGTGCTGGACATCATCAAGGCCGTGCGCGAGCGCGGCGATGCGGCGCTGGTGGAGTTCACCCAGCGTTTCGACGGCTTGCAAGTGGCCTCCATGGCAGACCTGATCCTGCCGCGCGAGCGCCTGGAGCTGGCCCTGACCCGGATCACCGTGGCCCAGCGCGAAGCCCTGGAAAAGGCCGCGGCGCGGGTGCGCAGCTACCACGAGAAGCAGAAACAGGACTCCTGGACCTACACCGAGGCCGACGGCACGGTGCTGGGCCAGAAGGTCACGCCGCTGGACCGCGCCGGGCTGTACGTACCGGGGGGCAAGGCGTCCTACCCGTCGTCGGTGCTGATGAACGCGATTCCGGCCAAGGTGGCGGGCGTTACCGAGGTGGTGATGGTGGTGCCGACCCCGCGTGGCGAGGTCAACGAACTGGTACTGGCTGCCGCCTGCATCGCCGGGGTCGATCGGGTGTTCACCATCGGCGGCGCCCAGGCCGTGGCCGCGCTGGCCTACGGCACCGAAAGCGTGCCCCAGGTGGACAAGGTTGTCGGCCCGGGCAACATCTATGTAGCCACCGCCAAGCGCCACGTGTTCGGCCAGGTCGGCATCGACATGATCGCCGGCCCGTCGGAGATCCTGGTGGTCTGCGACGGCCAGACCGACCCGGACTGGATCGCCATGGACCTGTTCTCCCAGGCCGAGCACGACGAAGACGCCCAGGCGATCCTGGTCAGCCCGGATGCCGAGTTCCTGGATAAAGTCGCGGCAAGCATCGCCAAGCTGCTGCCAACCATGGAGCGCGCGGAAATCATCAACACCTCGATCAATGGCCGTGGAGCCCTGATCAAGGTCCGTGACATGCAGCAAGCCATTGAAGTGGCCAACCGCATTGCCCCCGAGCACCTGGAGCTGTCCGTGGCCGACCCGCAAGCCTGGCTGCCGCAGATCCGCCACGCCGGGGCGATCTTCATGGGCCGCCACACCAGCGAAGCGCTGGGGGATTACTGCGCCGGGCCGAACCACGTGCTGCCGACTTCCGGCACCGCGCGTTTCTCGTCGCCGCTGGGGGTGTATGACTTCCAGAAACGTTCGTCGATCATCTTCTGCTCCGAGCAGGGCGCCTCTGAACTGGGCCGCACCGCCTCGGTGCTGGCCCGTGGCGAGTCGCTGACCGCCCACGCCCGCAGCGCCGAATACCGCATCGTCGATGACCAAGATCAGGGGCAATGAACATGAGCAAATTCTGGAGTCCGTTCGTCAAGAACCTGGTGCCCTACGTGCCGGGCGAACAACCCAAGCTGACCAAGCTGGTCAAGCTCAACACCAATGAAAACCCCTATGGCCCGTCGCCCAGGGCCCTGGCGGCGATGCAGGCCGAACTCAACGACAACCTGCGCCTGTACCCGGACCCCAACAGTGACCTGCTTAAGCAGGCGGTGGCCAGTTACTACGGGGTGCAGGGTAACCAGGTGTTCCTCGGCAACGGTTCCGACGAAGTCCTGGCGCACATTTTCCATGGCCTGCTGCAGCAGGAAAAACCGCTGCTGTTCCCGGACATCAGCTACAGCTTCTACCCGGTGTATTGCGGCCTGTATGGCATCGAGCACGAAGCGGTGCCACTGGACGAGCAGTTCCAGATCCGCGTGGCCGACTACGCCAGGCCCAACGGCGGGATCATCTTCCCCAACCCGAATGCGCCCACCGGCTGCCTGTTGGCCCTGGATGCGGTGGAGCAGATCCTCAAGGCCAGCCCGGATTCCGTGGTGGTGGTGGATGAGGCCTACATCGACTTCGGCGGCCAGACCGCCATCAGCCTGGTGGATCGCTACCCGAACCTGCTAGTGACCCAGACCCTGTCCAAGTCGCGCTCCCTGGCCGGCTTGCGAGTGGGCCTGGCGGTAGGGCACCCGGATCTGATCGAGGCCCTGGAGCGGGTCAAGAACAGCTTCAACTCCTACCCGCTGGATCGCCTGGCGATCGTCGGAGCGGCGGCGGCCTTCGAGGACCGCGAGTACTTCGCCAAGACCTGCCAGCAAGTGATCGACAGTCGCGAATGGGTGGTGGCGCAGTTGCAGGCCAAGGGCTTCGAAGTGCTGCCGTCGGCGGCCAACTTCATCTTTGCCCGCCACCCGCGGCACGACGCAGCCGGCCTGGCGGCCAAGCTGCGCGAGCAAGGGGTGATAGTGCGCCACTTCAAGCAGCAGCGGATCGCTCAGTTCCTGCGAATCAGCATCGGCACACAGGAACAGAACCAGGCGCTGATCGACGGCCTGGGCGAGCTGTAGTCCAGGCGCCTGGCTTCCGAGGCGGCCGTACCTTCATTCGTGGTGCGGCTCGCCGAGGAAGGTCAGGGAGCTGAACAGTCCGCGTGAGGCCACATCCGGGTTGTCCTTGAGCGCTACCTCCAGCTCTGCGGCAATCACGTTCAAGCCTTCGTTCCTCACCAGCACTTGGGCGCGTCCCTGGGCATCGGTCTCGGTGCTCAGGGTGCTCGGTGCATTGCGGTAATCGCCAATCAACTTCACCCCGGCCACCGGCTGCCCATCCAGCAGCACCCGCACCGGCAGGTTCTTGCCCGGGCCGACGGTCAGCGGGTCGACTTCCGGCAGGATCACCAGCTTGAGCTGTTCCAGCTTGGGCAGCTTCGCTCCCGGTTGATAGATCGCCAGGCTGTACTTGTACGTGTGAGTCGAGGCGATGGCCCCCGGGACCTTGCTGCGACCCTGGTTGACCCAGCGCTTGTCCGCGGTTTGCGACCAGGGGCCGTTGTCCAGTGCCACGGCCAGTACCGCCGGCGGCTTGAGCGGTTGCAGGCGTGCGTGGTCCGCCAGGCGTTGCACGGTCACCGGAATCATTCTGGCCGCGCCGTCATAGGCCCAGGCACCGCTGATTTTCTTGGCCTTGAAGGCGTCGTCTTCGGCGCCGTGGCCGTAGATCACTTCGATATTGCCGCGTCGTTGTTCGGTCCACAGGCCGTGGGCCGAGGCCTGGGTGGCGCCCAGTGTGGCGAGCAGGCCCAGCAGGGCGATGGATTTGAGGCTGTGCATGGCGGCTCTCTTCTACAGGTTGAGTGTGAGGCTGAGGGTGAAATTGCGCGGTTCGCCGGGATTGACCCAGTAGTTGCTGTAGGAGCGTTCGTAGTACTTCTCGTCGAACAGGTTGTTCAGGTTCAGGCCCAGGGTCAGGTTGTCGCTGGCCTTGTAGTGGGCCAGCAGGTCCAGGGTGCGGTAGGCGGGCAGCTCGAAGCTGCCTCCGGCCTCGCCCGAGCGGTCGCCGACATAGGTCAGGGCTGCGCCGATGTCCGAGCCCTTGAGCCGGCCGTCCTGGAATTCATAGACCCCCAGCAGGCTGGCGCTGTGCTTGGCCACGCCGAGAATGCGGCTGCCGGCGGGGATTGCCGGGTCGCCCTTGGTGACTTGCGCATCAATCAGCGCATAGGCGCCTATCACGCGCACCGCGTCGGTCAACTGGCCGCTGAACTGCAGGTCGAAGCCCTGGCTGCGGGCCTTGCCCATGGCGCGGCTGGAGTCGGTGCCAGGGTCCAGGGCCAGGACGTTTTCCTTGTCGATATGGAAGGCGGCGAGGGTGGCGCTCAAGCGCTCGTCGAACAGCTCGCTCTTGATCCCCACTTCATAGCCAACGCCTTCCTCGGGCTTGAAGGTCTTGCCGCCCGCATCCAGCCCATTGTTGGGCTTGAACGAGGTGGAGGCGTTGGCGAACAGCCCCACCTGCGGGGTCAGTTGGTAGAGCAGGCCGGCGCGCTGGGTCAGGGCATCGTGGTTCTGGCGGCTGCGCTTGCCGGTGGTGTGGTCGTCGATCTTTTGCTCGAAGTGTTCAAAGCGGGCGCCGACCATGCCTCGCAGGCGGTCAGTGAAGATGATCTGGTCCTGCAGGTTGAGGGCCTGGCTTTCGACATGCTCGAAAAAGTCCGTGCCAGAGCGTTTGCCGTTGGGCTTGGCCTGACCGTAGATCGGGTCGTAGATATCGATGGCATAGGCGCCGCCGGCAATGCTGGTGACCCGCTCGTTCTTGCGGTAGTTCTCGTATTCGCTGCCGATCAGCAGTTCATGCTGCCAACTGCCGAGGTCGAACAGGCCGCGCAGTTCCAGCTGGGTGATGCTGTCATGCCAGTTGTTGTCCCGCTCGCGGTAGCGCCGGTTGACCGTGTGCCGGTCGGCGTTCAGCGGTCGGGTTTCGGAGGCG
Organism: Pseudomonas sp. 8(2025); assembly: GCF_052665325.1. Classification (NCBI taxonomy): domain Bacteria; kingdom Pseudomonadati; phylum Pseudomonadota; class Gammaproteobacteria; order Pseudomonadales; family Pseudomonadaceae; genus Pseudomonas; species Pseudomonas sp. 8(2025). The sequence continues at coordinate 398,162 of NZ_JBQOIE010000003.1, read as the reverse complement.
AAGCCCCAGAGCTTGCCTTCCTTGTAGTGGCTGGCCAGACGCAGTTTCCAGCTGTCATTGAGGTGGTGTTCCAGGGTGGCCTGGAGCATGTTGTTGTGGTTGTCGATGTTGCCGTCATCGGGTTCGCCGAGGAAGGTCGAGCGGGAGACGCCGCTCCAGCGATTGTTCGGGGCCACGATGCCGCGGTCGAAGGTCGAGCTGTGGCGCACCCATTCGCTTTCCAGCAGCAGGCTGGTGTCCGGGTTCAACTGCCAGCTGAAGGAAGGCGCGACGAACACCCGGCGGCTGTCCACGTGGTCGCGAAAGCTGTGGTTGTCCTCCACGGCCAGGTTGACTCGGGACAGCAGGTTGCCCTGGGCATCCAGCGGGGTGTTGAGGTCCAGGGCGGTGCGGTAGCGGTCCCAGCTGCCAGCACTGGTCTGCAAGGTCGCGAAGGCTTCGGGCTGGGGTTTCTTGGTGACGATATTCACCGTGCCGCCGGGGTCGCCACGGCCGTAGAGGCTGGCGGCCGGCCCCTTGAGCACTTCGATGCGCTCGACAGTGGCGGCGTCCGGGGTACTGGGATAGCCGCGGTTGGCGCTGAAGCCGTCCTTGTAGAACTCCGAGGTGGTGAAGCCGCGCACGCTGTATTCATACAGGGTCAGCCCGCCGAAGTTGTTCTGCTTGGAAACCCCGCCGGCAAACTCCAGGGCGCGTTCGACGTTGTTGCTGCCCAGGTCCTTGAGCACGCTGGCGGGGATCACGCTGATGGATTGGGGAATGTCGCGGATCGCCGTATCGGTCTTCGTCGCGCTGGCCGAGCGTGTGGCCCGATAGCCCTTGACCGGGCCCGTGGCGGATTCGTATTCGGTGCTGATACGGGTGGTTTCAAGTTCCAGCGGCTCAGGTTCTTTGGCCAGCAGCGGATCTGCCAGCAGGCCCAGGGTCAGGCCTGCCAAGGGGAGGATTCTTCGGGACGTCATGGGGCTGTTCCAATAGCGATATTGAAACAATATAACATGACTAATGAGAGTGTATGCTGTTAGCCCGGCGTGGCCGGGCCCAGCTTCACTCTTCTTCTTTGACGGGCGCGGGCGGTGGTCGCAGGCCGATTTCTGCCGTCAGCTTGAGTTCCTTGCCGTTGCGCATGACCAGGATCGAGACTTTGTCCGTCGGTTTGATCCGCGCCACCTGGTTCATCGAACGCCGGCCGTCGCCGGCAGGTTCGCCATCGATACTGAGGATCACGTCACCCAGTTGCATCCCGGCTTTCTGCGCCGGGCCGTCGCGGAAGATCCCCGCCACCACGATTCCCGGGCGCCCGGCCAGGCCGAAGGACTCTGCCAGCTCCTGAGTCAAGGGTTGCACTTCGATCCCCAGCCAGCCGCGGATGACCTGGCCGTGCTCGATGATCGACTTCATCACTTCCATGGCCAGCTTGATCGGGATCGCAAAACCGATGCCCTGGGAGCCGCCGGACTTGGAGAAGATCGCGGTGTTGATCCCGGTCAGGTTGCCGTTGGCGTCCACCAGGGCGCCACCGGAGTTGCCCGGGTTGATGGCGGCGTCGGTCTGGATGAAGTCTTCGTAGTTGTTCAGGCCCAGCTGGTTGCGCCCGGTGGCACTGATGATGCCCATGGTCACGGTCTGGCCGACCCCGAACGGGTTGCCGATGGCCAGCGCGACGTCGCCGACGCGGACGTTTTCCGAACGGCCGACGGTGATCGAAGGCAGGTTCTTCAAGTCGATCTTGAGCACCGCCAGGTCGGTTTCCGGATCGCTGCCGATCACCCGGGCCAGGGTCTCGCGGCCGTCCTTGAGGGCCACCACGATCTGCTCGGCACCGGAGGTCACATGGTTGTTGGTCAGCAGGTAGCCCTCGGGGCTCATGATCACCCCCGAGCCCAGGCTCGATTCCATGCGCTGCTGCTTGGGCAGGTTGTCGCCGAAAAAGCGCCTGAACTGCGGGTCTTCAAAGAGCGGGTGAGCCGGCTTGTTGATGACCTTGGTGGTGTACAGGTTGACCACCGCGGGCGCGGCGATCACCACGGCGTCGGCGTAGGACACCGGCCCCTGTTGCGTGCTGGTGGTTTGCGGGGCTTGCTGCAGATTGACGTCGAGGCTGGGCAGGCCCACCCATTGCGGGTAGCGCTGGATAATCAACAACGCGATAAGCACGCCGGCCAGTAGCGGCCAGCCAAAAAAACGCAGAGCCTTGAGCATTGAGCAAGTCCTGGGTGGTTACGAAGGGCTGCGCACGGCCCATAATGTCGCGCATTATACGAGGCCGCGCGTGCCTCTGAACGGGATATTTAGGAGTCTTTTATGGCCGTTGCCCTGAGCACACTGGTGGAAGAAGCGGACCGTTACCTGGGCAGTTCACGTATTGCCGATTACTGCCCCAATGGCCTGCAGGTCGAAGGGCGCCCGCAGGTGATGCGCATCGTCAGTGGCGTGACCGCCAGCCAGGCGTTGCTGGACGCTGCGGTGGAGGCCAAGGCCGACTTGGTGCTGGTGCATCACGGCTACTTCTGGAAGGGCGAGAACCCCTGCATCACCGGCATGAAGCAGCGTAGGCTGAAAACCCTGCTCAAGCACGACATCAGCCTGCTGGCCTATCACCTGCCCCTGGACCTGCACCCGGAAGTGGGCAACAACGTGCAACTGGCCCGTCAGCTGGACATCACCGTGGAAGGCCCGCTGGACCCGGAAAACCCCAAGGTCGTCGGCCTGGTGGGTTCCCTCAGCGAGCCGATGACCGCGCGGGACTTTGCCCGCCGGGTGCAAGAGGCAATGGGGCGAGAGCCGCTGCTGATCGAAGGCAGCGAGATGATCCGTCGGGTCGGCTGGTGCACCGGTGGCGGCCAGGGCTACATCGACCAGGCGGTGCAGGCCGGCGTCGACCTGTACCTCAGTGGCGAAGCCTCGGAGCAGACCTTCCACAGTGCCCGGGAAAACGACATCAGCTTCATTGCCGCCGGCCATCACGCCACCGAGCGTTATGGCGTCCAGGCCCTGGGTGACTACCTGGCCCGGCGCTTTGCCCTGGAGCACCTGTTCATCGATTGCCCCAACCCCATCTGACCCCCGGCAGGAGCCGGCTTGCCGGTCAGCCCGAAGGTGCGCTTGAAAGCGCCTTCGCTGGCAAGCCAGCTCCTGCAGAGCGGCGCCTGGGGCCTAACGGAGCGGTATATTCATATACCGTTTCGTTCTAGTTGGCTCCCTGATTAGAAGCAGGTCGCTGTGCTAGCATGCCCCGCTCGAACACGGCCCGATGGCCGTCCATAAGAAAGCTTTCGTGAGTAGCCATGGTCGACAAACTGACGCATCTGAAACAGCTGGAGGCGGAAAGCATCCACATCATCCGCGAGGTGGCCGCCGAGTTCGACAACCCGGTGATGCTGTACTCCATCGGTAAAGACTCCGCCGTGATGTTGCATCTGGCTCGCAAGGCGTTCTTCCCCGGCAAGCTGCCGTTCCCGGTGATGCACGTCGATACCCAGTGGAAATTCCAGGAAATGTACAAGTTCCGCGACCGCATGGTCGAAGAGCTGGGCCTGGACCTGATCACCCACGTCAACCCGGATGGCGTGGCCCAGGGCATCAACCCTTTCACCCACGGCAGTGCCAAGCACACCGACATCATGAAGACCGAGGGCCTCAAGCAGGCTCTGGACAAACATGGTTTCGACGCCGCGTTCGGCGGTGCCCGCCGCGATGAAGAGAAGTCCCGCGCCAAGGAGCGCGTCTACTCGTTCCGCGACAGCAAGCACCGCTGGGACCCGAAGAACCAGCGCCCCGAGCTGTGGAACGTCTACAACGGCAAGGTCAACAAGGGCGAGTCGATCCGTGTGTTCCCCCTGTCCAACTGGACCGAGCTGGACATCTGGCAGTACATCTACCTCGAAGGCATCCCGATCGTGCCGCTGTACTTCGCCGCCGAGCGTGAAGTGATCGAGAAGAACGGCACCCTGATCATGATCGATGACGAGCGCATCCTCGAGCATCTGTCCGATGAAGAGAAAGCCCGCATCGTCAAAAAGAAAGTACGTTTCCGTACCCTTGGCTGCTACCCGTTGACGGGCGCGGTGGAGTCCGAGGCCGAGAGCCTGACGGACATCATCCAGGAAATGCTCCTGACGCGAACTTCCGAGCGCCAGGGCCGGGTCATCGACCACGATGGCGCCGGCTCAATGGAAGACAAGAAACGTCAAGGTTATTTCTAAGGGGCTGTCATGTCGCATCAATCTGATTTGATCAGCGAGGACATCCTCGCGTACCTGGGCCAGCACGAACGCAAGGAGCTGCTGCGCTTTTTGACCTGCGGTAACGTCGACGACGGCAAGAGCACCCTGATCGGGCGCCTGCTGCACGACTCGAAGATGATCTACGAAGACCATCTGGAAGCCATCACCCGGGACTCGAAGAAGGTCGGCACCACCGGTGACGACATCGACCTGGCGTTGCTGGTCGACGGCCTGCAGGCCGAGCGTGAGCAGGGCATCACCATCGATGTCGCCTACCGCTATTTCTCCACCGCCAAGCGCAAGTTCATCATCGCCGACACCCCCGGCCATGAGCAGTACACCCGCAACATGGCCACTGGTGCATCCACCTGTGACCTGGCGATCATCCTGGTGGACGCCCGCTACGGCGTGCAGACCCAGACCCGTCGCCACAGCTTCATCGCCTCCCTGCTGGGCATCAAGCACATCGTCGTGGCCATCAACAAGATGGACCTCAAGGACTTCGATGAAGGCGTGTTCGAATCGATCAAGGCCGACTACCTGAAGTTCGCCAAGGGCCTGAAGCTGCAGCCCACCAGCCTGCACTTCGTGCCGATGTCGGCGCTCAAGGGCGACAACGTGGTGAACAAGAGCGAGCGCTCGCCCTGGTACACCGGCCAGTCGCTGATGGAAATCCTCGAGACCGTGGAAGTGGCCGGCGACCGCAACTTCACCGACCTGCGTTTCCCGGTGCAGTATGTCAACCGTCCGAACCTGAACTTCCGTGGTTTTGCCGGCACCCTGGCCAGCGGCATTGTGCACAAGGGCGACGAGATCGTCGTATTGCCGTCGGGCAAGAGCAGCCGGGTCAAGTCCATTGTCACCTTCGAAGGTGAACTGGAGCAGGCCGGCCCGGGCCAGGCCGTGACCCTGACCATGGAAGATGAAATCGATATCTCCCGCGGCGACCTGCTGGTGCATGCCGACAACGTGCCGCCGGTCACCGACAGCTTCGAAGCCATGCTGGTATGGATGGCCGAAGAGCCGATGCTGCCGGGCAAGAAGTACGACATCAAGCGCGCCACCAGCTATGTGCCGGGCTCGATTGCCAGCATCCATCACAAGGTCGATGTGAACACCCTGGAAGAGGGCGCGGCCAGCGCGCTGCAACTGAACGAGATCGGCAAGGTCAAGATCAGCCTCGACGCGCCGATTGCCCTGGATGGTTACGAAAGCAATCGCACCACCGGTGCTTTCATCGTCATCGACCGCTTGACCAACGGCACCGTCGGCGCCGGCATGATCATCGCCCAGCCGGTGGCCCATGGCAGCGTCACCCAACACGGCAAGCTGGCTCATGTAGCCACCGAAGAGCGTGCCCAGCGTTTCGGCCAGCAACCGGCTACCGTGCTGTTCAGCGGCCTGTCGGGTGCGGGCAAGAGCACTCTGGCCTACGCGGTCGAGCGCAAGCTGTTCGACATGGGGCGCGCGGTGTATGTGCTCGATGGCCAGAACCTGCGGCATGACCTGAACAAGGGCCTGCCTCAGGACCGTGCCGGGCGTACCGAGAACTGGCGGCGCGCGGCCCATGTGGCCCGTCAGTTCAACGAAGCCGGGCTGCTGACCCTGGCGGCGTTCGTGGCACCGAGTGCCGAAGGGCGCGAGCAGGCCAAGGACCTGATCGGCAAGGAGCGTCTGCTGACGGTCTACGTCCAGGCATCGCCTGCGGTGTGCGCCGAGCGTGATCCGCAGGGCCTGTACGCGGCCGGCGGGGATAACATCCCGGGCGAGTCCTTCCCCTACGACGTGCCGCTCAATGCCGATCTGGTGATCGACACCCAGTCGCTGTCGCTGGAAGAAAGCGTCAAGCAGGTGCTGGACCTGTTGCGCAGCCGCGGCGCGATCTAAGCCATAGCAAAAAAGCCCGCAGCCGAGTGATCGGCTGCGGGCTTTTTTGTGCGCTTCAGATAGCGTTCGCCGGTAAGTAGGGTGCAGGACCGCAGGAGCTGGCTTGCCAGCGAAAAGGCCCTCAGGGTCTTGCCGGATACTCCCGATGCAGCGTTTCGAGCAGCGCATCCTTGTCCAGCCACTGCTGGTTGATCCAGCCCTGGAATTCCTGGCGATAGGCCGTGTCCTGCTCGTAGTTCTTGCCAAGGAACTGCGCCGGGATCTGCACCTCTTCGAAACGCACCACCACATCCTTGACCCTGCCGCACAGCAGGTCCCAGAAACCGGGGCGGCCCGCTGGGTAGTGGATGGTCACATCGATGATCGACTGCAGTTGCTCGCCCATGGCATCCAGGACAAAGGCGATGCCGCCGGCCTTGGGCTTGAGCAGGTAGCGGAACGGCGATTGCTGCTGGGCGTGCTTGGCGTCGGTAAAGCGCGTGCCCTCGACGAAGTTGAAGATGCCCACCGGGTTGTTGCGAAACTTCGCACAGGTCTTGCGCGTGGTTTCCAGGTCCTTGCCTTTCTTTTCCGGGTGCTTCTCCAGGTACGCCTTGGAGTAGCGCTTCATGAACGGAAAGCCCAGGGCCCACCAGGCCAGACCAATCACCGGCACCCAGATCAGCTCCTGCTTGAGGAAGAACTTCAGGGGGCGGATACGCCGGTTGAGCACGTACTGCAGGACCATGATGTCGACCCAGCTCTGGTGGTTGCTGGTGACCAGGTAGGAGTGCTGGTAATCCAGGCCTTCCAGGCCCTGCACGTGCCAACGGGTACGGCATACCAACTGCATCCAGGCCTTGTTGTTGCTGATCCAGGCTTCGTGGGTGTGGTTCATCAGCCACAGGCTCAAGCGCTGGGTGAGGGCGAACGGCAGGGCCTTGACCAACGCCACGCAGAACAGGAACGAGCACAGCAGGATGGTGTTCAGCGCCAACAGGAGCGAGGCGATGACTCCGCGCACCACGGCAGGTAGGAATTCCAGCATTTAGACATCCATAGGTCGGTTGGCGGCTTGAATCGCGGTAAGGGCGATGGTGTAGACGATGTCGTCAACCTGGGCGCCCCGGGGCAGGTCGTTCACCGGTTTGCGCAGGCCTTGCAGCATCGGCCCCAGGCTCACGCAATCGGCGCTGCGTTGCACCGCCTTGTGGGTGGTGTTGCCGGTGTTGAGGTCAGGGAACACGAAGACCGTGGCCTTGCCCGCGACCTGGCTGTTGGGGGCCAGTTGCCGGGCGACGTTTTCGTTGGCCGCGGCGTCGTATTGCAACGGCCCGTCGATCAGCAGCGAACGCTGGGCTTCGTGGGCCAGCAGAGTGGCTTCGCGAACTTTCTCCACTTCTTCGCCGCTGGCCGAGTCGCCGCTGGAGTAGCTGATCATCGCCACGCGCGGGGTGATACCGAAGGCGGCTGCCGAGTCGGCGCTCTGCAGGGCGATTTCCGCCAGCTCGCTGGCGCTGGGGTGCGGGTTCATCACGCAGTCGCCATACACCAGCACTTCCTCGGGGAACAGCATGAAGAACACCGAGGACACCAGGCTGCAGCCCGGCGCGGTCTTGATCAACTGCAGGGCCGGGCGGATGGTGTTGGCAGTGGAGTGGATGACCCCGGAAACCAGGCCATCGACTTCATCCAGGGCCAGCATCACCGTGCCGATCACCACCGGATCCTCCAGCTGCTGCTCGGCCATGGGAGCGTTGAGGCTCTTGCTCTTGCGCAGGGCCACCATGGGCTCCACGTAGCGTTGGCGAATCAGGTCCGGGTCGAGAATCTCCAGGCCTTCGGGCAGTTCGATGCCCTGGGCCCGGGCCACCGCGTGCACGTCCTCGGGCTTGGCCAGCAGCACGCAGCGGGCGATGCCCCGGGCCTGGCAGATGGCGGCGGCCTGCACGGTCAGCGGCTCGCTGCCTTCGGGCAGGACGATACGCTTGTTGGCCTGCTGGGCGCGCTGGATCAACTGGTAGCGGAACACCGCAGGTGACAGGCGCATTTCCCGTGGGGTGCCGCAGCGCTGGTGCAGCCAGTTGGCGTCCAGGTGACTGGCGACGAAGTCGGTGATGATTTCCGCGCGCTCGCGGTCATCGATGGGAATTTCCTTGTTCAGGCCATTGAGCTGGTTGGCGGTGTCGTAGGATCCGGTGCTCACCGAAAGCACTGGCAGGCCGGCGTTCAGGGCGCCCCGGCAGAGCTCCATGATCCGCGGGTCGGGCAGGGTGTCGCTGGTCAGCAGCAGGCCGGCCAGGGGCACGCCGTTGATGGCCGCCAGGCTCACGGCGAGGATGATGTCGTCACGGTCGCCCGGGGTCACCACCAGCACGCCGGGCTTGAGCAGTTCCACGGTGTTGCGCATGGTGCGGGCGCAAATGATGATCTTGGTCATGCGCCGGCTTTCGTAGTCGCCGGCGTTGAGCACCTGGGCGCCCATCAGGTCGGCCACGTCCCGGGTACGCGGGGCATTGAGCTCCGGCTGGAAGGGGATGCACCCCAGCAGGCGGAAGTCGCCGCTGCGCAGCAAGGGCGAATGTTCCTTCAAGCGCGCGGAAAACGCCTCCATGCTTTCGTCGGTGCGCACCTTGTTGAGGATCACCCCCAGCACTTTCGGGTCCCGCGGGCCGCCGAACAGCTGGGCCTGCAACTCGACCCGTCCGGACAGCTCGGTGAGCACTTCGTTTTCCGGGGCGGATACCAGGATCACCTCGGCATCCAGGCTTTTTGCCAGGTGCAGGTTGACCCGGGCGGCGTAGCTGGCACTGCGGGTCGGCACCATGCCTTCGACGATCAATACATCCTTGCCGATGGCCGCCTGCTGGTAGAGGGTGATGATTTCTTCCAGCAACTCATCCAGCTGGCCGTCGCCGAGCATCCGCTCCACATGGGCCAGGCCCAGGGGTTGTGGCGGTTTCAGGCCATGGGTGCGCGCCACCAGTTCGGTGGAACGCTCGGGGCCGGTGTCACCGGGGTGAGGTTGGGCTATGGGTTTGAAGAAGCCGACCTTGAGGCCAGCCCGTTCCAGCGTACGCACCAGCCCGAGGCTGATGGAGGTCAGACCCACTCCAAAATCGGTGGGCGCGATGAAAAAAGTTTGCATGCGAATTCTCAGAAGGTGCATGGCAAAGGCGACGGTCTTTGGCCGTCTGCCTGAAGTCAGGCGCTAAGGTTATCGTTATCCGGGGCTTGAGCACACCAGCCGCAGGCAAAGCGCTGGCCTATTTTTTTGGCTCGCAACTGCGGCTCCAGGACCCAGGCCCGGGACTGCCAGGGCGGTTGGTGGCGCAGGTGCTGGGTATGCCCGCAGGACAGTTCAGCCACCCAATGGCCTTCTTCATCCTGATGAAAACCGCAGATTGTCGAGTGATTTTTCACGTTCCGTTGGTCCGGGTTCCGTTCGCTTTCGAGCGATTGCTTCGCTAAACTTGGACGTTCTTCATTCTTATGCAAAAGGTCCCGCCCCATGCTGATCGCCGCCAATAAGGCTGTCTCCATCGACTATACCCTCACCAACGACGCTGGTGAGGTCATCGACAGCTCTGCCGGCGGCGCCCCGCTGGTTTACCTGCAAGGCGCAGGTAACATCATTCCTGGTCTGGAAAAGGCCCTGGAAGGCAAGCAAGTTGGTGACGAACTGAAAGTCTCCGTAGAACCTGAAGATGCCTACGGCGAATACGCTGCCGAACTGGTCAGCACCCTGAGCCGCAGCATGTTCGAAGGCGTCGACGAACTGGAAGTGGGCATGCAGTTCCACGCTTCCGCTCCGGACGGCCAGATGCAGATCGTGACCATCCGTGACCTGGACGGCGACGACGTTACCGTCGACGGCAACCACCCGCTGGCCGGTCAGCGCCTGAATTTCCAGGTCAAGATCGTTGCCATCCGTGACGCCAGCCAGGAAGAAATCGCTCATGGTCACGTCCATGGCGAAGGTGGCCATCACCACTGATTTTCTGCGCTAAGCTCAAGCTTACTGGAGAGGCGCCCGAGGGCGCCTTTTTAGTCCGCGGCTTTTGGCTGTACTGTCGAGAGGCTGTTTTCTGTAAGAACACAGGAATTTGGAGTTCGTCATGAGTGCTTTTCACGACCTTAAATTGAAAGCCCTGGATGGTCAGGAGCTGCCGCTCGCGCCCTTCAAGGGGCACGTCGTGCTGGTGGTCAACGTCGCCTCCAAATGTGGTCTGACACCACAATATGCGGCGCTGGAGAATCTCTACCAGCAATACAAGGCCCAGGGATTCAGCGTGCTGGGGTTGCCTTGCAACCAGTTCGCCGGGCAGGAACCGGGCACCGAGCAGGAGATCCAGGAATTTTGCAGCCTCAACTACGGGGTGACCTTTCCCTTGAGCAGCAAACTGGACGTGAACGGTCCCGAGCGCCATCAGCTGTACCGCCTGCTGGCGGGCGAAGGCGCCGAGTTTCCCGGGGACATCACCTGGAACTTCGAGAAATTCCTATTGGGCAAGGACGGCCGGGTACTGGCGCGTTTCTCGCCGCGTACTGCTCCCGATGATCCGACAGTGATCCAGGCGATTGAAAAAGCCTTGAGCTGAACCCGCGCCGGGCCCTTGTTTAACGCCGCTTCAATGCGGCGTTTTTGCATCTAAATCACTCAAATCAATAATGCTGTGCAGTGCATTGAGGGGGGAATATTATCCTCATCATAAGTGCGCCGGGGCCGGTACCCGGCGCAGTCTTGTGCGTCGAATATCGACTCAAGCCTTTTTCTCGGAGCGCAGCATGCCTGTTCAAGCCTTGTTCAAACCCTTTCAACTCGGCGCGCTGGAACTGCCGACCCGCGTGGTGATGGCACCAATGACCCGGTCGTTTTCCCCCGGTGGCGTGCCCAACTCCAAGGTCATTGAGTATTACCGCCGCCGCGCTGCTGCGGGTGTCGGCCTGATCATTACCGAGGGCACCACGGTGGGTCACCAGGCTGCCAATGGTTACCCCAATGTGCCGCAGTTCCATGGCGAGGCGGCCCTGGCCGGCTGGAAGAAGGTGGTGGATGCGGTCCACGCCGAAGGCGGCAAGATCGTCCCGCAACTCTGGCATGTGGGCAATGTGCGGCGCCTGGGCACCGAGCCGGACGCCAGCGTGCCCGGCTACGGCCCCACCGAGAAGCTCAAGGACGGCAAGGTGCTGGTGCACGGCATGACCCACCAGGACATCCAGGAGGTGATCGCAGCCTTCGCCCAGGCCGCCAAGGATGCCCAGAGCATCGGCATGGACGGTGTGGAGATCCATGGTGCCCACGGTTACCTGGTGGACCAGTTCTTCTGGGAAGGCACCAACCAGCGTACCGATGAATACGGTGGCGACCTGGCCCAGCGCTCGCGCTTCGCCATTGAGCTGATCCAGGCCGTGCGGGCTGCCGTCGGTCCGGATTTCCCGATCATCCTGCGTTTTTCCCAGTGGAAGCAGCAGGACTACAGCGCGCGCCTGGTGCAGACCCCGGAAGCTCTGGAGGCCTTTCTCAAGCCGCTGGCGGATGCCGGTGTGGATATCTTCCACTGCTCGACCCGCCGCTTCTGGGAGCCGGAGTTCGAAGGTTCCGACCTCAACCTGGCGGGCTGGACCCGCAAACTCACCGGAAAGCCCACCATCACCGTGGGCAGCGTCGGCCTGGACGGCGAGTTCCTGCAGTTCATGGTCAACACCGACAAGGTGGCGCAGCCGGCCAGCCTGGAAAACCTGCTGCAGCGTCTGAACAACGACGAGTTCGATCTGGTGGCCGTGGGCCGTGCACTGCTGGTGGATCCGGATTGGGCGCAGAAAGTCCGTGAAGGTCGCGAGCAGGACATCCTGCCGTTCAGCCGTGACGCGCTGACGACCCTGGTTTAACTGCCGGCTCCGGGCGGCGAGGGGGGCAGCCCCCTTGCCGTGCCGAGTGTCTCCACGGCGCTGCGGGGTTTGACCGTCGCTTCGATAAGCCCTTCGTAATCCTCGGCCGGCCCGTGCTCGCAGGCACTGCGCAGGCGATCTTCAAACTGCTCGATAACCGCGGCCCAGCCCTGGCGGCTGGCATGCTGGCGGGCGTTGAGGCGTACCCGGCGCAAGGTTTCCGGTTCTTCCAGCAGCCAGCTGGCAGCGTCGCAGAAGGCGCTTTCGTCGCCGGGCATGGCCAGCACGCCGTTGTAGCCATGGCGGATATGCTGGGCTGCGGCAGCCTGATCGTAGGCCACCACCGCGAGCCCCGAGGCCAGAGCCTCCAGCACCACGTTGCCGAAGGTTTCGGTGAGGCTGGGAAACAGGAACAGATCCCCGCAGGCGTAGTGGGCGGCCAGGGCTTCGCCCCGCTGGCTACCACAGAACAGGGCCTCGGGCAGGCTTTTTTCCAGAGCCCCACGTTGCGGGCCGTCACCCACCACGATCAGCTTCATCCTGCGCTGTGGATAAGTCACCTGCAGGCGTTCGAAGCAGCGCTTGAGCAAGCCCAGGTTCTTCTCCTGCGCCAGGCGCCCAACGTGGATCACCGCCAGGTCATCGGCGCCCAGGCCCCAGTCGGCCCGCAGCGTATCGAGCCGCTTGGCTGGGTGGAACAGTTGGCTGTCGACGCCCCGGGACAGCAGGGCCAGGCGTTCGAAATGCCGGCGCTCCAGCTCCAGGTGCTGGCTGGTGCTGGGTACCAAGGTCAGTTGCGAGCGGTTGTGGAACCAGCGCAGATAGTGGGTCAGCAGGCGGGTCAGCAAACCCAGGCCATATTGGCTGGAGTACTGCTGGAAGTTGGTGTGAAAGCCGCTGACCACGGAGATTCCCAGGCGCTTGGCGGCCCGCAGCGCAGACAGCCCCAGCGGCCCCTCGGTGGCGATGTAGAGCACGTCCGGGCGCTGGCGTTTCCAGCGTCGCAGCAGCTTGTGCATCGACGACTGGCCCCATTGCAGCCCCGGGTAGCCCGGCAGCGGCCAGCCCCGGCACAGCAGCAGGGCTTCGTCGCTGGCTCGGCTCTGGTCGCAACCCTGGCGCGGGCGCACCAGCTCAACCTGATGCCCACGGGCACGCAGGCCCTCGCAGAGGCGGCCAAGGGTATTGGCCACGCCATTGATTTCCGGTGGGAAGGTTTCAGTGATGAGGGTGATATGCAGAGCTGTCGTCATGGCCTCAGTGTCGGCTGAGGCCATGTCGCCATTGTGACCTTGCGATGATGGATTTATGACGCCCCGGCCTTATTTGGCCGGCAGGTTCTCCACCCCGCGTTCACGCACCCAGAACAGCGTGGCACCGGCCACGGCGGCCGGCATCATCAGGATATTGACCAGCGGGATCAGCAGCGCCAGGTAGACGATGCCGCCAAAGCCCAGGCTCTGCCAGCGCTTCTGGCGCAGCCAGGCGAGCATGTCCTGCCAGCTCATCTTGTGGTTGTCCGCCGGGTAGTCGATGTACTGGATAGCCATCATCCAGATACCGAACAGCAGCCACAGCGGCGCGGCAATCAGGTTGACCACCGGAATCAGCGAGAGGATGAACAGGCCGATGGCCCGGGGCAGGAAGTAGCCGAGCTTGCGCATTTCCCGCGCCAGGGTGCGGGGGATCATGGCAATCAGCTCACCCCAGCTGAAGGGCGGGAAATCATCGGTGCCGCGCACCACGGTTTCGACTTTTTCCGAGAGGAAACCGTTGAAGGGTGCGGCGATGATGTTGGCCAGCATGGTGAAGCTGAAAAACACCATGAAGGCCACCAGCACCACGAACAGCGGCCAGATGACATAGCTGAGGAAACTCAGCCAACTGGGCAGGGACGGCATCAGCGCATCGACCCAGAGGCTGAATTGATGGCCGGCGAAATAGATCAATCCGACGAACAGCACCAGGTTGATTGCCAGGGGCAGGAGCACGAACAGGCGCAGGCCGGGGCTGAGGACCAGCTTCAGGCCTTCACGCAGGTATTGCGGGCCGGACAGGACAGGGGCGGGCATAGAGCGCTCCGAGCAGAATGAAAACGCGCCGACCTTACCGGCTTTGTCCTGGGGGCGAAAGCACGGCGAAGCGGTCGACATCAACGGTAACAAAGACCCTTTCAAATAGGCCTCCTGAGGATAGAGACCGCCTATGAGCTGGATTGTTAAACCGTATTTCCTTAATCTTCGCCCCCTCTATACGCTTCACCCATTATTTTTTGGACGGACGAGTTCAAGCCTTCCCCAAGGTTTCGCCGTCCTTTTTTATTCCAGCCGGCAATCCGGCGTTCCGCGCCAGGCTAGCCGGGCCGGTCGATAGGAGTGAGTCATGTCTGAAGTACGCCATTCGCGTGTGATTATTCTCGGTTCCGGCCCTGCCGGTTACAGCGCCGCCGTCTATGCCGCCCGTGCCAACCTGAAGCCGCTGCTGATCACCGGCATGCAGGCCGGTGGCCAGCTGACCACCACTACCGAAGTCGACAACTGGCCGGGTGACGTGCACGGCCTGACCGGCCCGGCCCTGATGGAGCGGATGCGCGAGCACGCCGAGCGTTTCGAGACTGAAATCGTCTTCGATCACATCAATGCCGTGGACTTCGCAGCCAAGCCCTACACCCTGACCGGTGACAGCGCGACCTACACCTGCGACGCCCTGATCATCGCCACCGGTGCCAGCGCTCGCTACCTGGGCCTGCCTTCGGAAGAAGCGTTCATGGGCAAGGGTGTTTCCGCCTGTGCCACCTGCGACGGCTTCTTCTATCGCAACAAGCCGGTGGCAGTGGTCGGTGGCGGTAACACCGCTGTTGAAGAAGCGCTGTACCTGGCCAACATCGCCAGCACCGTGACCCTGATCCACCGTCGCGAAACCTTCCGCGCCGAGAAGATCCTGATCGACAAGCTCAACGCCCGGGTGGCCGAAGGCAAGATCATCCTCAAGCTCAATGCCAACCTGGACGAAGTCCTGGGTGACAACATGGGCGTGACCGGTGCCCGCCTGAAGAACAACGACGGCAGCTTCGACGAGCTGAAGGTCGACGGCGTGTTCATCGCCATCGGCCACACCCCGAACACCTCGCTGTTCGAAGGCCAGTTGACCCTCAAGGACGGTTACCTGGTCGTGCAGGGCGGCCGTGACGGCAATGCCACCGCCACCAGCGTCGAGGGCATCTTTGCTGCCGGCGACGTGGCCGACCACGTTTACCGCCAGGCCATCACCTCGGCCGGCGCCGGTTGCATGGCGGCACTGGACACCGAGCGTTACCTGGACGGCCTGCAGAACGCTTCGTTCTGATTTGCCACCCATAAAAAAAACCGGCGCAAGCCGGTTTTTTTATGGGTGTTGCACGGTAGCAGCCGGCTTGCCGGCGAACAGGCCCTCGAGCCTTGCGCCGCTGTGCTGACGCCTTCGCCGGCGAGCCAGCTCCTACAGAATGCGGATCAGCGGCGGGTCAGCGGCTGGGCGGAGAACTTGACCCCGGCCAGGCCGTGAACGATCAGGGCGCGGATATTGCCGTGGTCAGTGCCTTCGGGGGTGGCCAGTACCGAGCGGTAGTGTTCGCCGAAGGCCAGCAGGGCCTCTTCGTCGCTCAGGCCTTCCAGCAGGGCCAGGCCCAAGGTCTTGCACGAACCTTCGTTCTGCCCGGCGGCGTTTTCCACGCCGCCGTTGTTGAAGGCCTGGGGCTGGTAGTCATAGCCGGCGGCGACAAAGGCCAGGGTGTCGGCAAAAGCGTGTTCACCGCTGTTCAGGCTGGCGCGCAGGGTGTTCAGGTCAGTCATTGGGGTTTTCCTTTGGCGAACGCCGCTTGCTGCTCGGCGCTGGCTTCTTTCTGGTAGAGATTTTTCCATTCGGCGTAGGGCATGCCATACACCACTTCACGAGCGTCATCGAGGCTGACCTCGATCTGGCGTTCGTCGGCCTCGGCCTTGTACCACTTGGACAGGCAGTTGCGGCAGAACCCGGCGAGGTTCATCAGGTCGATGTTCTGTACGTCCTTGCGGCTGTCCAGGTGGGCCACCAGGCGGCGAAAGGCCGCGGCTTCCAGTTCCAGGCGTTGTTGTTCAGTCATGGGGTTTCTCCGGGACAGGGGCAAGCGCCCAGGCGGGCGCTTGCCACTTGTGGCAGTTTTCTAGGCGCTGGCGCGGCTGGCCGCGAGGGTGATCGACACCGACTCGGCAAAACGCAGGGCGTGGGGTTTGTCGACTTCGACTTCGGCGTACTGCACCGAGGCGTTGCTCATCACCAGGTCCAGCAGCTCCTGGGTCAGGCGCTCCAGCAGGGCAAAGCGGTTGCCCTCGACATGGGCAATGATCGCCTTGGTGATGGTGCGGTAGTTCAGTGCGTGGTCGATGTCGTTGTCCCGCACCGCGTCCTGGGCCGCGTAGAGGATGGTCAGGTTGATCAGCACATCCTGCTTGTTGAGGATCTCTTCCTCGTTGATTCCGATGTAGGTCCGCAGGAGCAGGTCCTTGACTCGGATACGAGCCATTCCTGGCTGAAGTTGTGGCATTGCTACTTGCTCCGTCCAATCAATTGCAGGAATTCCTGGCGAGTGGTGCTCGAATCGCGGAAGGCGCCGAGCATCACCGAGGTGTGCATGGTGGAATTCTGTTTCTCGACGCCGCGCATCATCATGCACATGTGCTTGGCCTCGATCACCACCGCGACGCCGGCGGCCTGAGTCACGCTCTGTACCGCGTCGGCGATTTCCCGAGTGAGATTTTCCTGGATCTGCAGGCGCCTGGCGAACATGTCGACGATCCGCGCGATCTTCGACAGCCCCAGGACCTTGCCGGTAGGAATATAAGCCACATGAGCCTTGCCGATGAAGGGCAGCAGGTGATGTTCGCACAGGGAATACAGCTCGATGTCGGCGACTATCACCATTTCATCGCTGTCGGAAGCAAACAGCGCGCCGTTGACGATGTCCTCCAGCGACTGGCCGTAGCCGTGACACAGGTACTGCATGGCCTTGGCCGCGCGCTTGGGGGTATCGAGCAGGCCTTCGCGCTCGGGGTCTTCGCCCAGGTCCTTGAGGATCTCGCGATAGTGCTGGGGCAGGGAAAGGGTCATGCAAGGTCCTCACAGGGGCCGGCTTACTTGAGGTGCCGCCCGCCGTTGACGGTCAGGGTGGTGCCGGTGACATAGGGGTTGTCCAGCAGATAGCGCAGGCTCTGGTAAATCACTTCGCTGCCGGGTTCGATGCCCAGCGCGGATTTGGCCAGGGTCTTGGCGCGGTACGCCGCGTCGTCGTCGGGGTTGAACAATAGCAGGGCCGGGGCAATGCCGTTGACCTTGATTGTCGGGGCGTATTTCGCTGCGAAGGACAGGGTCAGGCTGTCCAGGCCGGCTTTGCTGGCGCAGTAGGCGATGTGCTTGCTGCTGCCCTTGCGAGTCACGTCGTCGCTGATGTGGATGATGTCTGCCGGGCTCGAGCGCTGCAGCAACTCGGCGCAATGCAGGTTGATCAGGTAGGGCGCCAGCATGTGCACGCCGAACATCCGGGCAAAGGCCGCTGCTTCGTCGCCAGGGCTCTCCTCCAGCCATTCCGAGGCGTTGTGGACGATGGCCCGCAGGCTCTGGGTACGGTTTTTCAGCTCGGTGATCAGGGCCAGGATCCCGGCTTCGCTGGAGAGATCGGCGAACAGCAGGGTCGCGCCCTTTTCCCGCAGGGCCTCAAGGCCCGGGCGCTGGCTGCGGTAGGTGACGATCACCGGCTGCCCGTCTTGGAGCAGGCGCAGGGCGCAATGCAGGCCGACTCGCTGGCTGGCGCCGGTGATCAGGATCGGGGCAGGAGAGGTGTTCATGAAGGGCTCGCGTCGCGGGTAGTGGGAAAACTATACCAGCGAGGGAAGGCCCTGTGCCTGCAGGCAACGGGCTTGCCGGCGAATGCGATCTTGCGGGGTTTTTTCGTTGGCAAGCCAGCTTCTACGGTAGGCGCGAATGTTGCGCGAGGTGTGGTAGGAGCCGGCTTGCCGGCGAATCACGGATTCTGCGTCGAGGGGGTGGCCGGCAGCGGTCGGGCCGGTGTGCTGTTGAGCCAGTTGGCCAGCAGCCGGGTGGACAGCGGAATGAAGAAATAGACCATCAGCGGGGTCAGGGCCAGGGTGCTGACAAATACCCGAGGCAGCAGGCTCAGGTCGCCGAGCAACGGGCCCAGGACAAAGTTGAACAGCAGTGACACCGGGAAGAATGCCAGCCAGATGGCCACGGCCTGCTTCCAGCGCGGCGGGCGATGGCCGGCGGCGCCGAACCAGCCGTCGATACCGCTGACCCGGTGCTCCGAAGGGTGGGCGAACAGGTCGCTGCCCCGGGCCAGCCAGGCCGTACGCGAGGCGGAGTGTTCCCAGGTATGCAGGGTGGATTCGTCGGCGAAGCGGAAGATGATCTGGAATTCGTCATCGTTGGGGGGCGGCGCAAGAACGCCGGAACCCAGGTAGCCGGGAAAGTCGGTAGCCAGTTGTTCGCCTTCGCGCAGCCAGGCGATCAGGTCCTGGTAACGGCCGTCGGCAACGCGCCGGGCAACCATCAGGGTGACGGGTGAGGTAGACATTATGTATCTCCGTAAAACCAATGCGCTGCCTGGGTAAGGCAGTCGCTTGACGAGGCACCGGGGTGGCGGGCCGCGCCTGAAGCAAGCAAGGATTATTCCTGATTGCTGCCCAGGCACCAATGACGGCGGTCGGTTTTTCTCGTGCTTGAAGCATCGCCACCTGAGGGGAGTAGAATGATCGCCACTTTGTTTTCCGGTGTTTTCTTCCCAGATGCCCGTCATGACTGAACTTGCCCCTGCCCCTCACGCCCCCGAAGCCGTTCGTCAGGACGAGTTGTTTCCGATCCGTGAGGTGGCGCGCCTGACCGGAATCAACCCGGTGACCCTGAGGGCCTGGGAACGACGCTACGGTCTGATTCAGCCGACACGCACCGAAAGTGGGCATCGCCTGTACTCCATGCACGATGTTGAGGCGGTGCGTGAGATTCTCGGCTGGATCGAACGCGGCGTGGCGGTGAGCAAAGTGGGCAAGATCCTGGCCAAGGGCCGGGCTGCCCAGGCCCAGCTCAAGGCTCCGGTGGATGGCGGCTTGCAGGGCGAATACGGCCAGTGGCGCGATCAATTGAAGCTGGCGGTCAGCGCGTTCGATGAGGAGCAGCTTGAGCGCCTCTACGGGCAGATCTTCTCCAGCTATGCCTTGCCGGTGGTGTTCCAGGACATCTTCCTGCCGTTCTGGAAGCAGTTACTGCTGGCGCGCGAGGCTTTTGGCCAGACCAGCGAATGGCTGTTCCTGGATGGCTTCCTGCGGGCGCGGATTACCCAGCGCCTGCTGTTGCAACGCGCCACCCAGAGCCGCTATCTGCTGCTGACGGCGCTCAATGAGCAATGCCGCGAACTGGAGCTGTTGGTGGCGGCGCTGATGCTCGGGCAGGACCCGATCGGTGTGCGCCTTCTAGGCGCGGGTGTGCCGCTGGAGGAACTGACCCTGGTCTGCGAAAAGGTCGCGCCGGTAGCCCTGGTGGTGTTTTCCAATCACGCACCCTCGGCCGAGTTGCCCAAGCGCCTCAAGCGCCTGGCACTGACCCTGGATTGCCCATTGCTGCTGGCCGGGGACGCGGCGGACCTGGCCCAGGACAGCCTGGTCGGTTCGCCGGTGGCTTGCCTGGGTAACGAGGGGCGCTTGATGCAGCAGCGCCTGCGCGGGTTCCTTTGAGGCGCTAGCCTTCAGGCGTGCAGTGCCGGATGGCTGTGGCGGTGCTGCTGGAGGATGAACTGGCGCAGGCGCTCGGTTTCCTCCAGGTCGCTCTGATCCAGGCGGTAGGCGTAGAAACCGGCTTCGGTCTGGCGCTCGAAGCGCCCGTGCAGGGCAATCCGTTCATAGCCCGAGGGGCTGAACCACTGGGCGAACTGCCGCGGTGGCCGGGTACCGTTGCGGATCTCCACCAATATCCCCTTGAACGAGACCTCCCGAACCCACAGGCGGCCAGGCTGGCCCCTGGCATTTTCCAGGGCCACCGGCTGCTCCAGGGCCAGGCGCCAGGGGCGCACCATGGGCCCATCCTCGAAGATGCTCGGCACCCCCAGCCGCAGGTGCAGGGCATGGAATTCGTCTTCCACCAGCTGCAGCGGGAAGGTCATCTGCTGGTTGTCGAAACGGGCCTGGATGGTGACCTTTTCATTGGCCGCCAGGCGCGTCAGCAGGTCACGGATCTGCGCGCCGCCATTGACCATCAGGCTCGAGGTGGTATCACGCACATTGAGCTGCGGGTTGTGCTGCATGGTCTGGATGAAGTCCAGTTCATCCTGGGTGAGGAGGGCGTCACGCTGCATGATGTTGCTCGGAGGGTGGAGGACAGATCGGCGGGGAATATCCCTACGACCACGAATTCCGCGATTTATTAGTGGCCGCTGGTCGCCTTGAGGGCGGCCAGTTCAGCTTGCACTTCGGCCAGTTGCTGCTCCAGCTGGAGCAAGCGTTGCTGGGCCTTGACCTGGACGCTGACGTCTTTCTGCACGCCGATGAAATAGGTCAGCTGATCACTGTCATTGAATACCGGGGTGATCGACAGCTCATTCCAGAAGTGACTGCCGTCCTTGCGGTAGTTGCGCAGCACCTCGCGGCACGGGCGGCCTTGTCGCAGGGCCTGGCGGATCACTTCCAGGCCTGGCTGGTCACGGTCCCCGGATTGCAGGAAGCGGCAATCCTGGTACAGCACTTCGTCGGCGCTGTAGCCGGTCAGCCGCTCGAAGGCCGGGTTCACATAGATCACGATGTTGTCTTCGCCTTCCTGCTCGGCGACCACAATCCCGTCGTTGGAGGCGTTGATCATCCGTTGCAGCAGATGAGCGTTGATCATCCTGAAGTTCCGCTTTCGATCAGCAAGTGCTGGAGTGTAAGAGAGGCTGGCCCGCTGTCCACCAGCGCTTTGCAGCAGAGGTGGCGGCACAGGCGGGATTTTACTCCGTAGCTGTTAATATCCCAGCCTTTTAGTCAGCTTCAGGATCAGATTGATGAAAGTCGCCATCCTTTCCGGCTCGGTGTACGGCACGGCTGAAGAAGTCGCCCGGCATGCCGCCAAACTCCTCAACGCCGCAGGTTTCGAGGCCTGGCACAACCCGCGCGCCACTCTGGCCGAGCTTCAGGCCTTCGCCCCGCAGGCGTTTCTGGCCGTGACCTCCACCACCGGCATGGGCGAGTTGCCGGACAACCTGCTGCCGCTGTATTCGAGTATTCGCGATCAGTTGCCCGCCGCCTGGCGCGGGTTGCCCGGAGCGGTCATCGGCCTGGGAGATTCCAGCTACGGCGATACCTTCTGTGGCGGTGGCGAGCAGATGCGCGAGCTGTTCGCCGAGCTGGGCGTGCAGGAAGTGCTGCCCATGCTGCGCCTGGACGCCAGCGAGAGCGTGACCCCGGAAACCGACGCCGAGCCCTGGCTGGCCGAGCTGATCAGCGCCCTGCGGGGCTGACCGGCTGTTCCCGCAGCAGCGCCAGCCAGGCTTGCGCTGCCTTGGACAGATAAGCACCCTGGCGCCAGATGAAGGCGATATCCCATCGCAGGTAGTCCGGCGCCTTCAAGGTCAGGCGCACCACCCCAGGCCGCACCAGGCCACGGGCCACCACACTGGGCAACAGCACCACGCCCTGGCCGGCGGCCACCAGCGCCGCCAGGAAATCCGCCTGGCCGCTGCGCCCGCCTTCCCTGGGGGTGAAACCCACCTGCTGGCAGGCCTGCAACAGCCGGTCGTTGAGCACGAAACTGCGCTGGTACAGGAGGAACGGCGTGTCCGCCAGTTCTTCCAGGCGTACCTGGGCGTTCATCGCCAAGGGGTGATCGGCGGGCAGCAAGGCATCCAGCGGTTCATCGCAGAAGGGCTGGTAGGCGAACGCCGGGTCCTTGGGGGTCAGGCTGCCCCCCAGTTCCAGTTCGCCGTTGCGCACCGCCTGTTCGACATTCAGGCTGCCGCCTTCGAGCAACTGCACCTGGATATTCGGATAGCGCCGGCGGTATTCGGCAAAACGGCTGGCGAACAGCGCGTCACTGCCTAGCAGCGGCAGCCCCAGGCGCAGTTCCCCCCGTGCCAGCTGGCTCAGGTCGTCCAGTTCGCTGAGCAGTTCGTGGCGCAGGCGCAACATGCCTTCGGCCCGTTGCAGCACCACGTTGCCGGCGGCGGTGAGGTGGATATGCGAACCCTGGCGCTCCAGCAAGGGCGTGCCGAGGCTCTGTTCCAGCTGGGCGATCTGCTTGCTGACCGCCGACTGGCTGATGTGCAGGGTCCTGGCCGCCTGGGTGAAGCCGCCCTGGCGGATCACCTCGACAAAGCTGCGCAGTTGTTTGAAATCCATGGCGTTGATTCCAGATTGGAATGGCTTCCAGTCTAACAATTCGCTTCGGTAATCATGGGGCTTTTCATAAAATAAACCCCTGAGAGGACCGAACCACCATGAACATTTCCACCTGCAAACGCCTGGGCCGCCTGATTCTTGAACTGGCGGTGCTGCTGGCCATCTATTTTCTCGGCTGCCAACTGGCCAGCTGGCTGCCCTGGCCGATTCCCGGTGGGGTCATGGGCCTTGCGCTGTTGCTGCTGGCCTTCGCCTTGGGCTGGGTCAAGCCGGCGGCCCTGCAGCTGGGGGCTGGCCTGTTGATGGCCGAGATGCTGCTGTTCTTCATTCCCGCACTGATGAGCCTGCTGGACTACGGCGGCCTGCTGCGCCAGGACGGCTGGCGGATTCTGCTGGTAATAGGCGTCAGCACCCTGCTGGTGATGCTGGTGACAGCCTTGACCGTGGAATTGGTGTGCCGCTGGAGGATGCGCCATGAAGCTTGAAGCCATGCCGGTGTTCTGGCTGGCCCTGACCCTGGGCGCCTACCTGTTCAGCCGCTGGATCTACCGGCGCACCGGGCGCTACCTGCTGTCGCCGCTGATTCTGGTGCCGGCCCTGCTGCTGGCGGTCGCCGTGCCGCTGCACACCGCCTACGCCGAATACGCCGCCAATACCCACTGGCTGATGCTGGTACTGGGGCCGGTGACCGTGGCCTTCGCCATTCCCATCTGGCAGCAGCGGCAACTGCTGATGCGCCACTGGTCGGCATTGCTGCTGGGCATGCTGGCGGGCAGCGCGGCTTCCATTGGCAGCTCGTTCGGCCTGGCCAAGGCCCTGGCCCTGGACAGCTCGGTGACCCTGTCCCTGGTGCCGCGCTCCATCACTACGCCGTTCGCCATGCCCCTGGCCCATGACCTGGGCGGCGTACCCGAGCTGACTGCGGTATTCGTGATGTTCACCGGGGTATTCGGGGCCATGCTCGGCGGTGTGCTGCTGCGCTGGCTGCCGCTGCGCAGCGCCCTGGCCCGCGGTGCCCTGTTTGGCGTCGGGGCCCATGGTGCAGGGGTGAGCCGGGCCCATGAAGTGGGGGGCGAAGAAGGTTCGGTGGCAGGGCTGGTGATGGTCCTGACCGGGCTTCTGAACCTGTTCGCCGCCCCTTTGCTGGCGTCGTTGCTTTGACGCGCAAGCCCCGGGCCAGGGCCTGATTCCCGGCTGACCCGCATGGCCATCAAGCTGGCTGCCAATGCAACTCCGCCAGCGGCGTGAGCTGTCTAGACTCTGGAGGTCCTCTTCCTATAAGAACCATCACCGAGGTCCTTGCCGTGAGCCTAGCCCCCGTTCAATCGACACCGAGTGTAAAAAACCAGGTCAGCGCCATCGAGTGGCAAACCCGCGTGGACCTGGCTGCCTGCTATCGCCTGGTGGCGATGCATGGCTGGGACGACCTGATTTTCACCCACATCTCCGCCAAGGTGCCGGGCACCGAAGATTTCCTGATCAACCCGTTTGGCCTGATGTTCCACGAGATCACCGCGTCGAGCCTGGTGAAGGTCGACCAGGCCGGCAACAAGCTGATGGACAGCCCCTACGAGATCAACCCGGCGGGCTACACCATTCACAGCGCGGTGCATGCGGTGCGTCACGATGTGGTTTGCGTGCTGCACACCCATACCGCGGCCGGGGTTGCGGTGTCGGCGCAGAAGCAGGGCGTCTTGCCCATCAGCCAGCAGTCGCTGTTCGTGTTGTCGAGCCTGGGTTACCACCCCTATGAAGGTGTGGCCCTGAACCCCGAGGAGAAGGTCCGGCTGCAGGCCGACCTGGGGGACAACAGTTTCCTGATGCTGCACAACCATGGCCTGCTCACCTGCGGCGCGACCATCGCCGACACCTTCCTGATGATGTTCACCTTCCAGCGCGCCTGCGAGATCCAGGTGCTGGCGCAGAACGGCGGCGCCGAGCTGATTGCCATCCCTGCGCCGATCCTGGCCGGGGCCAGGGCGATGATCGCTGGTGTCACCCGCAGCGCTCAGGGCATGGGCGGCGCTCTGGCCTGGCCGGCCCTGCTGCGCAAACTCGATCAACTCGACCCGGGTTACACACTCTGATGCCTATTGCCGAGATCCCGCTGTGCGTGTGGCGTACACGCGGACATGACCTGCTCTTTCGCGGCCAGCGCATCCGTTACTGGGTGGCCGGGCAGGGCGAGCCGCTGCTGCTGATCCATGGCTTTCCCACCGCCAGCTGGGACTGGCACTACCTGTGGCAGCCCCTGGCCCGGCATCATCAGGTGATCGCCTGCGACATGCTGGGCTTCGGTGATTCGGCCAAGCCCCTGGAGCATGACTACAGCCTGCTGGAGCAGGCTGACCTGCAGCAGGCGCTGCTGGCCCATCTGGGTATCGCCGAGCCGGTGCATCTGCTGGCCCACGACTACGGCGACAGCGTTGCCCAGGAGTTGCTGGCCCGGCACTACGAAGAGCGGATCGATATCGCCAGTTGCGTGTTTCTCAACGGCGGCCTGTTCCCGGAAACCCATCGCCCGGTGCTGACCCAGAAGCTGCTGCTCAGCCCGCTGGGCTGGATGCTCGGGCGAACGTTCAGCCGCCAGGGCCTGGCCAAGAGTTTCCGGCAGATATTCGGCCCCCAGAACCGCCCCAGCGAGTCGGTGCTGGATGATTTCTGGAGCCTGGTGCAGAGCAACGATGGCCCGCGAATCCTGCACAAGCTGATCGGCTATATCCCTGAGCGCCGGGCCCGGCGTGAACGTTGGGTCAGTGCCATGCAGCGCGGCGAGGTGCCCCTGCGGGTGATCGATGGTGCCCTGGACCCGATTTCCGGGGCACACATGGTGGAGCGCTATCGGCAATTGATCCCACGGGCCGACACGGTGCTGCTGCCGAGCATCGGGCATTACCCGCAGATCGAAGCGCCCCTGGCGGTGCTCAAGCATTACCTGGAGTTTCGCGACAATCTGCTGTCGCCATCATCACGGTTGGCGTGTTCCTGAACCCCGCGGCCTTGAGCGGGCAAGGCGATTATCCCGCTGCCTTATTGCGCACCATTCAGGTCAAAACGTTTTTATTGTGACCAAAGGCTGGCTGCCTGACACTCGAAGCATTGTCCATTGGCCCTGCTGGAGTTCGGTATGAGTGAGTCTGTGCGCTTGGAAGATAAAGTGGTGATCGTCACCGGGGCCGGCGGTGGCCTGGGCCGGGCCCATGCACTGCTGTTCGCCCGGCACGGCGCCAAGGTGCTGGTCAACGACCTCGGCGGCTCGGCCCAGGGCGAAGGCGCCAGCGCTTCGGCCGCCGACCGCGTGGTGGCGCAGATCCGCGAGGCCGGCGGTATCGCCGAAGCCAGCCATGACTCGGTCACCGACGGTGAAAAGATCGTGCAGAACGCCCTGGATGTGTTTGGCCGGGTCGATGTGGTGGTCAACAACGCGGGGATCCTGCGGGACAAGACCTTCCACAAGATGGAGGACGCCGATTGGGACCTGGTGTATCGGGTGCATGTCGAGGGGGCCTACAAGGTCACCCGCGCCGCCTGGCCACACCTGCGCGACCAGGGGTATGGGCGGGTGATCTTCACCGCTTCCACCTCGGGCATCTATGGCAACTTCGGCCAGTCCAACTACGGCATGGCCAAGCTCGGCCTGTACGGCCTGACCCGGACCCTGGCCATCGAAGGGCGCAAGAACAACATCCTGGTCAACGCCATCGCGCCCACCGGCGGTACGCGGATGACCGAGGGGCTGATTCCGCCCCAGGTGTTCGAGCAGCTCAAGCCCGAACTGGTCAGCCCGCTGGTGGTGTACCTGGGCAGCGAGCAGTGCCAGGAAACCTCCGGCCTGTTCGAAGTGGGCGGCGGCTGGATCGGCAAGGTGCGCTGGGAGCGCAGCCTGGGCGCCGGCTTCGATCCTCGCCAGGGCTTTTCCCCGGAAGACGTGGCGGCCCACTGGCAGCAGATCTGCGACTTCGAGGGCGCGGCTCACCCCAAGGACAATATCGAGGCGTTGAAGGAGATGATGCAGAATCTGCAAAAGTACGCCCTCTGAAGCGCCCCTTTGTCCATCCCCTATCGCCTGTGCCAGGGTGATAGGGGCCGGCTTCTGGCGCTAAGTGCGCCGGGTTTTCAGCACTGGATGCATCACCCCGCCGGGCCCTGGCCCCGGCGGTTTTACTCCTGCAGCGTTCGTCACTATGCTCGACGGTCCGCGAACGAACAGGGAGTGCTGCATATGTATGAGTCAAAGGATCAGCCGGTATTGTCGCGGCTGCTGTTCATCCGCCGTTTATGCATGCATGGGCTGGTGGTGCTGGCGCTGATCATCTTCTCGGTGCTGCTGGGTATCAGCGGCCTGCTGTACTTCGAACAAGACATTTCCTTCCATGACGCCTTGTATGACGCGGCCATGATCCTCGGCGGCATCGGCCCCATCAACATGCCGCAAACCCCTGGTGGCAAACTGTTTTTTGCCAGCTACGGGCTTTATACC
This sequence comes from Pseudomonas sp. 8(2025), assembly GCF_052665325.1. NCBI lineage: Bacteria > Pseudomonadati > Pseudomonadota > Gammaproteobacteria > Pseudomonadales > Pseudomonadaceae > Pseudomonas > Pseudomonas sp. 8(2025). The sequence continues at coordinate 371,310 of NZ_JBQOIE010000003.1, read as the reverse complement.
AACCTGGTCTTCGCTGCCACCCTGGGCTTGATCCTGTCCCCAGTGGCGCACCGTCTGCTGCACAAGTTTCATTACGACGAGAGCGAGGACGACGCGGCGTAGTTGCCACTTTCCTCTGGTGTTCCAGGCATAAAAAAGGCCGCTGCAAGAGCAGCGGCCGAAGCAAGACGTTAGATCAAGGAGCTACAAAATCAACGTCGGTGAACCAGGGGCAGCAGCTTGAATCACACGCCTTCAAGCGGCTGGAAATCATTCCCGGGAACAGTTCGTGCCCGGTACTTGCAAGGTCAGTGGCAAGCGGTTGTTTGCCGTGACTGCGAGTGAAGAATAAGCCCTGGCCGGGTACGGAAAAATAGCGATTCAGGACAAGGACTGTTACAGCCTGAGCAACAGTCTGAGCGTTTTTTCGCCCCGGTCATCCCCCTGCATCGACGCCCCTGATAAGCCTGCATCCAGCCGCTGGATAACCCCTTGAACGGCCGTGATGGCAAGGGCACTAATTCCTTCGAGTGACAGCGCGAATACCTCCTTGGTGCGCTTATCGACCGTGCTACCCCGGCAGTAGGGTGAGGCCTCCTGTCACTCACCGGGGAAGACGCATGACAAGAATAACAATGCGCGCCATCTTCAAACCGCAGGCGCTGGCCGTCGCGGTGGCGCTGGGCTGCTGCGCCCAGGCGCAGGCGGTGTCGTTCAACATCGGGGAAATCGAAGGGCAGTTCGACTCGTCGCTATCGGTTGGTGCCAGCTGGGGCATGCGCAATGCCGACCGCGCCTTCGTCGGAACGGTCAATGGCGGTACCGCCCAGTCGTCCACCGGCGACGATGGCCGCCTGAACTTCAAGAAGGGCGAAACCTTCTCGAAGATCTTCAAGGGCCTGCATGACCTGGAACTCAAGTACGGCGACACCGGGGTCTTCGTTCGCGGCAAGTACTGGTACGACTTCGAGCTCAAGGACGAAGACCGCGAGTTCAAGCCCATCAGCGACCACAACCGCAAGGAGGGCGCCAAGTCCTCGGGGGCGCAGATCCTCGATGCCTTCGTCTACCACAACTATTCCATTGCCGACCTGCCGGGTACCGTGCGTGCCGGCAAGCAGGTGGTCAGCTGGGGCGAGAGCACCTTCATCGGCAACTCCATCAACAGCATCAACCCTGTGGATGTCTCGGCCTTTCGCCGCCCCGGCGCCGAAATCAAGGAAGGCCTGGTGCCGGTGAACATGCTGTTCGCTTCCCAGGGCCTGACCAACCAGCTGACCGTGGAAGGCTTCTATCAGCTGGAGTGGGACCAGACCGTGGTGGACAACTGCGGCACCTTCTTCGGCAACGACGTGGTGGCCGATGGCTGCACCACCGGCTACACCGTCGGCAGCCCGGCCATCGCGCCGTTGCAGCCGGTGGCGGCGGCCTTCGGCCAGGGCTTCCAGGTGACCCGCGAAGGGGTGATCCTGCCCCGCGGCGGTGATCGTGATGCCCGCGACTCCGGGCAGTGGGGCGCCGCCCTGCGCTGGCTCGGCGATGACACCGAGTACGGCCTGTACTTCATGAACTACCACTCCCGCAGCCCGGTGGTGAGTACCACCACGGCCAATGTCAGCGCGACGACCCTGGGCGCCATTGCCGGCGTCGCCAACGGCATCGTTCCGGGTTCTGGCAGTGGCCTGGTGCAAAGCGTGATGCTTGGCCGTGGCCAGTACTACCTCGAATACCCGGAAGACATCCGCCTGTATGGCGCCAGTTTCTCCACCACCCTGCCCACCGGCACCGCCTGGACCGGCGAGATCAGCTATCGGCCCAACGCGCCGGTGCAGGTCAACACCAACGACCTGACCCTGGCCCTGCTCAACCCTATTTCCGGGGGCGCGGCGTCGCCGATCAAGACCGCCATGGGGGCCGACAACACCGGCTACCGGCGCAAGGAAATCACTCAGATCCAGAGTTCCATGACCCAGTTCTTCGATCAGGTGCTGGGGGCCGACCGCCTGACCCTGGTAGGCGAGGCGGCAGTGGTCCACGTCGGAGGCCTGGAAGACAAGAGCAAGCTGCGCTACGGCCGGGACTCGGTGTACGGCCAATACGGCTACGGGGGCGACACCGACGGTTTCGTCACGGCCACCTCCTGGGGCTATCGCGCCCGGGCCATCCTCGACTACAGCAACGTGATCGCCGGCATCAACTTCAAGCCCAACCTTTCCTGGTCCCATGACGTCAACGGCTACGGGCCCAACGGCCTGTTCAACCAGGGCGCCAAGGCCCTGAGCGTTGGAGTGGATGCCGACTACCGCAACACCTACACCGCCAGCCTCAGCTACACCGACTTTTTTGGCGGGCGCTACAACACCCTGACCGACCGGGACTTCCTCGCGTTGAGCTTTGGCGTGAACTTCTGAACCGGCACAAGAAGGAGCATTTGAATGCGCAAGATGATTCTGCAATGCAGCGCCCTGGCACTGGGGTTGTGGGCGGCCAACCTGATGGCCGCCGTGAGCCCGGAAGAAGCCGCCAAGCTGGGAACCAGCCTGACCCCGGTGGGTGCGGAAAAAGCCGGTAATGCCGACGGCTCGATCCCGGCCTGGACCGGAGGCATTCCCAAGAATGCCGGGGCGGTGGACAGCAAGGGCTTTCTCGCCGACCCGTTCGCCAATGAAAAACCGCTGTTCATCATCACCGCGGCGACGGTGGACAAATACAAGGACAAGCTTTCGGACGGCCAGGTGGCGATGTTCAAGCGCTACCCGGACAGCTATCGGATCCCGGTCTACCCCACTCACCGCAGCGTCGGCTTGCCACCCGAGATCTACGAGTCGGCCAAGCGCAGCGCCTTGAGCGTGACCACTACCAACGACGGCAACGGCCTGGCCAACTTTACCGGCAACCGTTACTACGCCTTCCCGATTCCGAAGAACGGCATCGAGGTGCTGTGGAACCACCTGACCCGTTATCACGGCGGCAACCAGAAGCGCATCGTCACCCAGGTCACCCCGCAGACCAACGGCAGCTACACCTCGATCCGTTTCGAGGAAGAGGTGGCGGCGCCGCAACTGATCCCGGACCTGGACCCGGCCAAGGCGGCCAACGTGCAGAACTTCTTCAAGCAGTCGGTGACCGCCCCGGCGCGGCTGGCGGGCAACGTGCTGCTGGTCCACGAGACCCTGGACCAGGTCAAGGAACCGCGTTCGGCATGGATCTACAACGCGGGCCAGCGTCGCGTGCGCCGCGCCCCGCAAGTGGCCTACGACGGCCCGGGCACCGCCGCCGACGGCCTGCGCACCTCGGACAACTTCGACATGTTCTCCGGTGCTCCCGACCGTTACGACTGGAAGCTGGTGGGCAAGAAGGAGATGTACATCCCCTACAACAGCTACAAGCTGGATTCCCCGAGCCTCAAGTACGACGACATCGTCAAGGCCGGGCACATCAACCAGGACCTGACCCGCTATGAACTGCACCGGGTGTGGGAAGTGGTGGGCACGGTCAAGCCCAACCAGCGGCACATCTACGCCACTCGGCACATGTACATCGACGAGGACAGCTGGCAGGTGGCCCTGGTGGACCACTATGACGGACGCGGCCAACTGTGGCGGGTAGCCGAAGGTCATGCGCAGTACTACTACGACCACCAGGTACCGGCCTACACCCTGGAGGCCCTGTATGACCTGAACGCCGGCCGTTACCTGGCCCTGGGCATGAAGAACGAAGAGAAGCACAGCCTGGAGTTCGGCTTTGCCGCCAAGGCGGCCGACTACACCCCGGCGGCCCTGCGCGCCAGCGGAGTGCGCTAGGCGCCTCTTGGGTTGCAGTGGAGCAATGGTCGAGCCGCACGCTCTTGGGGCGTGCGGCTTTTTATGGCGGCCAGTCCTGGCAAGCGAGCTTGCTCGCCACAGTCGCGGCAATACTGCGTTCCTCTTGACTGGCAGTTATCCGACTGCCTGGTCGGTTTTTTTATGGGGGCTGATCAGCCTGCTGAATACTTCTTCAACTGGCCGGGAGGTCGGGGCTAGGGTGGGGCTACGCTGGCTAAAACTATAAAAAGGCACGCCGCAATGACCGCCATGACTCGTTGTCCAGAGCGTCCCGGGTTCATGCCCCGTTTGTCCTCCCATCATTTTTCCCGCAGCCGTCTGAGCGCGCCGTTGCTGGCCTCCGGTGCGCGGGTCAAGCTGCTTTGCGCGCCTGCCGGCAGCGGCAAGACGGCGCTGCTGGCTGAGTGCCTGCAACAGGCACCGGAGACCTGCCGGGTGAGCTGGTTGCCGTTGTCCGGCGGGCGGCATAGCCCGCAGGGGCTGTGCGCTGCCCTGGCCCAGGCCCTGGGGCTGGAGCGCGATGACGAAGCCACGGTGCTGCAGCACCTGGCGCACCTGCAGGCGCCGGCCTGGATCTTCATCGATGACTATTGCCGGGTCGCGGCTGCGGACCTGGACCTGCTGCTCGATCGCCTGCTGAGCCTGGACAACCCGCAGTTGACCTGGTGGCTGGGTTGCCGTCGCCGGCCCCTGTGCAACTGGCCACGCCTGCTGCTGGACGATCAGTTGTTCGAGCTGGACGGCCCGGCACTGGCATTCAGCCAGATCGAGATCGAGCAACTGCTGCAACGGCTGCCGCAACCCCTGTGTGCGCAGACCGCCAGTCGCATTCTGCAACGCAGTGGCGGCTGGTGCGCCGGGGTGCGCATCGCCTTGCTGGAAGGCAGCGAGCTGACGATTCAGCCCTGCAAGCCGGGGCGCCCCAATACCTTGCTGGAGTACCTGGAGCACGAGCTGTTCAGCGTGCTGCCGGCGGAGCTGGCGCAAGTCTGGCAAGTACTGGCGCACCTGCCACGTTTCAACGCCGAGCTGTGCGAGCATCTGTTCGGCGTCGGGGAGGGTGCCCAGTACCTGCGGACCCTGCAGGACATGGCCTGCTTCATCGAACCCTGGGACGGTGGCGGCGACTGGCTCCAGGTGTTTCCGCCGCTGGCCCGGCTAATGCGCGACGAAGCCTGGCCGGGGGGGCGCTCCTGGCATCGCCGGGCCTGCCAGTGGTTCATTGCCCAGGAGGATTGGCAGTCGGCCTTTGAGCAGGCGCTGCGGGCCCAAGAGTATGAAGTCGCGGTCAGCCTGCTGGAGCATTTCAGTTTCGAGTTCCTGTTCCAGCAGGACAATGCGCTGCTGTTGCTGCAACTGCATGAGCGCCACGGTGGCGAACTCTTGCTGGTGTCGCCGCACCTGGTGGGACTGCTGGTTGCGGCCATGCTGTTTGCCGGGCGCTTCGAGCAGGCCGGGCAGTGCATGGCGCAGATGGCCCGGTTCGCCCCCCAGCCCTCGGCAGCGCAGCAGCGTCAGTTGCTGGCCCGCTGGCAGGCACAGCAGGGCTGGCTGCTGCACCTGAGCGGGCGGATGGAGGCGGCGCGGCAGCATTTTATCGAGGCCCTGGATGAGCTGGCGGACAGCGCCTGGACCACCCGCCTGCTGTGCCTGTCGGGGCTGACCCAGCAGGCCCTGCTGGGTGCGGAGCTGGATGTGGCCCAGGCCCTCAATCGTGAAGCCCTGTGCCTGGCCCGGGCCCAGGATGCCCAGCTGTTCGAAGGCCTGCTGGAACTGGACCATGCCCAGTTGCTGGAGCAAAGGGGCGCGCCGCATCGGGCCCAGAGCCTGCTGGAGCAGGTCTGTGAGCGCTTGTCGATGCAGGCGCTGCGGGCGACCCCGCTGCTCGGTCGCATCGCCCTGCGTCTCGGTCGCCTGGCCTTGCGCCAGGGGCATGCAGAGCAGGCGGCCGGCTACTTTCGCAGCGGCCTCGAGGATTGCCTGCTGAGCCACGACAAGCGTGCCTTGTATGGTTTCCTCGGCCAGGCCCAACTGGCGGCCAACCAGGGTGATTATGCCCAGGCCTTCGTACGCCTGCGGGATGCGGAGCGGCTGATGCAGCAGCGGCAGATTCCCGACACGGTGTACCGGGGCGTGCTGTTGCAGGTCAGCAGCCAGCTCTGGCTGCAACAGGGGCGACCGGAGCTGGCTCAGGAGGCCTTGAGCCGCTTGCTCCGGCACTTTCGCGGCCCGCAGGCGCTACAGGCGCCACCGGCCACCCTGGAGTTGATTCCGGGGATCGAATACCTGCTGGTGCTGGCCGAGGTGCACCTGGGGCGGGCCCAGGCGCCGATCGCTACCTTGCAGGGGCTGCTGGCCCGGGCCCAACGCCACGGCATGCAGGGGTTGGAGGCCGAGGTGCAACTGGCCCTGGCCGAGGTCGCCCACCTGCAAGGCAACCCGGCGCTGGCGCAGGAAGCATTGCAGGCCGGGCAGGCACTGGTGCAGCGATGCAACCTGCCGCAGGCACTGCACGAACTGCGCCTGCGGCAACCACTCTTGCTGGCTGCGGGGGAAACGCTGCAGACGCCGTCATCGGCAGGCCCCCTGGAAAACCGCGAAAGCCTGCTCAGCCTGCGGGAATTGCAAGTGCTGCAACTGATCGCCCAGGGCTGTTCAAACCAGCAGATCGCCGAGCAATTGTTCATTTCCCTGCATACCGTGAAGACCCACGGGCGCCGGATTCACAGCAAGCTGGGGGTGGAGCGGCGTACCCAGGCGGTAGCCAAGGCCCAGGCCCTGGGGCTGATGAGTTGAGCGCTAGCGGTTATTGCGGCTGATAACCCATGCGCCAGCTCACTGCAGAGCTGGCCGCCAGCAGACGTTGGGCTGCGGGCCCATGTTCATCGGCGTGGAACAGCGATGTCGGCCCTACCACGGTCAGCACCGCGGCGATCTTGCCGGTGGCATCGAACACCGGCGCCGACAGGGCATCGACACCGGGCATCAGCAAACCGTGGACATGGTGCAGCCCGCGCTGGCGAATCTGCTCGGCCAGGGCATCGTGCACCTGCTTGTCGGCCAGGGCGTGGGGGCTGCCGGCTGCCAGTTCCTGCTGGCGCAGGTCGAGGGTTTCGCGCTGTGGCAGGTAGGCGTTGAACACCAGCCCGGTGGATGAACTGAGCAGTGGCAGCACCGAGCCCAGTTGAGTGACCACGGTCACCGCCCGCACCGCCGGTTCGATATGCACCACCGTCGCGCCCTGGTTGCCCCACACCGCGAGGAAGCAGGTTTCGTTCAATTCGTCCCGCAGTTCCGCCAGGGGCAGGGTCGCGACTTTCAGTACGTCCATGCTGCCCAGGGCGGCCAGGCCTACCCGCAGGGCTTCGCGGCCCAGGCCGTAGTGATTGGTGGCGCTGTTCTGTTCGGCAAAGCCGCTGGCAATCAAGGCCTGCAGGTAGCGATGCACCTTGCTTGCCGGCATCTGCACATGTTCGGCCAGGCGCGAAAGGGAAGTGGCCGGCGACAGTTCGGCCAGGGCCTTGAGGATGTCGGTACCGACCTCGGCCGAGCGGACTTTCTGTTTACCGGTGCTGTCGCTGATGCTGCGCGGCTTTTCCATGGAGGCATTGGGGTCCCGTGACAAGTGGCGGTCTTTATAGCTTGACGCTCCTGGGCAATCAAATTACGTTATGCGTAATTGGATTACGATAAAAATAACCCAGGCGTGCCGATAGCTCTTGTGAGGGAGTGGTGGGCCCCTGCCTATTCCAACTTCCAGGAGGCTCCATGAACCTCGATTCTTCGGCGTCGGCCCTCAGCTACCAATCGGGCTTCGGCAACGAATTTGCCAGCGAGGCCCTGCCAGGGGCGCTGCCCGTCGGCCAGAACTCCCCGCAAAAAGCCCCTTATGGCCTGTACGCTGAACTGTTTTCCGGCACCGCCTTCACCATGACCCGCAGCGAAGCCCGGCGTACCTGGATGTACCGCATCCAGCCCTCGGCCAAGCACCCGGCTTTCGCCAAGCTTGCGCGCCAGCTGGCAGGCGGCCCCCTGGGTGAGGTCACCCCCAACCGCCTGCGCTGGAGCCCCCTGCAGATTCCAAGCGAGCCCACCGATTTCATCGACGGCCTGGTGGCGATGGTGGCCAACTCGGCTGCGCAGAAGCCGGCGGGTATCAGCGTCTATCACTATCGTGCCAACCGCTCGATGGAGCGGGTGTTCTTCAATGCCGATGGCGAGCTGCTGCTGGTGCCGGAGCTGGGCCGCCTGCGCATCGTCACCGAACTGGGCATGCTGGACCTGGAGCCATTGGAAATCGCCGTGTTGCCTCGCGGGCTGAAATTCCGCATCGAACTGCTGGACCCGCAAGCCCGCGGCTACGTCGCCGAGAACCACGGCGCGCCGCTGCGCCTGCCGGACCTTGGGCCGATTGGCAGCAACGGCCTGGCCAACCCTCGGGACTTCCTGGCCCCCGTGGCTCATTACGAAGACCTGCGCCAGCCCACCACGCTCGTCCAGAAGTACCTCGGCGAGCTCTGGGGCTGCGAGCTCGACCACTCGCCACTGAACGTGGTGGCCTGGCACGGCAACAACGTGCCGTACAAATACGACCTGCGTCGTTTCAACACCATTGGCACCGTCAGCTTCGACCACCCGGATCCGTCGATCTTCACCGTATTGACCTCGCCCACCAGCGTGCCGGGCCTGGCCAACCTGGACTTCGTGATCTTCCCGCCACGCTGGATGGTGGCCGAGAACACCTTCCGTCCACCGTGGTTCCACCGCAACCTGATGAACGAGTTCATGGGCCTGATCCAGGGTGCCTACGATGCCAAGGCCGAAGGCTTCCTGCCCGGCGGCGCGTCGCTGCACAGTTGCATGAGCGCCCACGGCCCGGACGGCGAAACCTGCACCAAGGCGATCAACGCCCAGTTGCAGCCGGCCAAGATCGACAACACCATGGCCTTCATGTTCGAGACCAGCCAGGTGCTGCGCCCGAGCCAGTTCGCCCTGGAGTGCCCAGAGCTGCAGAACGACTACGATGCTTGCTGGGCCTCGCTGCCCGTCACCTTCAACCCGAATCGGAGATAACCCATGACCTTGCCCACCATCACCCGTAGCTGGGTCGAGTCCGCCAACGGTCACCCCGACTTCCCGTTGCAGAACCTGCCCCTGGGCGTCTTCAGCACCCAGGGCTCGGCGCCCCGCAGCGGGGTCGCCATTGGCGAACAGATTTTCGACCTGGAAGCGGCGCTGGATGCCGGGCTGTTCGAAGGCCAGGCCCAGGCTGCGGTGCAGGCGGCCCGTGGCGGCCAGCTGAATGCGTTCTTCGAACTCGGCCGACCGGCCCGGGTCGCCTTGCGCGAACGCCTGCTGGAACTGCTCGGCGAAGGCAGCAGCCTGCGCGGCAAGATCGAGGCCCAGGGGGCGAAACTGCTGCCCCTGGCCGCGGACTGCCAGATGCACCTGCCGGCCAAGATCAACGATTACACCGACTTCTATGTGGGCATCGAACACGCGCAGAACGTCGGCAAGCTGTTCCGCCCCGACAACCCGCTGCTGCCCAACTACAAGTACGTGCCGATCGGCTACCACGGTCGCGCCTCCACTATCCGTACTTCCGGTGCCGACGTGCGCCGGCCCAAGGGCCAGACCCTACCGGCCGGGCAGTCCGAACCGACCTTCGGCCCCTGTGCGCGCCTGGACTACGAATTGGAGCTGGGCATCTGGATCGGCCAGGGCAACGAGATGGGCGAGCCCATCGCCATTGGCGACGCCGCCGAACACATTGCCGGGTTCTGCCTGCTCAATGACTGGTCGGCGCGGGATATCCAGGCCTGGGAATACCAGCCGCTGGGCCCGTTCCTGTCGAAAAGCTTCATCACCAGTATTTCGCCCTGGGTGGTGACCGCCGAGGCCCTGGAGCCGTTCCGCCAGGCCCAGGCCCCGCGCCCTGAAGGCGACCCGCAACCGCTGCCGTACCTGCTGGACAAGCGCGACCAGGCCGGCGGTGGCTTCGACATCGAACTGGAAGTGCTGCTGACCACCCGCACCATGCGCGAGCAGGGCCTGCCGGCACACCGCCTGACCCTGAGCAACACCCGGTACATGTACTGGACCGTGGCGCAGATGGTTGCGCACCACAGCGTCAACGGCTGCCAGTTGCAGGCCGGCGACCTGTTCGGTTCGGGCACCTTGTCCGGCCCAGAGAGCGGCCAGTTCGGCAGCCTGCTGGAGATCACCGAAGGCGGCAAGAAACCCATCGAACTGGCGTCCGGCGAGGTGCGCAAGTTCCTCGAGGACGGCGATGAAATCATCCTGCGCGGGCGTTGCAGCCGTGAGGGTTTCGCCTCCATCGGCTTCGGCGAATGCCGTGGCACGGTCCAGCCGGCACGTTAAGGGAGAGCCCCCATGCAGCTCTATACCTACTACCGCTCCACTGCGTCCTACCGGGTGCGCATCGCTCTGGCCCTCAAGGGCCTGGAGTTCCAGGCCATACCGGTCAATCTGCTGGTGCCCAAGGGCGGTGCGAATCGCCAGCCGGAGTACCTGGAGATCAACCCGCAGGGCCGGGTGCCGGCCCTGCGGACCGATGAAGGCGACCTGCTGATCCAGTCGCTGGCAATCATCGAGTACCTGGAGGAGCGTTATCCACAGGTGCCGCTGCTGTCCACGGACCTGGTCAGCCGCGCCCGGGAACGGGCGGTTGCCGCGATCATCGGCTGCGACATTCATCCGCTGCACAACTCCAGCACCCAGAACCTGCTACGGGAATGGGGTCATGAGGAAGCGCAACTGCTGGTGTGGATCGACCACTGGATCAGCCAGGGGCTGGCGGCCCTGGAGCAACTGATCGGCGACCAGGGCTTCTGTTTTGGCGATGAGCCGGGGCTGGCCGATGTGTTCCTGATTCCCCAGCTGTATGCGGCCGAGCGTTTCAAGGTGTCCCTGGACGCTTATCCGCGGATCCTCCGGGTCGCGGCCCTGGCCGCCGAGCACCCGGCGTTCCAGGCCGCGCACCCGGCCAACCAGCCGGATACGCCAGCCTGAACCCGCACGCTGCCCGGTATCCGGGGCAGCGTGGCATCCGCATCACCCAGGCCCCGCAACGGGGCCTGAGCGGTCACCGCCTGTGACCTGCGCGACACTGCTGCCCATAACCATAAAAAACCGAACAGGTACCTTGCGATGCAAAATCAGATTGCCAGCTTTCGTGCTGCGCTCGACGCCCGCCCGGTGTCCCGCTACCAGTGGTTGCTCTTGTTGCTTCTCGCCTTGCTGCTGGTCACTGATGGCTACGACGCCCAGGTGCTGGGCTATGTGGTGCCGGCCCTGGCCCAGGACTGGGGGCTGGAGAAGGCCGCCTTCGGCCCGGTGTTCAGCGCCAACCTGCTGGGCCTGACCCTGGGGTCCCTGGCGGTGACGCCCCTGGCCGACCGTTTTGGCGTGCGCCGGATCCTGCTCTGTTGCGTGCTGATCTACGCCAGCCTGACGGTGCTGATGGTGTTCGCCAATTCCCTTGAAAGCCTGATGGCCGCCCGTTTTATCTGTGGCATCGGCATGGGCGGGGCGATGCCCAGCGCGATGGCGCTGATGTCCGAATATTCGCCGCCGCGCCTGCGCACCCTGATGGTGACCCTGGCCGCCTGCGGTTTCTCCTTTGGCGGCGCGGCGGGTGGTTTCGTTGCCGCCGGCTTCATCGATCGCTTTGGCTGGGAAGCGGTGTTCCTCGCCGGCGGCATCACGCCGCTGCTGCTGTTTCCTTTCCTGCTCTGGCGCCTGCCCGAATCGCTGCCGCGCCTGCTGCGGGACGCGCCGCCCTATGCGCGGCTGCGCAAGGTCACCGCACAGATGCTCCCGGACTGGCAACCGCCGGCCGCAGTGCTCAACAGCGGTGAGCAGGTGGACAGCAAGCTCACGGTGCTGGAGCTGTTCCGCCACGGCTATGCACGGCCGACCTTGCTGATCTGGGCGACCTTTTTCGTCAGCCTGATCCTGCTGTATTTCATGATCAGCTGGTTGCCGACGCTGCTGCTGGAGAGTGGCCTGGCCCTGAAGCAGGCCAACCTGGTGACTTCGATGTTCCTCTTCGCCGGCACCCTCGGCGCGATCTGCATGGCCTGGTTCGCCGACCGCCTGAAACGCAAGGTGCGCCTGCTGGCCGCGGTGCTCAGCGCCGCCGCACTGTGCACCGTGCTACTGGGGTTGAACCACGACAACCCGCGCTACCTGGTGGTGTTCGTGTTTGCCGCGGGCTTCTGCATCATCGGTGGCCAGTTGACCCTGAATGCCTTCGCCAGCAACTTCTACCCGGCCCAGGTGCGCGCCACCGGCACCGGCTGGGCTTTGGGCGTGGGGCGTTTCGGTTCGATCCTCGGTCCGCTGTTCGGCAGCATGCTGCTGGCGATGCATATTCCTGTGCAGCAGATTTTCTTCTTCTGCGCGATTCCGGCCCTGCTTGCGGCGTTGTTGATCATCCAGGTGCGTTCGCCCCTGGCGTCGGCCTCGGGTGAGGCGGGGCCGGCCGCGCAACGGCAGGCGCCGCTCAAGTCCTGAGGGGCAGGGGGGTTCAGCGTGCCAGGTGCTTGATCATCGGCACGCAGGCCAGGGTCAGGCCCCGGGGCGACTGGTACTGGGCGATGCGCTCACCGACGAAGCCGCAGCGGCGATAGAAGTCGGCGGCGTTGAGGGTCGAATCCAGGATCAGGTGGGGCAACTCGGCTTCCAGCGCCCGTTCTTCGAGGTACTCCATCATCTTGCGGCCGATGCCGCGTCCCATGTAGGCCGGGTCGACGAACACCGCGTCGACCTGCCCGGTCTCCAGGTCGAGCATGCCGCTGGCGGTCACCTGATTGTCGATGACCGCGACATGGCCGGTGTTTTCCACCACTTCGATGAAGTAGTCGCTCAGTTCGCCAGCCGTCCAGACCTGGAGGTCCGCTTCGGGGTAGTGGCCGGCGCACTGCTGGTTGATGGCCTGGTTGCGAATGTCGAAGACCCGTTGTGCGTCGGCGCCGTGGGCTTTTCTGATGAGCATGCTGTGTCCGTTCCCTGGGGTTAGCCGCCCATCCTGCCAGAGCCCGGGCGCTGCTGTCATGCGGCCCTGGCCTGGATCAGCAACAGCCCCCAGCCGTTGGCGTGGTGCCGGGGTGGCGCGGGTGGAAATCCTGGAGGAAGCGTTCGGCGCTGTTCATGCTTTTTCATCCTTGCAGCAGGCAGAAGGGCGGCGGGCCTTGTTGCACGGCAGGCGCGAAACAGCGGGGGATTCAGTGCACGATGGTGTTGGGCGGCAGGTGCCCCAGGCGTTCGGTCAGGCGCAGGCGCTGGATCGGGTCGTCGCTGAGCAGCAGGGCGTGCTCCAGGTCGAAGCGTTCGGCATTCGGGCATTCCAGGCGCTGGTAGAGGCTGGCCCGGGCCAGGTAGTCGGCGGCGCTGCCGTTGCCGATTTCCAGGACCCGTTCGGCATTGATCAGGGCCCCCAGGTGGTCGTCGTAGGACAGGTGCAACTGGCGCAGGTTGCGTGACAGGCGCTGGAACATCTGCAGCGGTTCGGCGCTGGCCAGGTGCTCGGCGCTGAGCTTGATATGGGCGCCGTACTGGCGTTGCAGCAGTTCCCGGCAATCGTTGGGGTACAGCCGGCGCCCGCCGCACGGGTCCAGCAGGTGGTCGGCACCGGGCACCCGCAGCAGGAAGTGCCCGGGAAAGTTCACCCCCGCCAGCGGCACCTGCAGCCGCTGCGCCAGTTCCAGAGCGATCAGGGCCAGGGCCAGGGGCTGGCCGCGCCGACGCTCCAGGACCTTGTCCATCAGCGCCGCCTGGGGCCGCAGGGGCAGGTGTTCGTCCTGTTGGAAACCCAGGTCGTTGAGCCGGCGCAACAGCGGTTGGCCAAGCTCGTTCGCCGGCAGCGTCGGCAGGCTGCTGCCCACTTGCTGCTGCAGTTGCTTGAACTCCTCCAGCAACAGGCCGGGCACCACCTGGGGATCATGCTCGGCGGCAATCCACAGGGCAGCTTCCAGCAGGGCGGGTGGCGAGCGGTGCAGACAGGCGAAAAAAGCTTGGCGCGGGTTCATCTCGATCTCCGACGGATGCCTCGTTTTAGCCTCGTGACGAAGCTTCGTCCAGTGTTGAAATGCGTGGTAGCAGGTTATTTCCCAAAGCCTGCAAAACCCCGGGGCTTATTCCTGCGCGGCGCAGCAAATTCCAGGCGCAAGCCTATACTGGCGTCTACAAGAAGTGATTCGGGAGCCCGTCGATGTTCGCTCTCATGCACAGCACCCGCCTTGAATCGCTGCACCTCAGCGTCGACCCTTGTACCGGGTTGAAGGCAGTGATCGCCATCCACGACAGCCGCCTGGGGCCCGCCCTGGGCGGCTGTCGTTACCTCGCCTACCCCGACGACAGCAGTGCCGTGACGGATGCCGCGCGCCTGGCCCAGGGCATGAGCTACAAGGCCGCCCTGGCCGGCCTGCCCCAGGGGGGCGGTACCGCCGTGATCATCCGCCCCGCCCATGTGGAAAGCCGCGCCGCCCTGTTCGAAGCCTTCGGCCGATGCGTCGAGCAACTGGACGGGCGCTACATCACCGCCATCGACAGCGGCACCTCGGTGGCCGACATGGACTGCATCGCCCAGCAGACCCGTTACGTCACCAGCACCAGTGCCGCGGGCGACCCGGCCCCCCATGCCGCCATGGGAGTGTTCGCCGGTATTCGCAGCACCGCCATGGCGCGCCTGGGCAGCGACAACCTGGAAGGCCTGCGGGTGGCGATCCAGGGGCTGGGCAATGTCGGCTATGCCCTGGCCGAGCAGTTGCACGCTGCCGGGGCGGAGTTGCTGGTCAGCGATATCGATGCCGGCAAGGTGCAACTGGCCATGGAGCAACTGGGCGCCCATCCCATCGCCAACGATTCTCTGCTCAGCACCCCTTGCGACATCCTCGCACCCTGCGGCCTGGGGGCGGTGCTCAACAGCCTCAGCGTGGCGCAACTGCGCTGCTCGGCGGTGGCGGGTTCGGCCAACAATCAACTGACCAACCTGCAGGTGGCCGATCAACTGGAGCGCCGCGGGATTCTCTATGCGCCGGACTACGTGATCAATTCCGGGGGGCTGATCTATGTGTCCCTCAAGCACCGCAACACGGAACTGCCGGTCATCACCGCCCACCTGTCGAAGATCAGCCAGCGGCTGACGGAGATCTTCGCCCACGCCCAGGCCGAAAAGCGCTCCCCGGCGCGAGTGGCCGATGAACTGGCGGAACGGGTGCTGTACCGCTAGGCATTCTTGCCTTAACCCTTGGCCAGGCTCTGTGTACCATCCGGCTGTGAAGTGCCCACTGACAAGGAATGTATCGACGATGCGTGAAGCGCTGGAGACCGGGCTGGGTGAGCAGTTGTCCTGCCTGTTGCGGGCGGGGGCGGACATTCAGGCGGTTCGTGATGTTCTTGTGGCATACCGGGACAAGGGCTTTTGCGCAGAGGCCGTATACAAGCATCTGTCATCACTCCGCCCTGGCGCATCAGAAGAGCTGGAGGACCGAATTCTGGAAGCCATGGATATCGCATCAGGTTTTTGTTCCGCAGGCTCCAGGGTCTGGGACGTCGCGCAATGACAGCGCCAGATATGGCCCCACCATTGACTGGCTGCTCCATCAGGCAACTGCAGTTGTACGCAGCGGCATGCCTGGCGGTTTACTGCGAACGAAAAGGCATTGCTCACCCGTCCATCGATGAGTTGATAAAGCACCTTGAGGGCTACCCGCCAAAGGGCGATCTACTGGCGTGGGAGAGAGCCGGGGCGCTGCTGGAACTCAATGGTCGCGGAGATGATTGGCCCCAGGAGCTTGTCGCCTTGATAGCGCCTGAAGAGGTCGAGGCGTTCTCCTGCATCGTTGACAGCGCAGTTGAGGTGGGAATGGTTGACCTGTATGGCGACTCGACTGATATGCCCCTGGCCTTCCTGGGCAAGATCACTTCCCTGCTCCATCGCAACGCTATCGAACTGCCTGATCCGCCAGGGGCGACAGCGCTTCAACCGGCCACCGCACAAGTGCCACTCTTGCCTTCGCAGGCATGAAAAAAGCCCTGTGCCAGGGGCACAGGGCTTATTCAATTCGCGTAAAGCCTATTTTGCGGCCTTGGCCGCTTTCGCCGGTTTGGCTGGCGCCTCGGCTTCAACAGGTTGCGGCTCTGCCACAGCCTCCACTACGGGAGCAGGGGCACTGAGCAACTCGGACAACGCGTCCGGCTGGCTCTTGAACGCCTTGGCGAACACATCGCGGTTCTTCGCCATGTAGATCCCGGCTTCTTCCACCTGCTGTTCGCTCAGCGACGGCACGGCTTTGTGCAACACTTCAGCGAGCAATTCAGCCAGTTCGAGCATTTTGTCATGACGGTCAGCTTCGGCTTTATCCATGAACAAGCGCTCCAGATCTCGGCTGCTGCGGTATACCACTTCGACGGCCATTCACCACCTCACATGCCTTCACGATAATGGGTCTGTATAAACACTGTATCTATATACAGGTCGAGAGAATAGGCGAAACCTTTTCCCTTGGATAGTGGCTTTTTAATGTAGACGCAATTTTTTTCCCGGGCCGATTGTTACCAGGCCGTGCCTCGTTGCCGGCGGCCACCATCTCATTGAAGGCTCCTGGCCTTTTTTCTGCATGCAGAACAACCGTCACGTCCAATCCGCATCATCCGGTCGAAACGACCTAAGGAAAAACCATCGTGAAAATCAATTGGGCCGAGAACCTGCGGCAGAACGTCCACCAGCTGGCCGAATCCCTGGGCAACCTGTTCGTCGAGTCGTTCCACTACCTGGCGCTGTTCGCCATCGGTGCGGTGACCGCCTGGGCGGCGGTGATGGAGTTCCTGCAGATGATCGAGGTGGGCCACATCAAGATCGATGACATCCTGCTGCTGTTCATCTACCTGGAATTGGGGGCGATGGTCGGCATCTACTTCAAGACCAACCACATGCCGGTGCGTTTCCTGATCTACGTGGCGATCACCGCGCTGACCCGGTTGCTGATCTCCAACGTCTCGCACCACAACCCGCCGGACCTGGGCATCATCTACCTGTGCGGCGGCATCCTGTTGCTGGCCTTCGCCATCCTGGTGGTGCGCTACGCCTCGTCGCAGTTCCCTTCGGTGAAGATCGAGCATCCGCAGCGCAAGATCGGCGCGGGCTCCGGCGAACACCCGGAAGTGGAGAAGGGCGAGCTCTAGAACCTCAGGGCCGGCGGCGCGAGCTTCTGGCCGGTGGGCGGCGGCAGGCCCAGGCTGTCGCCGTTGGTCATGGCTTCGAGAATGGCCACGGCACTGTGGCCCTGCTCGATGGCGATACCAAACTGAATGCTTTGCACCAGGCGCTTGATGCGCTGCGGATCATTGCGCTGGGCCGCGCTGATCATGCGCTTGGCCACCACCCGGCCACCTTCGGACAAGGTCAGCATGATGCTGCCGTCCAGGCCCTGGATGCTCAGGTTGACCTGGTATTGCGGGGTGAAGGTGTCGGTAATCAGTTGAAAAGGGTTGTCCATGATGCGTCACCGCCTGATTGGATCGTGCAGTCATTGACCGGCAGGGCGCGGAATTAGTTCGCGATTCCGGACCACTGGCCAGTCGTTCGCCGAGGGTGGCCAACGTCCGTATTCCTCCCCCGGGACAAAGCAAGGGGCATGCCGGGAAACGCGCCGGGCAATGAATACGGGGACAAAAAAGCGGACCACGAGGTCCGCTTTTTTTATCCCGGCCCGATTCAGGGCACGACCGAATAAATGATCGCAGACAGTGCGACCAGCCCGATCAGCACCACGAACAGGTTCGACAACTGGCCCGAATACTGGCGCAGTGAAGGCACCCGCCGGATCGCATACATCGGCATCAGGAACAGCAGGCAGGCGATTACCGGTCCGCCCATGGTCTCGATGATGCGCAGGATGCTCGGGTTGAAGGTGGCCACGGCCCAGCACGTGAGGATCATGAACAGCGCGGTGATCTTTTCCAGGCTGCTGGAGGACAGCGAGCGCCCCCGCAGGTTTTTCACGATCAGGCCCTGGAAGCCTTCGCTGGCGCCGATGTAGTGGCCCAGGAACGACTTGGTAATGGCCACCAGGGCGATCAGCGGGGCGGCATAGGCAATCACCGGGGTCTGGAAGTGGTTGGCCAGGTAGGACAGGATCGAGATGTTCTGCTCCTTGGCCGCTACCAGGTCCGCCGGCGACAGGGCCAGCACGCAACTGAAGCAGAAGAACATCACTGTCAGCACCATCATGCCGTGGGCCGTGGCCAGGATACCGCTGCTCTTGGCTTCGGCCTGCGGGCCGTAATGGCGCTTCTGATCCAGGGCGAAGGCCGAGATGATCGGCGAATGGTTGAAGGAAAACACCATCACCGGGATCGCCAGCCACAGGGTCTTGAAGAACAGCGGCAGGGGCATGCCTTCGCCGGCCGAGGCGAAGAACGCGCCGTTCCAGTTGGGGATCAGGCTCAGGGCCAGTAGCAGCAACGCAGCGACGAACGGGTAGACCAGCAGGCTCATGGCCCGCACGATCACGCCTTGGCCGCAGCGCACGATGGCCATCAGGCCGAGGATCAGCAGCAGCGATAGCAGCGCCCGCGGCGGTGGAGTCATGTGCAACTGGTGTTCCATGAAACTGCTCAGGGTGTTGGTCAGCGCCACGCTGTACACCAGCAGGATCGGGAAGATGGCAAAGAAGTAGAGCAGGGTGATGAGCTTGCCGGCGCCGACCCCGAAATGCTCCTCGACCACTTCGGTGATGTCTCCGGAGCGCCCGGAAAGAACGAAGCGGGTCAGGCCGCGGTGGGCGAAGAAGGTCATGGGGAAGGCCAGCAGCGCCAGCACGATCAGCGGCCAGAAGCCCCCAACCCCGGCGTTGATCGGCAGGAACAGGGTGCCGGCGCCGATGGCGGTGCCATACAGGCCGAGCATCCAGGTGGTGTCGTGCTTGCTCCAGCCCTGGCGGGCGCTGGTGGTGTCGCGGGGTGTGGCTACAGCAGGGGTTTGGGCTGCAGGTGTCGGTACATCGGTCATCGTTATCGCCTCGTTATTATTTTTGCTCGGGCTCACGTAGTGCGGACGGTCAGGGAAGGCTCCTCAGCATTCCACCCAGCTCACCGCCAGGCCGCCCCGTGAAGTCTCTTTGTATTTGTCATGCATGTCGGCGCCGGTATCGCGCATGGTGCGGATCACCCGGTCCAGGGAGATGAAGTGCTTGCCGTCGCCGCGCAGGGCCATCTGGGTGGCGTTGATCGCCTTCACCGCGGCAATCGCGTTGCGTTCGATGCAGGGCACCTGCACCAGCCCGCCTACGGGGTCGCAGGTCAGGCCGAGGTTGTGCTCCAGGCCGATTTCCGCGGCATTGCACAGTTGCTCCGGGGTCGCCCCGAGGATCTCCGCCAGCCCGGCGGCAGCCATGGCGCAGGCCGAGCCCACTTCGCCCTGGCAGCCGACTTCGGCGCCGGAGATGGAGGCGTTCTTCTTGCACAGGATGCCCACGGCGGCGGCACCGAGGAAAAAGTTGAGGATGTCGTCGTCACAGGCCTGCGGGTTGAACTTCATGTAGTAGTGCAGCACCGCCGGGATGATCCCCGCCGCGCCGTTGGTGGGCGCGGTGACCATGCGCCCGCCGGCGGCGTTTTCCTCGTTCACGGCCAGGGCATAGAGGTTGACCCACTCCATGGCCGAGAGGGTCGAGGTGATGACATTCGGCTTGCCGATTTCCAGCAGGCTGCGGTGCAGCTTGGCGGCGCGGCGGGGTACGTCGAGGCCGCCGGGCAGGATGCCTTCGTGGCGCAGGCCCTGTTCCACGCATTCGCGCATCACCGACCAGATGTGCAGCAGGCCGCTGCGGATCTCGGCGTCGCTGCGCCAGGCCCGTTCATTGGCCAGCATCAGTTCGCCGACCCGCAGCTTATGGGTCTTGCACAGGGCCAGCAGTTCAGCGGCACTGTTGAAGTCGTAGGGCAGTTGGACGCCGGTGGTGGTTTCGGCACCAGCCTCGACCTGGGTCGCTTCGATGATGAAGCCGCCACCCACCGAGTAGTAGGTCTGCTCCAGCAGCGTGCCCTGCTCGCCAAAGGCGGTCAGGGACATGGCGTTGGGGTGGTAGGGCAGGCTTTCGTCCAGCAGGAGTAGGTCCTGCTGCCAGTCAAAGGCAATGGGGCTGTGCCCGCCCAGCAGCAGTTGGCCGCTGTCGCGCAACTGCTGGATGCGCGGGTTGATGCTGGTGGGGTCGATGCTGTCTGGCCATTCACCCATCAGCCCCATGACACTGGCGCGGTCGGTGGCATGGCCGACGCCGGTGGCGGACAGCGAACCATAGAGACGGATCTGTACCCGCTGCACCTGGTCTTGCAGGCCCTGCTCGAACAGCGCCTGGGCGAAGGTCGCGGCGGCGCGCATCGGGCCCACGGTGTGGGAGCTGGAGGGGCCGATACCAACTTTGAAGAGATCGAAAACACTGATAGCCATGCTAAAGCCTTACAAGCAATGGAAGGTGGATCGCTGCCATTTTTTGTAGGCCAAGCGCAATGTCGGCGATACTGCCCGCCTCGGTCAGCACTGACCAACGAAACTTCCTAAGAGATCCTTTAGCAGGGCTAAACGATGAGCCGACAATTTCATGCCCAGACCTATGTCTGGCTGCATGTGTTTTCCTGTGCCGCGCGGCACCTGTCTTTCACCCGGTGTGCCGAAGAGCTGCACATCACCCCGGGGGCGGTCAGCCAGCAGATCCGCCAGTTGGAGGAGCGCCTGGGTTTTCGCCTGTTTCACCGGCGGCCCCGGGGGGTGGAACTGAGTGCCGAAGGCCAGCGGCTGGCGCTGACGGTGAGCGAGGCCTACGGCAGCATCGACGCGGAACTGCGGCGCCTGGATGCGGGGATGATCGGGGGGACCTTGCGCTTGCGCTCGATCCCGTCGTTTCTCGGCAAGTGGCTGACTCCGCGCCTGCCGCGCCTGCAGCAGCGTTATCCGGAGATCCAGCTGCGGCTGGTGGCCGAAGACAGCAGCGTGGCCCTGCACGAGGGCGACTTCGACCTGGCCATCGACCTGAACGACGGCAGCTACCCCGGCTTGCAGTCCACCGCGCTGCTGGACGAGCAGATCTTCCCGGTGTGCGCCCCGAGCCTGCTGCGTGGGCGCCCGCCGCTGCACGGTCCGGCGGACCTGGCGCACTTTGCGCTGTTGCACGACATCACCGCCTGGCGCGGCAGCTATGAATACGCCGAGTGGGAGTTCTACCTCAATGCCATCGGCTTCGAGGGCGCGGACGTGCGTCGTGGCCATACCTTCAATCGCAACCACCTGACCATCGAGGCGGCGATTGCCGGCATGGGCGTGGCGATTGCCCGGCGCACCCTGCTCAATGACGAACTGGAGCGTGGCACCCTGATCGTGCCTTTCGGCCTGGCGGTGCCCAACCACAAACGCTACGTGCTGCTCTATGCGCCGGGCGCCCTGAGCCATCCGGGCGTACGCGCGGTGCATGACTGGCTGGTGGAGGAAGCGGAGATCTTTCGCGGCTTGCACCCTCTGGGCGAGGGGCAGTTGTGAGCGGTTTTGACTGATGCGTGGGGCGGGCTAACTCCCGACCTTAACAGCGCCTTTGCGGTTTGTCCGGCTTTATTTGCGTATGAATATTTATCTTTTTTAAGGGGTTGAAATGTTCGTCGCCGTGCCTAATTGTGTAATCAAGAGGTCACGAAATGCAGGTTCATACGCATTGCCTTGACCCTCTTACGAGCAAGCTGAAATAAGGGAAGAACTATGCAAATCCAAGTCCATAGCGATAACCATATTCAAAGCAGCCTTCGGATGGAGGAGTGGGTGCGCAGCACCGTTGAAAGCACGCTCGAACGCTACGAAGAAGACCTGACCCGGGTAGTGGTCCACCTGCGGGACGAGAACGGCGGCAAGTCGGGTCCGGACGATATGCGCTGCCAGCTGGAAGCCCGTCCGAAAGGTCACCAACCGGTTTCCGTGACCCACAAGGCCGACACCCTGGAGCAGGCCCTCGACGGCGCCACCGTCAAGTTGGAAAGTGCCCTGGAGCACATGTTCGGCAAATTGCGCGGCAAACGTGCGGCAGCGGTGCCCACAGCCGATGGCAGCGAGGCAGATGCCCTGCTCGAAGAAGAATTCCTGGAGAACCAACAGGCCGCGCTCAATAGCTGACGGCCGAGTTTCACCCCCCCCAACCGGGCGGGCCTGCATTGCAGGCCCGTTTTGCTTTGTGGGGAAAATTAATCAGAACGCCACGGAGGTCTGCACATAGAGCGTGCGGGGCTCGCCTACGTACTTGCCCTTGTTGTTGTCGTCGAAGGAACGGGTGAAGTACTGGTGGTTGAAGATGTTCTTCACCCCCACCGCCACGTTCAGGTCCGACAGTTGCGGGCCGAAGTCATACCCGGCGCGGGTGCTGAACAGCATGTAGCCGGGGATGCGCCCGGTGCTGCCATCGGCGCTTTCGGCACGGGTGTTGGCATTGTCGGCAAACTGGCTGCTCTGGTAGCTGCTGTCGAGGTTGAGCTTCCACGGGCCTTCGGTGTAGCTCACCCCCAGGGTGCCCTTGTGCTTGGAAGAGAAGGGCACGCGGTTGCCCTTGTTCGGGCCGTCTTCACGAATGGTGGCATCGACATAGGCGTAGGTGGCGTAGACATCGAAGCCCGCCAGCGCCGGGGCCAGGCCATCCAGGGCGTAGCTGACGCTGCTCTCGATACCCTGGTGGCGAGTCTCGCCCCGGGCGATCACCGTGTCGTTGGTCTGGTTGCTGTCGTACTGGTTGTCGAAGTTGATCAGGAAAGCGCCGATCTCCGCCCGCAGGGTGCCGTCGTCATAGCGGGTGCCCAGTTCCCAGGTGCGGGCTTTCTCCGGCTTGACCTCGCCACTGGCCACGCGGTTGGGCATCTGGCTGTATTGCACGCTGCCGAAGGAGCCTTCGGTGTTGGCGTAGAGGTTCCAGCTCTCGTTGAGGTGATACATCACATTCAGCGCCGGCAGCGCGGTGTTGTAGTCGCCCTTGTATTTGACGTGGGTGAGGTTGTTGCTCTGCTGCGACTCGATCATCTCGTAGCGGATGCCCGGGGTCAGGGTCCACTTGCCGATATCGATCCGGTCGTCGACGAAGAAAGCGTGAGCCTCGGTGCCGCCACGAGTGTCCCGGTCGTTGCGACTGTTGGTGGTGGGCAGTTGCTGATTGGCGGTCAACGGCGTGCGATAGCGCAGTTCATGACCGGCTTCGTTGATGTAGCGGTAACCGACGCCCACTTCGTGGCTGCTGTCCCCCAGGTCGAAGCCTTGGGCGAAACGGGTTTCCAGGCCGCGTACCCAGTATTCGCGAGGCGACAGGGAGAGGAAGCTGCCCTGGTCCAGGTAACCGCTGCGCAGGGTCTTGGTGAAGAAGCTGTTGACGGTGAATTCGCGGCGGTCTTCCTGGTAGCGGTAGCCGACGTTGAACATCGTGCGCCGGCCCCAGAACTTGTCGTAGGGGCGGGTCGACTGGTACGGGTCAGCCTTGTAGTCCGCCACGTTCAGGCCGCCGGGCATGTCCGCCTCACCTTCGTAGTACTGGGCCATGGCATTGAAACTGTTGGCTTCATCGAGCTGGTACTTGCCCTTGAGGATCAGGTCGTCGATCTGCGTATCGCTGTGTTCGCGCCAGTCGCCGCCGCGGGTGCCGGAGTACAGCAGGGCGCCGCCCAGGCCGTTGTCGGCGGTGCCACCGGCCAGCAGGTTGCCGGTGGTCTTGAAACCGTCATGGCTGGAGGAGGGGCTGGTTTCGGTCTGGAAGCCGCCCTTGACCGTCGGCGCGTCGGGAATTGCCCGGGTCACGAAGTTGACGATGCCGCCGACGTTCTGCGGGCCATAGCGCACCGCGCCACCACCGCGCACCACGTCCACGGCATCCATGTTGCCCATGCTGATGGGGGCAAACGACAGTTGCGGCTGACCGTAGGGGGCGAAGGGTACCGGGATGCCGTCCATCAGCACCGTGGAGCGCGAGGCCAGGCGCGGATTGAGGCCGCGGATGCCGAAGTTCAGCGCCATGTCGTGGCTGCCGGTGCCGTTGTTGTCCGGTGCGTTGACCCCGGGAATCCGATTGAGCACGTCCCGCGCCTGGGTGGCGCCCTGGCGTTCGAACTCCTCGCGACGGATCACGTCCCGGGCCCCTGGGTGCTCGAACACATCGCTTTGCTGGGCATCGCCGAGCCAGTCGCCGACCACGCTGGAGGCGCCCAGGTGCAGCGGCTGCGCAGCGGCCTCGGGGTTGGCCGGTTGCAGGCTGAAGGCATTGTTGCCCTCGGCCCGGGCTTGCAGGCCGGTGCCTTGCAGCAGAACGTTCAGGCCTTCCTGCGGGCTGTACTGGCCTTGCAGGCCACGGCTTTGCACGCCACTGGTGACGTGTGAGCCGAAAGAGATCAGCACCCCGGCTTGCCGGCCGAACTGGTTCAGGGCGTTTTCCAGCGAGGTCGGGGCGATGTGATAACTCTGGGCCAGGGCCTCGGCGGCCTGGACCAGGGGCAGGCTGGCCAGGCTCAGGCTGGCCCCCAGGAGCAAGTGGCGCAGGGTACGGGCCAGAGGCGTGAGGCAGGTGGGTTGCTCGATCATGAAGGTGGGTCCTGAGAAGGGGGAATCAAGGTGGCTTTCCTTCTCTGTCACTTGAACCTGGGGAAACGGCTCATGGGCGGTGGTTTTTTTTCGGTGCCGGGGCGGGCGGCGATTGGTTTGCGGGGGCTTGGGTGCGGCCCGGGTCAAGGGCGCGTCCCCTGCGGAGCCGGTTGCAGCCCGCGGCAGCGGCGACAGAGTGCCGTCAGGCGCGGGCCTGGACGGTGACCCAATAGCGGGTGAAGCGACGTACCTTGACCGGCAGGCTGATCTCCAGCAGGTCGAGAATCCGCTCGCTGTCATCCAGGGGGTAGCTGCCGGAAATCAGCAGGTCCGCCACCTGCGCATCACAGTTGAGCTGGCCGCGGCGGTAGCGCCCCAGTTCGTCGAGAAAGTCCGCCAGGCGCATGTGCGCTGCCACCAGCATGCCTTCGCTCCAGGCGCCGCTGCCGGCATCCAGGGCCCGGGGAGCTTGCCAGCTGTTGCCGGTGAAATTCAGTTGCTGCCCGGCCGCCACCTGGGGCGGGGTTGTGGCGTAGTCCAGGGGCGTCACGCCGACGGTTCCGGAGAACACCGCCAGTTGGGTGTAGTCCTTGAATTGGCGCAGGTTCAGCCGCGCGCCTTGCGGGCTTACCTGCCCTTGTGCGGTCTGCACCCGCAGCGGCCGGGCATCCTGGGCACTGGTGAGCATGATCTCGCCCTCCAGCAGGCGGATCAGCCGTTGCTGGCCATCAAAGCGCACATCCACCGCGCTGCTGGTATTGAGCTGCAACTGGCTGCCGTCGCTCAGTTGCAGTTTGCGCCGCTGCCCCAGGGGGCTGCGGTAATCCGCCAGCAGTGGCGGCAGCGGGTTGTGTTCGCGCAGGCCCCAGGCGGCGGCCGAGCCGGCGCCGAGAATCAGCAGCAGCTTCAGTGCCTGGCGCCGGCTGGCGGATTTCGGCGCGTTCAGGGCGGCGTGGGCCAGGGGCGAAGACAGGCCACGCAGGCGCTGGTTGACGCGCTGGATATGCTCCCAGGCCCGCTGATGTTCGCTGTGGGCATCGTGCCATTGCTGCCAGGCCTGTTGCTGGCGCGCGCTCAAGGGCCCGCCCTGCATTTCGATCAGCCAGTGCACGGCCTGTTCGGCCACCTGGTTGCTGAAATCGGGCTGGCCATTGAGGTGTGGGTTCATCGAGGCACTCACAGGGCGAAGTAGCAGCGCATCGCCGCTTTGTTCAGGTGGCGTTTGACCGTGGCGATGGAGATATTCAGCTCCCGGGCGATTTCGCCGTAGGTCAGGCCGTCCAGCTGGCACAGCAGAAAGGCTCGCTTGACCGGCCGCGGCAGGCCGTCGAGCAGGCTGTCCAGATCCATCAGGGTTTGCAGGATGATGGCCCGCTCTTCCTCGGAGGGCGCCACCTGTTCAGGCATCTGCGCCAGGGTTTCCTGATAGGCCCGCTCCAGGTCCTGGCGCCGGTAGTGGTTGAACAGCACGCGCTTGGCGATGGTGGTGAGAAACGCCCGGGGCTCGATCAGGGCCGGTGTTTCCCGGGCGCTGAGTACCCGGATGAAGGTGTCCTGGGCCAGGTCTGCGGCGCTGTGGGGGCAGCCGAGCCGGCGCCGCAACCAGGTGTTCAACCAGCTGTGATGGGCCTGGTAGAGGCCTTCGACGGTAGCGGTGTGGGACAAGCCGGACGCTCCTGCACCGAGATGGCGCATAAGAGAACAAGAATTGTTCGCATTGTAGTGGGGCGACATGGCATTCGGCAATCAGGCCGGACCGACGGGTTTGCATCGGGTTCGTCGCTGCTTTTTGCATATGAGAATATTTATCATTAAACTTGCCCGCCTACTTCCCCCGGCCGCCTGTGTGCTGTGCCGGACCTCCCCTCGCGTCAAGGTCGAAACATGAAAAGCAAGGCTGGCGGTCTTTCCGCTTCCTATCGTCTGGCGGTGGCTTCGCGGGTATTCGCCGCGGTGCTGGGGGGCTATCTGCTGGCGGCGCTGGGCAGTGTCTGCCTGACCTTGCTGCTGCCCCTGCCCAGGGCCGATGCCGTGGTCAGCGGAATGATGACGTCCTTCCTGTTCTATCTGGTGGCAGTGCTCTGGTGCTTTGCCTGTCGCAGTGCCTGGCAGGCCTGGCTGGGCCTGTTGCTGCCGAGCCTGGTGCTGGCGCTGGTCGCCGGCAGCGCCTACTGGGTGGCCCTGCTATGAAGGAAGGATTTCGCCAGTCCATGGCCTGGCTGCACACCTGGAGCGGGCTGCTGTTCGGCTGGTTGCTGTTTGCGATCTTCCTCACCGGGACCCTGTCCTACTTCAAGGATGAGATCACCCACTGGATGCAGCCGGAGGCGCCGGCCCGGGTCCTGAACGCCGATGCCAGCCTGGGGCTGGCCCAACGCTACCTGGAACGCCATGCCCAGGGCGCGCAACGCTGGTTCATCGGCCTGCCCGATGCCCGCCAGCCGAGCCTGTCGGTGGGCTGGCAGGCGCCCGGCAAACCCGGCGAGCGCGGTGCCTTCACCGAGAAACTGCTGGACCCGGCCACCGGCAGCGAAGTGCATGTGCGCGACACCCGCGGCGGCGAGTTCTTCTACCGCTTCCACTTCCAGCTGCAGATGCCCTATCCCTGGGGCCGATGGCTGTCGACGATGGCAGCCATGGTGATGTTCGTGGCGCTGATCAGCGGCATCATCACCCACAAGAAAATCTTCAAGGACTTCTTCACCTTCCGCCCGCGCAAGGGCCAGCGCACCTGGCTCGACGGGCACAACGCGGTGGGCGTGCTGGTGCTGCCGTTTCACCTGATGATCACCTACAGCAGCCTGGTGATCTTCATGTACATGGTCATGCCGGCGAGCATCCTGGTGGCCTACAAAGGGGATTCCGATGCCTTCTTCGAGGACTTGCGGCCCGCTGCTGCCGCTGCCTCGGCCGCCGGGCAGAGTGCCCCGCTGGCCCCCCTCGAACCCATGCTGAAGCAGGCCCGGGAACGTTGGTCGGGCGGCCATGCGCAGCGCCTGGTAGTCAGTTACCCGGGGGACCTGAATGCCTCGGTGCAGGTGTTTCGCCATGAAGCCGACCGGGTGGCCCGGGATTTCGGCAGCCAAGTGGCGTTCAATGGCGTGACCGGCCAGCCGTTGCAGGCCTCTGCCGCGCAATCCCTGCCGCTGGCCATCGGCGGCAGCTTCTATGGCTTGCACATGGGTCGCTTCGCCGGGCCGGTGTTGCGCTGGCTGTACTTCCTCTGTGGGCTGGCCAGCACCGCGATGATCGGCACCGGGCTGGTGATCTGGCTGGGCAAGCGCCAGCTCAAGCATGCCAAGAGTGCCGCCCAGCCTTTCGAACTGCGCCTGGTGGAAGTGTTGAACATCGCCAGCATGGCCGGGCTGCTGCTGGCGGTGGCGGCGTTCTTCTGGGCCAACCGCCTGTTGCCCGCAGGCTTCGCCGAACGCGCCGACTGGGAGGTCAGCAGCTTCTTCTGGGCCTGGGGCCTGAGCCTGTTGCACGCCTGCGTCCGCTCTGGCCGTCGCGCCTGGGTTGAACAACTGGGCCTGGGCGCCTTGCTGTTCGCCGGGGTGCCGGTGCTCAGCGTGCTCACCAGCCCGAGCCTGATGGATGGTTTCATGGTCCGGGGCGACTGGGCCATGGCGAGCTTCGACCTGGCGTGCCTGGGCAGTGGCCTGTTCCTGGCCTGGGCGGCGCGCAAGCTGCAGCGCGCGGGGGCCGCCGCCACAGCCACGCCCCGGGTGCCCCGGCAACGCCCGCCGGCTCCTGAAACCGAGGTGAATTGAATGCTCCTGGTGCTGTTGCTCTGTTATGCCGGCTTTACCGGCCTGTGCCTGTCCCTGGACCGGCATCACGGCGAGCTGCTCGGGCACAAGCCTTCGGCCCTGCGCCGCCACGGCCTGCGTCTGGGCGGCTGGATGCTGCTGGGCCTGTCGCTGGCAGCAGCAGTGCAGGGCACCGGCTGGAGCCTGGGGCTGGTGCAGTGGTGCGCGGTGCTGATGTTCAGCGCCTTGCTGCTGGTGCTGCTGTTGCCCTATCGGCCGCGCCTAGTGCTGACGATGGCGGGGGCCAGCCTGCTGGCCAGCCCGGTCGCGGCCCTGGCCCACTTCTGAGCGGACCGACGATGATGAGCACCCTGCCACCGGAGCCTGCCGAGGGGGATCACCCTGATCCGCAGGGCAGCCGTGCGCATTTTCTCCAGGTGTTCCTCTCCCAGCGTTCGCAGATGGAGGCCCTGGTCAGCCGCCGGGTCGGTTGCCGGGCCACCGCCGCCGACCTGGTGCAGGACCTGTTCCTGCGCTTCTGGCGCCGGCCCTTGGTGCAGGTCGAGGAACTCAGCACCTACCTGCTGCGTTGCGCCGGCAATATCGCCATCGACCACCTGCGCAGCGAGGGCGCGCGAGTGCGGGTCAATGAAGGCTGGCTGCCAGAGCAGCAGGACAACCAGGGCAGCGAGCCCCAGGCGGCGCTGGAAGCCGGCAACGACCTGCGGCATGTCGAAGCGGCCCTGCGCAGCCTGCCGCAGCGCACCCGGCAGATCTTCCTGCTCAACCGCATCCACGGGCGCAAGTACGCCGAGATCGCCAAGGCCATGGGCTTGTCCCAAAGCGCCGTGGAAAAACATATGATGCGCGCCCTCGAAGCCTGCAAGGCCAGCCTGCGGGAAGCCCCGGGCACGCGCACGCCAAGGAATGCACCGTGAACCACCGCACGAGTATCTGCCCGACGCCCGCTCAGGAGCAGGCCGCGCTGGCCTGGCTGAGCCTGCTCCACGATCAGCCCAGCAGTGGCGACCAGGCCACCTTCAGCCAGTGGTTGCAGGCCGACCCCGCGCATATCGAGGCCTATGCCCAGGCCCAGGTGGTGTGGGAGCTGAGCGAGCAGCCGGCGCGCACCCTGGCCGATGAAGACGCCTTTGCCCTGCACGGCCTGCTGCGTTCCATGGATGCTGCCAGGGGCCGGGCCCGGCGGCGCTGGTCGGCGGGGCTGGCGCTGGCCGCCAGTGTATTGCTGGCGGTGGCCCTGGGCGCCGGCTGGCAGCCCGGGCGCTGGGTCGATGACCTGGGGGCCGACTACGTTTCCGCGCCGGGCCAGGTGCGCACCCTGATCCTGGCCGACCAGAGCCAGGTGACCCTGGATGCCGACAGCGCCATTGCCGTGGATTTCAGCCGCGGCGAGCGGCATGTGCAGCTGCGTCGCGGCGCCGGTTTCTTCAGCGTCAGCCACACCGGCGAGCCCTTTGTGGTGGACGCGCAAGAGGGGGAGGCGCGGGTGCTGGGCACCCAGTTCGAAGTGCGCCTGCAGCCGGGCGGGGCCCAGGTCACGGTGCTGTCCGGCCGGGTGGGGGTCACGCCGGTCAAGGGCGCGGCGCAGCAGGTGCTCGGCGCCGGGCAGCAAGTGGCCTACGGACATGGCGTTGCGGCCCCGCTGCACGCTGTCGACAGTGAGGCGCAACTGGCCTGGCGCCAGGGCTGGCTGAACTATTACCACGCGCCTCTGGCCGAGGTGGTGGACGACCTGCGGCGCTATTTCCCCGGGCGTATCCTGCTGCTCAACGATGAACTGGCGGCGCGGCGCATCAGTGGCAGTTTCTCCAGCAAGGACCCGCAGGCGGTCCTCGATTCACTGCAGGCGGTGCTCGGCTTCCAGCAGCATCGGGTGCTCGGGAGGTTCATCGTCCTGCGCTGAGAACCGCGTCCCAGAGCTCCCGAACATTCATCGTTATCACTCCGTTCTGTCACCAAACCGTTACATCAGACGGGGATGATCTGCGCATTCCTGAGCACATGGTCAGGATCGGCGAGGGTTGTGATTCAGCTCTCACAAGGGAGGGATGGCTGAAGCGGGAGCAAGACGATGCGCAGCTGGGATGTAGCTAAAAAGAAAAAAGCTCATATCGAGATCATTCCGATGATCGATGTGATGATGTTTCTGCTGGTGTTCTTCGTACTCATCAGCCTCAACGTGATCCCGGCCGTAGGGATCAAGACGCAGTTGCCGGTCGCCAGTACCGCGCAACAGTTGAAGCCGCAAAACAAGGCAGTGATTACCCTGGGCCTGCAAGAGCGCCTGCAACTCGATGGCCAGGACCTGGATGAAAGTGCATTGCTGGCGCAACTCAAAGTGTTGAACGACAGCAGTGAAAAGTTGGTGATCATTATCAACAGCGATCAGGGCGTGGAAGTTAAACGCCTGGTTTCGGTGATGGACTTGCTCAAGGGCAATGGCTTCTCTTCCGTCTCCATCGCTACACGCAAGTCCTGACGCCATGTTCAGTCTCTATAGAACTCGCAAGTTGCTTGCGTGCCTGCTGCCGGCTGGCCTGTTGCTGCTGGTGATCTATACCAGCCAGTTGCAGCAGTTGCAGATCAAGCCGGTGTATGACGAAAGCACCGTGGAAATCGCCCTGGTCGATGCCGCCGAACTGCTGGCGGCGGCCGAGCCACCACCGCCACCGCCTGAGCCGTTGCCCATCGAGCCCGAGCCGCCGCAGGTGGTGCCGGAGGAAGAACCGCTGGTGATCGAGCCGCCGAAACCCAAGCCGGTGGTCAAGCCCAAGCCGCCGGTGCCCAAGCCCATGGTGGCCAAGCCTGCGCCACCCAAGCCGGCCCCGGCCGTGGCCCAGAACGCCCCCACCGCGCCGCAGCCCGCAGTGGCCGCTGCGCCGAAACCGGTGGCCGCACCGGCTCCCGTACCTGCTCCGGCCACCGCGCCCGCGGCGCCCAGCAGTGCAATCAAGGAAAGTCTGTACACCGCCGCTTTGCGCAAGGAACTGGAAAAGCACAAGCAATACCCCAGCGGCCGCGAGGCCTCGCTGCAACGTCCCCAGGGCGATGTGGTGATCTGGCTGGAAGTCGATCGGGCCGGCAACGTGCTCGACAGTGGCATCGAAAACAAGGCGCCGAACATGTTGCTCAATCGCGCGGCGCAAACCAGTTTGCGCCGCGTGGAGAAAGTTTCGCCGTTTCCCTCGGACGCGTTCTCCGGCAAGAACAAGCAACGTTTTACCGCGACCTTTAGTTACAACGTGGAATAAACCCATCACCTATTAACGAAAGTTGTAAGCAAGGGATTGACCCGTGAAGATCAATAAACTTTATGCCCTGCTTCTGGCATCGGGCCTGGGCAGTTTTGCGCCACTGGTTTTGGCCGACGATACCGTGGACGTAGGTTCGGTGAACGTTGCCGGTAAACAGACCCTGGGCAACGGCCACATGATCAAGGAAGAAAGCGCCAAGGGCCGCTCCACCGTGACCAAGGAGGCCATGGATCAGATGGCCCCCACCGCCAACGCCGTGGACAAGCTCAAGTACACCCCGGGGATCAACGTTTCCAGCACCGACGCCTCGGGCCTGAGCGGCACCAACTTCACCATGCGCGGGATGAACTCCGACCAGGTCGGGCTCTCCGCCGACGGTTTCCCGATCAACGACTCGGGCGACTACAGCATCTACCCGAACCTGATGGGCGACCCGGAGAACTTCAGTGAAGTCTTCGTCACCCAGGGTTCGTCCGAAGCCGACGGCCCGCACATCGGTTCCAGCGGTGGCAACATCGGCCTGGTGACCGTGCGCCCGACCAAGGATTTCGGGGTGTTCGTCAAGCAGTCTGTGGGTTCCAACAACCTGCGCAAATCCTTTGCCCGCCTCAACACCGGCGAGCTGGGGGGCTTCAAGACCTGGGTCTCGGCGTCCCATACCGAAGGTGACAAGTGGAAGGGCAAGGGCACCTTGCGGGCCGACAAGATCGAGTGGAACACCCTGTTTGAAGACGGCAACGGCAACTCCACCAACGCCATCGTCAAATACAACCTGCAGGAAAACTACAACTACAACAGCGTCAGCAAGTCCCAGTTCCAGACCCAGGGCCGGCGCCTGGACTACTCGGAAAGCACCGTGTTCAAGAACGGCAGCGTGTCCCAGTCCTACAAGCTCAACCGCAACCCCTTCGAAAGCGTGACCGCCTCGGTGACCCAGCGCTTCCAGCTGCGCGACGACCTGAGCCTGACCTTCAACCCGTACTACGTCTGGTCCAACGGCGGCAGCTTCAGCGGCCAGACCGCCACCACCTTGTCCAGCACCTCCAGCCGGGCCGGCAACTATGACCTGAGCGGGCTGCCCAGCGGCACCTACTACCGGCCTTCGTGGACCGAGACCTGGCGCCCCGGCATGACCACCAAGCTCAAGTGGGACCTCAACGAAGAGCACAGCCTGGACGTCGGCTACTGGTACGAGCGCGCCCGCCAGCGCCAGACCCAGCCCTTCATCGGCATCAAGGGCAACGGTGCTCCGGAAAACGTCTGGGGCGACTACAACGGCTCCGACCAACTGGTGGACCGCAATGGCGCGACGGTCCAGGGCCGCCACCAGTACACCGTGACCCCGGCGCAGAAACTCTGGGTGCAGGACACCTGGCAGGCGACCCCGGACCTGACCCTCACCGGAGCCCTGGCCTACCAGTACGTGGAGCGCGATGGCAACAACCTGGGCAGCCTCACCGACAAGCCGGAAAAACGCGACGCCAAGTACCACGAGTTCCTGCCCAGCTTCAACGCCAAGTACCAGGTGGACCCGAACAACCAGGCGTTCTACAACGTCACCCGCAACATGCGCACGCCGCCCAACTACGTGCTCTACAACAAGGGTGACTCCATCAGCCTGAAACCCGAGCTGAGCTGGAACCAGGAACTGGGCTGGCGCTACAGCGAGGAGAACATGGCCCTGAGCGCGACCCTGTTCTACATCACCTTCAAGGACCGGCAGATCTCCACCACCGACCTCAATGGCGACTACGTCGTGGCCAACGTCGGCGAAGTGAAGAACCGTGGCCTGGAGCTGGAGTGGAGCGGCCGCTTGCCGCACAACTTCAACTACTACGCCTCGTACACCTACACCAAGTCCGAGCAGATGGATGACCTGACCAACAAGAACGTGCTGCTGCCGACGTCCGGCAAACAGCTGACCAACGTTCCGGAAAACATGTTCAACCTGAGCCTGGGCTACGACGATTCGCTCTACTACGGCAACGTGGTGGGCAAGTACGTCGGCGCCTTCTACGGCGACCTGACCAACGACGAGAAGATCTCCGGACGCACCGTGTTCGACCTCAATGCCGGTATCCACCTGCCGGTGGACAAGAAGGTGCTGAAGTCCGCGACCCTGCGCTTTTCGATGCTCAACGTGTTCGACAAGGAATACCTGGCGTCGGTACGCACCGTGTCTTTCAACTCGGTAAGGACCAATGGCCTGGCGCCAAGCACCGCCTATTACAACGTGGGTGAAGAACGCACCGCGATGGTCTCCCTGGAAGCTGCGTTCTGATTCGATTCAGGCACAAGAGGAAATGACGATGGACATGAATCTGCTGCACGACATCACCTTCTACACCATGTACGGCGCTGCCGCGATTGCCGCCTTCATCGCGGTGGAGCGGGGCATCTACTTCAGCTTCAGCCTGCGCCAGGCGAAGAAACTGGAGACCGTGCTCAACCCGAAGATGCACAGCGTCGACGATCTGCCCGCCCCGCTGCGCGAGCGCAACAGCCTGCCCCTGGAAATGGTCGCAGAGCTGTTTGCCCACAAGCAGGGGCTGGCCAGCCACAAGGACCTGGAAGACCTCAGCGAGTCGATCTACATCGCCACCCGCAGCAAGCTGATGCATGGCCTGTGGCTGCTGGAAACCGTGGTTACCGCTGCGCCCTTGCTGGGCCTCTTGGGCACCATCCTGGGGATCATCGACACCTTTAAGGCCCTGGCCGAGACCGGCGTCAGCGACCCGGGCGAAGTGTCCAAGGGTATCGGCACCGCGCTGTATGCCACGGCCCTGGGGATCGCCATTGCCCTGGGCAGCATGATCTTCCACAACCACTTCCAGGACCGGGTCGAGCGCATCACCGACCACCTGAAGATCCTGCTGCTGCGCGCCGGCATGGGCACCGCGCTGAAGGCCCCGCCAGCACCCCAGGTGGTCCACGGCAGCCTGCAACCTGCCTGATGACCTGACCTGTAGCCGCTGCCGCGGGCACGGGCTGCGATCGACGGCGAAGCCGGCGCTGTTTCCAGCGCTGTTCTCTGTCTGATTGGCCTGCGCCAGCGGCTTTTTTTTCGCTGATCTACCAAGGATTTCTTTCATGTCCCGTCTTCGTCCCATGCCCCGGATGCTGGGGGCACTGACCCTGGCCCTGGTCACCCTGGCCGGTTGCAGCTCGCTGTCTGAACCGCCGCAACCGGTGGCGGTGAACATCGTCGCCATCAACGATCTGCACGGCTACCTGCAAGCCAACCCCTTCAGCTACAAGGACCCCCAGGCCCCGGGCGGCGTGCGCAAGCTTGCGGCCGGCGGCATCGCTACCCTGGGCGGCATGCTTGCCCAACTGCGCCAGCAGGACCCGCAACTGCTCTTCATCGGCGCCGGCGACCTGGTGGGCGGCAGCCCGCCGCTGTCGGCCATGTGGGCCGACGAACCGACCCTGGACGCCCTGCGCCAGATGGGCATGAAACTCAGCGCCATCGGCAATCACGAACTGGACAACGGCAAGGCCGAGTTCCTGCGCCAGCTCGATGGCGGCTGCCAGTCGTCGCGGCCGGACAAGGCCTGCCAGTTCCGCCCGAACTACCCCGGCAGCGGCTTCCCCTACCTGGCGGCCAACCTGCTGGACAGCGACACCGGCAAGCCGTTGCTGCCGGCCTACCGCATCGAAGAGGTGCGCGGGGTCAAGGTGGCCTTTGTCGGTGCGGTGCTGCGGGACGTGGCCTCGGTGGTCAGCGCCAAGGGCATGCGCGGTTTGCAGGTGGCCGACGAAGCCGAATCCATCAACAAGCTGATCCCCGAACTCAATGCCCAGGGTGTCAACGCCATCGTCGCCGTGGTGCACCAGGGCGGCTCGACCCCGGAGCCGTTCGACAAGCAGGACTGCTCGCAGCTCGGCGGCGATATCGTCGACGTGGCCAAGCGCCTGGACCCGGCGGTGGACGTGCTGATCAGCGCCCACTCGCATCAGGGCTACCTGTGCAAGGTCGGGCCGCTGCTGGTGACCCAGGGCAATTCCTACGGCCACCTGCTGACTCACCTGACCCTGCAAGTGACCCCGGGCCAGCACCGGGTGGCGAGCATCCAGGCCCTCAACCTGCTGGCCGATCCGGCCCGTTATCCACAGGACCTGGCCCTGGCGCAGTTGCAACAGGAGGTCGAGGCCCGTAGCAACCAGGTGCTGCTCAAGCCGGTGGGGGCGATTGCCGCCTCGCCGATTGCCCGGCGTGCCGACGCGGCCGGGGAAATGCCCATCGGTGACCTGATTGCCGACGCGCATCTGGCCGGCGGCCGGGCCAATGGCGCACAGATCGCCTTCATGAACACCGGTGGCATTCGCAGCGACCTGGCCCTGGAGCCCGGGCAGACCCGGGTCAACTACGGGCAACTGGCGACCTTGCAGCCGTTCAACAACAACCTGATCGCTTTCGACCTCACGGGCCGGCAGATCGAACAGGTGCTCAACCAGCAATGGAAGGGCGCGGACGATGCCAACATCCTGCAAGTGTCCCAGGGCTTCACCTATCGCTGGGACCCCAAGCGCCCGCCGGACAGCCGTGTCGTCCCCGGCAGCGTGCGCCTCAACGGCAAGCCGCTGCAGGCCGGCGCGAACTACCGGCTGGTGATGAACGGCTTCCTGGCCGATGGCGGCGACCGCTTCAGCCTGTTCAAGAGCGGCCTGAACCGCAGCGACCTGGGGGTCAGCGACCTGGAGGCGATGCTGCACTACCTCAAGGACATGGACCAGCAGGGCAAGCCCGTGGGTTCCAGCACCAGTGCCGGGCGCATCCAGCGATCCCTGTAACGAGCGCTGTAGCCGCTGCCGAGCCTGCGAGGCTGCGAGAAGGTCCGCAGGACCTTGCTTGACGGTCTCCCGTCAAGCCTCCTGCGGCCTCACGAGCGCCTCGATCGCTTCGTCGGAGTGCCGCCCAGCCCGATCGCAGCCTGCGGCACTGGCTACAGGGGATGCATCGGGCGGGGGGCGTTTTCGCCGCCCTGAAAATATTTTCAAAAAAATGCTGAGGTCTTTGCCTGCGACATACGTGTAGTGCTTGAAAGTGCGACTAATTCGCATTCACGGTGCTTTTACACACGAGTCTCCAGCATGAAGTCCAGGGCAAATTCGGCGGTAAACGGTTCGGTCAAACGGTGGTTCGGCGCTTCGGCGCTGGTGGTTTCGGGGTTGGCCCTGCTGCCCCTGAGCGTGGCATTGGCGGCCCAGGCCGGCAGCGAGCAGCACAGTGCGCTGTTCAACTTCGCCATCGCGGCCAAGCCGCTACCCCAGGCCCTGAGCGATTTCACCCGGGTCACCGGGATCAGCGTGGTCTACACCGACGAGGCGCCCTACAACCTCAAGGCCCCGGCCGTCACCGGCCAGCTCAGTGCCGAGCAGGCCTTGCAGCGTCTCTTGGGCAATTCCGGTTTCACCTATCGCCGCAGCGACGCCCATACCCTGGTTCTCGAACCCCTGCCCCAAGGTGCCGGGCTGAACCTGGGGACTTCCAGCATCACCACCCAGGGCGTCGACGAAAGCACCAGCTACCAGCCGCCGGCCACCACCTCGGTGGCCCGCTCCCAGGCGCTGAACCAGGAAATCCCGCAGATCATCAACGTGATCCCGGCCCAGGTACTGCGCGACCAGACCCCGCGCAACCTGGATGACGCCCTGAAGAACGTCAGTGGCATCACCCAGACCAACACCCTGGGCGGCACTCAGGACGCGGTGCTGCTGCGCGGCTTCGGCGACAACCGCAACGGCTCGATCATGCGCGACAGCATGCCGGTGGTGCAGGGCCGTGCCCTGAACGCCACGGCCGAGCGCGTGGAAGTGATCAAGGGCCCGTCGTCCCTGCTCTATGGCATCCAGGACCCGGGCGGGGTGATCAATATCGTCAGCAAGAAACCCGAGTTGCAGCAGTCCACGGCCCTGACCGTGCGCGGTTCGACCTACGGCTCGGGCAAGAACGGCAGCGGCGGCAGCCTGGACACCACCGGGCCGCTGGGGGATTCCGGGCTGGCCTACCGGCTGGTCGTGGACCACGAAGACGAAGACTACTGGCGCAACTTCGGCACCCACCGCGAATCCCTGGTGGCGCCGTCCCTGGCCTGGTACGGCGAGCGCACCAAGGTGCTGCTGGCCTATGAGCATCGCGAATTCCTGACCCCGTTCGACCGCGGCACGGCCATCGACCCCAAGACCAACCACCCGCTGGACATCCCGGCCACCCGGCGCCTGGACGAGCCGTTCAACAACATGGAAGGGCGTTCGGACCTGTATCGTTTCGAGGTCGATCACGAGCTCAGCGACGACTGGAAGGCCCATTTCGGCTACAGCTGGAACCGTGAAACCTACGACGCCAGCCAGGTGCGCCTGACCGCGGTGAACGCCAACGGCACCCTGACCCGGACCATGGACGGCACCAAGAATGCCCTGACCACCGACCGCTATGCCACCGTCAGCCTGGAAGGCAAGGTGCAACTGGGCGGCATGCAGCACGACCTGGTGTTCGGCCTGGACGACGAGTACCGCAAGATCTACCGCGCCGACCTGATCCGCGGCAAGAACACCAGTTTCAACTACCTCAACCCGGTGTATGGCCAGCAAGTGGCGGGGACCAACGTCAGCGCCCCGGACAGCGACCAGACCGACCTGCTGCGCAGTGACTCGCTGTTCTTCCAGGATGCCATCCACCTCACCGACCAGTGGATCCTGGTGGGCGGCGGGCGTTTCCAGGAGTACGACCAGTACGCGGGCAAGGGCCGGCCGTTCCACGCCAATACCGACAGCAACGGGCAGAAGTTCGTGCCCCGCGCCGGCCTGGTGTACCGCTACACCGACCAGCTGTCGTTCTACGGCAGCTACACCGAGTCGTTCAAACCCAACTCCAGCATTGCCCAGCTGGCCGGCGGCAGCGTGGTGCTGGACGGCTCCATCGCACCGGAAGAAGCCAAGTCC
The DNA here is from genome assembly GCF_052665325.1 of Pseudomonas sp. 8(2025). Classification (NCBI taxonomy): domain Bacteria; kingdom Pseudomonadati; phylum Pseudomonadota; class Gammaproteobacteria; order Pseudomonadales; family Pseudomonadaceae; genus Pseudomonas; species Pseudomonas sp. 8(2025). The sequence continues at coordinate 332,924 of NZ_JBQOIE010000003.1, read as the reverse complement.
TGGGAACTGGGGGCCAAGCTCGACATTCCAGGGCGCATCACCGCCAGTGCGGCGTTGTTCGACATCACCAAGCGCAACGTGCTGGTGACCACCGCCACGGCCTCCGAGACTGTCACCAGCGTGGCCGGTGAAGTGCATTCCCAGGGCCTGGAGCTGGACCTGACCGGGCAGCTCACCGACCAGTGGAGCCTGATCGGCAGCTACGCCTACACCGACGCCGAAGTGACCAAGGACACCCAGTACAAGGGCAAGCAACTGCAGAACGTGGCCAAGAACACCGGCTCGCTGTCGGCGGTCTACGACTTCGGCAGCCTGATCGGCGGCGACCGCCTGCGGGTCGGCGCCGGTGCCCGTTATGTCGGTGAGCGCGCCGGGGATGCGCCCAACAGCTTCGACCTGCCGGGCTACACCGTGGCCGATGCCTTCGCCACCTACGACACCAAGGTCGAAGGGCAGAAGGTCAAGTTTCAGCTCAACGTGAAGAACCTGTTCGACAAGACCTACTACACCTCCTCGGTGAGCAAGTACTTCGTGTCCCTGGGGGATGCTCGCCAAGTGTCGCTCTCCAGCACCCTGGAGTTCTGATGAAAGCCCTGGCCCTGAGTGTGCTCCTGGCGTTCTGTGGCGTGGCCCAGGCGGCTGCGCCGGCGGATGAGCGCCTGTACCACCGCGAGCAGCAAGTGCAGCTGCCGGGCTCCGGCAGCAGTTGGGGCTTCATCGCCCTGGACCCGACCCGGCCCTACCTGTTCCTGGCCCGCCGGGAAAACGGCCTGAGCGTGTTCGATGTGGACAGGCAGCGCCCGGTGCGCACCCTCGAACAGTCCCGGGGCGCCAATGGTGTGGTGTTGGTACCGGAGCTGGACCGCCTGCTGGTGCTCAACACCGACGGCAGCCTGGGGGTGGTGGAGTTATCCACATTCAAGCCGCTCAAGCGCATCACCGTGACCCAGAGCAACCTCAACAGCGCGGTGTACGAGCCGCGCACCGGGCAGGTGATCATTGTCAGCGGGCGCCGGGCCGATCGTTCCACCCTGTTCGTCTTCGATCCCAAAGAAGAGCGCATCACCGCCGCCCATGAGCTGGCGGTAAAGAAGATCGACCCGTTGCTGCTCAAGGGCGATGGCAGTTTCTTTCTGCCGATGCGCGATGAGGGCATCGTCGCGCGGTTGTCCTCCAGCAGTTTCAAGGTCCTGGACCGCTGGCAGTATCCCGACTGCCCGCGGCCCAGTGCCCTGGCCCAGGATGAACAACGGGGGCGGTTGTTCGTCGCTTGCCGTGGTGAGCGGCCAGTGCTGCTGGTGCTCGACCGCGACAACGGCGCGCTGAAGGCCAGCCTGCCGATCACCCGGGACGTCAACGGCCTGGCCTACGACCCGCAGGCCCAGCGCTTGCTGATCGCCAGCGGGGTGGACGCCAACCTCAGCGTCGTCGCCCAGCTCGATGCCGACCGCTACCAGCTCCTGGGTAGCGTCAGCACCCAGCCCATGGCCTACAACATGGCGTTCGACCCGCGTACCCGGCGGGTCTACCTGGCGGCAATGGACTTCACCCAACCGGCCGCGAGCCCGGCCGAACCCAAGCCGGACCCGCTGTTTCATGCCAATACCTTCAAGGTCCTCACCCTGGCACCCTAGTCGGCGTCAAGTGCCAGGGCCTGCGCTTGCGCTGCACAGTCAGCGCCGGCGGTCAGGCCCTGGGCCCGAACGGCCAGCAACTCTTGCCGGGCGACGGCGAAATCGGCCTGGAAGGTCGGGTCGGCGTGCAAGCGTGCCACGGTGGTCGCGCCTATTTCACGGCCTTCACGGATATCGCTGTACCAGTGCACGTTGCACACCATGCGGCTTTGCGAGTAGGCCCGGCCGCGGGCCCAGAGCGCATTGCCGTGCTCGGGGGACAGTTCGCTCAGCAACAGCGCCCAGGCCCAGCCGATTGCGCTGTGGCCCGATGGGTAGGAACCATCTGCGGCCAGTTTCGCCTCGTCTTCCGGGGTGCAGCTGGGTTGCTGGTTGTAGACGAAGGGCCGGGTGCGCTGGTAGCGCTTCTTTGCGCTGTAGGTGGCCAGCCCGGCGTCGGCCAGGGTCCGCCGCAGGACTCTGTACAGCGTAGGTGTCAGCTGTTCGCTGATCGGGGCATTCAGGGCACAGGAGAATGTCTGCGCGGCGGCAGGGAACTTCAGGTTGGCATCGCTGACAGCCAACTCCCAGCGTTTGCTGCCCCGCAAGGCCTGGTTTTTCTCGGCCATGCTCTGGTCCAGAGCGAAGGCTGGGGTCCCCACTGCAGGAGGGGGCGGCAACAGCGACAGACTGTCGGGCAGATCCTGCTGTTTCAGATAACCGATCAAGTAACCCGGTCGGAACTCCGGGACGCTTTGCGCTTGCAGGGGCTGTTTCGCCGCGACCGGGTTGAACAGGCTTAAAAACAACAGGCTGGCCAAACTTTTCGATAATAGACGTTGCATGGAGATAGTCCTCTAGGCATTTGATCCGTTACATCGGTTCTGGTGGTCTGCTTACTTGATATTCCAGGTGTAGTTGAACATCAGTCGCGTATCATCAGTGTCGCGAATGAAGTTCTTGGCGTAGTTGGAGCGATAGAGCGCACTGCGCAGGCGTACACTTAAGTTCTTCAGCGGGCCTTGTTGCACGACATAACGCAATTCATTATCCAGCTCCCATGACTTGCCAATTCTTTGGCTGCCGGTTATCTCGGCATGGCTGCCGGATATATAGCGGCTATTGATAGTCAGGCCCGGCAAGCCCAGGTTGGCAAAGTCATAGCCATAACGAAGTGCCCAGGAGCGCTCCTTGGCATTGGCGAAGTCACCCAGTACGGATAAGTTGATCAAGTTGGCATCGGTACCCAGGATGTTGGCATAACCGGTGTCCCCCAACATTCGCTGATAAGTCAGGCCAAGGCTGTGGCCTTTATAGGCATAGCCGAGCAACCCCTGCAGGGCGCGGTTGTCGATCTTGCCGCCTTTGGCATTGCCATAGTCGTTCATCAGGCTCAAGCGCAGATCGCTGCTGAACGTCCCCGCTCCCCAGGGGCTCTTGTTGACCAGGGTGAAGACCTGCTGGCGGTAGATATCCTGCAGCTGGGCGACATGCACGCGAGCCAGCCATTGCTTGCGGAACCGATAGTCGAGGCCCGCCATGTCGAAGTGTTCCGCGGTGGCCCCCAGCTTCTCGAAGCGCCGGTTCAAGGGGCTCAGGGTCAGCGGTGTGTACTGCGTGGCGTTGCGCTGCAGGACCCGGCTCAGACGCCCGGCGGTAAACTCCAGGTCTTCGATTTCATTGGAGGTCAGCAGCCCGCCTTCGAACATCTGCGCAAACAGGCGGCCGTCATTGGGTCTCAGTGTCGGCAGTACCGGCGGTACCAGGGTTCCGAACTTGAACAGGGTCTTGCTGGTCTTGAGCTTGCCGGCCAGGGCCAGTTTCGAATAGTCATCCTCGGCCCGGCCATTGCGCGCCACCTTCAACAGCCCGGTGCCGGTCCGGCCAGGAGCGGAATCCAGCTTGATCCCGAGCATGCCGATGGCGTCGGCACCGACGCCGAGGCGGCCTTCGGTGAACCCCGAATCCAGGCGCAAGAGGAAACCTTGCGCCCATTCTTCACGGGTAGGGGCAGTGCCTTCGCGGTAGTCCCGATTGAAGTAGTAGTTGCGCAGTTCCAGGCGTGCGCTGCTGTCCTCGAGCAGTTCGGCTTTTACCGGAATGGCCAGTATCGAGGCACACAGCAGGGGCGAGTGTCTGACCCATTGCCGTGGCAAACTTTGTGAAAGCATTTCATCGTCCTCTGTTTTTGTTGTTTTGGAGTAAGGCGATTAACGGCTGAGTTGTTGCTGGTTTGTTCAAGGACCCAATGGTTGAAGGTTGGATTGCCTCAGGGGTGTGGTGAAAGTTGTGTGTCAATTGTTGTGGGCAAGAGTCTGCCGGGTACTTCAGGTAATTGGCTCCTGTAAGGGGGTGGGTATTTATGGAATGCCTGGCACTCAAGGTCCGAAGACTAAGTTGAAGCTGGGCTTAAACAATAATCATCAGCTCCATGAATGAAGTGATAAATAAAATATTAAAATAATTACCTGGTTATGTTCTTGAGTGTCATATAAGAACTTGCCGGGCGTGATCTTTCTGAGAGAGATATGTAGGGGGTTTTTAATTGGCTTGTAAGAATTGTCTTATTTAAGTAAGGAACTTTAACCGTTCACTGACTCAGGCGTGTCAGCCTGGGCTTTGGCATAAGAAGGAGCATGCAGAGGCGGGTTTTGGGTAACCCTGGCCTCAGCGCAGGAACGCCAGGCGGTAGTCTCCCGGCGTGCCCCCCAGGGCGTGCCGGAAGCGATTGCTGAAGTGGCTGGCACTGGCAAAACCACAGGCCAGTGCAATCTCGCCCAGAGGCTGGGCGGTGGTGCGCAGCAGGTGCCGGGCCCGGCTCAGGCGTCGGGCTAGCAGGTATTGGTGGGGCGGCAGGCCGAAGCTTGCACGGAACATGCGGGCGAAGTGGTATTCGGAGAGGGCGCACAACCCCGCCAGCTGGCCCAGGCTCAGGGGCGCGTCCAGCTGGCTGTCGATGTAGTCCACCAGCAGCCGTCGCTGGTGTGCGGCCAGCCCGCCCTTGAGCCGGGCCCCCTGGCGCTGGCCCACTTGATTGAGCAGGGCATGGCTGAGCATCTCGTGGGCCAGGCTGCTGGTCAGCAGGCGCTCGCCGGGTTCGTCCCAGTTCAGGCGGACCAACTGCGCAAAGCGCTGGGTCTGCTCGGGGTCGTCGAGAAAGGTGCTTTCGCGCAGTTGCAGTTCCCGGGGCTCGCGATCCAGCAGGGTGACGCAGCCCAGGGCGAACTGCTCGGGACTGAAGTACAGATGGGCCAGGCGAATATCACCGTTGATCACCCAGGCCGACTGGTGCTCGGCGGGCAGGATGCACAACTTGCCCGGGCCGCCCTTGCTGCCCGGCTGGTCGCGGCGGAAGGTGCCGGTGCCGCCGGCCAGGTAGCAGGACAGGGTGTGATGGCTGGGGGCCTCGTACTCCTGGGCGTCGTGATGGTTGCTCCACAAGGCTGCGGACAAGCCGTCACCGAGCTCGGCGCTGTGCTCCAGGCGAGCATTGGGCGAGCGGTTCAGGGCTTGGAAGACTTGCAGGGTATCCAGTGCGTGCATGGTGGGGCGTCAACATGGGTGCGGCTGCCGGTGTTCTGCATGCTACTCCGTAGCCCGTGTGCTGCCAGCCCCGGGCGGATAAAAAGCGCAAGTTTGTGCAAGCGCGCAAGGCCGGCGGGGCGTGACACTGCACTCCTGACAAAGGAGTCGCGCCATGAACCTATCGCTGTACCTGTTGACCGTGCTGATCTGGGGCACCACCTGGATCGCCCTGAAACTGCAACTGGGGGTGGTGGCGATTCCGGTGTCCATCGTCTATCGCTTCGCCCTGGCGGCCCTGGTGCTGTTCGTCCTGTTGCTGCTCAGCCGCAAGCTGCAGCCGATGAACCGTCGTGGTCACCTGATCTGCCTGGCCCAGGGGTTGTGCCTGTTCTGTATCAACTTCATGTGCTTTTTGCACGCCAGCCAATGGATTCCCAGTGGCCTGGTAGCGGTGGTGTTTTCCACTGCGACCCTGTGGAACGCCCTCAATGCGCGAGTGTTCTTCGGCCAGAAGATCGCTCGCAACGTGCTGCTGGGCGGCGGCCTGGGGCTGCTGGGGCTGGGGCTGCTGTTCTGGCCGGAGCTGGTGGGCCACAGTGCCAGCCCGCAAACCCTGCTGGGCCTGGGCTTGGCCCTGCTGGGCACCTTGTGCTTCTCGGCGGGCAACATGCTGTCCAGCCTGCAGCAAAAAGCCGGGCTCAAGCCGTTGACCACCAATGCCTGGGGCATGGCCTACGGCGCGACGATGCTGGCGGTGTATTGCCTGTTCCAGGGCATCGCCTTCGATGTGGAATGGAGCACCCGCTACATCGGCTCACTGCTGTACCTGGTGATTCCGGGCTCGGTCATCGGCTTTACCGCCTACCTGACCCTGGTGGGGCGCATGGGCCCGGAGCGCGCGGCTTACTGCACCGTGCTGTTCCCGGTAGTGGCGTTGAACGTCTCGGCCTTTGTCGAAGGCTACCAATGGACCGCCCCGGCGCTGGCTGGGCTGGTGTTGGTGATGCTGGGCAACGTCCTGGTGTTCCGTAAACCCAAGGTTGTGCCTGCCTCTGTAGCCGCTGCCGAGCTTGCGAGGCTGCGAACGGCGGCGCAGCCGTCGCAAAACCGGGCGACCTGATTCTGCCGGGCTATCGCTGAAGGTCCTGCGGACCTTTTCGCAGCCTCGCAGGCTTGGCAGCGGCTACAGAGGGGATAGGCCGTGGGTGGTCAGCCCTTCCATACCTGCGGGTTGACCAGGTCCTGCGGCCGCTCACCCAGCAGGGCACTGCGCAGGTTGCTCATGGCGCGCGCGGCCATGGCGTCGCGGGTTTCATGGGTGGCCGAGCCAATGTGCGGCAAGGTCACTGCGTTCTTCAGCTGGAACAGCGGCGACTCCGCCAGCGGTTCCTTCTCGTACACATCCAGGCCGGCGCCACGGATCTGGCCCTTCTGCAAGGCTTCGATCAGCGCCGGTTCATCCACCACCGGCCCGCGGGAAATGTTCACCAGGATTGCACTGGGCTTCATCAGCGCCAGTTCGCGCTGGCTGATCAGGTGCTTGGTCTTTTCGCTCAACGGCACCACCAGGCAGACGAAATCCGCCTCCGCCAGCAGTTGCTCCAGGCTGCGATACTGCGCCCCCAATTCCTGCTCCAGGGCCGCCTTGCGGCTGTTGCCGCTGTAGAGGATCGGCATGCCGAAGCCCAGGCGCCCACGGCGGGCGATGGCCGCGCCAATGTTGCCCATGCCGACGATGCCCAGGGTCTTGCCGTGCACGTCGCAGCCGAACAGCGCCGGGCCGACGCTGGCCTGCCATTGCCCGGCCTTGGTCCAGGCGTCCAGCTCGGCCACTCGGCGGGCGCTGCTCATGAGCAGGGCGAAGGCCAGGTCGGCGGTGCTTTCGGTGAGCACGTCCGGGGTGTTGGTGAGCATCAGCCCGCGTTCGTTGAAGTAGGCCAGGTCGTAGTTGTCGTAGCCCACCGAGATGCTCGACACCACTTCCAGGCGCGCGGCGTTTTCCAGCTGCGCACGGCCCAGCTTGCGGCCGACACCGATCAGGCCGTGGGCCTGGGGCAGGGCTTCATTGAACTGCGCGGCGATGTCCCCGTGCTTGGGGTTGGGCACTATGACCTCGAAATCCTGTTGCAGGCGTTCGGTCATCTCGGGGGTGATGCGGCTGAAGGCAAGTACAGTCTTTTTCATCGCGCGAAGGCTCGTCAGGCGGGGAGAATGCCAAGCAAGCTAACATTTTTGCCGCCGCCACCAAAGCACCCCGCCACGAGCCTGCATGTGTAGGAGCTGGCTTGCCAGCGAAGGCGGCATCCAGGTTTGCACAGGACGTGCGGGCTTCTTCGCCGGCAAGCCGGCTCCTACGGGGGATGGGCCGGCGTTTGGGGGAGGGGCGTACACCGTGTAGGAGCTGGCTTGCCAGCGAAGGCGGCATCCAGGTTTGCACAGGACGTGCGGGCTTCTTCGCCGGCAAGCCAGCTCCTACAGGTGGGACGGTGGTCTGGGCGGGGCGCCCCGCGGTCAGGTGGCCAGGCGTGCGCCGGTCAGGCTGCCGCTCAGTTCATAGGCCGCCAGTTCCGTCTGGTGCGCGGTGAGGATCTCCGGCAGCGAGCCGCGCAGGTATTCGACCCAGGTCTTGATCTTGGCGTCCAGGTACTGGCGCGACGGGTAGATGGCGTACAGGTTCAGCTCCTGGGAGCGGTACTTGGGCATCACCCGCACCAGGGTGCCGGTGCGCAAACCCTCTATAGCCGCATATACCGGCAACACCCCGACCCCCATGCCGCTGATGATCGCAGTCTTCATGGCATCGGCGGAGTTCACCAGGAACGGCGAGCTGTTGATGGTGACCATTTCCTGGCCTTCCGGGCCGTCGAAGGTCCACTTCTCCAGGGGAATCACCGGGCTCACCAGGCGCAGGCAGGCATGGTTCAGCAGATCGCTGGGCTTTTGCGGGCAGCCGTTGGCTTTCACATAGGCCGGCGAGGCGCAGACGATGCTGTAGGTCATCCCCAGGCGCTGGGAGACGAACCCCGAATCCGGCAGCTCCCGGGCCAGGACGATGGACACGTCGTAGCCCTCGTCCAGGAGGTCCGGCACACGGTTGGCCATGGTCAGGTCGAAGGTCACGTCCGGGTGGGTCTTGCGGTAGCGGGCGATGGCGTCGATCACGAAGTGCTGGCCGATGCCGGTCATGGTGTGCACTTTCAACTGCCCGGCGGGGCGGGCGTGGGCGTCGCTGGCCTCGGCCTCGGCTTCTTCGACATAGGCCAGGATCTGCTCGCAGCGCAGCAGGTAGCGCTTGCCGGCCTCGGTCAGGGCGATGCGGCGAGTCGTGCGGTTGAGCAGGCGGGTTTGCAGGTGCGCCTCTAGATTGGAGACGGCGCGCGAGACGTTGGCGGTGGTGGTGTCCAGCTGCACCGCGGCGGCCGTGAAACTACCGGCTTCGGCAACACAACTGAAGGCGCGCATGTTTTGCAAGGTGTCCATGGGGTGCTCTCAAGGGAGATTGCAAATTGTGACACGAAGTTTCTGTTTTTACAGGCGTACAGGGATACGACCAAGGGATTATCGCGTTTACGGTAACAAAGATTCACAGGAATCCCAGCTTATCGCCACAACGACCGCCCCCTAGAATTGCGCCGATCCCTAGGAGCCGGCAGGCCGGCGATCCGCGCAACGCGGTGTAGCAGGCGTATCGCTGCGCCGGCAAGCCAGCTCCTACGAGAGAAATACTCCCCCCCGATCTCAGGAATTCGCAGCAGTGCCGCGTCGCATCAGCAGAGGGTTCAAGACCCTCAGTGTTTGGGCTTTATCGTTAGCAATCAGCGGCTGCATCGGAACCGGAGGCATTGCCCCACAGGGCAAGACACTTCCCGCTAATACATTGGCCACGGATGAGGCGATAAAGAGCGCCGCGCAGGACGCCCACTGGCCCAGCGCCCAGTGGTGGCAGGCCTATGGCGACCCGCAACTGGACCGCTGGATCAGCCTTGCGGTGCAAGGCAGCCCGAGCCTGGCCATGGCCGCCGCCCGGGTCCGCCAGGCCAAGGCCCTGGCCGGCATCGCCGAGTCGGCCGAGTCGCTGCAGATCAAGGGTGACGTCACCCTCAAGCGCCACAACTGGCCCACCGATCAGTTCTACGGCCCCGGCGCCCTGTCCAACAGCACCACCTGGGACAACAACGCCGCCCTGGGCTTGAGTTATGCCCTGGACCTCTGGGGCCGGGAAAGCAACAGCACCGAGCGTGCCGTGGACCTGGCCCACATGAGCGTGGCCGAAGCCCGTCAGGCCCAGCTGGAACTGGTGAACAATGTGGTGCGCAGCTATATCCAGCTGTCCCTGCACTTCGCCCAGCGCGATATCGTCGCGGCCACCCTCAAGCAGCAGCAACAGATCCTCGAACTGGCGCAACGGCGCCTGGACGGCGGCATCGGCACTCATTTCGAAGTCAGCCAGGCCGAGGCGCCGCTGCCGGAAACCCATCGCCAACTGGACGCCCTGGACGAAGAAATCGCCCTGACCCGCAACCAGCTGGCGGCCCTGGCCGGCAAGGGCCCGGGGGAGGGCGCGCAGTTGCAGCGGCCAAGCCTGTCCCTGGGCGCCGCGCTGAAACTGCCCTCGGTCCTGCCCGCCGAACTGCTGGGGCAGCGCCCGGACGTGGTCGCCAGCCGCTGGCAAGTGGCGGCCCAGGCTCGCGGTATCGATGTGGCTCACGCCGGCTTCTACCCCAACGTCGACCTGGTGGGCAGCATCGGCTTCATGGCCACCGGCGGTGGGGCCCTGGAGTTCCTCACCGGCAAGAAGCTCAACTACAACGTCGGCCCGGCCATCAGCCTGCCGATCTTCGACGGCGGGCGCCTGCGCTCGGAGCTGGGTGAAGCCTCGGCCGGCTACGACATGGCCGTGGCCAGGTACAACCAGACCCTGGTGGATGCACTGAAAAGCATCTCCGACCAGTTGATCCGCCGCGAGTCCATGGACAAGCAGCAAGCCTTCGCCGCCGAGTCGGTGGCCGCTGCGCAGAAGACCTACGACATCGCCACCGTGGCCTTCCAGCGCGGCCTGACCGACTACCTGAATGTGCTCAACGCCCAGAGCCTGCTGTTCCATCAGCAACAGGTGCAGCAGCAGGTGCAGGCCGCACGCCTGACGGTCCAGGCGGACCTGGTCACGGCCCTGGGCGGCGGGCTTGAAGCCGGCCGCGACGTTCCCGCGCAAGACCGCCTTGAGGCACCCAAGACCCCCGCGGCCCTGGCCGTGTTCGACCATTGAAGCAGGCACCCATGACTTCCTTGCCCGCACCTTTGCGCTGGCTGTACTCCCTTGAATGGCGCCGGGGTTTCTTCGACTGGGCGCGCAGCGACGGCGTGACCTGGGTCTATATCTTCAAGGTCCTGGCCGCCGCGTTCCTCACCCTGTGGCTGGCCATGCGCCTGGAGTTGCCGCAACCGCGCACGGCGATGATCACCGTGTTCATCGTCATGCAGCCGCAGAGCGGCCAGGTGTTCGCCAAAAGCTTCTACCGCTTTCTCGGCACCCTGGCGGGCTCGGCGGTGATGGTGGCGCTGATCGCCCTGTTCGCCCAGAACACCGAGCTGTTCCTCGGCTCGCTGGCGATCTGGGTCGGCATCTGCTCGGCCGGCGCGGCGCGCTACCGCAACTTTCGCGCCTACGGTTTCGTCCTCGCCGGCTACACCGCGGCCATGGTCGGCCTGCCGGCCCTGGCCCATCCGGAAGGGGCCTTCATGGCCGCGGTGTGGCGGGTACTGGAGATCTCCCTGGGGATTCTCTGCTCCACCCTGGTCAGCGCCGCGATCCTGCCCCAGACCGCCAGCGCTGCCATGCGCAACGCCTTGTACCAGCGCTTCGGGGTGTTCGCCCTGTTCGTCACCGACGGCCTGCGCGGGCGCAGCCAGCGCGACAGCTTCGAAAGCAGCAACGTGCGCTTCATCGCCGAGGCCGTGGGCCTGGAAGGGCTGCGCAGCGTCACCGTGTTCGAAGACCCGCACATGCGTCGGCGCAACGGCCGCCTGAGCCGCCTGAACAGCGAGTTCATGGGCATCACCACGCGCTTCAACGCCCTGCACCAGTTGCTCGAACGCCTGCGCAGCAGCGGCGCCGATCACGTGGTGGCGGCGATCAAGCCCGGCCTGCAGGACCTGGCGGAACTGCTGGACGGCTTCTCCGGCCGTGCCCTGACCAGCCCCGATGCGGCGCGCCTGGCCACGGCCCTGGCGGCCTACAAGGCCGAGCTGCCGGCGCGGGTGCGCAGCCTGCGCACGGCCTTCCAGGAGAGCGGCCCGAGCGACGCCGAGCAGCTGGATTTCCACACCGCCTACGAGCTGCTCTACCGCTTTGTCGACGAGATGCACAGCTACGCCCAGACCCACGCGTCCCTGGCCGACCACAGCCACGAGCGCGAGCGCTGGGACGAGCCCTACACCCCGCAGACCAACTGGCTGGCCTGCGCCGCCTCGGGCATCCGCGCGGCCTTCGTGCTGGTGGTGCTGGGCAGCTACTGGGTGGCCACGGCCTGGCCCAGCGGCGCCACCATGACCCTGATCGCCGCCGCCACCATCGGCCTCTCGGCCGCCACGCCGAACCCCAAGCGCATGGCGTTCCAGATGGCCTGCGGGACTTTCATCGGCGCCCTGGTGGGCTTCGTCGAAATGTTCTTCGTGTTCCCCTGGATCGACGGCTTCCCGCTGCTGTGCCTGATGCTGGCGCCGGTGATCGTGCTCGGTTCGTTCCTCGCGTCCAGGCCCAAGTACGCCGGGGTCGGCCTGGGCTTGCTGATCTTCTTCAGCACCGGTTCGGTGCCGGACAACCTGACCATCTACAACCCCTACACCTTCATCAATGACTACATCGCCATGGTCATGGGCATGCTGGTCTGCGCCGCGGCCGGGGCGATCATCCTGCCGCCCAACAGCCGCTGGCTGTGGCGGCGCCTGGAGCAGGACCTGCGCGGCCAGGTGGTGTACGCCATCAGCGGCAAGCTCAAGGGCCTGGCGTCGAGCTTCGAGAGCCGTACCCGCGACCTGCTGCACCAGGCCTATGGCCTGGCGGTGGGCCAGCCCAAGGTGCAGAGCGAGCTGCTGCGCTGGATGTTCGTGGTGCTGGAAGTCGGCCACGCGATCATCGAGCTGCGCAAGGAGCAGGCGATCCTCCCGGTGCACCCGGCCTATGCCGAATCCCAGCCCTGGCGCCAGGCGATCCGGGTCATGGGCCGCTCCCTGGTGCGGCTGTTCCTGCAGCCCAGCCAGAGCAACCTGGAGCGCGGCCTGATCGCCGTGGACCACGCCATCAGCCGGGTCCAGGCCACCGACGAGCCCTTTGCCCCGCACTTCGACACCTCGGCCCTGCGCCGGGTCAAGAGCTACCTGCACTTCATCCGTACTTCATTGCTCGACCCGCAATCGCCGCTGGCGGCCTATGCCGTGGCCAAGCCAACGGCTCCTGCACCCCAAGGACTTGACCATGCCTCGTGAAATCGCCTTCCACGGCGTTTACATGCCCACCATGACCCTGATGTTCTTCATCGCCGCGGCCCTGGCCTGGGCCCTGGACCGGTTCATTTCCGGCTATGACCTGTATCGCTTCTTCTGGCACCCGGCGCTGCTGCGCCTGAGCCTGTTCTGCTGTCTGTTCGGCGCCATGGCGCTCACTGTCTACCGTTGAGACCCCCGCAATGAAAAAGTTTTTCAGCCTGCTCGCCACCCTGCTCGTGCTGGCCCTGGCCCTGTGGATCGGCCGTACCCTGTGGGAGCACTACATGTACACCCCCTGGACCCGTGACGGCCGGGTGCGCGCGGACATCATCAACGTCGCCGCCGATGTCACCGGCGAAGTGGTGGACGTGCCGGTCAAGGACAACCAGCTGGTGCGCAAGGGCGATCTGCTGATGCAGATCGACCCCGAGCACTACCAGATCGCGGTCAAGCAGGCGCAAGCGCTGGTGGCGTCGAAGAAGGCCACCTGGGAGATGCGCAAGGTCAACGCCCGGCGCCGCGCCGACATGGACAACCTGGTGATCTCCAAGGAAAACCGCGACGACGCCGGCAACATCGCCGACTCGGCCCTGGCCGACTACCAGCACGCCCAGGCCCAGCTGGAAGCGGCGCAACTCAACCTTGCACGCACCCAGGTGCGGGCGGCGGTGGATGGCTATGTCACCAACCTCAACGTGCACCGTGGCGACTACGCACGCATCGGCGAGGCGAAGATGGCGGTGGTCGACATGAACTCGTTCTGGGTCTACGGCTTCTTCGAGGAAACCAAGCTGCCCCACGTGCGCGTCGGGGATAAGGCCGACATGCAACTGATGAGCGGCGAAGTGCTCAAGGGCCATGTGGAAAGCATTTCCCGGGGCATCTACGACCGCGACAACCCGGAAAGCCGCGAACTGATCGCCGACGTCAACCCGACCTTCAACTGGGTGCGCCTGGCCCAGCGCGTACCGGTGCGCATCCACATCGATGAAGTGCCCGAAGGCGTCCTGCTGGCGGCCGGCATCACCTGCACCGTCATCGTCAACCCCGAGCCTTTGTAGGCGCTGGCTTGCCAGCGAAGGCGTCGGCAGGGGCAATGCAAGGCTCGCGGGCCTCTTCGCCGGCAAGCCGGCTCCTACGAGGGAGGCATTGGTTGTAGGAGCTGGCTTGCCAGCGAAAGCGTCGGCAGGGGCGATGCAAGGCTCGCGGGCCTCTTCGCCGGCAAGCCGGCTCCTACAGGGGGCGGTTATTTGTAGCTTTTGTCCATGATCGCCTGGGACTTCTTCGCCGCAGCTTCCAGGCCGTCGTTGACGTTGTTGATGGTGGCCACCAGCTTCGGGTTCTGCAGCACGTCGACACCGGGGTAACGCTGCTGGGCCAGGCGCGAGACGATGATGTACTGGGTCACTGCGTAATGCAGCTTGAACTGGCCGCTGTCCCGGGCCTTGGCGATGGCCGCCTTGACGAAGGCCTGGCGCTCGGCCGTGGTCATGCCCTTGAACAGGTCGGGGAGATCGAAATGGATCTCGGCCGAGAAAATCGCCACTTCTTCATCCCGCGCCTCGTCGTACATCACCTGCTTGCTGGTCACCCGCGCCTTAAGCTCGTCAAAGTGCTGTTCGCCTTCGGCCAGTTGCTCTGGGCTCATCTTGCCTTTAAGGGCATCCAGCTGGCTGGTGTCCTCGGTGTTGTCGATAACCTTCAGCCAGGCGTAGGCCTTCACCAGATCGCCGGACTCTTCGGCGGCGTCGGCCAGGCTCTGCTGCGGTTCCGGGTTGCCGTGCAGCGCAGAGCGCTCCAGCCAGCGCAGGGCCAGGTCCCGGTCCTTGGGGATGTCCTTGTCGCCGAACCAGTAGGTGGCGTACATGCCGTACTCGGCGCACCAATCGTTCTGTGACGCCGAGTAGGCGATGTAGTTGAAGGACTCGCGGTCGCGCTCAGCCTTGGGCTTGTCCGTTTCCTGATCGGTGGTGGTGGACAGATAGCAGAAGGCCCGGGTGTAGTGCGGCGCGGCCATGGCGAAGCAGCTCTTGGCGTTCTTGTAGTCCTCGATCTCGTTCAGCTTGTAACCGGCGCCGTACAGCACATCCGCGTCCATGGCCGGGTTGCAGTACTCGTTGGCGCTGACCTTGGGCAAGACGCTGTCCAGCGTCAGCTTGGGCAGGGTGTCATTGAGTTCGGGGCGTTTCGGTTCGGTGTTTTGCGCAGGCGTGGAGGCGCAAGCCGCTAGCAAGACAGCCAATGCCAGTGGCAGCGCGTTGAACAATTTCAATGGATATTCCCTGATCGGCGAATGAAAAAAGACGCGCATGAAATCAGGCAGGGACGGCAAAGGAGGGGAGCGTGAGCAGTTCCGTGCTTGGGTGTCGGCGCCAGCGATTCCATGCTGCTTGAGCGCGGGCGCTCAAGACCGCGGATTCTACTGGGTTTGAGAGGGCGCACAACCGAAACCGCAGCAGCTGTCTGGCTGCGGCTGCAAAAGCAGTAGCGCCTGCCGCTCCAGTTATGGCGTGCGCTTGGCCAGGAGGATTTTGGCCTTGGCCACGCTGTCTTCCACGCTCAGGTCATCGTCCTCCAGCACGGCCTGCAGCGCCGGGTCTTGCCACAGGTCCACGGCCGGCCCGGTGCTTTGCACCAGGCGGGAAATCAAGGCGTAGGCCACCAGTTGGCCGCGGGTGTGGAACTTCGGGTAGCGGTCCTGCATGTCCACCAACTGGGCGACGAAAGCATGCTGTTGCTCAGCGGACATGCCCGCGAACACTTCCGGGTAGTCGTAGTAGATATCCCCTGTGCCCAGGAGGATGACGTTCTGGCGCAGCGCCTGCTCAAGATCCTGTTTGGAGGGGAGCTGGCTGAGTAGCCGGGTGTAGTGCTGTTCGCCTTCAGCTGTTTGCTGAGGGCTCATCTTGCGTTTCAGCGCTTCGAGCCTTTGGGCGTCATCGAGGGTTCGGGCCCAGGCGTAGGCCAGTGGCAAATTGTCCTGTTCGCTGCTGCGCAGCATCTCTTGTTGCGAGTCCTCGTCGCCGTGCCGAGCGGCGCGTTCCAGCCAGGCCATGGCCAATGCCTTGTTCGCCGGCTGGTCCAACTTGCCAAGGTTGTAGATGTCGTACAGGCCCGCTTCCGCGCAGGATTCATTGTGCTGGGCGGCGTAAGCGATGTAGTTGAAGGCTTCGCTTTTGTCATAGTCCTTCTGCCTGGAGCCGACAATCCCGCCCAGGATGCACAGGCTCATGGTATCGCGGGGGGCGGCCATGATCAGGCAGCCGCGGGCCATTTGTATGGCCTTGCTCGCCAGCAAGGTACGGCTTGCGCCATGCAGCACCTCGTCCTCATTCATCAGGCGGATGCCGAGGCCGACCAGCCGTTCGCTGTCCATCTCCGGCGAGCAGTACGGGTTGGCCTCGACCTTGGGCAGGATCTGTTCCAGGCTCAGCTCCGGCAGGGTGGCATTGAGTTTTTCGTCCGGTGACGAGGCATGGCAGCCCAGCAGCAAGGCGAACAGGGTCAACGTCAGCGCACTACGATATTTCAATGGGGCAGATCCTTGATTGGCGAATGAACAAAGGCGCACTGCGCCACCGCGGTAGGAGCTGGCTTGCCAGCGAAGGTGGTCGCAAGATTTGCACTTGGCTCGCGGGCCTCTTCGCCGGCAAGCCGGCTCCTACGGGAGGCACGCGGTACACCCTAGATGGCTTGCGTGCGTAGGGGTCAGAGCCTGGCGCTCAGGCCGAAGCGCTTCATCAGTCCCTTCTCCAGCAGACCCTTGGGCAGCAGGTTGGCCAGCAGCGGCAGGGCGCGGCTGCCATTGCCCAGCCGTACCAGGCGTGGCGGATTGTCCTGCTGCACCGCCTTGAGCAAGCCGGCGGCGAATTCGCTGGCCGGGGTCGGCTTGTCCTGGGAGGCCTTGGCCCGGGAGCGGATGCCCTCGCGCAGCGGCCACCAGGGCGATTGCTCGTTGAGCAGCTGTTCGGCTTCATGCCCGGCATTCTTGGCGAAGCTTGAAGCAATGGCCCCGGGCTGCACTTCCATGACGCGGATGCCGAACGGCGCCAGCTCCATGCGCAGGGCATCGCTCAAGGCGTGCACTGCGGCTTTCGAGGCGCAGTAGGCACCGGCAAAAGGCGTCACCAGCACCCCGGACACACTGCCGATGTTCACCACCAGGCCGCGGCAGCGGCGCAGCACCGGGAACATCGCCCGGGTCACCCCGACCACCGAGAACACATTGGTTTCGAACTGGCGCTGCATGGCTTGCACGCCGCCGTCCAGCAACGGGCCCATGGCGCCGTAGCCGGCGTTGTTGATCAGCACATCGAGGCCGCCGTACTGCTGGTTGATCTCCTCGCCCAGGGCGCCCAGGGCCGGGCCGTCATTGACGTCCAGTTGCACGGCCTTGAAACCGGCCGCTTGCAGGGCAGAGACGTCCTCGGCCTTGCGGGCGGTGGCGAGCACGGTGAAACCGGCGCCCTTGAAGGTGTCCGCCAGGGCGCGGCCGATGCCGCTGGAACAACCGGTGATCAACGCTACGGGCATGGCGCGGTCCTTGTGCTGGGTGAGGGAGGGGGTGAATCAGTCGGAGAAACTACCCTGTAAACGCTCGGCGCGAAACTCCAGGGTTTGCGGGCGATAGCCGGGGCGCAGCGGCGGCAGGGGCAAGCAGTCCTGCCAGTTGGCGCCGGCCTGCAACTCGCCGGGGCCACGGTAGCGCGGGGCACTGTACTGGTTGTCGGCGAGGTTGACCGTATCCCCCGGGGCATAGGCGGCGACCCGCCAGCGCAATTCCACCAGGGGCACCTTGTTGCCGTTGTTCAGCTTGACCTGCAATGGACGGTCGGCGGGGCAGTGCTCCGGCGCGTAGGTCAGGCGCAACTCCAGGCGCGCCAGTTGCTGGGCTTCGCGGTTGTCCAGCCAGACCACCCAGCAGGCCACCAGGGCCAGGCCGAACGCGGCAGCCAGGGACACGGGGAGGGCTTTGGCGGGGTAGCGCAGAAGCAGAATCAGCCAGGTAATGACCAGCAGAACGCCGATGAACATGACGCGAGCCTCGGGGAAAAGGAGGGGACATCCTACCTAAGCGTAGGTGGGGTTGGCGATGGAGGGTGGCTGTTGTGACGTTATCCACAGGCCAGGTTTTGATGGGGGCGTTAGGGACAACAGAAGGTCTGTTAAAGCGGATTTATGCCGATAGTGGACATCATGTGGTCCACTCTGGTGCCCGCCCGAGCAGGTGGCTGGCATGCTTCGGGGTCATCTATCCATTTCTGGAACACCTTTACCGGGACTGGAAAATGCTCAGGCTCTCAGGGCTGCAAACATCGAACGAGGCGAATGCTAGCTGAAGGGGTGGGCTCCGCTTTTGACTGTGAAGAGTGCTGGTGCCAAGGACGAGACGTGCCCGTGGTGGCGATCTATGAGGTGTATAATCTCCGGGCTTTGGCATCAATCATGGGGCGATGATGGACGTATCACTGCAGCAGATTTTGCAAACTGCACAGATCAGCGATCTGAAGAAGCTGGGGACGTTTCTTGAGGTCAAACGCTTTGTCGAAACTCAGCTTCATCTGAAATTAGGGGCAAATGGCTGGAGCTCTTTATCTTTGAAGTTAAAGCGCCTGAGTGCCCTCGCAGAAGAGGGGCGAGAGTGCGAACGCGTGCTTATTGATGCGTTGCCCTATCCGGCCGTGCGCAATGAAGTTTCAAAAAGAATCGGCTTCAGGATGTGCGCCAGGAATGTTGCAGAACTTAGAGGCGCTTTGTCCCTGTTGTCGAAATGCGCTGTTCGTCCAGCGTTTGATCCTTATGAGCGTTTCGAAAAGAACAAGCTTAAAAACTTTGTCAGCAGTTCAAGACTGGAAGGCATAGATATACCGATCTTCGACGAAAAAGCCTCGTTGGAAAAAATCTTGGCCAAGCATGGAAGACCGTTGAATGGATAAATACGACGCCTCTCATGATCATTACTGCTACCCCGCCTCCTCAGTGCTTAAAAACAAGCTGAATATCCAGGAAATGGCCGCCCTTGAGGCAGCGGAGAGGGACATCACCGCGCTGACCGTCAGTCGGGTTCGCTATGTCGCTCCGCCCTACAGCCTGGAGAATTTCAAGCTGCTGCATCGCCAGTTGTTTTCCGACCTCTATGCCTGGGCGGGAGAGATAAGAAATGTTGATATCTCCAAGGGCGGAACGCGTTTCTGTAACTGCGGAAGAATCGAGGCGGAAGCCCTGAAGATTTTTTCCAATCTTCAAGAAAACAACTGGCTGAGTGGACTTGAACGAAACGATTTCTGTGAAAAGTTGGCGGAATTCTACTGCGAGCTGAACATGATTCATCCGTTTCGCGAGGGCAATGGCCGAGTCCAGCGGATCTTCTTTGAACACCTCGCGCTATCGGCAGGTTACGAACTGGATTGGGAAGAGCTCAGCCAGGATGAGTGGCTTGAAGCGAATATCAATGGCGTCTATGTGAACTACACGCCCATGGCAGATATCTTCAAGCGCATCGTCACTGCCTAAAACCCCTATCGAAGTTGGCCGCAATGGCCTGCTGGTTCTGGCGTGCTACGGCGTGCCACCATCCTGAACATTCCCAACACCCGTGGCTTGGACATAAACTGCGACGCCTTTGTCGTTGCTCCGTGTCGAACCCGGGACTAGCCTTTGAGCGTCGCTGCCAACTCAGCGGCCGGGCTTGGTAACCCGTGTTGATACAGGCGCAACAGCGCCCCTTGACGATTGCAGGCGTTTTTTTTGCGCCCGCGTTTCCGTGCAATGGCGGCTGTGCGTGGGAGGGCTCGTCCCTGCCGGGTTCCTGTATCTCCGGTTTACCAACCTGCGCACGGCTGCCACCCATTCGCTTGGTAACGAACGTGGCAGCTCTCACTTTGATACGGGAGGTTCAACCATGTGCGCTATCAAGACCTCGGGCTTCGTCACCTTCGGTTCCTGTGGTGACGCCGATCAGTCCCTGTTCCGCGTCAATGCCGATGTGCCTTTGCAGCAGGCGCTGGAGCACGCGTCGACCCTGCTGTATTACGCCAAGAAACTCACCCTGGATGCGGCCATGGAAGACCAGGGCGAGCGCTACGCCTGGGCCGCGCATTTTCTGGCGGAAATGGGCAAGGCGGTGATCGATGACGTGGGATTGGGAATGAAGGAAGAGGTGTTGCAGGCCTGATCGATGTTTCTTGATGGAAGGAGTCGAAAGGGCGCTGCGTCTTCGTGGGAGGGACGCAGCGCTTTTTTGCTTCTTGTAGCCGCTGCCGCAGGCTGCGAACGACCGCGCAGGGGGCTCAAGACCGCTGAAGGTCCTTCGGCCCTTTTCGCAGCCTGCGGCAGCGGCTACAAAAAAATCCCCCTGTCCAGGCGCCTGCGGATAGGGGACGCAGGCGCCTGGAAGGGGGTTGAAAGGACTCGCTGATAACGGCGCTCTGCCTTTGCTCGCAGCTTGCCGCTTGAAGCCTGTCGCTGTTACTGGGCGATGGTCTTCACTGAGACGCCACGTTCCACCGGGGTGGAGCGGCCGTAGATATCTTCAAACCGCTCGATATCGTCTTCGCCCAGGTAGCTGCCCGATTGCACTTCGATGATCTCCAGCGGGATCTTGCCCGGGTTGCGCAGGCGGTGCACCGAGGCAATCGGGATGTAGGTGGACTGGTTCTCGGTGAGCAGGAACACGTTCTCGTCACAGGTGACTTCGGCGGTGCCGCTGACCACGATCCAGTGTTCGGCGCGGTGGTGGTGCATCTGTAGCGACAGGCAGGCCCCCGGCTTGACCGAGATGTGCTTGACCTGGAAACGCCCGCCCATGTCCACCGAGTCGTAGGAGCCCCACGGACGGTAGACCTCGCAGTGGTTCTGGGTCTCGCTGCGGCCCTGTTCGTTGAGGGTGTTGACCATCTGTTTCACCCCTTGGACCTTGTCCTTGTGGGCGATCATCATGGCGTCCTTGGTTTCCACCACGACGATGTTTTCAAGGCCGATCACCGACACCAGCTTGCCGTTGCCGTGGATCATGCAGTTCTTGCTGTCCTGGATCACCACATCGCCTTTGCTGACGTTGCCGTTGGCGTCTTTTTCATGCACGTCCCACAGCGACGACCAGCAGCCGACATCGCTCCAGCCGGCACTCAGGGGGACCACGCAGGCGCGCTGGGTCTTCTCCATCACCGCGTAGTCGAGGGAGTTGTCCGGGCAGCAGGCGAAGGTGGCTTCGTCGATGGTCACGGTGTCCGGGTCCTGCTGGCTGCGCTCCAGGGTCAAGAGGCAGGTGTCGTAGATGTCCGGGTCGTGTTTCTTCAGCTCTTCGAGGAAGCGGCTGGCGCGGAACAGGAACATGCCGCTGTTCCAGAAATAGCCGCCAGCCTGGACAAACTCGGTGGCGCGTTTTTCGTCGGGCTTTTCGACGAAGTGCGAGACCCGGCTGACCCCCTCCGGGAGCAGCGCATCGTTGGTGGACTTGATGTAGCCGTAGCCGGTTTCCGGCTTGGTTGCCGGGACCCCGAACAGCACCATTTCGCCACGCTCGGCGGCCACGGTGGCCAGGGCCAGGGCCCGTTGCAGGGCTTTCTGGTCGTCCAGGACGTGGTCGGCGGGCAGTACCAGCATCAGCTCGTCACGGCCTTCGTTGACCAGCATCATCGCGGTCAGGGCCACGGCCGGGGCGGTGTTGCGGCCGAAGGGCTCCATGAGGATGCGCTGGGATTCGAGCTTACGGGCCGCCAGTTGCTCGTTGACGATAAAGCGGTGGTCCTTGTTGCAGACCACGATGGGGGTATCCATGCCTTCGAACACCAGGCGCTCCAGGGTCTGCTGGAACAAAGTGTGTTCGCCGGTCAGGGCGAGGAACTGCTTGGGGAATTGCTTGCGCGAAAGCGGCCAAAGACGTGAGCCGCTACCACCTGACAAGATCACCGGAATCATGTTGTTACTCCTTCAAACATCGTATGGGTTAGAGCTACTGCGTTCTGTCGTTTCACTCTTGTTTTTGTTGCGTGACCGGATGCTCGCGGCGTTCCTGTGTAGGAGCTGGCTTGCCAGCGAAGGCGTCCTCAAGGGCCCCTTCGCCGGCAAGCCGGCTCCTACGGGGGGACGGGCAAGGCATCCGGAAATTCGTTAGCGCGTGGAGACGGGGCGTTTCACCCAGACCGGCGACAGGTTGCTGCCGTTGCCGGTGACGTAGAGCACCGCTGCTTCGCCGCGCTCCAGGGCCACGGGCTTGAGGTCGCTGACCTTTTTCTCGCCGTCATACAGGGCGAAGCTGACCTTCACCGGGTTGATTTCGCGCTCGCCGCGGCCCTTGGCGGCCACGGCCTTGACCACATCGGTCTTGCCGTCGGCGGTCTTCAGGGTCAGGGCCTGGTCGCTGAGGTTCTGCACCCGCACCAGGGATTTCTGCTTGTTCTTGAACGGCGGTTCTTCGATCAGTTGCGGCTGGCCGCTGGCGTTGTTGACCAGGGTGTAATAGTGATCGGCGGCCAGTTTTACCGGTACGCTCTGGCTGCCCACCTTGGCGGTGTAGTCGCCGCCGGGCATGAAGCTGAAGTCGCTGCTGGCCAGGGGCGCGACGTCATTGACGTTGGTGCTGCCCACCGTGGCGCTGACTTCGCTGTTGCTGGCGTTGTACAGGCGCACGAAGGTCGAGCCCTTGGGCGCGGTGGGGCCGTACAGGGCGGCATCGCCACCGGCGAATACCGGAGCTGATAGCAGGCCCAGGCCCGCGGCCAATACGGCAGCTTTCAGGGATTTGGCAGCGAGACGACGAGGAGTAGTAGTGAAAGTCATGAGTGTTACCTCTTTTCAGTTTTGCGCCCGGTCGGGCGTCTCGGATTTGTTGAGTGCAGCTACGTTCTGTTGGCGAGCACCGGCTTGCTTGAGCTCTGCGACCCACTGCGGGTCGGCGTCGCCGATTTCGTTGTTCACAGGCAGATAGCGTTCAGGGAATTCCCAGATCAGCACCTGGGGCGGGTTGTTCTTGAAGTCGTCGCTTTTCAGGTAGCTGAGCATCGGCAGGATCGGGCCGTGGCCGTCTTCGGCGTAGCTCAGCACGTCGCTGTGCAGGGCCTGTTTCAGGGCGCCGACGAAGTTCCAGCTGGGGTTGGCGCTGTAGCTGGTGCCCACCAGGGTCACCGGCACTTCGCGGTCGGCGAACAGCGCGTCGTCGGCGGCCGGCTGCTCTTCGCTGGCCCGGGTCACGCGCTTTTGCAGGGGCTCTTCGGCCGGCATCAGGTTTTCGAACAGCGGGTCCAGGGGCAGGAAGCGGCGCAGGTCGCCCTTGTGTTCCACGGTCTCTTCGGTCTCGGTGACGAAGCGCTGTGGCTGACCGCTGAGCGGGGTCTTGGCGGCGATGGTCAGGGCCAGTTGGCGGGCGACGATCTCGGCGCCGGCGGGGGTCCAGTGGGTGTCGGTGCGCAAGAACACTTGCTGGCCCTGTTGCTTGGCCTGTTGCAGGGGGCCAAGCAGGTCGGGGGCAAGGATCTTGTCGGCAGCGACCCGGGCGTGGAAGTCCTGGTAGAGGTTGGCGTGGATGCGCGCCGGGCGCACTTCGTCCATGTGTTCCGGGTACAGGCGCACCTTGGCCGGAACGATCGCCATCACCAGTTTCACCCCGTGCTCCTTGAGGGTCTGGCGCACGCCTTCCACCAGGGCGTAGTTGCCCTGCAGATTGAGCTCCTCGTTGACCACGGGGTTGAACTCTTCATCGCTGTACAGCCACTGGTCACGGCCCAGCACCACTCCCGGGCGCCCTTCGTTGAACAGCTTGAAGTCCAGGGCGGCCCAGAGGTTGGTGCCCAGGCGCTTGATCGGGAACTGGTCGTCGTAGTGGGTTTCCACCGCCTTGGCCCAGCGCCCGTTGAGCACGGTGGCATCGTTGTTGGTACTGAAACCGAAGAAGCTGCGCGCCGACCACAACCCCAGCACCAGCAGGGTCAGCAGGAACAGGGCGATGTAGAACACACGTAATGAGCGGGTCATGGGCAGATCCCTCAGAACTGGAAGTAAAGGAACGGCGAGAAGCTTTGCGCCGAGAGTTTGAGAATCGAGGCAATGAACAGCAGCAGCACCAGGGCGCGCATGGCGTAGCGCGACCAGTCGGCAGTCCAGTAGGCCGGCTGCACCTGGGCCTCGGTGCCGACGATGTAGCCCGGCTGGTGAATGCTGCCGGGGTTGTCCCCGGGCACCGCCTTGATCAGGCCGGGCTGGGCGCTGGCCGGGCCGTCGGCGGCGGTAGTGACCTCGGGCTTGGCCTTGACCGGCGCCGGGTTGCGGTACAGGTCACGCAGGCCGAAGAACGCCAGGGTGGCGTAGGCCAGGATCAGGGTCGCCACTTGCAGGCCGGTGAGGCTGGCGCGGTTGAGTTCCGACAGCGACCAGTCGCCAAAGCTGAACATCGCGCCGTACATGCGGCCTGCTACGTGCAGGTTCTCGGCGCGGAAGATCACCCAGCCCATCACCACCAGCAGGAAGGTCAGGGCCCAGCGCACCGGGTTCAGGCTGCGCGGCGTGGTATTGATGCCCAGGGCCTTTTCGATGGCCAGCCACATGCCGTGCCAGGCGCCCCAGACGATGTAGGTGAAGTTGGCGCCGTGCCACAGGCCGCCCAGGAGCATGGTCAGGAACAGGTTGCGGTAGGTGATCAGGGTGCCTTTGCGGTTGCCGCCCAGGGTGATGTACAGGTAGTCGCGCAGCCAGGTAGAGAGGCTGATGTGCCAGCGCCGCCAGAACTCGGTGATCGACTGGCTGATGTAGGGCTGCTTGAAGTTTTCCATGAAGCGAAAACCCATCATCAAGCCCAGGCCGATGGCCATGTCGCTGTAGCCGGAGAAGTCGAAGTACAGCTGCGCGGTGTAGGCCAGGGCGCCGAGCCAGGCATCGCCCGTGGTGGGGTTGTGCAGGGCGAAGCAGTGGTCGGCGACCACCGCCAGGGTGTCGGCGATGAACACTTTCTTGATGAAGCCCTGCATGAACCGCGTGCAGCCTTCGGAGAACTTGTCCAGGGTGTGGGTGCGGTTGTTGAACTGGTCCGCCAGGTCACGAAAGCGCAGCACGGGGCCGGCGATCAGGTGCGGGAAGATTGCCACGAACGCCGCGAAGTCGATCAGGTTGCGGGTGGCCGGGGTGTCGCCGCGGTAGACGTCGATGATGTAGCTGATGGACTCGAAGATGTAGAACGAGATGCCGATCGGCAGCAGCACGTGGGTCAGGATGAACGGCTCAAGCCCCATGGAGGTCATGATGGCGTTGATGCTGTCGACGCCGAAGTTGGCGTACTTGAAGTAGCCGAGGATGCACAGGTCCACCGCCACCCCCAGCAGCAGCCAGCGCTGGGCGGGTTTGGTCCTGACACCGGCGGCGCCGACTTTCAGGCCGATCCAGTAGTTCCACAGGGTGACCCCGGCGAACAGCGCCAGGAAGTCCACGCGCCACCAGGCATAGAACACATAGCTGGCGATCAGCAGCAGCAAGTTGCGATAGCGTTGCCCGCTCAAGTAGTACAAGCCGAGAAAGATCGGCAGGAACAGGAACAGGAACACATTGGATGAGAAAACCATCCCGATCTCTCCATGTTTAACCAATAGTCAGAGGCCGGAGCCCCCCCAAACCCCCCCGTGAAAAACCGGGAAAGCGGTACTGCGTGCAGCGCGCCCCCTGTAGGAGCCGGCTTGCCGGCGAAGGCGCTCTTGAGGGCCTCTTCGCTGGCAAGCCAGCGCCTACAGGGGGACGTTCCAACGATTCGAATCAGGAGCCCTTTTCATGGGCCGGGTCGTAGACCTTGGTCAGGTCGCCACCCAGGCGGAAAGTCTTGAACGGCTGCATCTTGTGCTTGCGCTCCAATGTCTCCGGAGCGCAGGTGTAGAGGCTGCAGTAGGGTTCCAGCCAGGCGAATTTCGAGTCGACCTTGAGGTCGGTCATGTCCTGTTCCTTGCCGTTCTTCTTCTCGAAGGTGTCCGGGTCCTTGACCCCGGCCAGCACCCGCTCGCCCAGGCGCTTGAGGGCGCTGTTGTTCTCCTGGCGCAGGTCGACGCCGTTGACCTGGGCGAAGCTGGCGATCATTGCCAGCGGCGGCAGGGCGTAGTTGTGGTAGGCCAGGGCTCGCTGCTGGCGCTTGAGTTCGTTGGGCAAGAAGCCGTCGGCATCGACCTGGTTGGCGCCGACCTTGTATTCCTTGACCGCCCAGTCGAACAGGTCGCGGCGGTTGGTGGCCACGGCGGTGGCCATCACCGACCAGGCGGCCCAGTAGGAGTGGTTGTTGGTCTTGTCCAGGGGCAGGTTGTCCCAGTCGCTGACCACCTGGTCGGCCATCTTGCTGAACCAGGCCTCGATCTTCTGTGCCTGTTCCTGGTGGGTGGCCAGGGGATGGGAGTCGGAGAACTTCAGCCGCAGGTAGGCCGAGGCCATGCTGCCCAGGGCCCATTTGCGCATCGACTTGCCGGTGTGGTTGAAGTCCTTGGACATCAGCGCATCGGCCTGGGCCCAGGCACTGAGCCAGGCGAGGGTGCAGTCCAGCTGTTCAGGGCGGCCGTCGCGCATGAACTGCATGACCCGCTTGCTGGTACCGCGCTCGATCTTGGTGATGTCCGCGGTGGTGTCGCGAAAGGCCTGTTCGGACTGCACGTTGAGGGTCGCCCGGGCCTTGTCCGAGCCTTCGTACTTGCTGCGAAACTGCAGGGCGCCGGTGTAGGGCGCCGGCATGGCGTCGCAGCCCTCGCTGTTGTCGCCGCTCTTGAACTTGTCCACCGGGGCGTAATAGCCCTGGGGCGGGCGCAGCGGCGCGGCGGCCTGGGCGCTGCCGGTGACGATGGCCAGCCCCAGCAGGCTGGGTATCAACAAGCGTTTCAAGTCTGTGCTTTGCATAGGTAACCTCATTGCCCGATCTGCGCGGTGCGTTGCTCGGCGCTCGGGAATACGTTGCGTTTGCAAATTTTCGCTTCGACCTTCTGCCCCGCAGTGCCCGCTTCCGGGCCCTGGATCTCGACCGCCAGCAGGTTCTGCGAGGCCCAGTCTTCGTCGGTGCGCAGTTCGAAGGCGAAGCGCCCGTCGGTGTCGGATGTTTCCGGTTTTTCGATCTTGATGTCCTCGTGGCGCCCGTTCATGTACCAGAGGGTGGCTTGCAGGGTTTTCACCGAGGTGTCGGCGAAGCGGATGTCGACCTGATGACCGCTGTTGCGCAGGTCCATGTTCTTGCTGTTGACCAGCAATTCGTTCTTGCCGGGCTTGAGGGTGGTGCTGCCGGTCATCTGCGCGTCCTTGCCCTCGCAGCCGTTGTCCAGCAGGGCCATCATCTGCCGGTAGATGGTTTCCTGGTCCAGGCGGTACAGCGGCGAGAATTCCCAGATGAGGATTTTCGGCGGGCTCTTCTGGAACTCGTCGCTGCCCAGGTACTGCAGCATCGAGCCTTCCAGGCCGCCGCCGGGGAAGGCGACGTTGAGGATGTCGGCACCGATGGCCTCTTCCAGGAAGCCGGCGAAGTTGTAGTTCTTGCCACTGTGGCTGGTGCCCACGAGGGTGATCTGCGGGTTGCCGGAGTCGCCGAACAGGTCGCCGTCGCCAGCCTCGCCCTTGGGCTCGGTGGTGAACTGGTCCATGTACTGGATGGCGTAGCTGGTGCCGCACAACTGGCCGGCCATGTTGTGCAGGGTGCCGGTCTTGCCCATGCGCCCGGACTTGTGGGTTTCGAATTCACGCCGTGGAATGTCGGCAAAGGCCGGCAACTGCTTGACCTTGTCGGCGACGATCTTCGCCGTGCGCTGGGCGCCATAAGGGGTCCAGTGCTGGTCGCCGCGGAAGTAGAAGTCGTGGGCCGGCAGGGTATCGGGCAGTTGTTCGTTGGTCAGCGGCGAGAGGTCCGGCACCACGTAGCCCATCTGCGCGAAGCGCCCGAGCATGGCCTTGTAGTTGCTCAACGCCTTGTCATAGTCGAAACGGGCTTTCTCCGCCGGGTTGAGCTTGTTGCGGTTCACCAGGCCGCGGGTCGGCTGATAGACCACCACCAGTTCCACGCCCTTGCTCTTGAAGGCTTCGTGCAACTGCTTGAGGCGGCGGTAGCCTTCGGGAGTGGTGTTGAACTCGGTGCGCAAATCTTCCTGGGTACGGAACAGCCAGTCGCCCTGGGCTTGCACTAGGGTGGTGAAGTTCTGCTGGTAGCGGGTCACGTAGTTCTTTGCGTCGTGGGCGGCCGGGCACAGGTTGCAGCACGGCTCGGCCTTGAAGTTCGGCGCGGCGCTTGTGGCGCTGGTTTCGTCGGCACGGGCGCCGGCGCTGGCGGCGAGAATCCCCGCGGTCAGGGCCGACAGGCCCAGGAGTTTGATCCAGTGTGGGTGCATGAAAGTCATCCTCAATCCCGCAATTCGGTCTGGCGTTCGACGGGGTCGATCAACACGGCTTTCTGCTGGCGCACCAGCAGGTCGAGAATTTCATCCTGGCGGTCGCCCAGGACCCCGGAGAAGCTGATGCCGCTGCTTTTGGTCGGCGCCAGCATGGAGACCCGGTACAGCTCCACGCTCAAGGGGGAGTCGATGGACATCGGCCCGCTGCCGTTGGCGGCCAGCTCGCCGCCGACCACGATCAGCGAGACCTGGGCGTCGAACGGGTCGAGCTTGATGTCGCGGTCGGTGTCGGAAAGGTCCTTGATGTGGCCGTAGACCCCGGTCAGGCCGTTGGCCATGGCGATGTTTTCGTACAGGCGGATGTTCACGCTGTTGCGAATGCGGATGCCGTGGCGGCGGTTGCTGATCACCTTGTTGCCGTAGATCAGGTTGTCGGCACTCTCGTAGAGGGTGATGCCGTCGGTGTGGTTGCGGTAGATCTCGTTGTAGGCGATCAGGTTGTTGACGCTGTTACGGTCGATCACCAGCCCTGAGAGGTGGTTGTCGTAGCTGCGGTTGTTGAAGATGAAGCTGTCGTTCACTTCCCGGGAAATGATGATGCCGTGCTTCTTCTTGGTGCCGTGGACGGTGTTGTCGGCAATGATCAGGCCATGGGAACGGTCGTGGGGGTCGATGCCGTAGACGATGTTGTCCTTGTAGGTGTTGCCCTTGAGCACGAAGTCCCGGGTCTCGTAGCAGTAGAAGCCGTACCACATGTCCGAGAACGTCGAGCCGACGATCCAGCCGGTGGGCTCGGGGCGCTTGAGCACCTTGGCCATGTTCGGCGTGTACTGGGAAATACTCACCCCGTAGGACTTGGAGTTGGCGTAGCCGAAGCTGGCCATCGTGCTGTTGACGATGTAAGTCTCGGTGCCGCCCCAGGCCAGCAGGAACGGGCGGAACTCCTTGGGCGAGCGGAAGGTCGCCGGGCCGTTGTCCTTTTCGCGCCAGCCCGTGACTTTGGTGTCACGCACGAACAGCTGGCCATCGTTGACCAGGAACGAGCCGCCTTCTTGGGACAGGCGCAGCTCCTGGGTCTGTTTGTCGATTTCCAGGATGCCGTGGCGGCCGACGACGATGGGCAGGCGGGCCAGGTAGACCCCGGGCGCGGTTTCGCTGATGTACTGCTTGGGCAGCTTGCCTACCAGTTCCTTGAGGTTGACGTAGCCGTCGTCGATGAAGATCGCCTGGGGTATGCCGTGCTGGCGCACCACCCATTCGGCCATCTTGTTGTCACCGCCGATAAAGTCCTTCAGGGCGTCTTCCTGCATCATCCGGCGCACGCTGATCTTGCCCGGCTTGCTGCGCACGATCTTCGCCGCGGCCGCCTCGGCGGTGTAGCCGGAGAGGTCGGGCAGGGTCGGCTTGGCCAGGGCCAGGGGCTCGGTGGGAGCACTGCTGACGGTGTAGGTCTTGGCCTGTTGCAGCTCCTTGGCGATGATCGGCGCCTTGGCCGTCTCGGCAGTGGCGAAGGCGCTGCTGCTGGCCAGCAGCAGGGCGCCGGCCAGGAGGCTCAGGGAGCCTCTGGACAACGGGCTCTGGAGAGTTTGAGTAGGCATGTCGGGCACTCCTTTAGCGGCTTGCATCAGAAGCGCCAGATCACGTCGATAAAGGCGCGGTGCATGTAGGAGTCGACCTCTTTGCCGTAGGCGTCGCCGGGCTTGAACACGCCACCGCGCAAACGCACCAGGGCCGAAGGTTCATCGATCGACTGGCTCAGGGCCGCGGGCAACAGGCCTTGCTTGAAGTACTTGGTGACCACCAGGTCCATCTCCTGGCCGAGGTCCTTCTTGCCATCCATGAGCGGCAGCGAGGTGCTGCTGAGCAGGGCGCCGGTGGTGTCGTCGTAGTTGTTGTCCACTGCGTTGATGCCGTTGCTGCCCACCGGTTTGTTGCCGTCCACACGCCAGAACTTGTGGTAGACCAGGCTGGCGTCGTAGTCCTCGCGCAGTTGCCAGGAACCGAACAGGGTGGCGCTCTGGGTGTTGTTCATTTCGCCCCGGAAGGCTTCGCCGAAGCGGTGCACCCGGGAGCGAGTACCGGTGTAGTTGGAGCGGTTGCTTTGCAGGCCGTTCTGTTCGTACTCGGCGCTGGCCCGGGCATAGGCCGCGCCCACTTGCCAGTTCGGGTCAAGGCGCAGGCGCACGCCCAGGTCGGTGGCCCAGCCGTTGAGGTTGTCCCCGCGCTTGGCTTGGGTCGGGCGGCTGCCATCGGCGTTCAGCGGGTTGACCGTATCGCGGTCGCCGCGCATGCCGGTGAGGCTGGCCCAGTAGTTGACGGTATTGGTGTTGCGCCAGTTAAAGGCGTCGCTGTTGGCTTCCAGGCCGAGCCAGGTCAGGTCGCCGTTTTCCTTCTTGTCCAGCGGGTCGCTGGCCACGCCGGGCTGGGCATAGTCGAGCTTGCCGTCGTCGTGGGTATGGTGGGCGCGGATGCCCACCCACTGGCCGGGCGTCCACTGGTAGGCGGCGTCGGCGTACAGGTGCAGGCGGTCCTTGTCCTTGGGCGCCAGCTCCTTGAGGTCGGTGCGGTATTCACTGAAGCGCTCGGCGGCCCCCAGGTTGGCCCGCAGCAGGGTGGTGTCGAAGGTCCAGTTCAGCGCCTCGATGTTGGTGTCGCGCCATTGCCCGTCATCGTTGCGCAGGCGCTGGCGGCCGAACTTCAACTGCTCGCCGGGGTAGGCGGTGAAGCCGCTGTAGCCGACCCAGAACTCGCGCATGGCTAGGTAGTTCTTCTTGGTCTTGCGGTCATCGTTGCTGGACTGCTGGCTGGCGTCGTCGCCGGACTGTTGCAGGGTGTCGGTTTCGATCACGTCGCTTGCGGTCACTGCCTGGCCCATGGCGTAGGCGCTCCAGTTGCCGCTTTCGCCATAGACCCAGGGCCGCAGGTCGAGGCCGATGCCGTTGACGTCGCCACCGCCCTGGGTGCCCAGGTCGCGATCGTCCTCGGACTGGCCGGTGATCTTCACTTCCAGGCCGAAGTTCTTGGTGTCGGTGATGGCCGCCAGGGTCGGGTTGGACCAGATCATGGCAAAACCCAGGGCCATGCCCAGTTTCGACAGGCACAAGCGCTTGCCTGTGGTTGTGGCGGCGGGGTGTGCCCGGTCGCGCAGGCCGTTGTGGCGAGCGCTTCGCGCTTGGTCGCAGCCTGCGGTAGCGGCTACAGGGGCGGTGTTGAATGGGATGGACTTCATAGGGATTCCTCGCCGTCTTCTTCCTGCAGCGCGTGCAGTTGCAGCGTGTTCTGGGTCAGGGCACCGCGCGCCGCCTGCTCCTGTTGCAGCAGGCGCTGGGCTTCGGCGCGCTGGCCGGGGGGCAGTTGTTGATCCAGCTGCTGGGCCAGTTCGTTGGCCTGTGGGGTGTCCTGGGCCTTGGCCAACTGGCTGAAGACGTAGGCGTTGACCGGGTTGGGCGCGGTGCCGCGGCCCTGGGAAAACAGCTGGGCAATGGCGAAGTCGGCGCTGTTCTGGCCGTTGCGGGCAGCCGTCAGCAGGTGGTCCAGGGCTTTTTGCGGGTACACCTGGCCCAGGTAGCCACGGCGGTAGATCTGACCCAGGTAGTAGTCGGCGGCGACTTCGCGGCCCACGGCTTTCTGGAAGTGCGCCTCGGCCACCTTGGCGTCCGCCGGCACCCACTTGCCTTCGTAGTAGAGCTTGCCCAGCAGCAGTTCGGCCCGGGGCTGGTCGGCGGCGCGGCCGTTCTCCAGGTATTCCATCATCTTGTCGACGTCACCCAGCTCGGGGAAGTCGTAGAGCAGTTGCGCCAGGCTGACCCAGGAGGCCGGGTAGCCGGGGGCGACCTGCTCCAGCAGGGCCTGGGCGGTCTTTTCGTCCGGCTTGCCCAGGCTGGCATCGCCCAGTACCCGGGCCACGCTGTCGACCCGCTGGGCACTGACGCTGCCACGGCTGTAGCCGGCCTCCAGTCGCTTGATCAGCTCGGCCTGCTGTTCTGGCTGGCCGCGTTTCTGGTAGACGGTGGCCAGCTCGACGTAGCAGATGTCGGTGCTGTCGAGGGCGGCCTTGCAGATGCTTTCCACCTGGTCCAGGTGCTGGTCGTAGGTGCCCTGGGTGCGGTACAGCAGGACCTGGGCCAGACCGGCTTCCGGATAGCCGGCGGCGCGCCATTGGCTGATCTGCTGCTGGGCGTCGACGTTGGGGAAGCTGTGGGGGTATTGCAGGTACAGCATCGCCAGGGGGATCAGGGTGTTGCCTTCGCCATTGGCAAAGGCTTTCTTCAGCAGGCCTTCGGCTTCGTGCTGCTCGGCCTCGCTGGAGCCGGGCTTGGCCACCAGCAGGCGCCCCAGGCGCGCCTGGGCACGGGGCGAGGTGTCGGCTGCGGCGCGGTAGGTGGCCTCGGCCTGCTTGATCTGCGCCGGGTCGCGGCTTTCCACCTGAATGTCGGCCAGGCCCACTTGCGCTTCGCTGTAGCCCAGGTCTGCCAGTTGGCGGTAGTTCTGCTGGGCCAGGGCGGTGTCGCCGCGCTTCAGGGCCTCGTTGGCCAGGCGCTGGTCCGGCAGGCCGGCGCAACCGGCCAGGCTCACGGCCAGCGCCAGGGCGCACAGGGCCAGATGGCGGCGGCCTTGAGCGCTTTCGCGAGCAAGCTCGCTCCTACGGGAGGCGGCGGTGTTCTGGTAGGAGCGAGCTTGCTCGCGATCGAGTGCGCAGCACTCGCCAATGAAAAGGCTAGTCACAGGCATGTCCTCCGCTCAGAGACCCGCAGCCATGGCTTTGTCGATCAGCCAGTTCATCGATGGTCCGCGGTCGCTGCTGACTTCCACCGGGCGGCCGGCGAAGGCGCTGCTCAGGGGCGCGTCGGGCTTGATCTGCACGCGGATGTCGGAGGACAGGTCGTTGCTGTTGAGGCTGGCGCTGCTGACGATGGTGCCGGTGCGCACTTCATCCTCGCCGGCGATCTGGAAGTTGACCTTGGTGCCCGGGCGCACGTCGCCGAACTGGCGGTAGGAGAACCGCGCCTCGACATTGGCCAGGCTATTGCGCGGCACCAGCTGGAAGATCACGTCGCCCTTGCTGGCGTACTGCCCGTCGGCCACCAGTTGCTGGGCCACGGTGCAGTCGCAGGGGGAGGTCAGGGTGCCGGTCATCTGCTTGCCGAACAGTTCCTCGACCTTGGCCGGTTGCAGCTGGTTCTCGTCCAGGTGGCCCTTGAGCACGTCCAGCATGCTGGTGCTGAAGCTGGCCAGGGGCGCGCCTTTGGCGACGCTGCCATCGGTCTGCACCAGGCTCTGCACGGTGCCGTCGCGCGGCATGGTGACGTTCATCCCCGGAACGTTGACCAGGCCGGCCTCGGCGTGGCTGACGAAGTACATGCCGTACACCGACTTGAGGATGAAACCGAAGGCGGCAAGGCCGACGATGAAGATCCCAGCGCTGAAGGTCACCGCCCGCAGGCGCCCCAGCGGAGTCATGCCGCTGCCGCTGTCCTTGTTCTTGCGCGCCTTGGTGAAGTTGTCCCGCTGCAGGGTGGCGAGCACGTCGCCCATGCTGACGATGTCGCCGGCCAGGTGCGAGGTGATCAGGTGGCGCAGGGTGGAGATGTCCTGGGGTTCGAGGTTCTGGAACTGGCAACCGACGCGGCCGCTCTGGCGATCGAAGGAGCGGACCTGCAGCTCGACGTCCATGGCCAGGCCGAGGTTGTCGATGACAAATTGCAGGCGGCCCTTGTGCACTTCGCCCACGGTCAGCATCTGCTGCCCGGCGTTGAAGCTCAGGCCGCCGGCGGAGAGGTCGTGGACCCGCACTTCAAGAGGCTTGGCCTCGGTTCCGAAGAAGCGCAGCTTGGCCGGGATCTTGACCCGGGCGTGCTGGCGTTGGGCTTCGGATTCATGCACTACATTGACGTTCACGGCGGTGTTCATAGAGTCGATTTCCTAGTTAATTCAGGCAAGGCGGTTCAGACCATCAGCAGCAGGACAGCGACGAACACGCTGCCGGCCGAGAAGGTCATGGTCCGAGACGACCAGGTGTTGAACCAACGTTGAAAACTGGCCAGGTCGCGGGTCAGCTTGGTGTCCTGGCGGGTCCAGGATTGCTGGTCGAGGCGGAAGAACACGTAGATCTTCACCAGCGCGCCGACGATCTGGTTGTAATAGAGAATCAAGGGGTAGGCCGGGCCGATGCGGTGCCCCGAGCAGGACAGCAGCAGGGTCAGGATCAGGCGGGTAATGCCGATCCACAGCAGGTAGGCCAGGATGAAGGCGGTGCCGTACTTGAAGCTGGCGATGATCGCCACGGTCAGGCCCAGCAGCGAGGTCCACATCGACACGCGCTGGTCGAACAGCACCACGCTGGTGAACAGCCCCAGGCGTTTCATGCCCAGGCCGAGGGCCCGGGAGTTCTGCCGCAGGTTGTTGCCGTACCAGCGGAACATCAGCTTGCGGCTGGCCTTGATGAAGCTCTTCTCCGGCGGGTGCTCCACGGTGTTGATTGCCGCGTCAGGCACGTAGAAGGTGTCGTAGCCCAGGCGCATCAGGCTGAACCAGCTGGACTTGTCGTCGCCGGTAAGGAACTTGAAGCGGCCCAGGCGCCAGTGCTGCAGGGAGTCGCTTTCCACGTCGGCGATGAAGTCCGGGTCGGTGACCACGGTGGCGCGAAACACCGACATGCGCCCGGTCATGGTCAGCACGCGCTTGGACAGGGCCATGGAGCACATGTTGATGTGGCGCTGGGCGAAGCGCAGCTTGTGCCATTCGCTCATGATGTAGCCGCCGCGCACTTCGCAGAATTCGTTGGTGGTCAGGCCGCCGACATTGCCGAACAGCTGGAACCAGGGCACGGTCTTGCGTACCACGCCTTCGCCGAGCACGGTGTCGCCGTCGATCACCGCTACCACGGCGCGGCTGTCCGGCAGGTGGCGGGAGATGGCACGAAAGCCGAAGGCCAGGCCATCACGCTTGCCGGTGCCGGGGATGCGCACGAAGTCCAGCTTGACCCGCTCCGGCGGGTTCATCCGCGCCCACAGGCTTTTCACCAGCAGCTCGTCGGACATTTCCACGATCGAGCAGACCACGGTGGTGGGGAAGCCGCAGTCGATGGCTTCACGGATGACCGAGCCGTAGACCTGGGCGGTGGTCAGCGCGTCGATCCGGAAGCTGGTGACCATCAGGTACACATGGGACGGGTCCGCCGCGCTGCCGAGCTTGCGCACCTTGCGCCGCAGGTGCGGGTAGACCACGTAGAGAAACAGCATGCCGCGCACGAAGTGCGTGGCACCCATCGAGTAGCGCCAGATGCCCACGGCGCCAATCAGGAAAATGAAGTCCTGGGACTGTGAGTCGAAGGT
The DNA here is from genome assembly GCF_052665325.1 of Pseudomonas sp. 8(2025). Classification (NCBI taxonomy): domain Bacteria; kingdom Pseudomonadati; phylum Pseudomonadota; class Gammaproteobacteria; order Pseudomonadales; family Pseudomonadaceae; genus Pseudomonas; species Pseudomonas sp. 8(2025). Next base: position 297,644 of record NZ_JBQOIE010000003.1, on the reverse strand, counting down.
CGAGGCGGGCAGCAACAAGGCCATGCCCATCAGCAAACTCAAGTAGAACAGCCAACCGGCGGCCTGAAGCAGGCCGTGCTTTAGCCTGTGCATAATCTGCGTCCATCAAGGTCTCGGGCGAGCCTGTGGGGTGGCCCGAGGGGGGTTAAGGCAGGCATGGAGATCTGGGAGGGCCAGATCGCTGGCCAGCCAGCTCCTACGGGGATGGGGTAGGAGCCGGCTGGCTGGCGAACCCTTACCAGCAGATCCCTTCGGTACGGCCTTTGCTGCAGGTAGCCTTGGACATGAAGCCCACCAGGTCGATGACCTGCTTGCCGTGGGGCACGTCTTCGGCCAGGGCGCGGAACTTCTCGTCGCGGTTGCCGAGAATGATCACGTCGGAGTTGCCGATTACCGCGTCGAAGTCCGAGTTGAGCAGGGACGAAACGTGGGGGATCTTCGACTCGATGTAGTCCTTGTTGGCGCCGTGAACCCGGGCGTACTCGACGTTGCTGTCGTAGATGCTCAGGTCGAAGCCCTTGCCGATGAGCATTTCCGCCAGTTCCACCAGCGGGCTCTCGCGCAGGTCGTCGGTGCCGGCCTTGAAGCTCAGGCCCAGCAGGGCGACCTTGCGCTTGTCATGGCTGGAAACGATGTCGAAGGCGTTCTGCACCTGGGATTCATTGCTGCGCATCAGCGAGTTGAGCAGGGGCGCCTCAATGTCCAGGGAGCCGGCGCGGTAGGTCAGGGCGCGCACGTCCTTGGGCAGGCACGATCCGCCGAAGGCGAAGCCCGGGCGCATGTAGTACTGGGACAGGTTGAGGGTCTTGTCCTGGCAGACCACGTCCATCACTTCACGGCCGTCCACGCCCACCGCCTTGGCGATGTTGCCGATCTCGTTGGCGAAGGTGACCTTGGTGGCGTGCCAGACGTTGCAGGTGTACTTGATCATCTCGGCGACTTCGATGTCCTTGCGGATGATCGGTGCATCGAGCTCTTCGTACAGCGCTTGCAGCACATCACCGGAGGCCTGGTCGAACTGGCCGATCACGGTCATGGGCGGGAAGTCGTAGTCCTTGATCGCGGTGCTTTCACGCAGGAACTCGGGGTTCACCGCGACGCCGAAATCCACCCCGGCCTTCTTGCCCGAGCAGTCTTCGAGGATCGGGATCACCACGTTCTTCACGGTGCCCGGCAGCACGGTGCTGCGCACCACGATGGTGTGGCGGGTGGCCTTGTCGCGCAGGACGAAACCGATCTCGCGGCACACCGATTCGATGTAGTCCAGTTCCAGGTCGCCGTTCTTCTTGCTCGGGGTACCGACGCAGATCATCGACAGGTCGGTATCGCGAATGGCCTCGGCGAAGTTGGTGGTGCCACGCAGACGAGCGGTCTGGATTCCTTGCGCCAGAAGTTCGCCCAGGCCCGGTTCGACGATCGGCGACTTGCCGGCGTTGATCAGGTCGATCTTGTCTTTGGAGATATCTACGCCAACCACTTCATGGCCCCGTGCGGACAGGCAACCGGCACATACTGCACCGACGTAACCCAAACCAAATATGCTGATGCGCATCGCATTTACCTCTGTGTTATTCACGCCATTAGATGGCCGGAGTTAATGTTTGCCAGCTGTTGTTGCGCACTCGGAAGTCCAGCGAAGTACGCTGTAGTACCGTGTGCAGGCAGACTAAGTTCCGAGTGACTAAATAAATGCACTCAAGTTGTGCGCAACCGATCCATGTTGTTTTGACTTGCCCTTGAATGTTGCCGGCGGCTCCTGCTGCAGGTCCCTCGAGAAAAACCATCCGCGTTCCTGTGGATGGCTGGATGCCACGTAGTACGGGCTCTCCAGTTGTTTTCGGGGGCCTTGAAGGCCAGCTGTTCCTTGGCTCGTTAGGGGATAGTTGAGGTGCCTTATCTCCGTTTGTTTACCCTTTAGTTCAAGTTTGTGACTCGTTGGTCAAATCAATGTTGCAACTTGATTAGTTCCTCGTGAGTCCGTGTAAGTCATCTCCTACAACCTCGTTGAGAATCGTTACCGGTGGTATGAGCGGTGTCTGAAGGCATAGTTCCTGCCCGCTCATCCTGTTTTTCGAAATTTCTTGAAATATTGAGAAAGATGGCACTGCTCTCAAACTGATAGCACTAACGGTTTGAGCCTTTAGTTATGGGGAGTTGAAGCGAGGGGATATTTTTGTGCCACTACCGAATAAAAAAAGTGGTGCCACTACTGAAAAAAATCAGGGCTGTCGAGTGAAATAAAAGTTAGGCAAAACGCTGAAAGTTCTATGGCGCCAGAAAATTGGCTTATTAAAGGCGGGGAATGTGCGGATGATCACATTCTGGCGCGCTCGCCGGTTGGAAGCGAGCGCGGCAGGGGAACGCTTTATTCCGGTGCGTGGTCGCGCAGGAATACCAGGTTGTCGGCTTTGGACTGCTCCGCGCTGAAGCGGTAGCCCTGGACGTCGAATTGCTTGAGCTGAGCGGGGTCGTTGATGCGCTCCTGGATGACGAAGCGGCTCATCAGGCCACGGGCTTTCTTGGCATAGAAACTGATGATCTTGTACTGGCCGTTCTTCAGGTCCTTGAACTCGGTATTGATGATCCGCGCGTTCAGGGCCGTGCGCTTGACCGCCGAGAAGTACTCGTTGGAAGCCAGGTTCAGCAGCAGGTCGTCACCTTGCTCGGCCAGGGCCTCGTTCAGCCATTCGCTGATACGGGTGCCCCAGAAGGCATACAGGTCCTTGCCCCGGGCGTTGGCCAGCTTGGTGCCCATTTCCAGGCGATAGGGCTGCATCAGGTCCAGGGGGCGCAGCAGGCCGTACAGGCCGGAAAGCATGCGCAGATGCTGCTGGGCGTAGTCGAAATCCGCCTCGCTGAGGGTTTCGGCGTTGAGCCCGGTATAGACGTCGCCCTTGAACGCCAGCAGCGCCTGCTTGGCGTTGTCTGGAGTGAAGGCCGGGGTCCAGCTACCGAAGCGCGCGGCGTTGAGCCCGCCGATCTTGTCGGATACGTGCATCAGCTCGCTGATCTGCGCCGGGGTCAGTTCCCGCAGTTGCTGGATCAGTTCCTGGGAGTGGTCGAGGTATTGCGGCTGGGTGAAGCGCTGGGTAACCGGCGGTGTTTCGTAATCGAGGGTCTTGGCGGGTGAAATCACCATCAGCATGGGGTCGTCTCCTTTTGGCGTCGGGGGATTCTAGGGGCTCGGGCGCCCGGACTCCACCTATGATGGCGATAGTCATGACCGCTGATCGCGGTTCGCCGGCAAGCCGGCTCCCGCACGAGCCTGTAGGAGCCGGCTTGCCGGCGAAGGGGCCCTGATTCCTGGCACAGATCGGCTATAGTGCGGCGCGGGTTTTGTTCTGGAGGCATCCCTTTTGCGTATCGCGTTTCTCTTCTCGGCCTGGCTTCTGAGTTTCAGCGTGCTGGCAGCGCCCAATGATGTGGCGACCCTGGACCGCAGCACCTGGCCGGAAAGGCTCGACAATCCGACCCTGTTCGACGTCGCCTCGCGGGCCGAGATCCTCTCCTTCGCTCGCGCCTTGCTGATCAGCGAAGCCTGGGACGAGGCCTCGATGAAGCAGCGCCTGGGCCTGCGGATGATCAACATGGAGGCGATCTCTGAGCTGCGCGAACATCTGTGGCAGCGCCTGCTGGATAACTACAACTTCGCCCAGCAGAGCTGCGACCAGGACGCGTCCTTCTGTTACCTGGTGGAAAACATGCAGCAGTTGCGCAAGCAGGCCGGCAAGTTCCATCTGGCGCAGGACTCCTACTACGCGCGCTGGGGCGAGCCGAGCCGGACCTTCCACGAGCAGTACCTGGACGAATTGCTGCGCAAGGCCGCGCTGTCACCGCAGACCAGCAGCGAAGTGCTGCGCTTTGGCGACTACGAGCGCAATGGCGACGAGCTCAATGACCGGCTGTTTCTGCTGACCTTCGACAGCGCCGCCAACCTGGCGCCGGACAACACGCCCTGGCTCACCAACTACCTGCGCAAGGCCAACCTCAGCGGCACCTTCTTCGTTCTTGGCAACGATATCCAGAACCGTCTCGACAAGGCGTCGGTGGCCAGCCTGCAATCCCTGTATTCCCGGCAGTGCGTTGGGGTCCAGGGGTGGGAATTCCGTTCCCACAGCCATTGGCAGGACTGGCAGTACTCGATCCAGCGCAGCGCCGACCTGGTGAAAAGCAAGCTGCCGGAAAACTACGTGCCGCTGTTCCGCCCGCCCTATGGCCAGCGTCGCGCCGACGCCCAGGGCTTCTTCAATGCCCAGGGCATGCAGGTGGCGCTATGGGACATCGACGCCCAGGACGGCGCCGGCAAGCTCAAGGCCGAGGACAGCGGGCAGAGAGTGTTGACCTTGATGCTGCTGTGGCGACGCGGGGTGATCGCCTTCAATGCCAAGCAGGATGGGGTCAAGAGCAGCCTGCCCTGGTTGCTGGCCCAGACCGCGCAGAGCGGCATCGGTTGGGAAGACTGCCAGGATGCATTTCGCTGAAACGAAACAGCCTGCGCAAACAGGGAGAAATGGCGGCTGAAGAGGGGAAAAATAGCAGGATTTCGAGGCAGGCGGACTTCCGACTTTAACGGTGCCCGGGCCACTCGCCAAGGGCTATTCGTCACTCTGCAAAATAAACATCAAAAAAGCGTCAAAGTGCTTTTTCCTGTCACGGTTTTTGGAGTATTACGAACTCAGACCGCCGAAACCTGCGACACAGGTGGCGTCTCCCAAGACTCCTTGTGTGTGCAGGTCACCTGAACCCCCGCGGGTGAATTCGGTGGCCCTTCGAGGCGCGATACCCCATGGTATTGCGTCGACTGGCTCCCACATAAGGTGACCGAGTATGGATGACCACGGACGTAGCTCTTCTTCCAACCAGCCAATCCTTTATGTACTCGATACCAATGTATTGATTCACGATCCAAACGCCTTACTGAATTTCGAAGAACACCACGTCGCCATCCCCATGACCGTCCTCGAAGAGCTGGACAAGCTCAAGAGCGGGCATCACAGCGTGGCCGCCGAATGCCGCCAGGCCATCCGCCTGATCGACAAGACCCTGGGTGAAGCCTCACCCGAGGACGTCGAGCTGGGCGTACCGATCCAGCGTGGCAAGAGCGGGCCCAAGGGCTTGCTGTCGATCCTCATGAGCAAGCGCAACGAGCCCACCAGCCTGTTGCCGGACAACCTCAACGACAACATCATCATCAACCAGCTGATCGACCTGCACGCGCGCAACAAGGACCTGCCCGTGGTGCTGGTGACCAAAGACATCAACATGCGCCTCAAGGCGCGGGCCTGCGGGATCGCCGCCGAGGACTACAGCACCGACCAGCTGGTGGACGATGTTTCCCTGCTGCCCAATGGTTTCCACAACATGAGCGGCTCGTTCTGGGACCGCGTAAGCAAGGTGGAAACCCGCCAGGACCATGGCCGTACCTGGCACCAGGTGCAGTTGATCGACAACCTGCCGGCGGTGCACATCAATGAATTCATCATCGACGAACAGGGCTTTGTCGGCTGGATCAAGGAAATCCGCGCCGATGTGCTGCTGATCCTCGACCTGCATCAGGAGCCCCTGTTGCACCAGGAGGCCTGGGGCCTGAAACCGCGGGACATCTACCAGGGCCTGGCGCTGTACGCGCTGCTCGATCCGGATATCCACCTGGTCAACCTGTCCGGCGCCGCGGGCTCGGGCAAGACCATCCTGGCCCTGGCCGCCGCTATCGAGCAGACCATGGTCAGCAAGCGCTACCGGCGCATCATCGCCACCCGCAGCGTGCAGGGGCTGGACCAGGAGATCGGCTTCCTGCCCGGCACCGAGGCGGAGAAGATGGAACCCTGGCTGGGCGCCATCACCGACAACCTCGAAGCCCTGCACATGGATGACGAGAACACCCACGGCAGCGTCGACTACATCCTCAGCAAGGTGCCGTTGCAGTTCAAATCCCTGAACTACATCCGCGGCCGCAGCTTCCAGCAGAGCCTGATCCTGATCGACGAATGCCAGAACCTCACCCCGCACCAGATGAAGACCATCATCACCCGTGCCGGCGCCGGTTCCAAAGTGGTGTGCCTGGGCAACCTGGCACAGATCGATACCCCCTACCTGTCGGCCACCAGTTCTGGCCTGACCTACCTCACCGAACGTTTCAAGGACTTCCCCAACGGCGTGCACATCACCCTGCAAGGGGTGCCGCGCTCGATCCTGGCGGAATACGCCGAAAGCCACTTGTAACCTCACCCTGGAACACAACGGGCGGCCCTTGGGCCGCCCGTTGCACTTCTGGCGCAGGCTCAAGCCAGTTGCTGCAGTTCCTCCAGCTCGCTGGAGCGACTGTGGGCGCGTGCCATCAGGCTGTAGATCGACGGCAGCACGAACAGGGTGAACAGGGTGCCCACCAGCATGCCGATGACGATCACCAGCCCCAGGCCGAAACGGCTGCTGGCGCCGGCGCCGGAAGAAAACAGCAGCGGCACCAGCCCCACCACCATGGCGGCGGTGGTCATGAGGATCGGCCGCAGGCGGATCCGTGCCGCGCGGATAATCGCCTGGGCCGCAGTGCAGCCCAGGGCCGCGCGCAGTTCATTGGCGAACTCCACCATCAGGATGCCGTGCTTGCTGATGAGGCCGATCAGGGTCACCAGGCCGATCTGCGTGTAGATATTGATGGTCGCCAGCCCCAGCGCCAGGGGAATCAGCGCGCCACAGATCGACAGCGGCACGGTGATCAGGATGATCAGCGGGTCGCTCAGGCTTTCGTACTGCGCGGCCAGCACCATGTAGATCACGATGAGGGCGAACAGGAAAGTCAGCAGCAGGGCATTGCCTTCGTGGATGAACTGCCGCGAATCGGCCTGCCAGTCATGGCTGAAACTGGCGGGCAGGGCCTGGCTTTGCTGCTGCAGGAAGGCCACCGCCTGGCCCAGGCTGACCCCCGGGGCGGGGATGCCCTGGAAGGTCGCGGCATTCTGCTGGTTGAACTGCTTGAGCTTGTTGGGCTGGATGCTGTCATGCAGGCTGACCACGGTGGACAACGGCACCTGGGTGCCGCTGTCGGTCTCCACGTAGAAGCCGTTGAGGGCCTGGGGCGTCAGGCGCTGGGCTGCGGCGCTCTGGGGAATCACGTCGTAGGAGCGGCCTTGCAGGGCGAAGCGGTTGGTGTAGTTCTCGCCGATCAGCACCGCCAGGGTGGTGCCGATGTCCTGCATGCGGATGCCCAGGCTGTTGGCCTTGCTGCGATCGATGCGCACCTCGGTCACCGGGTTGTTGAACTCCAGGTCGCTGTCCACCACCGCGAACAGGCCGCTGGCCCGGGCCTGCTGCTTGATCTCCTCCATGGCCTGGAACAGCGAGCGGTAGTCCTCGGTGCTGCGGATCACCAGTTGCACCGGCAGGCCGCCGGTGGAGGCCGGCAGCGGCGGCAACTGGAAGACGAAGATCGAGTTGCCCTCGACCGCATCGACCTCCTGCTGCAACTGCTGCTGGATGCTGGCCGCGCTGCGCTGGCGTTGCGACCACTCGCTGAAGTTGACCCCGGCGAAACTGGCAGCCACGCCGTCGCTGCCATTGATGATCCAGGTGCTGACGGTTTCCGGCAGGCCCTGGAGGATCGCGTCCAGCTGGTAGGCATAGCGCTCGACATAGTCCAGGTTGGCGTGCTGCGGCGACTTGATCGCCAGCAGCAGGTTGCCCTGGTCTTCGTTGGGCGCCAGCTCCTTGCTGGCGTGGCCGTAGAGCCACGGCAGGCTGAGCAGCACCAGGGCGGCAAACGCCAGGACCGCGCCGCGCCAGCGCAGGGAACGCACCAGGCCGTGCTGGTAGAGACGTGCCAGCCAGTGGAAGAACTGCTCGGCCCAGCGGCTCATGCGGCCTTCCTGCTGCCCCGCCGGCAGCAGCGTGGCGCACATCACCGGGGTCAGGGTCAGGGCCACTACCCCGGAGATCAGCACCGCGCCGGCCAGGGTCAGGGCGAACTCCTTGAACAGCGCGCCGGTCAGCCCGCTCATCAGGCCGATGGGCATGTACACCGCAGCCAGGGTGATGGTCATGGCGATCACCGGCGAGGCGATTTCGCGGGCCCCGACAAAGGCCGCCTGCAACGGCGTGCGACCCTCCTTGAGGTGGCGGTGGATGTTCTCCATGACCACGATGGCATCGTCCACCACCAGGCCGATGGCCAGGACCATGGCCAGCAGAGTCAGGAGGTTGATGCTGAAGCCGAACAGGTGCATCAGCGCCAGTGCGCCGACCATCGACAGCGGAATGCTGACCACCGGGATCAGCACGCTGCGGGCCGAGCCCAGGCACAGGTAGATGATCGCCACCACGATCAGGATGGCTTCGATCAGGGTTTCGATGACCTCGATGATCGAGGCCTGGATGAAGTGGGCGGTCTCGAACGCCAGGGCCACCTCCACTCCCGGCGGCAGGGTCTTCTGGATCTCCGGCAGCAGGCGCTTGATGTCGGCGACGATCAGCAGCGGGTTGCCCTTGGGCGTGGCATACAGGCCCAGGTGCACCGCCGGCTTGCCGTCCATCAGCGCACTGGTTTCATAGGACGCCGAGCCCAGCTCGACCCGGGCGATGTCCCGCAGGCGCAGCAGGTGGTCGCCACGGTTGCTGATGACCATGTCGCGAAACTCGTCGAGGTTGCTCAGGTCGGTGTTGACCTGGATCGACGAGATCACGTACTGGCCCTTGATCTGCCCGGGGGCGGCCTGGAAGTTGTTGGCGCGGATCGCCTGTTCCACCTGGGCCGCGCTGACGCCGTGGCCGGCCATGCGCTGCGGGTCCAGCCACAGGCGCATGGCCAGGCGCTGGCCGCCGAAGGTCTCGACCTTGGCCACGCCCTCGATGCTGGAAAACAGCGGCTGTACCACCCGGCTGAGGTAGTCGCTCAGCGCCGAGGCGGACAGCGAGCGGCTGGCGAAACCGACATAGGCCACGGCGGTGGCGTCCCCGGCGGAACGCTCGATCACCGGGTCGTAGGCCTGCTCGGGCAGGCGGTACTTGACCTGGTTGACCTTGGCGATCACCTCGCTCAGGGTCTTCGACGAATCCTGGTTGAGGGCCATGCGCAGGGTGATCAGGCTGCGCCCCTGGACCGAGGACGAGCTGACGTAGTCCACCCCCTCCACCGAGGCCAGGGACTGGTTGATCGGCTGGGTGACAAAGCCCTGCATCAGCTCAGCCGGCGCCCCGGGGTAGTCGGTGGTGACGCTGATCACCGAGCTTTCCAGCAACGGGTACTGGCGCACCGGCAGGTTGCTGTAGGCCTTGAGCCCCGCCAGCAGGATCAGCAGGCTGACCACCAGCGCCAGCACCGGGCGGCGGACAAACAGATCGGTGAACTTCACGGCTCTTCTCCCGCGGCCAGGGTCGTCGCACTGCCGCCGGCATCGCTGAGCACGCTGTGCTGCTGCGGTTCGATCGGGGCGCCGTCACTGAGCTTGATCTGCCCGGACGTCACCACTTGCGCGCCCGGCGCCAGGCCGCTGTCGATCACCACCCGGCCGGCATGCCGCGCGCCGGTTTTCACCGATACCCGCTGCACCGTCGGCGCGCCCTGGGCATCCTTGGCCGGCTGGACCACGAACAACTCTTCGCCGTAGGCGTTATAGGTCACCGCGGTTTCCGGCACGCTCAAGGTGCCGCTGGGCAGCGGCTGGGCCAGCCGCACACGGGCGAACATATGGGGCAGGGCGCTGGCTGGCGGGTCTTGCAGGCGCGCCTGGATGCTCAGGGTGCGGGTGCGATCGAGAAACGGATCGACAGCGCTCACTTTGGCGCTGAGCACCTGCCCGGGCAGGGCGTCGAGAAGCACTTCCAGGGTCGCCCCTGGCGTGACCTGGGCCAGCGCCTGCTCGGGCACGCTGAAGTTGACGTACAGGCCCTTGTCGCCAATCAGGTTGATCAGTACGTCCCCGGGGTTCACGTATTGCCCAAGGTGCACCTTGCGAATGCCCAGGGTGCCGGCAAAGGGCGCGCGAATGGTGCGCTGCTCGATTTCCGCGGTCAGCGCCTGCAAGGCGCCCTTGGCGGTGGACAGCTCGGTCTGGGCATTGTCGAAGGCCTCCCTGGAGGTGGCGTTGACCGACACCAGGCGCCGCGAGCGTTCGAGGCGGATCCGGGCGTTTTCCATTTCCCCTTGCAGGCGCACCAGGTTGCCGCGCTGGGGCGCGTCGTTGAGCTGGACCAGGACCTGGCCGCGTTCGACCCGCTGCCCTGACTGGATCGGCAGGTTGACGATGCGCCCGCCGATTTCCGCCGGCACGCTCACTTGCTGGATCGCCTCCAGTTCGCCGATGGCTTCCAGGTAGTTGGGGAAGGGCAGGGTACTGGCCGTGGCCACGGCGACCTTGACCGGTGCCTGTGCATAGGCCTGTGGGCCGGGCCGGGCCCCGTGCCACAGCCACCCGGCCAGCAGGCCGACGGTCAGCAGCGCCGCGATCAGCGCCAGCCATGCGCGCAGGGAGGGGGGCTTGGTTACACCGACGGACACCATGACATTCACTCCTTGACGTCAGTTGCAGTTTCAGTAGATCGGCCAGCAACCGGGGGTGAGCAGCTCGACGAGGTTTTCATCCGGGTCGCGGAAATAGATGCTGGAGCCGCCCTTGGGCCATTCGGTACGACCTTCCAGGGGAATGCCGGAGCGGGCCAGGCGTTCCTTCCAGCCGGGCAGGTCCTGTTTGTCGATGGCAAAGCACACATGGATCCGCCCGCTGGCGTCGTGGGGCGGGATCTCGCCGCCGCTGAGGTATTTGGTGTGCAGCGAGGCGCCCCGCTTGAACAGCAACAGGGTATTCTGGCCGCCGATGTTCAGCGCCACGAGGACATCACTCTCGACCATGACTTCCAGCTGGAAGGTTTTTGCGTAGAATTCTTTCGCGATGTCGAGATCGTTCACATAAAGGGCTGTTTCAATAATTCGTTTGAGTTGCAGCATGTGTTGCTCCTTTTGGGACCTTGCTCTCTGAGTTGGAAATGACAGGATGGTCACGGTCTTACTGCGCAATATCGATTTGAACCTGCTGGTGGTGCTTGATGCCCTGCTGACAGAAAAACATGTCACCCGCACGGCCTTGCGCCTGCACTTGAGCCAGCCGGCCATCAGCCACTCGTTGAGCAAGTTGCGCGGGTTGCTGGATGACCCGATCCTGATTCGCCGGGGCAGCGAACTGGTGCTCAGTTCCCTGGCCCAGAACATCCAGCAGCCGCTGCGGGAAATCCTCGGCCAGATCGAAACCCTGTTCGGCAAGTCCATCGACTTCGACCCGGCCAGTTCCCAGCGCATCTTCACCCTGGCGATGTCCGACTACGGCGCCGCGTTGGTGCTGCCCAACCTGATGGTGCGTTTGCGCCGCGATGCGCCGAACACCACCTTGGTGGTGACCCAGGACACCCGGCACGGAATGTTCGAGCAGGTTTCTCAGGGCAAGATCGACCTGGCCCTGGGGGTGTTTCCCAACCTGTCCGGCGACATTTCCACCGAGGTACTGTTCGAGGAAACCTTCTCCTGCCTCCTCGATCGACGCACGTTGCCGGCCGACGGCACGCTGGACCTGGACAGCTACCTGGCCCGGCCACACATCCTGGTGTCGATGGATGGCAGCGCCAACGGCGAGGTGGACAGCCTGCTGCGCGACGAAGGGCTGCAGCGGCGGATAGCCGTGAGCGTGCCCCATTGGCGCACTGCCCCCAGCATGATTCACAACACCGACCTGATTCTCACGGTGGCCACTCGCACCCTGGACGAAGCGCTGCTTAACCAGGACCTGATCCAGCTGCGACCGCCGTTGCCGATTCCGCCGTTTCCCTTCGTGCAGATCTGGCATCAGCGTTTCGACAATGAACCGGCCCATGTCTGGTTGCGTGAGCAGGTCAAGCAGGTGGTCGCTCATAGCGCGCTCGGCGGCTGAGCCGGCCGCAGGCGCAGACGCAGGTCCGGCCCCAGCTGGCTGACGTCATACAGGGCAAAGTCCAGGGCCTCCTCCAGGCGGTCGAAGCACGGCAGGTGCACCAGCGGCCGGGCCAGATCCCCCAGCAGGCGCGGAGCCACGTACAACAGCAACTCATCCACCAGATGCGCCTTGAGCAGGTTGCCGGCCAGTGTCGGGCCGGCTTCCACCAGCAGGTCGTGCAGGCCGCGCTGGCTGAGGTTGTGCAGCAACTGCTCAAGGTGCAGGCCCTGGTCGTCCCCGGGCAGCGCCATGACCTGCTCGCTGTCGCTGCTGGCCAGCGGGCACTCCCGGTGCACCACGTGCAGGCTCGGCGCCTGGTCGTTGAACACCCGCGCCGTGGCGGGCACCCGGCCCTGGCTGTCGAGCACCACACGTACTGGCGCCAGGGCCTCCGGGGAGGACAGCTGGCGTACCGTGAGCAGTGGGTCGTCCGCCAGGACGGTACCGCTGCCGGTGAGGATCGCCGAGCTGCGGGCCCGCCAATACTGCACGTCGGCCCGGGCCCGGGTGCTGGTGATCCACTTCGAGCGCCCATTGTCCAGGGCCGTGCGCCCGTCCAGGCTCATGCCCATTTTCAGTTGCACCCAGGGCCGCTGGCGCCGCACCGTGGACAGAAAGCCGCGGTTCAACTCCTGGGCCGCCGATTCCAGCAGGCCGACCCGCACCTCGATTCCGGCGTTGCGCAGTTGGGCGATGCCCTGGCCGTTGACCTGTTCGAACGGGTCCTGATGGGCCACCACCACGCTGTGCACGCCGCTGTCGATCAGGGCCTGATGGCAGGCACCGGTGCGTCCGACATGGCTGCAGGGTTCCATGGTCACGTAGGCGGTGGCACCCCGCGCCAGGCCACCGGCCTGGCGCAGGGCGAACACCTCGGCGTGGGGCCCGCCGGCCCGCCGATGCCAGCCTTCGCCGACCACTTGCGAGCCATGGGCGATCACGCAACCCACCCGCGGATTGGGCCAGGTGGAGTGGCTGCCCCGTTCTGCCAGGGACAGGGCGTGCTGCATGTGCTGGAAGTCGACTTCGCTGAAGTAGGTCATGGGCGCGCCGACTGGACAGCGGCCGGGGGCGTGATCGGGTAGATCCGGCCGTCGTAGGCGCTGGCCAGGAAACCTTCGCCGCTGGCGTCATGGATCAGGCAGGAAATGCCGCTGGCGGTGGGTTTCTCCACGCTGGCCCAGACGCGCTTTTTCAGATCGAAGACGGCCACGGTGCCGCCGTAGCTGCCGGTGGCGATCATCGAGCGGTCCCGGGAGATGGCGATGCACTTGATCGAGTGGCTGTGGGGCGTGTCGAACACCTCGCTGGCGCCATCGCGCCACAGGCGCAGTTTCAGGTCGCGACCGATGCTGGCGAAGCCGCCCTGGATCTGCGTGCAGCCGTTGGAGATCCGCTCGTGGGCCTTGTCCAGGTAGGTTTCCAGGCCGAAGTCGGCAATCCGGAAGAAGGCCGCGGCTGCGGTGGCGCACACGCTGAAAATGTAGGTTTCATCGGCGGCGATGCCTTTGATGGCGTTCTCATGCATGCGCACCTGGGTGACGAAGCGCGGCTGCTGCTGGTCCAGGCAGAAGATCAGCGCTTCGCCGGTGTAGGTGCCGATAGCTGCGTGCAAGGCACCGTCCTTGATGAAGGTGGTGCCGCAGTTCAGGGGCGAGCGGTGCTGGTACAGGGTGGCGCCGGTGCGGGCGTCGAACACCGTGCCCATCTGGCCGCCGGTCAACACACTGTCGCCAAAGGGCAGGAGGAAGTTGCACAGGCTGCCGGCCTTGATGCTAGGTTGGCCGTTGATATGCAGGATGCCGGCGTCGCCGATGCTGTAGACGTCTTCGCCGACCACCGCCACGGCGTTGAGGCTGACCGCCGGTTCGATGCCGCTGAGGTCCCAGGTCTGGGTGGCGAAATCCCAGGTGGCATAGCGTGAGCCGAAGGTGACGAAGGCGATGCGATGGCTGCCCAGCAGCGCGCAACTGCGTGGCCAGATGATGCTCGGCAGGGAGGTTTCCGCGGTCTTGACCAGGGTGCCGTCCTGCTTGAGGTGCCAGAGCATGACCGAGCGGTCGTAGCTGAGGCTGATCAGCAGGCGCTGGCTGTCGTCCCAGATGATGCGCTTGATCCCGGCGCTGTGGGCGGGCTGCAGCAGAGTGCCGCGGGGGCTGATGATGGAGATCTTGCCTTCGTCGTCGCCGGCGAAAATGATGCCCTCGCGGGACAGGGCCACGGTGTCGGTTTCCACGCCGCCCAGGTCGATGGTTTCCAGCTGTTGCCCGGTATTGGCATCCCAGCGCCGGATCGAACCGTCATCGCTGCTCGACACCAGGGTCTGGCCATCGGCCGACCAGCACACCGAGATCACGTCGGCGGTGTGGCCGTGGAGGATCCGCAGGGTCTGGCCGCTGAGGTTGAACAGGCGGATGCTGTGGTCTCGGGAGCAGGTGGCGATGGTCTGGCCGTCCGGGGAGAAGGCGGCCATCTCGATGTCGTCGTCATGGCCGATGAGCACGGTCTTCAGGCGCAGGGACGGCACTTCCCAGACCCGCGCGGTGTAGTCGCTGCTGGCGCTTACCAGCAGCGTGCCGGCGGCGTTGAATGCGCACTGGTTGGCCAGGTGATCGTGAAGGACCCGCTGGATCGGGGTCCGGGTCCTGGCATCCCAGAGGATCACCTGGTTGTCGTAGCCGGCGGTGGCGACGTAGGTGTCCTTGAACGTGGCGATGCCGCTGATGGGCCCGAAATGTCTCATGATTATTGTCCTTAATAATGCGTTGGCGGATGACGGGCAGCCGTCCCCCGGCCCGCGGGCTCCGGGGGAGGCAGGCTCTTCTATTTGATGAGATCGATGAGGTGGTGCTTCTTGTCTTTCTTGGCTTGCAGGTAGTGGCCGTTGTGCCGGGTGAGGAAGACCCCGGTGGGGATGGTGCTGTCCACGATGATGCCGTTGTCCTTCAGGGCCTGGACCTTGTCCGGGTTGTTGGTGATCAGGCGGCAGTGCTGCACGCCCAGGGCCTTGAGCATCCTGGCGGCCATGGAGAAGTCCCGGCCGTCCTCGGGGAAGTTCAAGTGGCTGTTGGCTTCGAAGGTGTCCATGCCGCCGTCTTGCAGGCGGTAGGCATCCAGCTTGGCGTACAGGCCGATGCCCCGGCCTTCCTGGCGCAGGTAGATGAGGTAGCCGCCTTCTTCCTGCATGCGCGAGATGGACTCGCTCAGTTGCGGGCCGCAATCGCAGCGCTGGGAGTTGAAGACATCGCCGGTCAGGCATTCGGAATGAATGCGCACCAGGGGGCTGTGTTCGCTGGCGGGGCCCAGCTTGATCAGGATGTGTTCATGGGCCGCTTCCAGGCCGCTGAAACTGTAGAAAGTGCCGGGGGTGGGCGAGTCGTTCAGGGGGATGTCGACCTGGTTTCTGATGCTGAGTGTGTTCATGGAAATCCCTTCCGTTCTTTGACGTTGAACGTGTAATTGTTTGGTTGCAAAAGTAGAAATGCCGGGTCAGAGGCTCTCGGCGAGCCTGAAGCCCATCACGTAGATCTCCCTGGGGTATTTGCCGTGTCGACGGCAGTTGCGGGTCAAGTCGCGAAAGCGCGTGAAGCTGCCGCCGCGGGCAATCCGGTGGGTGCCGACCACGGTCACCAGGTCGTCGATGACGGCGTTGCCGCCGGGGTAGGGGGCGTAGTCATCGGCCACGTATTCTTCGACGTTTCCGGCCATGTCCATGCAGCCGAAGGGCGATGCGCCCTCGGGCAGGGCACCTACCGGGGTGGTGGCGAACAGGCCCATTTCCGCGGTGTTGGCGTGCAGGGGCAGAAACTGGTCGCCCCAGGGGTATTCGAGGTTTTCATGGCCGGCGGCGGCAAACTCCCATTCCGCTTCGCTGGGCAGGCGGAACGAGCGACCGGTACGGGCCGCCAGCCACTGGCAGTAGACGTCGGCATCGCCGGCGCTCAGGCCATAGACCGGATGGTTGGCGCGTTCGCTGGGGAACTGGCCGAAAAGCCAGTTGCCGGGGATGGCGGGGTACTGCGAATCCTCCAGGAATGCCCGGTATTCCAGGTTGGTTACCGGGTACTTGCCAATGGCGTAGGGCTTGAGCTCCACCCGGTGGCGCGGGGCCTCCTTCTCGATCCAGCTGCGGTCCAGCCCCAGGCCCTGCATGCGCTGCAGCACCTGGTCGATGGCCGACTCCTCCAGGCCGATCTCGACCTGGCCGCCTTCGATGGTGATCATCGGCGGGTTGAGTACATCCAGGCGTGGGTCCATGGTCTGTGCCAGCAGCCGTGCCGAGGCCAGACGCCATGACAGGGGAGCGTCAGGGTTTTCCACCCCCAGGGCCAACTGCTCCGCCGATTTGTCGGACAACTGCCGCCAGACTGCCAGGGGCAGCGAAAGCTCGATGCCTGGCTGAAAGTGTTCCGCGAGGCCCATCAATTGCCTGTCGGTCATTTCGGCTGTCAGGGGGCCGTCGAACACTGGCCAGTGAGCAAAACCCTTGGAATTCATAGTACTTCTTGTCCTGCATCTGGTTGAGGGGAGAGGGGCGGTCACAGGGTGCAGATCAGCCCGGTTTGCAGGCAGTTGCGCTCGAAATCGTCCCAGTAGCCGACGGGATGCTTGGCACGATTGGCGACGGAGATGATTGGCTTCTGCCACTGCAGCTTGGAGAAGCCGGCCTTGAGGATGGCGTGCTCGTAGGTGTCGCGGCTCCAGCGGTGGAAGGTGAAGGCGCTGGGCGGTTGGGTAACGAACTCGGCGTGATGGCGGAAGCCACCGGCATGGGCTTCTTCGCTGAGTACGTGGACGCCGTACTTGGTGAAGTTGCCGCGTTGCAGCTCGAAGCCCGGGTCCACGGTGTAGGCGATGAGTTTGCCGCCGGGGACCATGTTCCTGGCCACGACCTTGAACATCTTTTCCAGCTCTTGTGGCGATTGCGCGTAGTTGAACAGCCAGGCCGCAGTGACGCGGTCGAAGTGCCCCAGTACGCCCATGTCGCAGACGTTGGCGACGTGATACTCGATGGCCTCCTGGTTGCGCGCCGATTCCTTGCGTGCCAGTTCGATCATCGATGAGGAAATATCCACCCCGACCACCTTGCTGGCGCCCTGGTGGTAAAGCTCGCGGCCGAAGTAGCCGAAGCCGCAGGCCAGGTCCAGGACGGATTTGCCTTGGATGGCTCCCACCATATGGAAGAAGGTTTCGGTTTCTACCGAGCGTTGCGAGGCGGTGTCGGTAAAGTCTTCAAAGCGTTCACCGATGGAGTCATAAGTTGCAGCTTGACTGGTCATTGTTCACCTATATGGTCGGCTGAGTGTTATTAACTTTCCGATGAGGAAATAGTTGGGCAGGTTGTTTCTGGTTGTTATCGGTTGTTGCGTTGTTCTTATGGCTAGCCGCGAGTGGTAATGATGAATCCACCAATGACTACTAGTACGCCAATGAGTTTTTGCATGCTTATTGTTTGGCGTGGAAGACCGACCAAACCGAAATAGTCGATGAGCAAGGAAATGATCAGTTGTCCGACAATCACTGTCATGATGAAGTTGAGGGCCCCTAGGCGTGGCGCCATCAGTAGGGCGACGGTGATGTAGAACACACCGGCAATCCCGCCCATCCAGATCCACCAGGGGCCTTCCTGAGCGGCTGCGAAGTTGGGGCGAGGAACTTTAATAAAGATTATTACAGCAATAAGTGCCAGTAGGCTGACAAGTAGTGATACCCCGGTGGCCCATAGTGGATGGCCTAATAAGTGTCCAAGTCTTGAATTGGTTCCTGCTTGTAGTGGTACTGCGAAACCGGCCAGGAGGCTTAGGAGGATTGATATTAGAAATGCCATGTTTTTTCGTTTCCTTTTTCCGGGAAGTTGTACTTTTATTAATATAATGGCGCCAATTCTTTGTTCTTATGCTGGGTATTCGCCACGCTGATCGTCCTCTGGGACCCTGGGCCAGACAGGCCGGCTGACCATCTCGGGCAGGAATGTTTCCCCCCGGGGGGCGGGGCTGCAGGGTGCGGAAAACTGACCCGCGGGTTTACAATCGCCGCCACCAGATCAGGAGTAACGCCGTGCTGACTCATCTCGATTCCCAGGGGCGCGCCAATATGGTCGACGTCACCGACAAGGCCGTGACCTTTCGCGAGGCGGTGGCCGAAGCGCGGGTACGCATGCTCCCGCAAACCCTGCAGATGATCGTCAGCGGCGGTCACCCCAAGGGCGATGTATTCGCCGTGGCGCGCATTGCCGGGATCCAGGCGGCAAAGAAAACCAGTGACCTGATTCCCTTGTGCCATCCGTTGATGCTCACCAGTGTCAAGGTCGAGCTCAGTGCCGAAGGCGAGGACTGCGTGCACATCGTTGCGCGTTGCAAGCTATCGGGGCAGACCGGGGTGGAAATGGAGGCGCTGACCGCCGCCAGCGTAGCTGCGCTGACCATCTATGACATGTGCAAGGCGGTGGACCGGGGCATGACCATCGACAGCGTTCGGGTGCTGGAGAAGCTCGGCGGCAAGAGCGGCCATTACCAGGCGGATCAGGCATGAAGATCTCGGTGAAGTTTTTCGCTCGCTACCGCGAGGCTCTGGGCATTGACGGGCTGGAGATCGAAGGCGTGTTCCAGCAGGTCGAGGATGTGCGCCAGGCGTTGCTGTCCCGGGACGGGGCCGAGGTATTGGCCGAGCAGAACCTGATGTGCGCTCGCAATGAAGAGCTGTGCCAGCTGGACGAACCCCTGGAAGACGGCGACGAAGTGGCGTTTTTCCCCACGGTGACCGGAGGTTGAGATGGCGATTCGAGTGCAGTCAGCAGCGTTCGATCCCGGGGCTGAAGTCAACGCCATGCACGCCGCGGATACCGGGGTGGGTGCGGTGGTCAGCTTTGTCGGCTACGTGCGCGATTTCAATGATGGGCAGGATGTCCACGGCATGTTTCTTGAGCACTACCCGGGCATGACCGAAAAGGCCCTGGGCAAGATCGCCGCCGAAGCCGAGCAGCGCTGGCCGCTGTTGCAACTGGATGTGCTGCACCGCATCGGCGCCCTGGAGCCGGGCGAGCCCATTGTGTTTGTCGGCGCGGCCAGTGCCCATCGCCAGGCGGCATTCGATGCCTGTGCCTTTGTCATGGACTACCTCAAGACTCGGGCGCCGTTCTGGAAAAAGGAAAACACCGCCGACGGCCCGCGCTGGGTCGAAGGTCGCGACAGCGACCATGCGGCGGCCGCGCGCTGGAAAGACTGATCCCCTGATACTTGCCGGCGGCGCCTGAGCCCGCCGCAATCCAACCTGCAATCGACTGCGACTGTTCCCGCCGACCGCTGGGGATAAGTCGTTGCGCGCGTCGTTGACGATATGTACGTAAAAGTCCAGTATGGAATTACAAGTACAAATACAGCGTTCCCCGTTTCACCTCTTCCTTCTGTCTTGCCAAACCAACAACAACCCGCGAGAGAACGAACATGAAAAAACTCCCCCTGATCAGTGGCCTGGCCTTGAGCCTGTTGGCGTGCAGCAGCCTGTTCGCGGCCGAAAAGACCCTGCGCCTGGGCATCGAGGCGGCGTACCCGCCATTTGCCTTCAAGACCGCCGAGGGCAAGATCGGTGGTTTCGACTACGACATCGGCAATGCCCTGTGTGCGCAGATGCAGGTCAAGTGCGAGTGGATCGAGGGCGAGTTCGACGGCCTGATTCCTTCGCTGAAGGTGAAGAAGATCGACGCTGCGCTGTCCTCCATGACCATTACCGCCGAGCGCCGCAAATCCGTGGATTTCACCCACAAGTACTACTTCACGTCGTCGCGCCTGGTGATGAAGAAGGGCGCCGAGGTGGACGACCAGTACGCCAGCCTCAAGGGCAAGACCGTGGGCGTGCAGCGCTCCACCACCACCGACCGCTATGCCACGGAGGTGTTCGAGCCCAAGGGCATCAAGGTGGTGCGCTACAGCAACAACGAGGAGATCTACATGGACCTGGCGGCCGGGCGCCTGGACGCGATCTTTGCCGACAGCATTCCGCTGGCCGACTTTCTGTCGATGCCCCGGGGGGCCGACTACGCCTTTGTCGGGCCTGAGCTCAAAGATCCGAAGTACGTCGGCGAGGGCGCCGGGATTGCCGTGCGCAAGGGCAACAGTGAACTGGTGGGCGAGTTGAACAAGGCCATCGATGATATTCGGGCCAATGGTGAATATCAGAAGATCCAGGCCAAGTACTTCAAGTCGGATATCTATGGGGATTGAGACATTGTGGCGTTCTTGAGGACGCCTTCGCGAGCGAGCTCGCTCCTACAGGTGTTGTGCAACTCCGCGTAGGAGCGAGCTTGCTCGTGAACCTTTATTGTCCCTTCAATTCCTTCAGGTGCTTGTATACCGTCGCCCGGCCCATGTTCAGCACGTTGGCCACGTAGTTGGAGGCGCTCTTGCCCTTGAAGGCGCCCTCGGCGTGCAGCGCCAGCACCAGTTCGCGCTTGTGATCGCGGGTCAGCAGGTTCAGCCCCAGCTGGCGCTCGCGCAGCCAGTTGTGCAGGAAGGTGTTGATCCGCTCCTGCCAGTCATCGCGAAACAGCGAGTCGGGCTGGGGAATCAGTTTGCTCGGCGACAGAAACAGGTCCAGCGCCGCCTTGGCGTTTTCGAACAGCGAGATGTTCAGGTTGATGCACAGCACCGCCTGGGGCTGGCCCTGGCTGTCGCGCAGCACGCTGCTGAGGCTGCGGATCTTCTGTCCGTCCCAGTTGAGCTTTTCATAGGGGCCGATGTTGCGTTCGTCGCGGTCGCCGCTGAGCAGGTCTTCCAGGGCTGCGTCGTCGCCCACTTCGCGTTTGGACAGGTTGTTGGCGATGTAGTCGATCTTCTGTGTACGCAGGTCGTGGAGCACCACCTCGGCATGGGGGAAGAACAGGGTGGCAATGGCATCGGCAATCGCCCGGAAATTGTCCAGGGCAGGGTCCTTTGCAGGTGAGGTCATGGTCGTACTCCAGGCAGCTTCAGCGCCCGCCGGCAGCGGGCGCTGGGAGTGTGCCGCAATCGTTGGGGGCGCCTCAACCGGTGGTTCGGTCGAGGCGGGCCGGGGAGAGCATGGCAGGCGTGAGGCCGAAGCGGGTCAGGTGTTCCGGCAAGGGGGCACCTCGCACCAGGGCGGCGCTGGCCTGGCCCATGGCCGGCGAGGTCTGGATACCGTAGCCGCCCTGGCCTGCAACCCAGAACAGCCCCGGAACCTGCAGGTCGAAACCGGCCAGCAGATCGCCGTCGCTGACAAAGCTGCGCAGCCCGGCCCAGGTCCGGGTCGGACGACGGATGCTCAGGGTGGTGGCTTCTTCGATCTGGTGGATACCCAGGGCAATGTCCAGTTCTTCGGGTTGCACATCGTGGGGTTCAACCGGATCGGCATTGGCCGGTGAGCCGAGGAACATGCCGGCGTCGGGCTTCATGTAGAAGGATTCATCCAGGCTCACCAGCATTGGCCAGTGGTGAAAGTCCAGGCCTTCGGCGGCGGCGAAGATGAAAGCCGCGCGGCGCTTGGGCTGCAGGCCCAGGGCGCGGGCTCCGGCCATTGTGCCGATGTGGTCGGCCCAGGCCCCGGCGGCATTGATCAACACCGGCGCACTGAACGCCTGAGCGGCCGTTCGCACCTGCCACTGCCCTTGGCTGTCGCGCTCGATCCCCAGCACCTCATGGTCGGTGCAGACCTGGCCCTGGTTGCGGCGGATGCCCCGCAGGTAGCCCTGGTGCAGGGCGTCGGTTTCGATATCGCTGGCGCTGGGGTCGTAGAGCGCGCCATGGACCTTTTCCCGGCGCAGGATCGGCAGGCGCGCGCAGGCTTCGTCGGCGCTCAGCAGTTGCATCTCCGGCACCGTGGCCCTGGCGCTCAGGTACTGGTTGTTCAGCTCGGCCGGATCACCGTTGAAGTCCACGGTCATTTCACCCCGCGGGGTCAGCAGCGGGTGCTCGCAGAAACCCTGCGGCGGGTGGTCGAAGAAAGCCCGGCTGGCCAGGGTCAGGGCGCGCACCTGGGCGGTGCCGTAGGCGGCGGTATAGAGCGCCGCGGAGCGGCCGGTGGAGTGATAGGCGGGATGGGATTCACGCTCCAGCACAACCACCCGGCCATGGGGCGACAGCCAGTAGCCGGTGGACGCGCCGGCGATACCGCCGCCAATGATGATGAAATCTGCCTGGATCATTCGAAGCTCCGCAATAGGGGCGAGCAGCAGTGGTTACTGCGGGCGCCGCAGGTGGTACAGGGCATTGGCCAGGGCGATGTCTTCCAGGCCCAGGCCGATGGAACGGAAGAACACCGGGCGTTCGGCATCCGGGAGCGGGGCCTGTTCGCTGAGCAACTCCGGCAGGTCGCCGAGAATCGCCGCACTGTCCCAGCCGTGCTTTTCTTCGGCGATCAGCATTTCACCGGCGCAGCCCGGCGTGGTGCGCCGGTAGTCGCAGTAGACCTGCATCTGTGCCAGGGCCGCGGGCGGCACTTCGTGGGCCCGTGGCGCATTGGTGCTGATGGAGGTGATCAGCGCCGGCTTGCCGAGGCTGCTCGGATCCAGCACGGGTCCGGCGGACGAGGTGCAGAGCATGATCACGTCGGCGCCCTCGGTGGCGTCCTCAAGCCGGGCCACCAGTTGCAGGCGCGGGTCGAGGGCTTGCAGGCGGGCAAGCTCTGCGGCGGGCTTGTGCGCCAGGCTCGGGGAGTAGAGGCGGATGCTCTGCCAGGGGCGCAGGTTCTGCACATAGCGCAAGTGCGCCTGGGCCACCGCGCCGCTACCGATGATCGCCAGGTGCCGGGTTGTGGGGGGCGCCAGGGCGTCGACCGCGACCGCTGTGGTGGCCGCGGTACGGGCGGTGGTCAGTTCGGCGGCGTCGCACAGCAGTAACGGCTGGCCGCTGTCCATGGACATCAGCAACGTCCAGGCGGTGACCAGCGCGCCTTGGGTACGGACGATGTAGGGCGAGGTCTTGACCCCGTACACCCGGTCTTCGGCCAGCACCCCCAGGTAATTGATGAAGTCGCCGGCCCCCTGGGGAAACTCCACCAGTTGCTGCGCCGGTTGCACGGCGAGCCCGGCAGCCAGGTCGCGGAACAGTTTGCGCAGGATCTGCGGTACGTCGATGCGTTCGAGCAATTGACGGGCCTCGGGGCGGGCAATCACGTAAGGCGTGCTGGACATGCAAGGCTTCCCAGGATTTAAACTAATTTGTCTATTATGGACTTTTAGTTTTGGCGGGCAATATCCAGGCGAAAAAAAACGCAGCCTGTGGTCGGGCTGCGTTTCTCCAGGTTGCCGGGGCGCTGCGGGAGCGCCGGCCGTCAGGCTTGCGGGCGCTTGCGCTCCACCGGGCGCAGCAGTTCGGCGGGCGGCATCTCGCAGCTGATCTTGCGGCCCAGCAGGGCTTCGATCGATGGCAGCTGGTAGGAGTCGTCTTCGCCGGCGAAGCTGATGGATACGCCGTCGGCACCGGCGCGACCGGTCCGGCCGATGCGGTGCACGTAGTCGTCCGGCACTTCCGGCAGGGTGAAGTTGATCACGTGGCTGATGCCGTCGATGTGGATGCCGCGGCCGGCCACGTCGGTGGCCACCAGGACCCGGATCTTGCCTTCGCGGAAGCCTTCCAGGGTCTTGATCCGCTTGTGCTGCGGCACGTCGCCGGACAGCTGGGCGGCGTTCACCCCATCGCGTACCAGGCGTTCCTCGATGCGTCGCACTTCATCCTTGCGGTTGGCGAAGACCATCACCCGTTCCCAGCCGTTGTCGGTGACCAGGTTGTACAGCAGCTTGTACTTGTCGGCGCCGGCCACGGCATAGATGTGCTGTTCGACGTTGGCGTTGGCGACGTTCTCGGCTTCGATCTCGACGATGGCCGGGTCGGTGGTCCATTGCTTGGCCAGGTTCATCACGTCTTCGGTGAAGGTGGCGGAGAACAGCAGGGTCTGGCGCTCGCTCTTGGGGGGCGTCTGGCGAATGATCTGCCGTACCTGCGGGATGAAGCCCATGTCGAGCATGCGGTCGGCTTCGTCCAGCACCATCACTTCGACCATGTCCAGGTGCACGTCTCCGCGCTGGTTGAAGTCCAGCAGGCGGCCCGGGGTGGCGACCAGGATGTCGCAGTGGCGCGCTTCCAGGTGCTTGAGCTGCTTGTCGAAATCCATGCCGCCAACGAAGGTCATGACGTTGAGGCCGGTGTACTTGGTCAGCGCCGCGGCATCCTTGGCGATCTGTACCACCAGCTCCCGGGTCGGAGCGATGATCAGCGCCCGTGGTTCGCCCATGTAGCGCTCCTTGGGCGGCGGGGTCTGCAGCAGCTGGGTGATGATCGACACCAGGAATGCGGCGGTCTTGCCGGTACCGGTCTGGGCCCGGCCGATGGCGTCCTTGCCCGCCAGGGTATAGCCCAGCACCTGGGCCTGGATTGGCGTGCAATAGGGAAAGCCCAGGTCCTGGATGGCGTGCATCAGTTCCGGAGCGAGCTTGAAGTCGTGGAAGCGGGTCTTGCCTTCCTGGGGTTCGACCACGAAGTCTTCGAGTTTCCAGGTGCTGACCGGCGGTTTCGGCGCGCGCGGGCGACGCGGCTGCTCAGCTTTGGGTTGCTCGGCCTTGGGCTTCTCTTGGCGTGGGGCTTTGGGAGCGGAAGGGGTGGCCGGTGTGTTCACCGGTTCTTTTTTAGCTGCGGTAGCGGGTGCGCTCCGTTCCGGCTGACGGCCGTCATGACGGCTGCTGGAACTGGGGGAGGGGGCACTGGGGCTTGGCGCGAGCGGCTCAGCCTCGCTTTTACCGAAGATTTTCTTGAGTGCTTTGAGCACGGTCATCTCATCAATTGGTTAAGGAATGTACGCCGGCCAGTGTAATGCAAGAAGCGGGCGCGGCGTAGTCTGTTGCTCGCCGGGGGCACGGCGCGCGGATTTTCTAGCGCAAGCGCTCGCTCAGCCAGGTGCCGATGTCGCGGATTTCCTCTGGTAACACCTCGTGTTCCATTGGGTATTCCTGCCATGTCACGGTGACACCATGCTGCTTCAGGTACTCATAAGCGGTACGGCCCATGGCGTTCTGCACCACTTCGTCGTACTGGCCGTGCAGGCAAAGCACCGGAATCCGCTGTTGGCTGGCCGATAGTTGCAGTTCATCGCTGAAGGTCGGGGCATAGGTGGACAGGGCAAGTACGCCACCCAATGGACCCTGCCATTTGAGGAAGGCGGTGTGCAGTACAACGGCGCCACCCTGGGAGAAGCCGGCGAGGAAAATTCGCGATGCGTCTATTCCGCTGGTGCGTTGTTCTTCGATCAGTCTGATGACCTCATCAGACGATTCCTCGAGCTGTTCACGGCTGATGGCGCGGGCCGGGTTCATGGCCAGAATGTCGTACCAGCTGGGCATGGCATATCCGCCATTGATGGTCACTGCCCGGGTCGGCGCCTGGGGCAATACGAAGCGCGTGCTCAGCAGGGTTTCCAGCAGCATCTCGGCTACCGGCAGGAAGTCGTAACGGTCCGCTCCCAGGCCGTGAAGCCAGATCACACAGGCATCTGCGGGCTTGCTGGGCTGAAGAATCAAGGGCTCGGTCATGGCTGCTCCATTTGTGTGCGTGCGCGCTGATTGAGTGCGTGAGTGAAGGGCGCGCCCGGTTGATCGGTGAAGAAGATGTCGCACGGTTGAACGTTTTACTGTTGACCACTGGCTGAAACGCTTTAGCCGGGACTGTGGTACGGGCTTTGCTATGGCTCAGAAAGAGGAGTCCAGGTGAAAGCCCTGTCCGCCGGCGGTAACACTAACAGGCTACCGCAGGCGATGGGATAGCCAGCCTCCTCTGATGAAGGTTCGCCACTGGCCGCTACGGGCTTTGCGAACTGCGAAGGGCTACAGCCCGTTCGGCCGATTGGTGAGATGTAGGCCCCCTATTACGTGGATTTCTCCTACTAGACTCATAGCTAAGGTCTTACGCCGCTTGACCCCATAAAAAAGCCGACACGGGTCAACAGCGCCTCATGAGGGGGCGGCAGGACTCAAGCTCCGACACAACAAGAGCAAAATTGGAGGTTTGAATGAAGATGTTGAAATCCACCCTGGCTGCCGTCACGGCAGCAACGGTGCTGGGTATGAGCGGTTTCGCACAGGCGGGTGCGACCCTCGATGCAGTACAGAAGAAAGGATTCGTGCAATGCGGCGTCAGTGACGGTTTGCCGGGCTTCTCGGTACCGGATGCCACCGGCAAGATCCTCGGCATCGATGCCGACGTTTGCCGCGCGGTGGCGGCTGCGGTGTTCGGCGATGCGACCAAGGTCAAGTTCAGCCAGTTGAACGCCAAGGAGCGCTTCACTGCGCTGCAGTCCGGCGAGATCGACGTGCTGTCGCGCAACACCACCTGGACCAGTTCCCGCGATGCGGGCATGGGCCTGGTGTTCGCCGGCGTCACCTATTACGACGGCATCGGTTTCCTGGTGAACAAAAAACTGGGCGTAAAAAGCGCCAAAGAGCTGGACGGTGCGACTATCTGTATTCAAGCCGGTACTACTACCGAACTGAACGTGTCGGACTACTTCCGCGGCAATGGTCTGAAATACACCCCGATCACTTTCGATACCTCTGACGAAAGCGCCAAGTCCCTGGAGTCCGGGCGTTGCGACGTACTGACCTCCGACAAATCCCAGCTCTACGCACAGCGCAGCAAGCTGGCAACCCCTACCGACTATGTCGTTCTGCCGGAAACCATCTCCAAGGAGCCCCTGGGCCCGGTGGTGCGCAAGGGCGACGAAGAGTGGTTCAGCATCGTCAAGTGGACCCTGTTCGCCATGCTCAACGCCGAAGAGGCGGGCGTCACCTCGAAGAACGTCGAGGCTGAAGCCAAATCCACCAAGAACCCTGATGTTGCACGTCTGCTGGGCGCGGACGGTGAATACGGCAAAGACCTGAAGCTGCCGAAGGACTGGGTGGTGCAGATCGTCAAGCAAGTAGGTAACTACGGTGAAGTGTTCGAGAAAAACCTCGGCAAGAGCACGCCACTGGCCATCGACCGCGGCCTGAACGCGCTGTGGAACAACGGCGGCATCCAATACGCACCACCTGTGCGCTGATGGTTCTATCACCCGGCGGGCCAACCGCCGGGTGATGTTCTGTTCCATTATTCCTGGGGCACTTCATGCAAAATACAATCGGCGCACCCAAGCAGAGGCTTAGCCTCAGCGACCCGCGTGCGCGCGCCTGGCTGTTCCAGATCATCACCCTGGTGGCGGTGGTTTCGCTGGGATGGTTTCTGTTCGACAACACGCAAACCAACCTCCAGCACCGAGGGATCACCTCGGGTTTCGACTTTCTCGAGCGCAGCGCCGGGTTCGGCATCGCGCAACACCTGATTGCCTACACCGAAGCGGACAGTTATGCCCGGGTGTTCGTCATCGGCCTGCTCAACACCCTGCTGGTGACCTTTATCGGGGTGATCCTCGCGACCCTGCTGGGGTTCATCATCGGTGTGGCGCGGCTATCGCCGAACTGGATCATCAGCAAGCTGGCGACGGTGTATGTGGAAGTGTTCCGCAACATTCCGCCGCTGCTGCAGATCCTGTTCTGGTACTTCGCGGTATTCCTGACCATGCCGGGGCCGCGCAACAGCCACAACTTTGGCGATATGTTCTTTGTCAGCAGCCGCGGCCTGAACATGCCGGCGGCGCAGATGGCCCCCGGTTTCTGGGCGTTTGTCGCAAGCCTGGTCCTGGCCATCGGCGCCATCGCGCTGATGTGCCGCTGGGCCAACCGGCGCTTTGAGGCCACCGGCGTGCCTTTTCACAAGTTCTGGAGCGGCCTGGGCCTGCTGTTGGTGATTCCCGCGTTGTGCACGCTGATCTTCGGCTCGCCGGTGCACTGGGAGATGCCGAAGCTGGCGGGGTTCAATTTCGTCGGCGGCTGGGTACTGATTCCCGAGCTGCTGGCCCTGACCCTGGCCCTGACTGTCTACACCGCGGCGTTCATCGCCGAGATCGTGCGGTCCGGGATCAAGTCGGTGAGCCACGGCCAGACCGAGGCGGCCCGCTCCCTGGGGCTGCGCAACGGCCCTACCCTGCGCAAGGTGATCATTCCCCAGGCCCTGCGGGTGATCATTCCGCCGCTGACCAGCCAATACCTGAACCTGGCGAAGAACTCTTCCCTGGCCGCGGGTATCGGCTACCCGGAAATGGTTTCGCTGTTCGCCGGCACGGTGCTCAACCAGACCGGCCAGGCCATTGAGGTCATTGCCATCACCATGAGCGTGTACCTGGCGATCAGCATCAGCATTTCCCTGCTGATGAACTGGTACAACAAGCGCATTGCGCTGATCGAGCGGTGAGGAAGCGCCCATGACGACTCATACCTTCAAGCCCGATATGCCGCCGCCCAGCCGCAGTATCGGCGTGCTGGCGTGGATGCGCGCCAACATGTTCTCCAACTGGCTCAATACCCTGTTGACCCTGTTTGCCTTCTACCTGATCTACCTGGTGGTGCCGCCGCTGCTGCATTGGGCGATTCTCGACGCCAACTGGGTCGGTACCTCTCGCGCCGACTGCACCAGGGGCGGCGCCTGCTGGGTGTTCATCCAGCAGCGCTTCGGCCAGTTCATGTACGGCTACTACCCGGTGGAACTGCGCTGGCGAGTGGACCTGAGCGTGTGGCTGGCGGTGATCGGTGCCGCACCGTTGTTCATCTCGCGCTTCCCGCGCAAGGCGATCTACGGGCTGTGCTTCCTGGTGGGTTACCCGATCATTGCCTACAGCCTGTTGCACGGCGGTTACCTGGGCCTGAGCACGGTGGCCACCAGCCAGTGGGGTGGCCTGATGCTGACCCTGGTGATTGCCACCGTGGGCATCGCCGGGGCACTGCCGCTGGGAATCCTGCTGGCATTGGGAAGGCGCTCCAACCTGCCGGCGATCCGCGTAGTCTGCGTGACCTTCATCGAGTTCTGGCGCGGCGTGCCGCTGATCACCGTGCTGTTCATGTCCTCGGTGATGCTGCCGCTGTTCCTGCCCGAAGGCATGAATTTCGACAAGCTGTTGCGTGCGCTGATCGGGGTGATCCTGTTCCAGTCGGCCTATGTGGCCGAGGTGGTGCGGGGTGGCTTGCAGGCCATTCCCAAGGGCCAGTACGAAGCGGCTGCGGCCATGGGCCTGGGCTACTGGCGCGCCATGGGCCTGGTGATTCTGCCGCAGGCCCTGAAGCTGGTGATTCCCGGCATCGTCAACACCTTCATCGCCCTGTTCAAGGACACCAGCCTGGTGATCATCATTGGCCTGTTCGACCTGCTCAACAGCGTCAAACAGGCCGCCGCCGACCCCAAATGGCTGGGCATGGCCACTGAAGGCTATGTCTTCGCGGCCCTGGTGTTCTGGATTTTCTGTTTTGGTATGTCCCGCTACTCCATGCACCTGGAGCGTAAGTTGGACACAGGCCACAAGCGTTAGGAGTATCTCCATGAGTGAAGCGAGCAAAAAGCCTGTGGGCCCTGAAGGCATTATTCAGATGCAGGGTGTGAACAAGTGGTACGGCCAGTTCCACGTGTTGAAGGACATCAACCTCAACGTCCGCCAAGGCGAACGCATTGTCCTGTGCGGGCCTTCGGGGTCGGGCAAATCCACCACCATCCGCTGCCTCAACCGCCTGGAAGAACACCAGCAGGGGCGCATCGTGGTGGACGGCGTGGAACTGACCAACGACCTCAAGCAGATCGAGGCCATTCGCCGGGAAGTGGGCATGGTGTTCCAGCACTTCAACCTGTTCCCGCACCTGACCATTTTGCAGAACTGCACGTTGGCGCCGATGTGGGTACGCAAGATGCCCAAGCGCAAGGCCGAGGAAATCGCCATGCATTACCTGGAGCGAGTGCGCATTCCGGAGCAGGCCAACAAGTACCCTGGCCAGCTCTCCGGTGGCCAGCAGCAACGGGTGGCGATTGCCCGGGCGTTGTGCATGAAGCCTAAGATCATGCTCTTTGACGAGCCCACCTCGGCCCTCGACCCGGAGATGGTCAAGGAGGTGCTGGACACCATGATCGGCCTGGCCGAAGACGGCATGACCATGCTCTGCGTGACCCACGAAATGGGCTTTGCCCGCACCGTGGCCAACCGGGTGATCTTCATGGACAAGGGCGAGATCGTCGAGCAGGCGGCGCCCAACGACTTCTTCGACAACCCGCAGAACGACCGTACCAAGCTGTTCCTGAGCCAGATCCTGCATTGATGCTGCAGCGGGGCCTGCGCTGACGATAAACCCGGACTGGCTCCGGGTTTATTTTTGCCCGGCGTTCAACGGCCGGCAGCGCCGAGCTGTGGTTCGGGTTGGTCGCTCAAGGCTGAGGGCGCCAGTTGCGGCTCGCTGAGCTCCAGTACGTCCTTCATCAACTGCGGGTGGCGATCCAGCAGGCGCATCAGCATGTACAGCGGTTGAGGGGCACCGACTTCGCCGCGCTCATAACGGGAAAAGGCATTGTGCCCGCCACCCGACAGCAGCCTGACCGCTTCTTTCTGGGAAAGGTGCAGCTTGCGGCGGATGCGCTTCATGTCGGCGGCGACGATCTGCCGGTAATCCTCCAGCAATTGGTCGCCCGCGGCGGCGTAACGTTCTGCGCTCGGTGCGTCGAATTCGATCTCACCGCACTCCTGGCATTCCCAACCCGCCAGGCCATGGAGGTGACGCTGCAGATGCCGGTAGTCGATAAGCTCGCTGCGCTGCTCGAACGCCAGCATGCCGGTGGGAGCGCCGCAGCTGTAGCACTGTTGTCGTTTCATGCTTGTGCCTCCTTGAAGGAGATCACTGGAGGCCCTATGCCGGGGCGCTGGGTGATCTTGATGTAGAGCGTCCGGTTATCGATGCCGGTGTAATACACGTCCTGCCACACCCGGTGATCGTGATAGGTGGTCATCGATTTGTAGAACATGCTGCCCTGGAGTCCGGCTATCACTCGTTGCATGGCCGCCAAGGACAATCCGAGTTCCTTGCCGCAGAGCAACGCGCTTCGAGTGAAGGCTTGCGCCCCTTGCCGAACGACCTGTGCCTTGATCAGCGACAGGTCATAGTGAGGTGTTTTCTTTTCCATGAGACACCCTTGAGGCTGACTCGAAATTACCCTTAAAGGGTTTTTTGTCAAGGCCTGTTTGAAATGGCGAAAGTGCCTGCACCAGCCTAAAACGTTGAACTCTGGGAAAGGTCTGAATACCATGCCAGGCAATTCGTCCGATGATTGGATGAAAGAGTGAGTTCAATGAGCGAAATATCCCCCCTGATCAAACGTTCCCTGGTCGACCAGGCCCTGGAGCAACTGCGCCTGCGCATCACCAATGGCGCCTGGGTCGTGGGCCAGCGCCTGCCCACCGAACCGGAACTGGCCAGTGAGCTGGGCATCAGCCGCAACACCGTGCGCGAGGCCCTGCGAGTACTGGCGTTTTCCGGGCTGATCGAGATCCGCCAGGGTGACGGCAGTTACCTGCGGGCGGTGGCCGATCCCTTGGACATGCTCCAGGCACTGTCCCAGTGCTCCCTGGAGCAGGCCCGGGAAACCCGCCACATTCTGGAAGTGGAGGCCGTCGGCCTGGCCGCCCTGCGCCGCACCGACGAGGACCTGCACGCCCTGAGCGATGCGCTGGCCGTTAGCGGCGGGCACTTTCATGGCGACCTGGAAAGCTACATCGCCTGCGACCTGGTGTTTCACCAGCGCCTGGTGGACGCCGCCCACAACCCGACCCTCAGCCAGCTGTATCGCTATTTCTCCAGCGTGGTCGGCGCCCAGTTGCGCCAGACCCTGACCGTGACCCCCAGGCGTCAGGAAGTCTTCGATCGGCACCAACACCTGCTGGATGCCATCGAGCAACGCGACCCCGAACGGGCCAAGAACATTTCCCGCCAGCTGATCAACGAATCCTGAGTCCGAGACCTCCATGTCCAATCAAACGGTACCTGCGAAAACCCCGTCCTCGCCTCGGCGTTCTGCCGAGCTCGAAGAGCTGCTGATCGACGCCGAGGCTGATGATGAGGAGGTGCAGCAGGCTCCACCGCCTCTGCAGCGCCCCTGGCTGTTGCTGCTGGGGCTGATCCTGGTGGCGCTGAACCTGCGTCCGGCGCTGTCGAGCATGGCGCCACTGCTCAGTGATGTGTCGCAGCACCTGGGGCTATCGGCCGCCAAGGCCGGGCTGCTGACTACCTTGCCGGTGCTGTGCCTGGGGCTGTTCGCGCCTTTGGCGCCGCTGCTGGCCCGGCGCTTCGGCGCCGAGCGGGTGGTGCTGGGCATCCTCATGACCCTGGCCCTGGGCATTGTGCTGCGCAGTTCCTTCGGTGAGGTCGGAGTGTTTGCCGGGAGCATCCTGGCCGGCGCCAGCATCGGCGTGATCGGGGTGCTGCTGCCGGGTATCGTCAAGCGTGACTTCGCCCGGCACGCGGGCACCATGACCGGGGTCTACACCATGGCCCTGTGCCTGGGTGCGGCGATGGCGGCGGGGGCCACGGTACCTCTGAGCCAGCATTTCGGGGGCAGTTGGGCCATGGGGCTGGGCTTCTGGGTGGTGCCGGCGCTGGTGGCGGCCCTGTTCTGGTTGCCTCAGGTCGGGCACAAGCACGGTGCTCACCATGTGGCCTTTCGCGTGCGCGGCCTGTTGCGGGACCGCCTGGCCTGGCAGGTAACCCTGTACATGGGCCTGCAATCCTCCCTGGCGTACATCGTGTTTGGCTGGTTGCCGTCGATCCTGATCGGCCGTGGGCTGACCCCGACCCAGGCCGGGCTGGTGCTGTCCGGTTCGGTGATCGTGCAATTGGCCAGTTCTCTGGCGGCGCCCTGGCTGGCGACCCGGGGCAAGGACCAGCGCCTGGCCATCGTGATTGTCATGCTGATGACCCTGGGCGGCCTGTTCGGTTGCCTGTACGCGCCCATCGAGGGCCTGTGGGGCTGGGCGGTCCTGCTGGGCCTGGGGCAGGGCGGCACCTTCAGCCTGGCCCTGACCCTGATCGTGCTGCGCTCCCGGGACCCCCATGTGGCGGCCAACCTGTCGAGCATGGCCCAGGGCATCGGCTACACCCTGGCTTCCATGGGGCCGTTTGCGGTGGGCCTAGTGCACGACTGGACCGGGGGCTGGAACGCTGTGGGCTGGATTTTCGCGGTGTTGGGCTGCGGTGCGATCATTGCCGGGCTGGGCGCCGGTCGTTCGCTGCATGTGCAGGTGCAGAGCGAGAGAATCTGACGGGCCTTGCTTGCGCTATTTGCCCGGTAAATGCCGATAGTGTTCGCCGGGGTTGCGGATTATTGTGCTGCATCCCTCTTGCCCTTTCGGAGTCCGTTCATGAGTGATGCCCATCGCGCCCTGATCACCGAGTTCTATCAGGCTTTCCAGCGTCTGGATGCCGAGGCCATGAGCGCCTGCTACACCGAGGATGTGCTGTTCAGTGACCCGGCGTTCGGCGAGTTGCGCGGGCGTGATGCCGGCGATATGTGGCGCATGCTCACCTCCCGTGCCAAGGACTTTTCCCTGACTTTCGATCAGGTGCGTGCCGACTCGAATTCCGGCGGCGCGCACTGGGTTGCCACCTACCTGTTCAGCCAGACCGGCAATACGGTGATCAACGATATCCAGGCCCGGTTCGTGTTTCGCGACGGCAAGATCTGCGAGCATCACGATCAGTTCGACATGTGGCGTTGGGCGCGCCAGGCCCTGGGCACCAAGGGCCTGCTGCTGGGTTGGACGCCGCTGCTCAAGAATGCTGTTCGAGCCCAGGCGCGCAAGGGGCTCAAGGCCTTCCAGAGCGGTCGCTGAAAGCCATCCTCTGCTAAGATCGCGGCTTGTTATCCACAGGCCTCGATACCTTTTGTGACCAGCCCTCTTTCATCCTCCAGTGCCGAAACGGCGCAGCCTGCCACTGACGCCAAGCCCTGGTTCGTGTATCTGGTGCGGGCGGCCAACGGTGCCCTGTACTGCGGTATCAGCGACGACCCGGTGAAGCGCTTCGCCAAGCACCAGAGCGGCAAGGGCGCGCGTTTCTTTCTCTCCAGCCCGGCGGTGGCGCTGGTCTATACCGAGGCTTGCCGGGACAAGGGCGAAGCCTTGCGCCAGGAGCGGCTGATCAAGAAGCTCAGGAAGAGTGCCAAGGAATGCCTGGTGGCTTCGGCCACCGCCGCGGCATCAATCTGACTGATAGGTTCTCATCAGCCGGATCTGTAGGCCGTCCACGGATTGCGCGCTAAGCTCAGCGCTCTCCCTCTTCCGGCGGACCCCAGCATGTCAGAGTTGATTCTCCACCATTACCCGACCTCTCCCTTTGCGGAAAAAGCCCGCTTGCTGCTGGGTTTCAAGGGTCTGTCCTGGCGCTCGGTGAAGATTTCCCCGGTGATGCCCAAGCCCGACCTGACCGCCCTGACCGGTGGCTATCGCAAGACCCCGGTGTTGCAGGTCGGCGCGGATATCTATTGCGACACGGCCTTGATCGCGCGCCGCCTGGAACAGGAAAAATCCTCGCCTGCGCTGTTTCCCGAAGGCCAGGAAATGATCAGTGCGGCCTTCGCCGCCTGGGTCGATTCGGTAGTGTTCCAGCACGCGGTGACCCTGGTATTCCAGCCTGAATCCGCAGCCGTGCGTTTCGGCAAGCTGCCGCCGGAAGCGGTCAAGGCCTTCATGGCCGACCGTGCCGGGCTGTTCAGTGGCGGCAGCGCCAGCCGGCTCCCTCTGGAGGTGGCCAAGCATCAGTGGCCGACCCTCATGGCGCGCCTGGAGCAGCAGTTGCAGCGCGAGCCCGGGGACTTCCTGTTTGGCCAACCGTCGATTGCCGATATTGCCCTGGCTCACCCGCTGTGGTTCCTCAAGGGCACGCCGGTGACCGCGCCGCTGGTGGACGACTACCCGGCGGTTGCTGGCTGGCTGGCGCGGGTCCTGGGTTTCGGGCATGGCTCCTTCACCGAAATGAGCGCCGAAGAGGCCCTCGAGGTCTCGCGCAGTGCCACCCCGGCGGCGCTGCCGGATGAACAGTTCGTCGACCCCAACGGCTTCAAGGCGGGCCAGCAGGTGGTGATTGCCGCGACTGACTACGGTGTCGACCCGGTGGCGGGCGAGTTGCTGTTCGCCGGTACTGAAGAGCTGATCCTGCGCCGTGAAGATCCACGTGCCGGTGTGGTCCACGTGCACTTCCCACGGCTGGGCTTTCGCATCCAGGCCCAGTGATGCATATCTGCAGGAGCTGGCTTGCCTGCGAAGGCGTTCCCAGAGCGGCCGCCCCCTTCGCTGGCAAGCGAAACGGCTCCTAGGGCTTCAGCGCGGCCATGATTGCGTCGGGGTCGTAGGTGCGGATCAGGGTGCCATTCACGTCCAGGATCGGAATCCCGGCACCGCCCAGGGCGGTGTAGGCCTGGCGTGCCGCGGCGTCTTTCTCGATGTCGAATTCCCGGAAGGGAATGCCCTTCTGATCGAGAAAGCGCCGGGTGGCCTTGCAGTAGCCGCACCAGTCGGTGGCGTACAGCACCACCCGGGCATGCTCGCGGGTCTCTTCGCTGACCATTGCCGAAGGGTTGAACAGCCGTTCGATCTTGCCCCAGTGCTGGTAGGTCACCACCACCAGCAGGATCAGCAGGAACTTCTTCAATACCCCCTGGAGCATCAGTTACGGCGCTTGAGCTGGTCGGTCAGTTGGGTGGGCAGGCCCTTGATGATCAGGGTCCCGGCTTCTTCGTCGTACTCGATCTTCGAACCCAGCAGATGGGCCTCGAAACTGATGGACAGGCCCTCGGCGCGACCGGTGAAGCGGCGGAACTGGTTCAGGGTGCGCTTGTCCGCCGGGATCTCCGGCGACAGCCCGTAGTCCTTGTTGCGGATGTGATCGTAGAACGCCTTGGGGCGATCCTCGTCGATCAGTTCCGAGAGTTCTTCCAGGCCCATGGGTTCGCCGAGCTTGGCCTGGCTGCTGGCGTAGTCCACCAGGGTCTTGGTCTTCTCCCGGGCCGAGTCTTCCGGCAGGTCCTCGCTTTCCACGAAGTCGCTGAAGGCCTTGAGCAGGGTGCGGGTCTCGCCCGGGCCGTCGACACCTTCCTGGCAGCCGATGAAGTCGCGGAAATACTCCGAGACCTTCTTGCCGTTCTTGCCCTTGATAAAGGAGATGTACTGCTTGGACTGCTTGTTGTTCTGCCATTCGGAGATGTTGATCCGCGCCGCCAGATGCAACTGGCCCAGGTCCAGGTGGCGCGACGGCGTCACGTCCAGCTGGTCGGTCACCGCCACGCCCTCGCTGTGGTGCAGCAGGGCGATCGCCAGGTAGTCGGTCATGCCTTGCTGGTAGTGGGCGAACAGTACGTGGCCGCCCACCGACAGGTTGGACTCTTCCATCAGCTTCTGCAGATGCTCCACCGCCACCCGGCTGAACGCGGTGAAGTCCTGGCCGCCGTCCAGGTACTCCTTCAGCCAGCCGCTGAAGGGGAACGCACCGGACTCGGGGTGGAACAGGCCCCAGGCTTTGCCCTGTTTGGCGTTATAGCTTTCATTGAGATCGGCGAGCATGTTCTCGATGGCCGCGGACTCTGCCAGTTCGGAATCGCGGGCGTGCAGGACTGCTGGGCTGCCGTCGGGTTTTTTGTCGATCAGGTGGACGATGCAATGACGGATCGGCATGGGCTTCTCGGCTGATTGAAGGGGGAGGGCGGGCTCCCCGAAAAAGTGCCCAGTGTACCGCACCCGCTGGTTTTGGCGCGGTTTGCCGGGTGATGAACGGCTCGTCGGTAAGGCTTATGCATTTTTTTACCGATTTAGAGCAATAAAGCTGACCAAATGGCTAGGTAGAGGCGGATATTTCCCCGTCTGTGTGCTAGTTTTGCCCCGTCTTACGCGATGTCTCAGCGTTAAGCGTGCATTCAGCATTTGTCGGGTCGAACCAAACCCTGATTTCGGTATCTATAACCCCGATCTGTCGTGGTTGTAACCGGGGTGCCAGATTCACAAGATCTGGCTCGATGGCTGACACTGCACTCTGCAATCCAAATGAATTTGATAGGGAAGGAACACCACAATGGCTATTACTAAAGACCAACTGATCGCTGATATCGCTGAAGCTATCGACGCGCCGAAAACCACCGCGCGTAACGCCCTGGACCAACTGGCTCAGATCGTTGCTGATCAATTGGAAAATGGCGGCGAAATCACTCTGCCAGGTATCGGCAAACTGAAAGTGACCGAGCGTCCTGCCCGTACTGGCCGTAACCCATCGACTGGCGCTGCCATCGAAATCGCTGCCAAGAAAGTTATCAAGCTGGTTGTGGCTAAAGGCCTGACCGACGCTGTTAACAAGTAATACTTGCAGTGAAACCGTGCTCAGAAGTCTTCCGGGCACGGTTTGTGTGATACCGATTCACGCAAGGTGAATCGTCTTTGAATTCCCCGCCTCTCTAGTTCTTCCTAACCCAGCGTTCCTGACCCCAGGCCTGTTGCTGTGCCTTGTCCTTGAAGGTCCAGGCGACGAAGCGGCTCTGTTTCTGCCCCTGGGACATTTCCACCACCTGGCTTTCCAGGGCTCCGGCCTTTTTCAGCGCGCTTTCAATCGCCGGCAGGTTAGAGGCCTTCGACACCAGGGTGCTGAACCACAGTACCTGTTGGCCGACGCTGGCGCTTTCACTGATCAACTGGCTGACAAAGCGGATCTCGCCGCCTTCGCACCAGAGCTCCCGGGCCTGCCCGCCGAAATTCAGCACCGGCAATTTGCGCTTGGGGTCGGCCTTGCCCAGGGCCCGCCATTTACGCTGGCTGCCGCGGGTGGCTTCGTCCAGGGAGGCATGGAAGGGCGGGTTGCACATCGTCAGGTCGAAACGCTCGGTGCTGTCCAGCAGGCCGGTGAGGATCTGCTTGGGATTGCCCTGCTGGCGCAGGCTGATGGCCTTGTTCAAGCCGTTGGCCTGGACAATCGCCTTGGCCGCGGCCAGGGCGGTGCTGTCGATGTCCGAGCCGAGGAACTGCCAGCGGTAGTCGCTGTAGCCGATCAGGGGGTAGATGCAGTTGGCGCCGACGCCGACATCCAGGACCCGCACGGCCGCGCCACGAGGGATTTCACCCTGGTTGTGGCTGGCCAGCAGATCGGCGAGGAAGTGCACATAGTCAGCGCGACCGGGCACTGGTGGGCAGAGGAAGTCCGCCGGAATATCCCAGTGGGCGATGCCGTAGAAGGCCTTGAGCAGGGCCCGGTTGAATACCCGCACGGCGGCCGGGTCGGCAAAATCGATGCTTTCCTTGCCATAGGGATTGAGGATCACGAATTGCCCCAGCTCCGGGGTGCTCTTGATCAGTTGCGGGAAGTCGTAACGCCCCTGGTGACGATTGCGCGGATGCAGGCTGGCCTTTTCCCGGGGCGTGGCGGGCTTGGCTGGGGAGGCAGGCTTGGGCTTTTTGCGCGAAGGCTTGGGGGTGCTGGGGGCGGTCATGGGGGATCGATTCGGGGGTGGTTCAAAGTGGCGGGCATTGTCCCATATCTTGCGGCGTTGGGGCGTGAGGCTTCGCCGTCGGCAGCCGGCCCCTGCCAAAGCACCGTCTACTGGTAGGAGCTGGCTTGCCAGCGAAAGCGATCTGCCGCCAATAAAAAAGGGAGGCCTTTGCGGCCTCCCTCTTTCACACTGCGCGAATCGCCGTTACAGGCTGGAGATCCGTGCGTGCTGCTCCGCCAGCTTGCCCAGGGCCTGTTCGGCCTCGGTCAGTTTGGCGCGTTCCTTCTCGATCACTTCGGCCGGGGCCTTGTCGACGAAGGACGGGTTGGACAGCTTGCCGCCCACTCGCTGCACTTCGCCTCGCAGGCGCTGGATTTCCTTGTCCAGGCGTGCCAGTTCGGCGCCCTTGTCGATCAGGCCGGCCATGGGCACCAGCACTTCCATCTCACCCACCAGGGCTGTGGCGGACAGCGGCGCTTCGTCGCCGGCAGCCAACACAGTGATGGACTCGAGACGGGCCAGCTTCTTCAGCAAGGCTTCGTTCTCGGTCAGGCGACGCTGGTCTTCGGCGCTGACGTTCTTCAGGAACAGGGCCAGGGGCTTGCCCGGGCCGATGTTCATTTCCGCGCGAATGTTGCGCGTGCCGAGCATCAGGCCCTTGAGCCATTCGATGTCGTCCTCGGCGCCTTGGTCGATGCGGGTTTCGTTAGCCACCGGCCAAGGTTGCAGCATGATGGTCTTGCCGGTGCTGCCTGCCAACGGCGCCAGGCGCTGCCAGATTTCCTCGGTGATGAACGGCATGAACGGATGCGCCAGGCGCAGCGCCACTTCCAGCACGCGCACCAGGGTGCGACGGGTGCCGCGCTGGCGTTCAACCGGCGAGTTCTCGTCCCACAGCACCGGCTTGGACAGCTCCAGGTACCAGTCGCAGTACTGGTTCCAGATGAACTCGTACAGGGCCTGGGCGGCCAGGTCGAAACGGAACTGGTCGAGTTGGCGGGTGACTTCGGCTTCAGTGCGCTGCAGCTGCGAAATGATCCAGCGGTCCGCCAGGGACAGCTCGTAAGCTTCGCCGTTCTGGCCGCAGTCCTCGCCCTTGTCCAGCACGTAGCGCGCGGCGTTCCAGATCTTGTTGCAGAAGTTGCGGTAACCCTCGACGCGGCCCATGTCGAACTTGATGTCGCGACCAGTGGTGGCCAGGGAGCAGAAGGTGAAGCGCAGGGCGTCGGTGCCGTAGCTGGCGATGCCGTCGGCGAATTCGGCGCGGGTCTGCTTCTCGATGGCTTTCTGCAGTTTGGGCTGCATCAGGCCGGTGGTGCGCTTCTGCACCAGGGTTTCCAGGTCAATACCGTCGATGATGTCCAGCGGGTCGAGGACGTTGCCCTTGGACTTGGACATCTTCTGGCCCTGGCCGTCGCGGACCAGGCCGTGCACGTACACGGTCTTGAACGGAACCTGCGGCGTGCCGTCTTCGTTCTTCACCAGGTGCATGGTGAGCATGATCATCCGGGCGACCCAGAAGAAAATGATGTCGAAGCCGGTGACCAGCACGTCGGTGGGGTGGAAGGTCTTGAGGAAGTCGGTCTGCTCTGGCCAGCCCAGGGTCGAGAAAGTCCACAGCCCCGAACTGAACCAAGTGTCGAGCACGTCGTTGTCCTGCTGCAGGGCAACGTCCGGGCCGAGGTTGTGCTTGGCCCGTACTTCCGCTTCGTCGCGGCCGACATAGACCTTGCCCGACTCGTCGTACCAGGCCGGAATGCGGTGGCCCCACCACAGCTGGCGGCTGATGCACCAGTCCTGGATGTCGCGCATCCAGGAGAAATACATGTTCTCGTACTGCTTGGGCACGAAGGCGATGCGGCCGTCTTCCACGGCGGCGATGGCAGGTTCTGCCAGCGGCTTGGTGGAGACATACCACTGGTCGGTCAGCCACGGCTCGATGACGGTGCCGGAACGG
Source organism: Pseudomonas sp. 8(2025) (assembly GCF_052665325.1). Taxonomy (NCBI): domain Bacteria; kingdom Pseudomonadati; phylum Pseudomonadota; class Gammaproteobacteria; order Pseudomonadales; family Pseudomonadaceae; genus Pseudomonas; species Pseudomonas sp. 8(2025). The sequence goes on along the minus strand of NZ_JBQOIE010000003.1, from coordinate 257,379 downwards.
TCGCCCTTCGGCACTTTCAGCGCGTGGTCGTCGACGCTCACCAGCAGGCCGGCGGCGTCGAACGCGGCAACGATCTGCTTGCGTGCTTCGAAGCGGTCCAGGCCCACGTACTCGGCCGGGATCTTGCCGTCGACGCTGTCGTTCAGGCTGCCGTCCAGGTTGAACACCTGGCAGGCCGGCAGTACGGCGGCGTTCTTGTCGAAGATGTTGAGCTGCGGCAGGTTGTGGCGCTTGCCGACTTCATAGTCGTTGAAGTCGTGGGCCGGGGTGATCTTCACGCAGCCGGTGCCGAACTCGGGGTCGCAGTAATCGTCGGCGATGATCGGGATGCGGCGGCCCACCAGGGGCAGCTCGACGAATTTGCCGATCAGGGCCTTGTAGCGCTCGTCTTCAGGGTTCACCGCGACGGCGGAGTCACCGAGCATGGTTTCCGGACGGGTGGTGGCGACGATCAGGTAGTCGTTGCCTTCGGCTGTCTTGGCGCCGTCGGCCAGTGGGTACTTGAGGTTCCACAGGAAACCCTTCTCGTCGTGGTTTTCCACTTCGAGGTCGGAAATCGCCGTGTGCAGCTTGGTGTCCCAGTTCACCAGGCGCTTGCCGCGGTAGATCAGGCCGTCTTCGTGCAGGCGCACGAAGGCTTCCTTCACCGCTTCCGAGAGGCCGTCGTCCATGGTGAAGCGCTCGCGGCTCCAGTCGACGGAGGAGCCCAGGCGGCGGATCTGGCGGCTGATGTTGCCCCCGGACTGATCCTTCCATTCCCAGACTTTCTCGAGGAATTTTTCCCGGCCCAGGTCATGGCGATTCTGGCCCTGGGCTTCGATCTGGCGCTCCACCAGCATTTGCGTGGCGATACCGGCGTGGTCGGTGCCCGGCTGCCACAGGGTGTTGCGACCCTGCATGCGGCGGAAACGGATCAGGGCGTCCATGATCGCGTTGTTGAAGCCGTGGCCCATGTGCAGGCTGCCGGTGACGTTCGGCGGCGGGATCATGATGGTGTAGGAGTCGCCCGCGCCTTGCGGGGCGAAGTAGTTCTCGGACTCCCAGGTCTGGTACCAGGAAGTTTCAATGGCGTGCGGCTGGTAGGTCTTATCCATGCGCGGCGGGACCCTATTGGCATTTATTCAGGAAAAGCCGGGAAGTATAGCGGAGGGGGGCGGCAGCAAGCCACCAGCGGCAAGCGACAAGATGGCCCGGCCCGGCTTTTGCGTGTGGCTTATGGTTTGCCGCTGGTGGTCGCTGCGAGCAGGCGTTCCAGGCGGGCGTCGAGGCGACGCTTGATCTCGGTTTCGATATGCGGCGCGAAGTCGTCGATCACGTCCTGCATGATCAGTTGTGCGGCGGCGCGCAGTTCGCTGTCCAGGTGCAGCAAGGCATCGGCGTTGTTGCTGGCGGTGGCAGGCTTGGCGACGGGGGCCGCCGCTGCAGGTGCTGGAGCGGGTGTTGCCGCTTGAGCCGGCGCGGGGGTGGCCACTTGCGCCGGGGCTGGCGCGGGTTGCGCCTTGGCGGGTGCGGCAGGAGCGGCTTGGGCAGCGGCCGGCTGCTGGTTGCCCACCATATCGAACAGCAGGGGAATCTGTACTTCGCTGCTGACGGTCTCGGTCAGCAGTGGCGGTTGCAGGTTTTCATCGCCGAGCAGTTTACGGATCGACTCGAGGTCATCCAGCAGGTGCGCGGGCTTTTGCAGCGGATTGGGAGTGTCCATCGGGTGCTCAGAGTCGCTGTAAACGGTGATCTTGCAGAGGATAGCCCTGTTCGCGATAGAAACGGAAACTCTCGCGGGCCGCCTGACGAATAGCGGGGTCTTCCACCACCACCTCGGCAATCCGGGCAAAACGCGGGGCGAAGGCCGGCACTTTCAGGTCCAGGTTCACCAGCAGGTCATTGTGGGGGCCGGGGTCCTGGCCGAGGCCGAGGACGATCAGGCTTTCGGGTTCGCTTTCCGCCGGGCCGTGGGGGACGAAGGTTTCGCCCTTGAAGCGCCACAGGCGGGCATCGAGCTCGTCCCGTTGCTCTGCATCGCTGCAATGCAGGTAGATGCGGTGGCCCATGCGCCAGGCCTTGTCGGTGAGCTTGCAGGCAAAATCCAGGCGCGCCGCAGGGTCCGCGCTGGGAAGAATATAGAAGTCGACTTTGGTCATTGGGCTTCCTGAGCCGAGGAGGGCGCCGCCTTCATGCGGCGCCCCCTGCGGTCATGGTTTTCAGGCTTTGGCGCGGTCCAGCAGGTATTGGGTCAGCAGGGGGACCGGACGGCCAGTGGCGCCTTTGTCCTTGCCACCGCTGGTCCAGGCAGTGCCGGCGATGTCCAGGTGCGCCCAGTTGAGGTTCTTGGTGAAGCGCGAGAGGAAGCAGGCGGCGGTGATGGTGCCGGCCTTCGGCCCGCCGATGTTGGCGATGTCGGCGAACGGGCTGTCCAGTTGCTCCTGGTACTCGTCGAACAACGGCAGTTGCCAGGCGCGGTCGTCGGCTTGCTGACCGGCGCTGAGCAGTTGGCCGATCAGTTCGTCGTTGTTGCCCAGCAGGCCCGAAGTATGGGCGCCCAGGGCGACCACGCAGGCACCGGTGAGGGTGGCAATATCGATCACGGCCTGTGGCTTGAAGCGCTCGGAGTAGGTCAGGGCATCGCACAGCACCAGGCGGCCTTCGGCGTCGGTGTTGAGGATCTCCACGGTCTGCCCGCTCATGGTGGTGACGATGTCGCCAGGGCGCGCGGCGCCACCGCTGGGCATGTTCTCGGCGCAGGCCAGGATGCACACCAGGTTGATCGGCAGCTTCAGCTCCAGCACGGCGCGCAGGGTGCCGAACACGCTGGCGGCGCCGCCCATGTCGTACTTCATTTCATCCATGCCGGCGCCCGGCTTGAGGCTGATGCCGCCGGTGTCGAAAGTGATGCCCTTGCCCACCAGGGCGAACGGCTTCTCGGACTTCTTGCCGCCGTTGTACTGCATGACGATCAGGCGTGGCGGCTGGTCGCTGCCCTGGCCCACGGCATAGAACGAGCCCATGCCCAGTTCCTTGATCTTCTTCTCGTCGAGGACCTCGACCTTCAGGCCCTTGAACTCCTTGCCCAGGGCCTTGGCCTGTTCGCCGAGGAAGGTCGGGTGGCAGACGTTCGGCGGCAGGTTGCCCAGGTCGCGGGTAAAGGCCATGCCGTTGGCGATGGCCTGGGCATGGGTCACGCCGCGCTGGACTTCGGCTTCGGCGGCCTTGATGGTCAGCAGGGTGATTTTCTTCAGGGCGCGGGGCTCGGCCTTCTGGCTCTTGTAGCGGTCGAAGACATAACCACCGTCCACCAGGGTTTCCGCCAGCAGGCGGGTCTTGCCGTAGCTGTCGCGGCCCTTGACCACGACTTCATCCAGCGCCAGCACGGCGTCGCTGCCGCCCAGGCCCTTGAGGGTGGTGAGCACGCCGCTGATGATCTTGCGGAACGGGCGGTCGCCCAGTTCGCCGTCCTTGCCGGTGCCTACCAGCAGCACCCGCTCGGCCTTGAGCTTGGCCACGCCGTGCAGCAGCAGGCTCTGGCCGACCTTGCCGGCCAGGTCGCCGCGCTTGAGTACGGCGCTGATGGCACCGCCGCTGAGTTCGTCGAGTTGCTTGGCAACGCTGCCGAGTTTGCGGCCTTCGCCGACGGCGACCACCAGGGTGGCGGTCTTCAACGTTTCCGGGCTAACGCTTTTTACAACCAGTTCCATGTCTGGGTCCCTGAATAAATGGTCAAAGAGCGCAGGAAGCTGTCCTGCGCCGAGCTTATCTATATAGAAGAAGACGCCGCATGCTGCCGACGACAAAGCCGCCAGTTTGAACCTCGCCGGTCGCGGCTGACAACCCTCGCATGGGCCAGTTTCGGCGCATTAGAGCGCTGGGTGAGCATCCTCCGTGACAGGCGCGCGCAATCACAGGATAATGCGCCATCTTTTTTCGGCGGCCCTGCGTCTGGGGCCGGCTCGATACGTTTGCTTGTTCGGCCGCCTTAGCCTGACAACCCTGGAGTGTCTGGTTTGATCGTCTTTCGTTATCTGTCCCGCGAAATCCTGCTGACCCTGAGTGCCGTGAGCGCGGTATTGCTGGTCATCATCATGAGCGGGCGCTTCGTCAAGTTCCTCGCGCAAGCCGCCTCGGGGGCCCTGGATCCGGGCTCGCTGTTCCTGATCATGGGTTTTCGCCTGCCGGGCTTCTTGCAACTGATCCTGCCCCTGGGGCTGTTCCTCGGCATTCTCCTGGCTTACGGCCGGCTCTATCTCGAAAGCGAGATGACCGTGCTGTCGGCCACCGGCATGAGCCAGCAACGCCTGCTGGGCATGACCATGATCCCGGCGGCTTTGGTGGCCCTGCTGGTGGCCTGGCTGAGCCTGAGCCTGGCGCCCCAGGGTGCCAACCAGTTCCAGCTGCTGCTGAACAAGCAGGATGCCCTGACCGAGTTCGACACGCTGGTGGCCGGGCGCTTCCAGGCGCTCAACGACGGTACCCGGGTCACCTACACCGAGCAGTTGTCCGAAGACCGGGCCAACCTGGGCGGCGTGTTCATTTCCGAGAAACGCCTGGGCCAGCAGAAAAAGGACGAGGGCATTTCGGTGCTGGTGGCCGAGAAGGGCCATCAGGACATTCGCCCCGACGGCAATCGCTACCTGATCCTGGAAAACGGCTATCGCTATGACGGCAACCCGGGCGAGGCCAACTACCGGGTGATCAAGTACGACACCTACGGTGTTTTGCTGGAACGTCCGGACGTCAGCGACGAAGTCACCGATCGCGACGCCATGCCGACCTCCCAACTGATCGGCAAGGATGACCTGCGGGCACGTGCCGAGCTGCAATGGCGCCTGTCCCTGCCATTGCTGGTGTTTATCGTGACCTTGATGGCGGTGCCGTTGTCCCGGGTCAACCCGCGCCAGGGCCGCTTCCTCAAGCTGATCCCGGCGATCCTGCTGTACATGGCCTACCTGACCATCCTGATCGCCGTGCGCGGTGCACTGGAGAAGGGCAAGATTTCCCCGGCCCTGGGGCTGTGGTGGGTGCACCTACTGTTTCTGTTGATCGGCCTCGGCCTCATGTATTGGGAGCCGATGCGCTTGAAAATGGCGAGTCGTCGCAGTGTGAAGGAGATGGCTCGTGGTTAAGCTCGATCGCTACATCGGTAGCAGTGTGTTCATGGCTATCCTGGCGGTCCTGGGGATCATCCTCGGGCTGGCCTCGCTGTTTGCCTTCATCGATGAGATGGGGGCTGTCAACGAAACGTATACCGTGGTGGATGTAATGAGCTACGTGGCCCTCACTGCGCCGCGTCGGGTCTATGAAATGCTGCCCATGGCAGCCCTGATCGGCTGCCTGATCGGCCTTGGCAGCCTGGCCAGTAACAGCGAGTTGACCATCATGCGCGCGGCCGGTGTATCGGTGGGCCGTATTGTCTGGGCGGTCATGAAACCCATGCTGGTGCTGATGCTGGTGGGCGTGCTGGTGGGCGAATACGTAGCGCCGGCCACCGAGACCCAGGCCCAGGCCAGTCGGGCCCTGGCCCAGGGTTCCGGCGATGCCCAGAGTTCCAAGCACGGCCTGTGGCACCGCCAGGGCGATGAATTCATCCATATCAACGCAGTGCAGCCCAATGGCCTGCTTTATGGCGTGACCCGCTACCACTTCGATGACCAGCGCCACATGCTGTCGTCGAGTTTTGCCCGCCAGGCCCGTTTCCACGAGGACTACTGGCAGCTGACGGATGTCACCACCACCTACTTCCGCGACGGTCATACCGAAGTCATCAGCGTGCCCGGCGAACGTTGGGATGTGGCCTTGAGCCCGCAACTGCTGAGCACTGTGGTGATGGCGCCGGAATCCCTGTCCATCAGCGGCCTGTGGGGCTACATCCACTACCTGGCCGACCAGGGCCTGAACAACGGTCGCTACTGGCTGGCGTTCTGGGTCAAGGTCCTGCAGCCGCTGGTGACGGCGGCGCTGGTATTGATGGCCATTTCCTTCATTTTCGGTCCGCTGCGTTCGGTGACCCTGGGTCAGCGGGTATTCACCGGCGTACTGGTGGGTTTCACCTTCCGCATCGCCCAGGATCTGCTGGGCCCTTCGAGCCTGGTATTTGGCTTTTCGCCGCTGTTCGCGGTGCTGGTGCCTGCGGGTATCTGCGCGGTGGCGGGCGTCTGGCTGTTGCGCCGGGCCGGCTGATTCCGCGGCTTTGCCAGGGTCTTGACGTAACGCCCCGGTCCTTGGATCGGGGCGTTTTTGCATTTGACAAACGCTGACAGGCGAGCGTGACGCTTGTGCCGAGTATCAGGTACAATTCCCGGCTATTTTTCGGCGGGCCATGCCTGCAGCCTTTTTGAGTGTTCATCCGTGAGTGATTTGAGTCATATCCGCAATTTCTCCATCATCGCCCACATTGACCATGGCAAGTCGACTCTGGCCGATCGCTTCATCCAGATGTGCGGCGGCCTGGCCGAGCGCGAAATGGAAGCCCAGGTTCTGGACTCCATGGACCTTGAGCGTGAGCGCGGGATCACCATCAAGGCCCACAGCGTCACCCTCTATTACAAGGCCCGCGACGGCATTACCTACCAGCTGAACTTCATTGACACCCCGGGCCACGTGGACTTCACCTACGAAGTCAGCCGTTCCCTGGCGGCCTGTGAAGGTGCATTGCTGGTGGTGGACGCCGGCCAGGGCGTCGAAGCCCAGTCGGTTGCCAACTGCTACACCGCCATCGAGCAAGGCCTGGAAGTGATGCCGGTGCTGAACAAGATCGACCTGCCACAGGCCGATCCGGAGCGGGTCAAGGAAGAGATCGAGAAGATCATCGGTATCGATGCCACCGACGCCGTGACCTGCAGCGCCAAGACCGGCCTGGGCGTGGACGAGGTGCTCGAGCGCCTGGTGACCACCATTCCGGCACCGACCGGCAACATCGAAGACCCGCTGCAAGCCCTGATCATCGACTCCTGGTTCGACAACTACCTGGGCGTCGTGTCCCTGGTACGTGTACGTCATGGCCGGGTGAAGAAGGGCGACAAGATCCTGGTGAAATCCACCGGCAAGATCCACCTGGTGGACAGCGTTGGTGTATTCAACCCGAAACACACCGCCACCACCGACCTCAAGGCCGGTGAAGTGGGCTTCATCATCGCGGGCATCAAGGACATTCACGGCGCGCCCGTGGGTGACACCCTGACCCTGAGCTCGACCCCGGACGTTGAAGTGCTGCCGGGTTTCAAGCGCATCCAGCCCCAGGTCTACGCCGGCCTGTTCCCGGTCAGCTCCGACGACTTCGAGGATTTCCGCGAAGCGTTGCAGAAGCTCACCCTCAACGACTCGTCGCTGCAGTACACCCCGGAAAGCTCCGACGCCCTGGGCTTCGGCTTCCGCTGCGGGTTCCTCGGCATGCTGCACATGGAGATCATCCAGGAGCGCCTGGAGCGCGAGTACGACCTGGACCTGATCACCACCGCACCGACGGTAATCTTCGAGCTGCAACTGAAGAACGGTGAAACGATCTACGTCGACAACCCGTCCAAGCTTCCGGATCTGTCGGCGATCGAAGACATGCGCGAGCCGATCGTGCGGGCCAATATTCTTGTGCCGCAAGAGCACCTGGGCAACGTCATAACCCTGTGCATCGAGAAGCGCGGCGTACAGCACGACATGCTGTTCCTCGGCAGCCAGGTCCAGGTGACCTACGACCTGCCGATGAACGAAGTGGTCCTGGACTTCTTCGACCGCCTGAAATCCACCAGCCGCGGCTATGCTTCGCTGGATTACCATTTCGATCGTTACCAGTCGGCTAATCTGGTGAAACTGGATGTGCTGATCAACGGTGAGAAGGTCGACGCCCTGGCGTTGATCGTGCACCGTGACAACGCCCACTACAAAGGGCGTGCGCTGACCGAAAAGATGAAAGAACTGATTCCTCGGCAGATGTTTGACGTGGCAATCCAGGCCGCCATTGGCGGGCAGATTGTGGCGCGGACAACCGTCAAGGCGCTCAGAAAGAACGTACTGGCCAAATGCTACGGCGGCGACGTTAGCCGTAAGCGCAAGCTGTTGGAAAAGCAGAAGGCCGGTAAGAAACGCATGAAGCAAGTGGGCAACGTGGAAATTCCACAAGAAGCCTTCCTTGCCGTGCTCAGGTTGGATAGTTAGGTCCTATGTCACTAAATTTCCCGCTGTTGCTGGTCATCGCTGTCTTCGTTTGCGGTCTCTTGGCGTTGCTCGACCTGGTGTTCCTGGCACCGCGCCGGCGTGCCGCCATTGCCAACTATCAGGGCAGCGTCAGCCAGCCGGACGGGGTAGTGGTCGAGAAGCTGAGCAAAGAGCCGCTGCTGGTTGAATACGGCAAGTCGTTCTTTCCGGTGCTGTTCATCGTCCTGGTGCTGCGTTCGTTCCTGGTGGAGCCGTTCCAGATTCCATCGGGCTCGATGAAGCCGACCCTGGATGTGGGCGACTTCATCCTGGTGAACAAGTTTTCCTACGGGATCCGCTTGCCGGTGATCGACAAGAAGGTCATCGAAGTCGGTGATCCGCAGCGCGGCGATGTGATGGTGTTCCGCTACCCAAGCGATCCGAACGTCAACTACATCAAGCGTGTGGTCGGCCTGCCGGGTGATGAAGTGCGCTACACCAGCGACAAGCACCTGTTCGTCAACGGTCAGCCGGTGGCGGAGCAACTGGTGGGGGCTGAACCCGGCACCTTGGGCAGCGCCGAGCTGTACAAGGAAAAACTGGGCGCCGCCGAGCACTTGATCCGCAAGGAAATGAGCCGTTACCGGGCAACCCCGGACGGTCGCTGGGTGGTGCCGGCCGGGCACTACTTCATGATGGGCGACAACCGCGACAACTCTAACGACAGTCGCTACTGGGACGATCCAAGTATTCCCAAGGACCTGCTGGGCATGGTTCCCGACAAGAATATCGTCGGCAAGGCCTTCGCAGTCTGGATGAGCTGGCCCGAACCGAAACTCAGCCACCTGCCGAATTTCTCGCGGGTTGGCCTGATCAAGTAATCACACGCGGCGCTGTTGAACACAGCGCCGAATGCTTTTCTGGCTCTTGTATAAAACGGCCTTGCCCTTGGGCGACCCGTAACAGCCTTATCGCCAGAAGCATGCAGTCAACGATATTCAGGATGTAAATTTGAACACAGCGTTAATTGCCACCCGCACCTCGTGCGCGGCCCCTGGGATGGCGAGTTTCGGCAACGAAACCAGCGTGGGTAAACCGTGAGCGTTTCTTTGAGCCGTCTCGAGCGTCAGCTCGGTTATTCCTTCAAGGACCAGGAGCTGATGCTGCTGGCCCTCACTCACCGCAGCTTTGCCGGGCGCAACAACGAACGCCTGGAGTTTCTCGGTGACGCCATTCTCAACTTCGTTGCCGGCGAGGCGCTGTTCGAGCGCTTTCCCCAGGCCCGCGAAGGCCAGCTGTCGCGTTTGCGCGCGCGTCTGGTGAAAGGTGAAACACTGGCGGTGCTGGCCCGTGGTTTCGACCTGGGCGAGTACCTGCGCCTGGGCTCCGGCGAATTGAAGAGCGGCGGTTTCCGTCGTGAGTCGATCCTTGCCGATGCCCTGGAGGCCCTGATTGGTGCGATCTACCTGGACGCCGGCATGGAGACTGCCCGTGACCGCGTGCTGTCCTGGCTGGCCTCGGAGTTCGAGAGCCTGACCCTGGTGGACACCAACAAGGACCCCAAGACCCGGCTGCAGGAATTCCTCCAGTCCCGCGCCTGCGAATTGCCACGCTACGAAGTGGTGGATATCCAGGGCGAACCGCATTGCCGGACATTCTTCGTTGAATGTGAAGTCACCTTATTGAATGAAAAAAGCCGAGGTCAGGGTGTGAGCCGCCGTATTGCCGAACAGGTAGCGGCCGCCGCAGCACTGATTGCCCTGGGCGTGGAGAATGGCCATGACTGATTCAACTGCAACACGCTGTGGCTATGTCGCCATCGTCGGCCGCCCCAACGTGGGCAAGTCGACGCTGCTCAACCACATCCTCGGCCAGAAGCTGGCGATCACCTCGCGCAAGCCCCAGACCACTCGTCACAACATGCTCGGGATCAAGACCGAAGGCGCCATCCAGGCGATCTACGTCGATACCCCCGGTATGCACAAGAGCAACGAGAAGGCGCTGAACCGCTACATGAACAAGACCGCTTCGGCGGCGTTGAAAGACGTCGACGTGGTGATCTTCGTGGTCGATCGCACCAAGTGGACCGACGAAGACCAACTGGTGCTGGAGCGTGTGCAGTACGTGCAGGGCCCGGTAATCCTGGCGATCAACAAGACCGATCGCATCGAGGACAAGGCCGAGCTGATGCCGCACCTGACCTGGCTGCAGGAGCAACTGCCGAACGCCGAGATCGTGCCGGTCTCCGCCCAGCAGGGGCACAACCTCGAAGCCCTGGAAGGCCTGATCGCCAAGCACCTGCCGGAGAACGACCACTTCTTCCCGGAAGACCAGATCACCGACCGCAGCAGCCGCTTCCTCGCCGCCGAACTGGTGCGGGAAAAGATCATGCGCCAGCTCGGTGCCGAGCTGCCCTACCAGATCACCGTGGAAATCGAAGAGTTCAAGCAGCAGGGCAAGACCCTGCATATCCATGCCTTGATCCTCGTCGAGCGCGACGGCCAGAAGAAAATCATCATTGGCGACAAGGGTGAGCGGATCAAGCGCATCGGCATGGAGGCGCGCAAGGACATGGAGCTGCTGTTCGATTCCAAGGTCATGCTCAACCTCTGGGTCAAGGTCAAGGGCGGCTGGTCCGACGACGAACGCGCCCTGCGCTCGCTGGGCTACGGCGACCTCTGATGCACTTCGCCGGCAAGCCGGCTCCTGCACCTTCCTGTAGGAGCCGGCTTGCCGGCGTACAGCTGCAACCCCTTCTCCGGACCCGGTTCCCTCTCTTCCCCTGAGATCCCCCGCAACCATGTCCAGCAACGCCCCAGTCGGCCAACTCGCCTACGTCCTGCACAGCCGCGCCTACCGCGAAAGCAGTGCCCTGGTGGATTTTCTTACCCCCCAAGGTCGCCTGCGAGCGGTGCTGCGCAATGCCCGGGGCAAGGCCGGGACCCTGGCGCGGCCCTTCGTGCCCCTGGAGGTCGAGTTTCGCGGCCGTGGCGAACTGAAGAACGTCGGGCGCATGGAAAGTGCCGGCATTGCCGCCTGGCTCAATGGCGAGGCGTTGTTCAGCGGCCTCTATCTGAACGAGCTGTTGATTCGCCTGCTGCCGGCGGAAGATCCCCATCCCGCGGTATTCGACCACTACGCTGCCACGCTGCTGGCCCTGGCCGAAGGCCGTCCCCTGGAGCCTCTGCTGCGGGCCTTTGAGTGGCGCCTGCTGGATGACCTGGGCTACGGCTTTGCCCTGGACAGCGACATCCATGGCGCGCCCATTGCTGCCGACGGTCTGTACCGCTTACAGGTGGATGCCGGGCTGGAGCAGGTGTTCCTGCTGCAGCCGGGGCTGTTCAACGGCACCGAGTTGCTGGCCATGGCCGATGCCGACTGGAGCGCTCCCGGCGCGCTGTCGGCGGCCAAGCGCCTGATGCGCCAGGCCCTGGCGGTGCACCTGGGCGGCCGGCCCCTGGTCAGTCGCGAGTTGTTTCGCAAGCCTTAGTCTCCCCGTATGCTGTGCGCCGAATCTTCATTTATTCAGGAGCGCTTCCGTGACCACCAGCAATCGCATTCTTCTTGGCGTGAACATCGACCACGTTGCCACCCTGCGCCAGGCACGGGGCACCCGTTACCCGGACCCGGTCAAGGCAGCGCTGGACGCGGAAGAGGCGGGCGCCGACGGCATCACCGTGCACCTGCGCGAAGATCGCCGGCATATCCAGGAGCGCGACGTGCTGCTGCTCAAGGATGTGCTGCAGACCCGCATGAACTTCGAAATGGGCGTCACCGAAGAGATGATGGCTTTTGCCGAGCGTATCCGTCCGGCACATATCTGCCTGGTGCCGGAAACCCGCCAGGAGCTCACCACCGAAGGCGGCCTGGATGTGGCGGGGCAGGAGGCGCGGATCAAGGCGGCGGTAGAGCGGCTGTCGAAAATCGGTTCCGAAGTGTCCCTTTTCATCGACGCCGACGAGCGCCAGATCGAGGCCTCCAAGCGGGTCGGCGCGCCGGCCATTGAACTGCACACCGGGCGTTATGCCGATGCCCAGACGCCCAGTGAAGTGGCCGAGGAGCTGCAGCGTGTCGTCGACGGCGTTGCTGTTGGCCTGGCCCAGGGCCTGATCGTCAACGCCGGCCATGGCCTGCATTACCACAACGTCGAGGCGGTGGCGGCGATCAAGGGCATCAACGAGCTGAACATCGGCCATGCCCTGGTGGCACACGCTCTGTTTGTCGGTTTCAAGGGGGCGGTGGCTGAGATGAAGGCCTTGATCCTGGCGGCTGCGGCCAAGGCCTGAATCGCCTTCGCCGGCCAGCCGGCTCCTGCACAACCTGCGTAGGAGCCGGCTGGCCGGCGAATGCTTTTAAAGCGGCGGATTCTCTTCCGGCGGCTTGGTCTTGTTGACCCCGGGTACGTGCAGGTTGCCTTCGGCGACCTGGTCGCCTTCCAGCTGCGGCTGGGTCACCCAGGTGAGAATGTCGTAGTAGCGACGGATGTTGGCGACGAAATGCACGGGCTCGCCGCCCCGGGCATAGCCGTAGCGGGTCTTGCTGTACCACTGCTTCTGCGACAGGCGCGGCAGCATCTTCTTCACATCTAGCCACTTGTTCGGGTTCAGGCCTTCTTTCTCGGCCAGCTTGCGCGCATCGTCCAGGTGGCCGGTGCCGACGTTATAGGCGGCGAGGGCGAACCAGGTGCGGTCCGGTTCCTCGATCTTGTCGTCCAGCTGTTCCTTGATATAGGCCAGGTACTTGGCCCCGCCGCTGATGCTCTGCTTGGGGTCCAGGCGGTTGGAAACGCCCATGGCCTGGGCCGTGTTCTGGGTCAGCATCATCAGCCCGCGCACCCCGGTCTTGGAGGTGACCTCGGCCTGCCACATCGATTCCTGATAGCCCACCGCCGCCAGCAGGCGCCAGTCGAGCTTTTCCTGCTTGGCCGACGCCTTGAAGTGCTTCTCGTACTTGGGCAGGCGTTGCTGCAGGTGCTGGGCAAAGGTGTAGGCGCCGACATAGCCGAGCACGTCCACATGGCCGTAGTAGCGGTCCTTCAGGCGTTGCAGGGTGCCGTTCTTCTCGACCTTGTCGAGGAAACTGTTGATCTCGTTGAGCAGGCTGTTGTCGTCGCCTGCGGCCACGGCCCAGCTCTGGCTGCGGGCGTCGCCCAGGTCAAAGGCCACTCGCACATTGGGGAAGTAGACCTGGTTCATCGCCAGTTCGTTGGAGTCCACCAGGGTCAGGTCGATCTGCCCTTCGTCCACCATGCGCAGCAGGTCCACCACTTCCACGGCGTCCGACTCTTCGTATTCGATGCCGGGGTACTTGAGCTTGAGTTCCGCCAGTTGTTCGGCGTGGGTGCTGCCCTTGAGCACCATGATGTGCTTGCCCACCAGGTCTTGCGCGGTGGTGGGGCGGGAACGGCCATTGCGATAGATGACCTGGGGCGTGACTTCCAGATAGGGGTGGGAGAACCGCACCTGCTGCTTGCGCTGCTCGCTGCTCACCAGGCCGGCGGCGGCCAGTACCGGGCCCTTGGGCTGGCCCAGCTGGTCGAATAGGTCGTCGAGGTTGTCGGCGGTCTCGATCTTGAGCTCCACCCCCAGATCGTCGGCAAAGCGTTTCACCAGCTCGTATTCGAAGCCGGTTTCACCGTTGCGATCCTGAAAGTAGGTGGCAGGGCTGTTACGGGTGACCACCCGCAGCACACCATCCTCCTTTACGCGCTCGAGCGTGCTGGGTTTCTCAACACAGGCGCCGAGCATCAGGAAGAGTCCGGTAACGATGAGCCACTTGGCGCAGCGCGGACGTAAAGCCATAGGGGAAAACATTGGCGCAGTATACGCAAAGGATAACGGCCGCCATATCTCGACAGCGAAGGGCTTGTCTGCTAGCGATGGTCGAGCCGGGCTGAAGGCCTCAGGAATGGGGCCTGGGCGCTGAATGTGACGTTTAAAATAACCACCGGCAATGACCCTGATGAGGCTTTGTTATAGGGGGCTGGCCCCGGGCCGACGTCCGGAGGCGCCCGGGGGTTGCGTTTCGAGTGCCGATGCCAGCGGTTTACGTTAGAATGCACGGCCTCAAAGCACACCCCCTTCCCGAGGCTGTCCCGAAGATGTTGATCCTGCGCGGCGCTCCTGCCCTTTCTGCCTTTCGCCACAGCAAACTCCTTGAGCAACTGAGCCAGAAAGTACCGGCTGTCAGTGGCTTGTATGCTGAATTCGCTCACTTCGCCGAAGTCACCGGCGTCCTGACCGGCGACGAACAGCAGGTGCTTGCGCGCCTTCTGAAGTACGGCCCCAGCGTTCCGGTACAAGAGCCGACCGGCCGTCTGTTCCTGGTCCTGCCACGTTTCGGCACCATTTCGCCGTGGTCGAGCAAGGCCAGCGACATCGCCCGCAACTGTGGCCTGGCGAAGATCCAGCGCCTGGAGCGCGGCATCGCCTTCTATGTGGCCGGTGAGTTCAGCGAGGCCGAGGCCCAACTGATTGCCGACGCCCTGCACGACCGCATGACCCAGATCGTGGTGGCCAACCTGGAACAGGCCGCCGGCCTGTTCAGCCACGCCGAACCCAAGCCGCTGACCGCCATCGACATCCTCGGCGGTGGCCGGGCTGCGCTGGAGCAGGCCAACAGCGAGCTGGGCCTGGCCCTGGCCGAAGACGAAATCGATTACCTGATGAACGCCTTCCAGGGCCTCAAGCGGAATCCCCACGACATCGAACTGATGATGTTCGCCCAGGCCAACTCCGAGCACTGCCGCCACAAGATCTTCAACGCCAGTTGGGATATCGACGGCCAGAGCCAGGAAAAAAGCCTGTTCGGCATGATCAAGAACACCTATCAGATGCACAACGAAGGTGTGCTCTCCGCCTATAAGGACAACGCCGCGGTCATCGTCGGTTCGGTTGCCGGGCGTTTCTATCCGAACCCTGAGACCCGCCAGTACGGTGCGGTGCAGGAGCCGGTGCACATCCTGATGAAGGTCGAGACCCACAACCACCCGACCGCCATCGCGCCGTTCCCGGGGGCCTCCACCGGTTCCGGCGGTGAAATCCGCGACGAAGGCGCCACCGGGCGCGGCGCCAAGCCCAAGGCCGGCCTCACCGGTTTCACCGTGTCCAACCTGCAGATCCCGGGCTTCGAACAGCCGTGGGAAGTGCCGTACGGCAAGCCTGAGCGCATCGTCACCGCCCTCGACATCATGATCGAAGGCCCACTGGGTGGCGCGGCGTTCAACAACGAATTCGGCCGTCCGGCCCTGACCGGTTATTTCCGCACCTTCGAGCAATCCATTACCACGCCTCGTGGCGATGAAGTTCGCGGTTACCACAAGCCGATCATGCTGGCCGGCGGCATGGGCAACATCCGTGACGAGCACGTGCAGAAAGGCGAGATCACCGTCGGCTCCAAGCTGATCGTCCTCGGCGGCCCGGCCATGCTCATCGGCCTGGGCGGCGGCGCCGCTTCCTCCATGGCCACCGGCACCAGCTCGGCGGACCTGGATTTCGCTTCGGTACAGCGTGAAAACCCTGAGATGGAACGCCGTTGCCAGGAAGTCATCGACCGTTGCTGGCAACTGGGGGATAACAACCCCATCAGCTTCATCCACGACGTCGGCGCCGGTGGCCTGTCCAACGCCTTCCCGGAACTGGTCAACGATGGCGGCCGTGGCGGTCGCTTCGAACTGCGCAACATCCCCAACGACGAGCCGGGCATGGCCCCGCACGAAATCTGGTCCAACGAATCCCAGGAGCGTTATGTCCTGGCGGTGGGCGCTGCGGATTTCGAACGTTTCAAGGCCATCTGCGAGCGTGAGCGCTGCCCGTTCGCGGTGGTCGGCGAAGCCACTGCCGAACCACAGTTGACCGTGACCGACAGCCACTTCGGCAACAGCCCGGTGGACATGCCGCTGGAAGTGCTGCTGGGCAAGGCCCCGCGCATGCACCGTTCGGCCGTGCGGGAAAACGAGTTGGGTGACGATTTCGATCCAAGCACCCTGGACATCGCCGAGAGCATCGAGCGCGTCCTGCACCACCCGGCCGTGGCCAGCAAGAGCTTCCTGATCACCATCGGCGACCGCACCATCACCGGCCTCGTGGCCCGCGACCAGATGGTCGGCCCATGGCAGGTGCCGGTGGCCGACGTGGCCGTGACCGCCACCAGCTTCGACGTCTACACCGGTGAGGCCATGGCCATGGGCGAGCGCACGCCGCTGGCCCTGCTGGACGCCCCGGCGTCCGGCCGCATGGCGATCGGCGAGACCCTGACCAACATCGCGGCCTCGCGCATCAACAAGATCAGCGACATCAAGCTCTCCGCCAACTGGATGTCCGCTGCCGGCCACCCGGGCGAAGACGCGCGTCTGTACGACACCGTCAAGGCAGTGGGCATGGAGCTGTGCCCAGAGCTGGGCATCACCATCCCGGTGGGCAAGGACTCCATGTCCATGGCCACCCGCTGGAACGAAGAGGGCGTGGACAAGAGCGTCACCTCGCCGCTGTCGCTGATCGTCACTGGCTTCGCACCCGTAGCGGACATTCGCCAGACCCTGACCCCGCAACTGCGCATGGACAAGGGCACCACCGACCTGATCCTGATCGACCTCGGTCGCGGGCAGAACCGCATGGGCGCCTCGATCCTCGCCCAGACCCACGGCAAGCTCGGCAGCCAGGCACCGGACGTGGATGATGCGGAAGACCTCAAGGCCTTCTTCGCGGTGATCCAGGGCCTCAACGCCGACGGTCACCTGCTGGCCTACCACGACCGTTCCGATGGCGGCCTGCTGGTCAGCGCCGTGGAAATGGCCTTCGCCGGCCATTGCGGCCTGAACCTGAGCCTCGACGCCGTGGCGGAAAACACCGCCGAAATCGCCGCCATCCTGTTCAACGAAGAGCTGGGTGCGGTGATCCAGGTGCGCCAGGACGCTACTCCGGACGTGCTGGCCCAGTTCAGCGCCGCCGGCCTGGGCGATTGCGTGGCCGTGATCGGCCAGCCGATCAACAACGGTGAAGTGAGCATCTCCTACAACGGCGAAAGCGTGTTCACCGGCCAGCGCCGCCTGCTGCAGCGTCAGTGGGCAGAAACCAGCTACCAGATCCAGCGCCTGCGGGACAACGCCGACTGCGCCGAGCAGGAATTCGACGTGGTACTGGAAGAAGACAACCCGGGCCTGAGCGTCAAGCTGGGCTTCGACGTCAACCAGGACATCGCCGCGCCTTACATCAAGAAAGGCGTGCGTCCACAGGTGGCGGTACTGCGTGAGCAGGGCGTCAACGGCCAGGTGGAAATGGCAGCGGCCTTTGACCGCGCCGGCTTCAACGCCATCGACGTGCACATGAGCGATATCCTCGCCGGTCGCGTCGACCTCAACGACTTCAAGGGCATGGTTGCCTGCGGCGGCTTCTCCTACGGCGACGTACTGGGCGCCGGTGAAGGCTGGGCCAAGTCGGCGCTGTTCAACAGCCGTGCGCGGGATGCCTTCCAGGGCTTCTTCGAACGTACCGACAGCTTCACCCTGGGTGTGTGCAACGGTTGCCAGATGATGTCCAACCTGCACGAGCTGATCCCGGGCAGCGAGTTCTGGCCGCACTTCGTGCGCAACCGCTCCGAGCAGTTCGAAGCCCGAGTGGCCATGGTCCAGGTGCAGGAGTCGAACTCGATCTTCCTGCAGGGCATGGCCGGTTCGCGGATGCCGATCGCCATCGCCCACGGTGAAGGCCATGCGGAGTTCGAAAGCGAAGAGGCATTGCTGGAAGCCGACCTGTCCGGTTGCGTGGCCCTGCGTTTCGTCGACAACCACGGCAAGGTCACCGAGCGTTACCCGGCCAACCCCAACGGTTCGCCGCGCGGGATCACCGGCCTCACCAGCCGCGACGGTCGCGTCACCATCATGATGCCGCACCCTGAGCGGGTGTTCCGTGCCGTGCAGAACTCCTGGCGCCCGGATGAGTGGAACGAAGATGGGGCGTGGATGCGCATGTTCCGTAACGCTCGGGTCTGGGTGAACTGAGGCTGATGTACAAGCTCAGCTTCTTCGTGCCTCCCAGCCATGTGGAGTCGGTCAAGAGCGCTGTGTTCGCCGCGGGCGGCGGACGCATCGGCGCCTATGACCAGTGCGCCTGGCAGGTGCTCGGCCAGGGCCAGTTTCGCCCGTTGGACGGCAGCCAGCCGTTTCTCGGGCAGACCGGCCAGGTGGAGCGGGTGGAGGAGTGGAAGGTCGAGCTGGTGGTGGCCGACGAACTGATTCGCGACGTGGTACTGGCCCTCAAGCAGAGCCATCCCTACGAAACGCCGGCTTATGAAGTCTGGCGCCTCGAAGCGTTCTGAGGTTATCCACAGACACAAAGCCCGCTGAACCGGCAACGGTCAGCGGGCTTTTTTGTGGGCCTTCGCCAGCCAGCCGGCTCCTACAGGAGCCTTGCAGGAGCCGGCTGGCCGGCGAAAGTGCCTTCAAGCTCCTGCGCCGACCTCTCGGTGCAGCAAGCCCGTCAGCGCCACCTGCAAGCCCCCGGCCTTTTCGCCAATCAGCACGTGCCAGACGTCCCCCTCCATGCGCCGCATGCCCTGGCAGCCCAGCCCCTTGAGCGCCGGCTCCGACAGGCTGCGGCTATTGTTCACTCGCACTCGCAACCGGGTCAGCGCCACACAGTCCATCTGCAGCAGGTTGTCCCGACCGCCCAGGGCGTTGAGCCACTGCTGGGCTTCGTGGATGGAAATGTCGACCTGCGGGGGTTCTTCAACAGGCGCCTGTGCCACCGCAGCCCTGGCTGAAACGGGTGACGCCAGGCGGATCTCGTCGGCGATGCTGTCTGCCAGCGGCCCCACCACCACCTGCAAGCTGCCGCCCTTGCCGGGGCGCACCACGGCCATGGCGCCCAGGGCCTTGAGCTCGCTGTCCGAAGCCAGGTTGCGGTCTGCCAGCTCCAGGCGCAGGCGCGTGGTGCAGGCACCGACGGTAAGCAGGTTGCCGGCGCCACCCAGGGCCTTGATGTAGGCCGCGGCGCGCTGGTCGACGCTCAGTTCAGTCTTTTCGCTGGAGGGGCTGTCTTCACGGCCCGGGGTCTTGAGGTTGAAGCGGCGGATGCAGAAATCGAACACCAGGTAGTACACCACCGCGTACAGCAGGCCCACCGGAAACACCTTCCAGCCGTTGGTGGAGCGGCCCCAGCCCAGGGCCATGTCGATGGCGCCGCCGGAAAAGGTAAAGCCCAGGTGGATGTTCAGCAGGTTGGTCAGGGCCATGGCCAGCCCGGTGAGCAGGGCATGCACCAGGTACAGCAGGGGGGCAAGGAACATGAAGGCGAATTCGATCGGCTCGGTGACCCCGGTGAGGAAGGATGTCAGGGCCATGGACAGGAAGATCCCGCCCATTACCTTGCGCCGTTCCGGCGGTGTGTTGCGGTACATCGCCAGGCAGGCGGCGGGCAGGCCGAACAGCATCATCGGGAACATCCCGGTCATGAACTGGCCGCCCTTGGGGTCGCCGGCAAAGTAGCGGGTCAGGTCGCCGGTGACCACGGCGCCGGTGCTCGGGTCGGTGAAGCTGCCGAAGATGAACCAGGCCATGTTGTTGAGGATGTGGTGCAGGCCGGTGACGATCAGCAGCCGGTTGAACACGCCGAAGACAAAGGCGCCGAAGCTGCCGCTCTCCAGCAGCAACTGGCCGAAGCTGTTGATGCCGTGCTGGATCGGCGGCCAGATCAGGCCGAACACCACCCCCAGGCCCACGGCGGTGAAACCGGTGGCGATGGGCACGAAGCGCCGGCCGCCGAAGAACGCCAGGTACTCCGGCAGCTTGATGTCCTTGAAGCGGTTGTACAGCGCGCCGGCCATCAGCCCGCTGATGATCCCGGCGAGCATGCCCATGTTGATGCTGGCGTCCAGCACCTTGAGGGTCGAGATCATTACCAGGTAGCCAATGGCCCCGGCCAGCCCGGCGGTGCCATTGTTGTCCTTGGCAAAGCCGACGGCGATACCGATGGCGAAGATCAGCGCCAGGTTGCCGAAGATCGACTGCCCGGCATCGTGGATGATCGCGATGTTCAGCAGGTCGGTGTCGCCCAGGCGCAGCAGCAGACCGGCGATGGGCAAGATGGCGATGGGCAGCATCAGCGCCCGGCCGAGGCGTTGCAGGCCCTCGATGAAATACTGGTACATGGCGTCTCTCCTGGAATTCTTGTTATGAGTGCAGAGGCCAAAGCCGTTCGCAGGCCTGACGGACTGCGGCGGCACCGGGCAGGTTGAGCAGCGGCTGGCTGAGCTGGCGGCACTGGCTGGCGTCCAGCTGGCGCACCCGGTCCTTGATCTCGCCCACCTGGGGGGGGCTGACCGACAGCTCGCTGACGCCCAGGCCAATGAGTACTGGTGTGGCCAGGGGATCGGAGGCCAGGGCGCCACAGACCCCGACCCAGCGACCATGGCGCTGGGCGCCGGCGCAGGTCTGGGCGATCAGCCGCAGCAGGGCGGGGTGCAGGGCGTCGACCCGTGCCGCCAGCCCGGCGTGATCACGGTCCATGGCCAGGGTGTACTGGGACAGGTCGTTGGTGCCGATGGACAGGAAGTCGGCGTGTTCGGCCAGTTGCTCGGCCATCAGGGCGGCGGCGGGGACTTCGATCATGACCCCCAGTTCCGGGCGCTGGCTCAGGCCCAGTTCGGCAGCGAACAGGTCCAGGCGCTGGCGAATGTGCAGCAGCTCGGCGACTTCGGTGACCATCGGCAGCATCACCCGGCAGCGTTGCACGGGGCTGACCTGGAGCAGCGCCCGCAGTTGTTGGTCCAGCAGCTCAGGGCGCGCCTGGGCCAGGCGGATGCCGCGCAGCCCAAGTACCGGGTTGGCTTCCACCGGCAGGGGCAGGTAATCCAGCTGTTTGTCGCCGCCGACGTCGATGGTGCGAATGATCACCGGCTTGTCGCCCATGGCGTTGAGCACTGCCTGATAGGCCTGGCGCTGTTCTTCTTGATCCGGGGCGGTCTGGCGGTCAACGAAGAGAAACTCGGTGCGCAGCAGGCCGACGCCGTCGGCGCCACCCTGGTGGGCGTCCCGGGCTTCATCGCTGGACGCCACATTGGCCGCCACCTCGATCTGCTGGCCGTCCTGGGTCAGGGCGGGCTCATGGGCTTTTTGCTGTTGCAGCGCATGGCGCTGGCGCTGGGTTTCACCGGCCTGTTGCACCTGTGCGATGCGCTGCGGGTCGGGCTCCAGTTCCAGGCGCCCGCCGTTGGCATCCAGCACCACCTGGCGGCCACTGTCGATGCGCAGCACTTGCGGGCCCAGGGCCACCAGGCAAGGCAGGCCCTTGCCCCGGGCAAGGATCGCCACGTGGGAAGTGGCACCGCCGGCGGCCATGCACAGCCCGGCCACGCCCTGGGCGCTGAGTTGCAGAAGGTCGGAAGGGGTCAACTCCTCGGCGGCAACGATCGCCCCGGCTGGCAGGTCGTAGTGCCAGGCCTCCCCCAGCAGGGCGCGCAGAACGCGCTGCAGCAGGTCCCGCAGGTCGTTGGCGCGTTCGGCCAGCAGCGTACTGCCCAGTTGCTGCAGGATCTGGCATTGCTCGGTAATCGCCGCGCTCCAGGCATGGGTGGCGGCGCGGCCCTGGGCAATGGAGGCTTCGGCGGCGTCCAGCAGAGTCGGGTCTTCGAGCAGCGCCAGGTGGGCGCTGAAGATGTCCTGTTCCTGCTGGTCGCGGCGTTGCCGGGCCTGCTCCAGGGTGTGGCGGATTTCCCCGCGCACCTGGTCCAGCGCGGTGCTCAATGCTTGCCGTTGAGGCTCGGGTGCATGCTGGCCATGATCCTCCGCCAGGACCATGGCGTTGAGCCGCACCAGGGGGCCGCATACCAGGCCCGGCGCGGCGCAGACGCCCGGCAGCACGCCGTCTTCCACGGGGCCTTGGGCGGCCGGGGCCGGTACCGGGGTTTCGCCATGGGCATCTGCGGCCATCGCGGTGCCGAGGGTCTGCAGCATCGCCTGCAGGGCATCCTGGCAATCGTCGCCCTGGCAACTGACCAGCACTTCTTCCTGTTCACCGATGCCCAGGCTCATCAGGGCAATCAGGCTGGTGCAGGGGGCGCTCCTGTCCTTGAAGGTCAACTGCGAATGGCTGTTGAAGCTCAGGGCGGTCTGGCGCACCAGGGCGGCGGGGCGGGCATGCAGGCCGCCGCGATGGGCGACCTTGATCCGGGCGCTGGCCTGCTGCCCGGATTGCTCTTGCGTAAGCGGCTGTGGGCCAGCGTTGGCGCGCCGGCTGATGTGCAGCAATGGCTCGCCCACCTGGACCGTCGACAGGGTCAGCGGGCGCAGGTCGAAACCCTCGCCATTGGTCAGGATCAGCAGGCTGATCAGGCTTCGGCAATGCTGTGCCACGTGGTCCAGATCAACCCGCAGCAAGGGCTGGCCGGCACGCACCTGCTGGCCTTCCTTCACCAGCAGGGCAAACCCCTCGCCCTGCAGTTCGACAGTGTCCAGGCCCAGGTGCAGCAGCAGTTCGGCCCCATTGGCGGCGCGCAGGGTGATTGCGTGCCCGGTACGTGCGACCTGGATCACCTGGCCGGCGCAGGGCGCATGCAGGGTGTCGTTGAGGGGATCGATGGCGATGCCGTCGCCCATGGCACCGCTGGCGAACACCGGGTCGGGCACGCTGCGTAGTGCTAGCACTGGCCCGCTTAACGGGGCACCGAGCGTCAGTTCGTTATTGTTGTTGTGCATGGCGCAGTACTCGTTGGCGATGGGGCTTAGTGAGTGCGGGTCACTTTGCTCAGGTGGCGCGGTTGGTCGGGGTCCATGCTGCGGGCTTGGGCGAGGCCGGCGGCCATGACGTAGAAACTCTGGATTGCCAGGATCGGGTCGAGTGCCGGGTGTTCGGCACGACTCAGGGTCAGGTCCCGTTCACCGATGTCGTCCGGAGCGGCCAGCAGCACCTTGGCGCCGCGCTGGCGCATGTCGGCGGCCAGGCTCAGCAGGCCGCCCTGCTCGGCGCCGCGGGGGGCGAACACCAGCAGCGGATAGTCGTGGTCGATCAGCGCCATGGGGCCGTGGCGGACTTCGGCACTGCTGAAGGCTTCGGCCTGGATGGCCGAGGTTTCCTTGAGCTTGAGCGCGGCTTCCTGGGCAATGGCGAATCCCGCCCCACGGCCGATCACCATCAGGCGCTGGCAATCGCGCAGCGCATTGACGGCCAGGCTCCAATCCTGGGTCGCGGCCTGGCGCAGGCCTTCGGGCAGGGCCAGGCCGGCTTCGAGCAAGCGTCCGTCATCATTCCAGTGGCCGATCAGTCGCGCGCTGGCACTGAGGGTGGCAATAAAGCTCTTGGTGGCGGCCACGCTCTGCTCGGCGCCGGCGTGCAACGGCAGGAAGAATTCGCTGGCCGCTTCCAGCGGGCTGTTTTCCGCGTTGACCATGGCCACGCTGAGGGCCCCGCGCTTGCGCAGCAGGCGCACGCTGTTTACCAGGTCCGGGCTTTGCCCCGATTGCGAAAAGGCGAACACCGCCTGGCCGCTGACCCGCAGGGGCGCCTGCTGCATGGTGACCACCGACATCGGCAGCGAGGCCACGGGAATACCCACTTGCTGCATGGTCAGGTAGGCGAAGTAGCTGGCGGCGTGGTCGGAGCTGCCCCGGGCCACGGTCATCGCCACTTGCGGCGGCTGGCGGCGCAGGCGGCCGGCGACCTCGAGCAGCGCCGGGTCAAGGTGCTGCAACTGGTTGCTCGCGGCCAGGTGCGAGGACAGCGCCTCTTCAAGCATTTTTGAAGTCAATGTCTTCTCCTTCGACCATGACGGCGGTCAGTGTGAGTGCCCGGTCCAGGCGCACGCTGTCGGCCCAGCTGCCAGGTTGCAGGCGGCCGCGTTCAGGGATGCCGAGGTAGTCGGCGGGAAATTGCGACAGGCGCTGCGAGGCTTCGGCCAGGGGCAGGCCGATCTTCACCAGATTGCGCAGGGCCTGGTCCATGGTCAGGGTGCTGCCGGCCAGCGTGCCGTCGGCCAGGCGCACACCACCCAGGCACTTGGTCACGGTGTGGCTGCCCAGCTTGTATTCACCGTCGGGCATGCCGGCAGCTGCGGTGGAGTCGGTAACGCAGTACAGGCAGGGGATCGAGCGCAGGGCCACGCGCATGGCACCGGGGTGCACGTGCAGCAGGTCCGGGATCAGCTCGGCGTACTGGGCGTGGGCCAGGGCCGCGCCGACGATCCCCGGCTCACGGTGATGCAGCGGGCTCATGGCGTTGTACAGGTGGGTGAAACTGGTGGCGCCAGCGGCGAGGGCCGCCACGCCTTCCTCGTAGCTGCCCAGGGTGTGGCCGATCTGCATGCGCACGCCGCGGGCGCTGAGTTCGCGGATCAGGCCGTCGTGGCCGGCGACTTCCGGGGCGATGGTGATCACGCGGATCGGCGCCAGCGCCAGGTACTGTTCCACCTCCGCCAGCAGTGCGGTGTGGGCGAAGTTGGGCTGGGCGCCAAGTTTGCCGGGGTTGATGTAGGGGCCTTCCAGGTGCACGCCGAGCACTCGGGCGCAGCCTTTGGGGCGCTGTTCGGCATAGCTGCCCAGTTGCTCCAGGACCTGGCGGATTTCCTCGCTGGGGGCCGTCATGGTGGTGGCCAGCAACGAGGTGGTGCCGAAGCGCACATGGGTGCGGGTGATGGTCTGGAAGGCATCGCGGCCTTGCATGATGTCCTTGCCGCCGCCGCCGTGCACATGCAGGTCGATAAAGCCGGGCAGCAGGTAGGGCAGGTCGTTGTCCGCCGGATTGCAGGGGCTGCCTTCGATGGCGATCACCTTGCCGTCCTGATGCAGCAGACGGCCGCGGACCCAGCCTTGGGGCGTGAGGATATTGTCTTCGGACATGGCGTTTCTCTGGCTCCGGAAGCGGGTTCAGCGTCGCAGTTCAGCGACGAAGTCGTAGTAGTCGTTGCGGCAGTAGGTGTCGGTGACCTCGATCGGCGTGTTGTCTTCCAGGTAGCCGACCCGGGTCATCAGCAACATGGCGGTGCCGGGGGCGATGCCCACCAGGGCGGCGAATTCGTCCGAGGCATTGATCGCCTGGATGTGCTGCAGCGCCCGCACCACGGGCTTGCCGATGCCATCGAGGTATTCATAGAGCGAATCCCCGACCGCTTCCGGCTGGGCGATGATGCTGGCCGGCAGGGTGCTCATCTCGATGGCCATCACTGTGTCATCGGCTTTGCGCAGGCGCTTGAGCCGCGCCACCTTGTCGTTGGGCGACAGGCCGAGGCGGATCAGTTCTTCATGGGTGGGCGGGGTGAGGGTGCGTTCCAGCCATTGGGAGCCGGGCACGAAACCCTTCAGGCGGAGCATTTCGCTGAAGCCGGAGAGCCGCGACAGCGGTTGCTCCAGGCGCGGGGTGATGAAGGTCCCCGAGCCCTGGCTGCGGCGGATCAAGCCCTGTTCGAAGAGCACTTCCAGGGCCTTGCGCGCGGTGACCCGGGAGATCCCCAGCAATTCGCTGAGGTTGCGTTCCGACGGCAGTGCCTGCTCGGCTTTCCACTGGCCGGCATGGATTGCCGCTTCCAGGTTGCGAGCCAGTTGCAGGTACAGCGGAGTGGGTTGGGAGTCGTCGGGGCGCAGGGCCAGGAGGTGATTCATCTGTAGGTTTTCCGATGCGGTTATTAGGTTGTTGTCGCCCGGTAGTGCCGAAAAACTAATACCACTTAGATACCATGTCAACGCCACTGGTCTGCTGGAGGTGGCGTAAATCCAGCGTTTGCGGGGTGATTTGAAGGGTAAATGATTAAAGTGGTATTAGGCAGGTCTGGCTGCCATCGCCATGGCGTCGAGTGGCGACCCCTTGCGGGTCGCCAAGTGGTATGGGCGCAGTGGAAGAGCTGGCGGGGGTAAAAATATTTTTTGCGGAAGGGAAATTAAGGGCGGATCTCGATCATGGTGCCGTCCTTGACCAGGCCCCAGACCTCGCGCATGTCGACGTTGCGCATGGCGATGCACCCGTCTGTCCAGTCCAGGGTATGGAAATACTGCTCCGGGAATTCTTCGGTGTCCGGGGTGCCGTGGATCATGATCATGCCGCCCGGATCCACCCCTTCGCGCCGCGAGCGGGCGGCATCGGTGATGTTCGGATAGGAGATGTGCATGGCCAGGTTGTAGCGGTCGCTGGTCTTGCGCCAGTCGAGCCAGTAGAGGCCTTCAGGGGTGCGCTTGTCGCCCTCCATGAGCTTGGGACCCTTGGGTTTCTTGCCCAGGGATATGCGGTAGGTCTTCAGTGGCTTGCCACCGTTGATCAGTTGCAGTTGATGGGCGGACTTGAGCACCAGGACCTTTTCGATGACCTTGCCGTCCAGGGTTTCCACGGTGGAGGCCTGGCACACAGCAACGACGGAACAGCACAGCAGGGCAAGCAACCAGCGCATTGACACGATATCCCCAGGCGCACACAGATCCCGTGCACGTTTTATTGTTTAACTGATGGCAGGCTGAGAGAGCGGCGGAATGGATTCGGAGCGCACTTCAAAGGCTGCGGCCCGCCGGTCAGCGAAGAAGCATTCTAAGGTACGGCCGACGGTGCGGAAAGCCAGCTCGGACCAAGGGATATCGGCTTCGTCGAACAACTGCACTTCCAGGCTCTCGGGGCCGGCGGCAAAGTCCAGGTCGGCGAGCTCCGCGCGAAAGAACACATGCACCTGGCTGATGTGCGGCACGTCGATCAGGGTGTAGATGCTCAGGCCGCGCACCCGGGCGCAGGCCTCCTCGTAGGTTTCGCGAATGGCTGCCTGTTCGATGGTCTCGCCGTTTTCCATGAAGCCTGCGGGCAGGGTCCAGTAGCCCAGGCGCGGCTCGATGGCGCGACGGCACAGCAGCACCTTGCCCTCCCAGGTGGCAAGGCAGCCGGCGACGATATTGGGGTTCTGGTAATGGATGGTCTGGCAGTGGTCGCAGACATAGCGCAGGCGCGAATCGCCTTCGGGAATGCGCTGGGTCACCGGGTTGCCGCACTGGCTGCAAAATTTCATGTGGGGTATCCGAAAAGGCTGGGGCTATCTTGGCGCGCCAGCCCCGTTGTCGGCAAGTTGTCGTTAAGCGACATGCCCGGGGGCGGGGGTTGGGCCGAAGATTGGATTGGTGCATGATGCACGGTAGCCAACAGATCGAGATGCCTCATGCTGGACGAGCTACTTCATCGGGTAAGCCACTACACGCCGCGTACGCTGGAGACCGACCGACGTTTTCCCGAGGCTGCGGTGCTGGTGCCCATCACCCGCAGCGAAGAACCGGAACTGGTATTGACCTTGCGTGCCAGCGGGCTGTCGACCCATGGCGGCGAGGTGGCTTTCCCTGGTGGCCGGCGCGATCCGGAAGATCCGGACCTGATCTTTACCGCGCTGCGCGAGGCCAAGGAGGAAATCGGCCTGCCGCCGGGGCTGGTGGAGGTCATCGGGCCTTTGAGCCCGCTGATTTCCCTGCACGGAATCAAGGTCACACCTTACGTCGGGGTGATTCCCGACTATGTCGAATACCAGGCCAATGACGCCGAGATCGCCGCCGTTTTCAGCGTGCCCCTGGAGTTCTTCCGCCAGGACCCCCGCGAACACACCCATCGCATCGATTACCAGGGGCGCAGCTGGTACGTCCCCAGCTATCGCTTTGGCGAGTACAAGATCTGGGGCCTGACCGCGATCATGATCGTCGAGCTGGTCAACCTGTTGTACGACGCCGGAATCAGCCTGCATCGCCCGCCGAAAAACTATATCGATACCTGAAGCCATCACTTCGCATGGCATAAACCCGCGGCTGCCTGAGCCATGAGGACAATAAGATGAAATACCGCCTGGGCGATGCCCGAGTCGAGACCCATCCACAGAGCTGGGTTGCCCCGAATGCCACGCTGGTGGGCAAGGTCAAATTGGAGGAGGGAGCCAGCGTCTGGTTCAACGCCGTGCTGCGCGGGGACAACGAACTGATCCTGATCGGCAAGCACAGCAACGTCCAGGATGGCACGGTGATGCACACCGACATGGGCTTTCCCCTGACCATCGGTACCGGCGTGACCATCGGCCACAATGCCATGCTGCACGGCTGCACCGTGGGTGACTACAGCCTGATCGGCATCAACGCGGTGATCCTCAATGGCGCGAAGATCGGCAAGAACTGCATCATCGGCGCCAACTCGCTGATCGGCGAGGGCAAGGAAATCCCCGACGGTTCGCTGGTCATGGGCTCGCCAGGCAAGGTGGTACGGGAGTTGACCGAGCCGCAGAAGAAAATGCTCGAAGCCAGCGCCGCGCACTACGTTCATAATGCCCAGCGTTATGCCCGAGACCTGGTTGAGCAAGAACAATGACAGCCCCTGAAAGACCCGTCGCTTCGCCCTGCGTGAGCATCTGTGCCCTGGACGAGCAGGATATCTGCACCGGTTGCCAGCGCACGGTGGACGAGATCACCCGCTGGAGCCGCATGGACAACGCCGAGCGGCGTGCGGTCCTGGCCCTGTGCCATGAGCGGGCCAAGTCCAGCGGCTTGCTGTGGATGATCGGCTCCAGCTCGGCAAGTTGATCCGCTCGTTTCGCCAGCAAGCCGGCTCCTGCAATCTTGTGCAGGTGCCAGCGTGCTGGCGAAAGGGCTTCTTGGCCCAGCCCCGGGCCTGCAGTAACCTGTGCACCTTCCTGACAGGTACCCTTCGCCCCCATGTTCTTCCTGATCGCCTATATCAGCAGTGTCGTGCTGATCAACTACGCCTTTTCGTCTGCCCCGCATCTGGACATCATCTGGTCGGCCTGGGGCGGGTTGGTGTTTGTCCTGCGGGACATGGTGCAGACTCGTTTCGGCCACGGCGCCATCGTCGCGATGCTGGCGGCCCTGGTGCTGTCCTATGTGACCTCCGATCCGACCATCGCCCTGGCCAGTGCCACGGCATTCGCCGTCTCGGAATGCATCGACTGGCTGGTGTTCAGTATCACCAGGCGGCCCCTGCATGATCGTCTATGGATCAGCTCGGCCCTGAGCATTCCCCTGGATACCTTCATCTTCTTCGGCATGATCGATGCCTTGACCCCTGGGGTGATCCTGACCGCCCTGGGTTCGAAGTTCGCCGGTGTCACCGTGGTCTGGCTGGCCATGGCCTGGCGTTTGCGCAAAGCGGCGTGCGCCGGCTGAGCCAAAGCCCGCGCTTCATGTAAAATGCCGCTCCCCATGGGTCGCCCGCCTGGCGCTCGGCCCTCGATGATCCGCTCCTTTGAGGACCTTCAGATGACTCGTATCGGAACTCCACTGTCGCCAACCGCGACCCGCGTCTTGCTTTGTGGCTGTGGTGAGTTGGGCAAGGAGGTGGTGATCGAGCTGCAACGCCTGGGTGTCGAGGTGATTGCCGTGGACCGCTACGCCAACGCTCCGGCGATGCAGGTGGCCCATCGCAGCCACGTGATCAACATGCTTGATGGCGCGGCGCTGCGGGCCGTGATCGAAGCCGAGAAGCCGCACTTCATCGTGCCGGAAATCGAAGCCATCGCTACCGCGACCCTGGTGGAACTGGAAGCCGAGGGCTTCACCGTGATCCCCACCGCCCGGGCCACCTCCTTGACCATGAACCGCGAAGGCATCCGGCGCCTGGCCGCTGAAGAGCTGGACCTGCCGACCTCGCCGTACCATTTCGCCGACACCTTCGAAGACTATTCCAAGGCCGTGCAAGACCTGGGCTTCCCGTGCGTGGTCAAGCCGGTGATGAGTTCCTCGGGCAAGGGCCAGAGCCTGCTGCGCAGCGTCGACGACGTGCAGAAAGCCTGGGACTACGCCCAGGAAGGCGGCCGTGCCGGCAAGGGCCGGGTGATCATCGAAGGCTTTATCGACTTCGACTACGAAATCACCCTGTTGACCGTGCGTCATGTGGGCGGCACCACCTTCTGTGCGCCGGTCGGCCATCGTCAGGAAAAGGGCGACTACCAGGAATCCTGGCAGCCTCAGGCCATGAGTCCCAAAGCCCTGGCCGAATCCGAGCGGGTGGCCAAGGCAGTCACCGAGGCCCTGGGGGGCCGCGGCCTGTTTGGCGTGGAACTGTTCATCAAGGGCGACCAGGTGTGGTTCAGCGAAGTGTCGCCGCGCCCACACGACACTGGCCTGGTGACCCTGATTTCCCAGGACCTGTCCCAGTTCGCCCTGCATGCGCGGGCCATTCTCGGCTTGCCGATTCCGCTGATCCGCCAGTTCGGCCCTTCGGCTTCGGCGGTGATCCTGGTAGAAGGCACATCCACCCAGACCGCCTTCGCCAACCTCGGTGCCGCCCTGAGCGAGCCGGACACTGCGCTGCGCCTGTTCGGCAAGCCGGAAGTCAATGGCCAGCGCCGCATGGGCGTAGCCCTGGCGCGTGACGAGTCGATCGAAGCCGCCCGGGCCAAGGCGACCCGCGCTGCGCAAGCGGTGGTGGTCGAGCTGTAAAAAGCATCGCGAGCAAGCTCGCTCCTACAGCGTCCGGATTGAACCTGTAGGAGCGAGCTTGCTCGTGAAGCGGTCGCTCAAGCGACCCGATTCAAATCGTTATTGCGCGTTTCCTTCAGGCACAGCACCGCGATCAGGCTCAGGATCGCCGCCCCTGAAACATACCCCCCAACCCAGCTCAAACCGCCCATCGCTACCAGTTTCTGGGCGAAGAACGGCGCGGCCGAAGCTCCGACGATGCCCCCCAGGTTGTACGCCGCCGAAGCGCCGGTATAACGCACGTGGGTCGGAAACAGTTCCGGCAGCAGCGCGCCCATCGGGGCGAAGGTCACCCCCATCAGGAACAGCTCGATGCACAGGAACAGCGCCACGCCGACGGTGGAGCCCTGAGTCAGCAAGGGTTCCATGGTGAAGCCGGACAGAATCGCCAGCACGCCGCCGACAATCAGCACCGGCTTGCGCCCGAAGCGGTCGCTGGCCCAGGCCGACAGAGGCGTGGCCGCGGCCATGAACAGCACGGCGAAGCACAGCAGGCCGAGGAAGGTTTCCCGGCTGTAGCCCAGGGTAGCGACGCCGTAGCTCAGGGAAAACACCGTGGAGATGTAGAACAGGGCGTAGCACACCACCATCGACGCGGCGCCCAGCAGTACCGGCAGCCAGTACTGGCTGAAGAGTTCCACCAGCGGCATCTTCACCCGTTCCTGGCGTGCCACGGCGTTGGCAAAGACCGGGGTTTCGTGCAGCTTCAGGCGCACGTACAGGCCCACCATCACCAGGGCGGCGCTGAGCAGGAAGGGAATGCGCCAGCCCCAGGAGCGGAACTGTTCGTCATCCAGGCCCATGGCCAGGGCCAGGAACAGGCCGTTGGCAGCGAGAAAACCGATGGAGGGGCCCAACTGCGGGAACATGCCGAACCAGGCGCGCTTGCCTTCCGGTGCGTTCTCCGTGGCCAGCAGCGCGGCGCCGCCCCATTCGCCGCCCAACCCAAGGCCCTGGCCGAAGCGCAGCACGCAAAGCAGGATGGGCGCCCAGGCGCCGATGCTGGCGTAGCCTGGCAGTACGCCGATCAGGGTGGTGCACACGCCCATCAGCAGCAGCGAGGCAACCAGGGTCGACTTGCGTCCGATACGGTCGCCGAAGTGGCCGAACAGTGCCGAGCCCAGGGGGCGGGCAAGGAAGGCGATGCCGAAGGTCAGGAACGCCGAGAGCATCTGGGCGGTGCCGGAGGTCTGGGGAAAGAATACCGGGCCTATCACCAGTGCGGCGGCGGTGGCGTAGACGTAAAAGTCGTAGAACTCGATGGCGGTGCCGATAAAGCTGGCAGTGGCCACCCGCGAGGCGGAATTGCTCGGTTGGGCAGGGGTGGTGGCGCTGTAGGCGGTGCTGGTCGTCATGCGGTTATCCCTGACAGTCTGTGCTCCGGTGGAGCGAATTATTATGGTCGAGCACCCAGGGATGTGGGTTTGGCGCGGTCGTCCCTCGGGATGGGAGTGACGTCGAACAGAAGGGCTGGTTATCGGCAGATTTGCGCTGGGTGCGGGTAGCACGCGGGTCTGCACAGGGCTTGGGTAAGCGGATCGATTATAGAAAGGCGGCTAACGATTCAACAAGGGGCTTGGCGGCTGCCGGGCTGGCGAGAAGGTTTTCGACCTTCAGGGGCGCCATTGGCTGCGGCGGCAGGCGATCAGATGCGGGCGGGGACGCTGCTGGTGTGCCAGATCAGTACGCGGCTGACGCGGTTTTCCTCGGTTTCGAGGATTTCCAGGCGGTAGCGGCCGATTTTCAGGCACACCGCGCTGTCGGGGATGGTTTCCAGGGCTTCGGTGACCAGGCCGTTGAGGGTCTTGGGACCGTCGCTGGGCAGGTGCCAGCCCAGACTCTTGTTCAGCTCGCGGATCGATGCCGCACCTTCCACCACATAGCGGCCATCGGCCTGGGGGTGGATGTGCGGGTTGTCCAGGCTGTGCTCGCTTTCGAACTCGCCGACGATTTCTTCGAGGATGTCTTCCAGGGTGACGATGCCCAGCACTTCGCCGTATTCGTCCACCACCATGCCCAGGCGCCGTTGCTGCTTGTGGAAGTTGAGCAGTTGCAACTGCAACGGGGTGCTTTCCGGGACGAAGTAGGGCTCGTGGCAGGCCGCCAGCAGGGCGTCCTTGGTCAGGCTGGCGTCCGGCAGCAGGTGACGGATCTGCCGGGTGTTGAGCACCGCTTCGACCTGGTTGATATCGCTGTGGAACACCGGCAGCCGTGTGCGTCTGTTCAGGCGCAGTTGGGCGATGATGTCCTCGATCGGGTCGTCCAGGTTGATGCCGTCCACTTCGCTGCGGGGCACCAGGATGTCATTGACGGTGATGTTGTCCAGGGCGTGGATGCCGGACAGGGCATGTGGCTCCTGTGGCATGGGCTCGTCGTCCAGCAGCGCCGGGTCGTCGTCACTCTGCTTGACCGCGCCGGCCTTTCGGGCAAACGGGCGCAGCAGCAACTGGCTGAGGGTGTCGAGCAGCCAGGCCAGGGGATAGACGACTTTCATCGGGATGAGCAGCAGGCTGTTGCCAAAGCCCAAGGTACCTTCCGGGTAGCGCACGGCCAGGGCCCGCGGCAGGTATTCGGCCAGCACCAGCAGGGCGCAGGTGCTGATCAGGCAGGCCAGCCAGGGGCCATTTTCCGCCCAGTAGAACAGCGCCAGCAGGGTGCTGATGATCACCGCCAGGACCCGGCACAGGGTATTGCACAGGATCAGGCTTTCCTTGGGGAAGGCCAGGCGTGCCTGGGACTTGTCGCCATTGCGCGAGTTGCCGCGCAGGGTCAGCAGGTGCTGCTGGGCGGCATCGATAGCGGTGAACAGGCCCGACCAGACGATGAGCAGGGCGATTACCGCGAGCATGGGCCCGGTGGGCAGGGAGTCGGTCATGGCCGGTCGTCAGATGTGCAGGATGTATTCACGAACCAGCTTGCTGCCAAAGTAGGCCAGCATCAGCAGGCAGAAACCTGCCAGGGTCCAGCGAATTGCCTTGTGCCCGCGCCAGCCGAGGCGATTGCGGCCCCATAGCAGCACGCTGAACACTACCCAGGCCAGGCAGGCCAGCAGTGTCTTGTGCACCAGGTGCTGGGCGAACAGGTTCTCGACGAACAGCCAGCCGGAGATCAGCGACAGCGATAGCAGGGTCCAGCCGGCCCAGAGAAAACCGAACAGCAGGCTTTCCATGGTTTGCAGCGGCGGGAAGTTCCTGATCAGCCCGGACGGGTGCTTGTTCTTCAGCTGATGGTCCTGCACCAGCAGCAACAGGGCCTGGAACACCGCGATGGTGAACATGCCGTAGGCCAGGATCGACAACAGGATGTGGGCGAGGATCCCGGGTTCCTCATCGATCACCGGCACTGTGCCGGTGGGGACGAATTGCGCCAGTAGCGCGGTCAGGGCGCCGAGCGGGAACAGCAGTACCAGCAGGTTTTCCACCGGGATGCGCCAGCAGGCCAGCAGGGTCAGGGCGATGACTGCAGCGGCAATCAGGCTGGCGGCGCTGAAGAAGTCCAGGCCCAGGCCGACCGGAGTCAGCAAGTGGGTCAGCAGGCTGGCAGCATGGGCCAGCAAGGCCAGGATGCCGAGCGTAACCAGCAGGCGCTTGTTCGCCTTGGCGCCTGTGGCCAGGCGGGAGCCTTGGTAGAAGGTCGCAGCGGCATAAAGGACGGCGGCGGCGAGGGTGGGTAGCAAACTGGGTGACAAGGGGAGCATAAATCCTGTTAGGCAGGCCCGAAAGTCGCTGAGTTTGGCATAGAACCCAGAGCCCTGAAAGACCAGGCAAGCAGACGGCGAGGTGTCCGCCACGCACAGTCTTCGCTATAATCCGCGACCTGCCCACGCCGCAGGCTCATCGAGCACCTGTTTATTACGCTCTGGGCCGCCATTACCCCCGGTCTACCTTGGGCCTGAAAGGATCGAGCATGTTTGAAAACCTAACCGACCGTCTCTCGCAGACGCTGCGCCATGTCACCGGCAAGGCCAAGCTGACCGAGGACAACATCAAAGACACCCTGCGCGAAGTGCGCATGGCGCTGCTCGAAGCCGACGTTGCGTTGCCGGTGGTCAAGGACTTCGTCAATTCCGTGAAGGAGCGTGCGGTCGGCACCGAAGTGTCCCGCAGCCTGACGCCGGGCCAGGCTTTTGTGAAGATCGTCCAGGCCGAGCTGGAAAGCCTGATGGGCGCGGCCAACGAAGATTTGAACCTCAGCGCAGTGCCACCGGCCGTGGTGCTGATGGCCGGTCTGCAGGGTGCGGGTAAGACCACCACCGCCGGCAAGCTTGCGCGCTTCCTTAAAGAGCGCAAGAAAAAGAGCGTGATGGTGGTCTCCGCGGACGTCTACCGTCCGGCGGCTATCAAACAGCTGGAAACCCTGGCCAATGATATTGGCGTGACCTTCTTCCCATCGGACCTGAGCCAGAAGCCGGTAGCTATCGCCGAAGCGGCTATTAAGGAAGCGAAGCTCAAGTTCATCGATGTCGTGATTGTCGACACCGCCGGTCGCCTGCACATCGACAGCGAGATGATGGACGAGATCCAGGCGCTGCACGCGGCCATCAAGCCGGTGGAAACCCTGTTCGTGGTCGACGCCATGACCGGTCAGGACGCCGCCAACACCGCCAAGGCCTTTGGCGACGCGCTGCCGCTGACCGGTGTGATCCTGACCAAGGTCGACGGCGATGCCCGTGGTGGTGCCGCGCTGTCGGTGCGGGCCATTACCGGCAAGCCGATCAAGTTCATCGGTATGGGCGAGAAGAGCGAAGCCCTGGAGCCGTTCCACCCTGAGCGCATCGCTTCGCGCATCCTCGGCATGGGCGACGTGCTCAGCCTGATCGAACAGGCTGAAGCGACCCTCGACAAGGACAAGGCCGACAAGCTTGCTAAAAAACTGAAGAAGGGCAAGGGCTTCGACCTCGAAGACTTCCGCGATCAGTTGCAGCAGATGAAGAACATGGGCGGTCTCGGCGGCCTGATGGACAAGCTGCCGAACATCGGTGGCGTGAACCTGGCGCAGATGGGCAATGCCCAGGGCGCGGCAGAGAAGCAGTTCAAGCAGATGGAAGCCATCATCAACTCCATGACCCCGGCCGAGCGCCGCGACCCCGAGCTGATCAGCGGTTCGCGCAAGCGCCGGATCGCCCTGGGTTCCGGCACCCAGGTGCAGGACATCGGTCGCTTGATCAAGCAGCACAAGCAGATGCAGAAGATGATGAAGAAGTTCTCCGCCAAGGGCGGTATGGCCAAGATGATGCGCGGCATGGGCGGTATGTTGCCCGGCGGCGGCATGCCGAAGATCTGAAGAATCCGCGCCGGCCGTCATGCCGGCGCTTTTTCCACGGGGACGTGGAATCCCGGGCAAACCCTCGATTGGGGTGCGCTCACCCGCTGTCGCTTGCGGCAGCTCCATGGCAAATCTGAATGGCAGCCGACGGGCGCCGGAAAAAGTCATTTGCAAAAGTCCGGATATTCCTTAGAATATGCGGCCTTTCGGGCACCCATGCCCGCTGTGCATTTAGATTTGCAGCACCGACTACAGGAACGATGTTCACATGCTAACAATCCGTCTTGCCCTTGGCGGCTCCAAAAAGCGCCCGTTTTACCACTTGACCGTGACCGACAGCCGCAACCCACGCGACGGTTCGCACAAAGAACAAGTTGGCTTCTTCAACCCGATCGCTCGTGGTCAAGAAGTCCGCCTGTCCGTGAACCAAGAGCGCGTAGCCTACTGGCTGAGCGTTGGTGCACAGCCTTCTGAGCGTGTTGCTCAGTTGCTGAAGGAATCGGCTAAGGCTGCAGCCTGAACCCTATGAACGCGACGCCAGCTCCTGCTGATGATTTGATCGTTATCGGCAAAATCTACTCTGTTCATGGCGTTCGCGGCGAAGTGAAGGTCTTTTCCTTTACTGATCCGATTAAAAACCTGTTGGACTACAAAACCTGGACGCTCAAGCGCGAAGGTAGCGTGAAGCAGGTTGAGCTGGTCAGCGGACGCGGGAACGACAAGTTCCTGGTCGCAAAGCTCAAGGGTCTTGATGATCGCGAGGAAGCTCGTCTTCTGGCCGGTTACGAGATCTGCGTGCCGCGCAGCCTGTTCCCTGAACTGACCGACGGCGAGTACTACTGGTACCAGCTGCAAGGTCTCAAGGTTATCGACGGCCTCGGGCAACTGCTCGGGAAGATCGATCACCTGCTGGAGACCGGCTCGAACGATGTAATGGTGGTCAAGCCTTGCGCTGGCAGCCTGGATGATCGCGAACGCCTGTTGCCCTATACCGAGCAATGCGTGTTGGCTGTCGACCTGGCCGCGGGCGAGATGAAGGTGGAATGGGATGCGGACTTCTAAGCGTGGCTAACTTGCGCGTAGAAGTGATCAGTTTGTTTCCCGAGATGTTCTCCGCCATCAGCGAGTACGGCATAACCAGCCGCGCGGTGAAACAGGGGCTGTTGCAGCTGACCTGTTGGAATCCGCGAGACTACACCACGGATCGACATCACACTGTGGACGATCGCCCGTTTGGCGGTGGTCCGGGCATGGTGATGAAGATCAAGCCCCTGGAAGATGCACTGGTTCAGGCCAGAAACGCAGCCGGGGAGGGCGCGAAGGTGATCTACCTGTCGCCCCAAGGCCGCCAACTGAATCAGTCGGCGGTGCGCGAGTTGGCGAATGAGGATGCATTGATCCTGATTGCTGGTCGTTATGAAGGCATTGACGAGCGTTTTATTGATGCTCATGTCGATGAAGAGTGGTCGATTGGCGACTATGTACTCTCCGGTGGCGAGCTGCCGGCGATGGTCCTGATTGATGCGGTTACGCGACTGCTGCCCGGAGCTTTAGGGCATGTGGATTCCGCGGAGGAAGATTCCTTCACGGACGGTCTGCTGGATTGCCCGCACTACACCCGACCGGAGGTGTATGCGGATCAGCGTGTTCCCGACGTGTTGCTAAGTGGCAACCACGCACACATCCGGCGTTGGCGTTTACAGCAGTCCCTTGGTCGGACCTATGAACGACGCGCCGATCTTCTGGAAAGCCGCTCGCTTTCTGGAGAAGAGAAGAAGCTGCTCGAGGAATATCTCCGCGAGCGGGACGATAGTTAACAACGTATCGATGGTAGATCCGACGATTTACCTTAGGAGCACAGCATGACCAACAAAATCATCCTTGCACTCGAAGCAGAGCAGATGACCAAAGAGATCCCAGCCTTTGCCCCGGGCGACACCATTGTCGTTCAGGTGAAAGTGAAGGAAGGTGATCGTTCCCGTCTGCAGGCGTTCGAAGGCGTAGTTATCGCCAAGCGCAACCGCGGTGTGAACAGCGCGTTCACCGTACGTAAAATCTCCAACGGCGTTGGCGTAGAGCGTACTTTCCAGACCTACAGCCCGCAGATCGACAGCATGGCTGTCAAGCGTCGCGGTGACGTGCGTAAAGCCAAGCTGTACTACCTGCGCGACCTGTCGGGTAAAGCAGCTCGCATCAAGGAAAAACTGGCTTAAGTCCAGCTTCCGATGCAGAAAAAAGCAGCCTACGGGCTGCTTTTTTGTTGCCTGTCATTTAATGCCCGGAGCGGTTCAGCAGGGCGCAGACCGTGTTGGCGATCCGTTCCAGCAGTACCTCGTCATAAGGCAGCCAGGGCACGGCGGTCAATTTGCCGCTTTGCGCCGCCAGGGCCATCTCCACGGGTTCGCCATCGCGTGTCACGCGCCCGGTGGCCAGATGCACCGCATGGTCGCCGATGCGGACATGACGCCCCTCCATCGACAACACCCCCTGCTCGATAAGTGGGGCGAAAGCCCTGCCCAGCACGTGCTGGCGCATCAGAGCCATCTGGGTGAGGTTGTGCCCGGCCAGCAGGTTCAGGCGTTGCTCGCGCCGGGCTGCCGGCATTTGCGGCAGGGGCTGGCCGGTGGCGCTCTGTGCCAGCTCTTCGATGGCGAAACTGCTGACGCTCACCAGCAGGTCGATGGCCCGGCAGGCTTCTGAAAACACCTGCGGCGGCACATCCTGCAGCAGCATCGGCTGCCAGTGTTTATCGGTGCGCCGAGCGAAGCTTGCGCTGCCGGACAGGCAGTGCCCCTGCAGCCCCGGATAGAGTGCCGCGTCCACCGCAAAGCTCACCCGGATATCCCCCAGGTTCCGGCTCAGGCCGCTGTCCCTGTCGATCTTCCAGCCTTCGCGGCGGGCCAGGCCGATCAGGGGGCGGATGGACAGGCTGTATCCGGCGAATGCCTGGCAGGTGTGGCTTTCCAGCTCTTGCTGAGAGGGCAGGTAGTACTCGCGAAACACTTGGCGCAGCGGTTGTTTGATCCGGCGTTCGCTGATCAGGGCCTGCCAGGCGTGGCGCTCTGCGGCGTTGGCTGACAGCGGGTGCCATAGCGAAATCCTGCACCCGGCATCCAGGCTCAGCGGTTGGCCCCGGGAGTCTAGCGCTTGCGCATCTGCGTCCAGCAGGAAGCTGCGGCGTTGGCCGTCTGTGCAATGGGCAACCCAAACCAGTGAGCGGGCAAAGGGCGAGCCCACGGCGGAGTCCGCCAGTTGCGCTCGCCAGTCGCTGAAAGACAACTCAAAGGCTTGCCACAGCCCGGATTCCAGGCAACTGGCCAGAAGCCCGTGCTGGGCCTTGCCGGGCGTGCTGGTGGGGGCCAGGCGCAGGGCGATCTCGGGGCGTTGGGCCAGGCCGCGTTCGGCAGGTTTGAGGTTGCGGGCGAGTTTTTTCTGGATGCTGGCATGGCGCACCAGGCCCAGGGCGCTGCGCAGTGCCTGCACGCTTTCCGGGGTTGGCACCTGCTCGATGCAATGCCCCAGGGCGATGGCCAGGGACTGCGACGGCGCAGTCTTGGCCTGGGTCGGGGCGACGCAGGCCTTGGGCAGCAAAATGTCCATCAGTGGCGGCATCCAGGAGGCATCGCGCAGCAGGGCGACCCGCGCGGCGCGGGCGATCACCGGAGTGTCATCGGTGGTAAAGGCGCCATCGGCCACATAGGGCGTGGCGCCTCTGTGGATGGCGTCCAGGCGCTGGGCTGCGGTACTGAGGATCTGCTGTGAGAATTCGACGTACGCCGCGTCATCCATCAGCACCCTGGCCGGATCGGCGCTCAGGTGATGATGGCCGGTCCAGTACTCGCTGCCGGCCAGGGCCTGCCGTGAGCGAGGCTCCAGTTGCCCAAGCAGTTCGAACTCCTGCCGGGCGTAGGGCGCATCGGCGTAGTGTTGTTCCACGCAACGCCGCAGCGCCGTGCGGGTTTCTTCATCCACCCATTGCGCCAGCACGTACGCCTGGTGGTAGTACAGCGCCCACTGTGGGCCCGGTTCCGCAAGGATCCTGCGCAGTTCTTCGGCCAGGGCGGAGCTCGGTGTTCCGCTGAAACAGGCCAGTTGTTCCAGTGCCTCCTGCCAGTTCACGCAACTGCGCAGCGCCTCCAGCAGGGTGGTTTGATCGAGGGCCGGGCTCAGCTCCAGTTGCGTGGCCTGTTGCACGATCGCGGTCGCCAGTTGCTGCGCTGCCGGGTTGGCATGATCGCGCAGGGCTCGGCGGATGGCCGGCCACAGGCTGCCCAATTGAGCGGGCGTCAATGGGCTGATGTCGGGCGGCGGGCCGATGAAGTTCGGATGATCCACTCGGTCGGTGTTCAGGCGTTGTTGCAGGTGCGCGACGAGCGAAGGCGCGAGCGGGGCATCCATGGCGGCGGGTCTCCTTTTTCAGTGCGCGGATAATCGCATTTTTTATCGCCGGTTGTGGCCTCTGGTCCCTGGCGGGTTCTTTCGGCCCCTGCCGGGCGGCGATATACTCGCCGGCCCAATAAAGTGTGATCGCCCGATCCCTGCAGCCTGTACGGACGCCCAGGGTGCGTCGCATCCTCCCGGCAATCCTGGCCTGGTTCTATCCACAGGCAGGCCGCCCCGATTATTCCCATCAAGCCTTGGGTCGCTGCCCTGCAGCGCTCATGGGCGTTCCATGCCCGCAGCGTGCCCGTGCGCGGATCCATTCATTCAGGCAGTAGTCCGATGACCCTTCGTGAGCAAGAAATCCAGCGCCGTACCGAACTCTCGGTGACCCGCGTGACCAAGGCGGTATTCCCGTCCACCACCAATCATCACAACACCCTGTTCGGCGGCACTGCCCTGGCCTGGATGGACGAGGTTTCGTTTATCGCCGCGACCCGTTTCTGCCGGCTGCCGCTGGTGACGGTGTCCACCGACCGCATTGATTTCAACCATCCGATTGCCGCAGGTTCGATCGTCGAATTGGTGGGGCGAGTGGTGAAGGTGGGTAACACCAGCCTCAAGGTCGAAGTCGAGGTGTTTGTAGAGAGCATGAGCTGTGATGGTCGGGAAAAGGCCATCCATGGCTTGTTCAGCTTTGTCGCCATCGACGATGACAAGCGCCCGGTGCCGGTGCTTCCAGGGTTTGCGACGTAGGAGCCGGCGTGCCGGCGAATAAGCCATCGGGCCTCTTCGCTGGCAAACCAGTTCCTGCAAGGGGGAGCGTTACAGGGACTCGGGCTGGATCAGGGCCAGCAGCGTCCAGCCTGCCGCCGGCTTGAGGCTGCTGTCTGGGGTGACGACATGCACCCAGCCGCTACTGTCGCGGGCAAACAGCAGAGTGGCGCGTTCGCCGTGCAGGGCCTGGTAATCGTCCCAGCCAAAGGCTTCGGTCAGGTTGGTGCTGTACAGCTCCGCGCCCTGGCCCAGCAGGCTGGCCAGCTTGGTGTAGGTCAAGGCCTCGCTGCCCAGCAACTGGCCGCGGTGTTCGTGGCTGGCCCGGTGCTTGTCGGTGCGCCGGCTTTCCTGGCTGTTGGCCAGGGCGAACAGGCGCTGGTGGCCGAAGTCGTGGCGAAAGCGCATGGCGGCCAGGGTGTTCAGCTCTCCTGAGGGCGAGAGTGCAAGCAAGTGGCCCAGGCCCACCAGGTCCAGATGGGCATCGGCGTGCTGCGAGGCCGGGTTGCCGAAATAGGTGGGCAGCCCTTCCATGCGCGCCGCGCGAATGTTTTCCCAGCTGGAGTCGGTCAACAGCACCCGGCTGCCCAGTTGCTGCAAGGCTTTGCCAAGGGTCCGTGCCGGGCCGTTGGCGCCGACGATGAGAAAGCCGCTGGGCGCCGGCTCGGCGACTTTCAACAGGCGCGCCAGGGGGCGAGCCGTGGCGCTTTGCAGGACCACGGTGCCGATGATCACGGCAAAGGTCAGTGGCACCAGCAGCAATGCCCCCTCATGACCGGCTTCGTCCAGGCGGATGGCGAAGATCGCCGACACCGCTGCTGCAACAATCCCCCGTGGGGCAATCCACGCCAGCAAGGCGCGTTCACGCCAGTTGAGGCTGGAGCCGGCCGTGGACAGCAGCACGTTCAGTGGCCGGGCGATGAACTGGATCACCAGCAGCAGGATCAGCACCAGCGGGCCCAGGGCAATCAGCGCCTTGAGGTCCAGGCGTGCCGCCAGGAGGATGAACAGCCCGGAAATCAGCAGCACGCTGAGGTTTTCCTTGAAGTGCAGGATGTGCCGCACATCCACGCCCTTCATGTTGGCCATCCACATGCCCATCAGGGTTACCGCCAGCAGTCCGGATTCGTGCATCACCTGGTTGGAAGCGATGAAGATTCCCAGCACTGCCGCCAGGGTTGCCAGGTTGTGCAGGTATTCCGGCAGCCACTGGCGGCGCATGATGCTGCCCAGGACCCAGCCGCCGGCGATGCCGAACAGGCTGCCGCACAGAATCACCCCGCCAAAGGTCAGCAGGCTCTGGCTCAGGCCGGCGCCCTCGGCGCTGGCGATGATGAAGCTGTAGACCACCACCGCCAGCAGGGCGCCGATAGGGTCGATGACGATGCCTTCCCAGCGCAGGATATTGGCGATCGAGGCCTTGGGCCGCACTACCCGCAGCATGGGCACGATCACCGTCGGTCCGGTGACCAGGGTCAGGGTGCCGAACAGCAGGGCCAGCATCCAGTCGAAGCCCAGCAGCCAGTGGGTGGCCAGGGTGATCACGGCCCAGGTGGACAGCGCGCCGATGGTCACCAGGCGGTGCACCACACTGCCGATCTCGCGCCACTCGGAGAGGTGCAGGGTCAGGCTGCCTTCGAACAGGATCAGCGCCACCGCCAGCGAAACCAGGGGCATCAGCAGCGGGCCGAACATCTCCTGCGGGTCGAGCCAGCCCAGTATCGGCCCGGCCAGAATGCCGCTGAGCAACAGAAAGAGAATGGCCGGCAGTTTCAGCCTCCAGGCCAGCCACTGGCAGCCCAGCGCGGCCACGCCGATGCCGCCGAAGGCCAGCAGAATCTGTTGTTCACTCATCAATGCACCCTGTTCCTGAAAATGGCTGGCTATGAAAGACTAGCGACCCTGCGCGCAGTTCACTATTTTTTTACGCCTGGCCTCTGGGCCGCGCCTTTCGAGTCTTTATGCCTGCCATCGACCACCCCCTGATCGACCGTTTTCTCGACGCCCTGTGGTTGGAGAAAGGCCTGTCCGACAACACGCGCGACGCCTATCGCAGTGACCTGGCATTGTTCAACGGCTGGTTGC
Organism: Pseudomonas sp. 8(2025); assembly: GCF_052665325.1. Lineage (NCBI taxonomy): Bacteria > Pseudomonadati > Pseudomonadota > Gammaproteobacteria > Pseudomonadales > Pseudomonadaceae > Pseudomonas > Pseudomonas sp. 8(2025). The sequence goes on along the minus strand of NZ_JBQOIE010000003.1, from coordinate 214,343 downwards.
AGGAGCAGGGGCTGGAGTTGCCGCGGGCCGGGCGCGAGCTGATCCTCGATCACCTGGCCTGGCGCGTGGAGCAAGCCTACAAGCCCCGCTCGACAGCGCGATTCCTCTCGGGCGTGCGTGGTTTCTATCGCTATCTGCTGCGGGAAAAGCTGATTGAAATCGATCCCACCTTGCAGATCGACATGCCGCAACTGGGGCGTCCGTTGCCCAAGTCGCTGTCGGAGGCGGATGTGGAAGCGCTGCTGGCCGCGCCGGACCTGAGCGAGGCCATCGGCCAGCGCGACCGGGCCATGCTCGAAGTGCTCTATGCCTGTGGCCTGCGGGTTACCGAGCTGATCAGCCTGACCCTGGAGCAGGTCAACCTGCGCCAGGGCGTGCTGCGGGTCATGGGCAAGGGCAGCAAGGAGCGCCTGGTGCCCATGGGCGAGGAGGCGATTGTCTGGGTCGAGCGCTACATGCGTGATGCCCGTGCCGAGCTGCTGGGCGGGCGTCCCAGCGACGTGCTGTTCCCCAGCCTGCGTGGCGAGCAGATGACCCGCCAGACCTTCTGGCATCGGATCAAGCACCAGGCCAAGGTCGCCGGGATCGGCAAGGCGCTGTCGCCCCACACCTTGCGCCATGCCTTCGCTACCCATCTGCTCAATCACGGCGCCGACCTGCGAGTGGTGCAGATGCTGTTGGGCCATAGCGATCTGTCCACCACCCAGATCTATACCCATGTGGCCCGCGCCCGGCTGCAGGATCTGCACGCCAAGCACCATCCGCGCGGTTGATTTGCCTTCCGGGCCGCGCTTTGCGTCGCCCGTAGTCGGTGCCGGCAAACAGATGTGATAGGCTTTGCCGGTTTGCAAAACGGCTGTTTGCGAGCGGTTGCCATGGTGATCGCTGCGAGTGGCCCATTTGCCCGCCTTCAGGAGTTCCCATGCGCTTGACCCAGATTTTTGCCGCCGCCTCCCTGGCGCTGCTCAGCACTTTTGCCATGGCCGATGACAGTGCCGAGAAAGCCATCCGCAAGAGCCTCGAGACCCTGCAGCTCGAAACGCCTGTGGAAAGCATTACCGCCAGCCCCATGGGTGGCCTGTACGAAGTCAAGCTCAAGGGCAGTCGTGTGCTGTACGCCAGCGCCGACGGCCAGTTCGTGGTCCAGGGCTACCTGTTCCAGCTCAAGGATGGCAAGCCGGTCAACCTCACCGAAAAAACCGAGCGCCTGGGCATTTCCAAGTTGATCAACGGCATTCCGGTCGCGGAAACTGTGGTCTATCCAGCCATTGGCGAGACCAAGACCCACATCACCGTGTTCACCGACACCACCTGCCCGTACTGCCACAAGCTGCACGCCGAAGTGCCCGAGCTGAACAAGCTGGGTGTGGAAGTGCGCTACGTGGCGTTCCCGCGCCAGGGCCTGGGCTCGCCGGGTGACGAACAGCTGCAGGCGGTCTGGTGCTCGGCGGACAAGAAAGCCGCGATGGACAAGATGGTCGACGGCAAGGAAATCAAGGCCGCCAAGTGCGCCAACCCGGTGTCCAAGCAATTCGCCCTGGGCCAGTCGATCGGTGTCAACGGCACCCCGGCCATCGTTCTGGCCGATGGCCAGGTGATTCCCGGCTACCAGCCGGCACCGCAGATCGCCAAACTGGCCCTGGGTGCGAAATAATCCTGCATCGTCACGCTAGCCTTTGACGATCATGGCCCGCCGGCCAAGCCGGCGGGCCATTAATAGAGAGCCGCGCAGTTTGCGGCTGTATTCCACGGCCGGCCTAGAGTCGGCCGTTTTATGGGGAGTTCAGAGTGAATCCGGTCAAAGTAGGCATCTGTGGGCTGGGTACTGTCGGTGGCGGTACCCTAAACGTACTTCAGCGCAACGCCGAGGAGATTGCCCGCCGTGCCGGGCGTGGAATCGAAGTAGCGCAGATTGCTACCCGTACGCCAAAGCCGCAGTTCCAAACGACCGGTATTGCGATTACCAACGATGTCTTCGCCGTGGCCACCAACCCTGAAATCGATATCGTCATCGAGCTGGTGGGCGGCTACACCGTGGCCCGTGATCTGGTGCTCAAGGCCATCGAGAACGGCAAGCACGTGGTCACCGCGAACAAGGCGCTGATCGCCGTGCACGGCAACGAGATCTTCGCCAAGGCCCAGGAGAAGGGCGTGATCGTGGCCTTTGAAGCCGCCGTGGCCGGTGGCATCCCGGTGATCAAGGCGATCCGCGAAGGCCTGTCGGCCAACCGCATCAACTGGCTGGCGGGGATCATCAACGGCACCGGCAACTTCATCCTCTCGGAAATGCGCGAGAAGGGCCGCACCTTTGAAGACGTGCTGGCCGAAGCGCAGGCCCTGGGCTACGCCGAAGCCGATCCGACCTTCGACGTCGAAGGCATCGATGCCGCGCACAAGCTGACCATCCTGGCCTCCATCGCCTTTGGTATCCCGCTGCAGTTCGACAAGGCCTACACCGAAGGCATCACCAAGCTCACCACTGCCGACGTGAACTACGCCGAGGCCCTGGGCTACCGCATCAAGCACCTGGGTGTGGCGCGCCGCACCGAGGCCGGTATCGAGCTGCGGGTGCACCCGACCCTGATTCCGGCCGATCGCCTGATCGCCAACGTCAACGGTGTGATGAACGCGGTCATGGTCAATGGCGATGCCGCCGGTTCGACCCTGTTCTACGGCGCCGGCGCGGGCATGGAGCCGACCGCTTCCTCGGTGGTGGCCGACCTGGTGGACGTGGTTCGCGCCATGACCAGTGATCCGGAAAACCGCGTGCCGCACCTGGCGTTCCAGCCTGACTCGCTGTCGGATCATCCGATCCTGCCGATCGAGTCCTGCGAGAGCGCCTACTACCTGCGCATCCAGGCCAAGGATCACCCGGGCGTACTGGCCCAGGTGGCGAGCATCCTCTCGGAGCGCGGCATCAACATCGAATCGATCATGCAGAAGGAAGTGGAAGAGCAGGACGGCCTGGTGCCGATGATCCTGCTGACCCACCGTGTTCTGGAGCAGCACATCAACGATGCGATCACCGCCCTGGAGGCCCTGCAGGGCGTCGTTGGCCCGGTGGTGCGTATCCGCGTCGAACATTTGAATTAATGAAGCAGCCGCAAGTGGCGAGCGGCAAGCGCCAAGTCAGAAGCTGATCGGCTTTGACTTGAGGCTTGAAGCTTGCGGCTTGAGGCTCAAACCGAAGGTTTGTCCCCATGCGCTATATCAGTACTCGTGGCCAGGCACCGGCCCTGAATTTCGAAGATGTGCTGCTGGCAGGTCTGGCCAGTGACGGCGGTCTCTATGTGCCAGAGAACCTGCCGCGTTTCACTCAGGAAGAAATCGCTTCCTGGGCTGGCCTGCCGTATCACGAGCTGGCGTTCCGGGTCATGCGCCCGTTCGTCACCGGCAGCATTCCGGACGCCGATTTCAAGAAGATCCTTGAAGAAACCTACGGCGCCTTCTCCCACAACGCCATTGCGCCGCTGCGTCAGCTCAACGGCAACGAGTGGGTGCTGGAGCTGTTCCATGGCCCGACCCTGGCATTCAAGGACTTCGCCCTGCAGTTGCTGGGTCGCCTGCTGGACTACGTGCTGGAGAAGCGCGGCGAGCGCGTGGTGATCATCGGTGCCACCTCCGGTGACACCGGCTCGGCGGCCATCGAAGGCTGCAAGCGGTGCGACAACGTCGACATCTTCATCCTGCATCCGCACAACCGTGTATCGGAAGTGCAGCGCCGGCAGATGACCACCATCCTCGGCGAGAACATCCACAACATCGCCATCGAAGGCAACTTCGACGACTGCCAGGAAATGGTCAAGGCCAGCTTCGCCGACCAGGGCTTCCTCAAGGGCACTCGCCTGGTGGCGGTGAACTCGATCAACTGGGCGCGGATCATGGCCCAGATCGTCTACTACTTCCACGCGGCCCTGCAGTTGGGCGGCCCGGCACGTTCCATCGCGTTCTCGGTGCCCACCGGCAACTTCGGCGACATCTTCGCCGGCTACCTGGCGCGCAACATGGGCCTGCCGATCAGCCAACTGATCGTCGCCACCAACCGCAACGACATCCTGCACCGCTTCATGAGCGGCAATCAGTACGTCAAGGAAACCCTGCACGCGACCCTGTCGCCGTCCATGGACATCATGGTCTCGTCGAACTTCGAGCGTCTGCTGTTCGACCTGCACGGTCGCAACGGCGCGGCCCTGGCGGCCTTGATGGACAGCTTCAAGCAGGGCGGCGGTTTCAGCGTCGAACAGGATCGCTGGACCGAAGCGCGCAAGCTGTTCGACTCCCTGGCGGTGAACGACGAGCAGACCTGCGAAACCATCGCCGAAGTCTTCGCCCAGACCGGCGAAGTGCTGGACCCGCACACCGCGATCGGGGTCAAGGCCGCCCGTGAATGCCGGCGCAGCCTGGATACACCCATGGTGGTCCTGGGCACCGCGCACCCGGTCAAGTTCCCGGATGCGGTGGAGAAGGCCGGTGTCGGCAAGGCTCTGGAGCTGCCGGCGCACCTGTCCGACCTGTTCCAGCGTGAAGAGCGCTGCACGGTCCTGGCCAACGACCTGAAAGCGGTGCAGGCTTTTGTCAGCCAGCACGGCAATCGTGGCAAGCCGCTCTGATTCATTGGCTTTGCCGACTAACAAGCCCGTCTTCTGACGGGCTTTGTTTTTTCTTGCCCCAGTGGCATGAGTGTGGCTCGCAAGACGCCGGGAGGCCCGGATGATTCGCCGTCGAACCTATCGGAAACTGCCCGTCCAGCGCTGGCTGTGCGGGCCTGTGCTGGTCTGTGCAATATTCGCTTGGGCGGCACCTGCCTACGCCGCTCAGAACCTGTCTTTCAAGTTGGTGCCGGCCTTTGTCGATCTCGACCCCTTGCCCCTGGCTCCCGCCGAGCAGCGATGGCTGAAAAGCCACCGGACCCTAAGGGTGGGGATTTCCATCGATGACTACCAGCCCATCGACATCACTCGCGACCGTAACCGTTACCAGGGCATCAGCGCCGATTACCTGAGCCTGGTGGGCGAGCGCCTGGGAACGTCCATGGAGGTCCTGGGCTTTTCCGAGCGCGAGCAGGCGGTGGAAGCGCTGCGCAACGGCACCATCGATGTGCTGACCAGTGCCAACGGCTATGAGCGCGGAGCGCCGGGGCTGCGTTTTACCAGTGACTACATGCCGGACCTGGCGGTGGTCGTGGTGCGTCGGGACGAGCCGCAGCCCAGTGACGACCTGGCGGGCAAGAAGGTGGTGCTGCTGGACGGCTACGCCAATGCCGCCCAGGTCCATGCGGCCTATCCCGACAGCCAGATCATGCTTTCACCGAACCTCTACAGCGGCCTGGAAGCGGTGAAGCAGGGGGATGCCGACGCCTTCATCGGCAACGAGGTGATCGTTCGCGCCTACAAGGCCCTGCGTCCCTACCTGGGGTTGCAGATCCACGTGGAAAGCCGCCTGCCGCCCACCGGCTTTGCCTTCGCCACCCGCGACAGCAATGTGCTGCTGGCGCAGTTGCTGGAAAAGGCCCTGCAAAGCATCGATGAATCCATACGCCGGGAAATCCAGGCACGCTGGACCACTGGCCTTGGGGCGAGCAACTTCGCCGAGCCGATCGAGCTCAGCGCCCAGGAACAGGCCTGGATCCTCCAGCACCAGCATGTGGTGGTGGCCTCCCAGCAATACCCGCCCCATGTGTTCAAGGACAAGGAAGGCCAGTGGACCGGCCTCAATATCGACCTGCTCAACCGTATCTCGCGCATGACCGGGCTGCATTTCGTGCAGAAGGAAAGCCAGACTACTGCCCAGACTCTGGAACTGCTGGAAAGCGGGCAGGCGCAGATGAACACCACCCTCACGGCCAGCGACGACCGGCGGCTGTTCCTGAACTTCTCCCATGCCTTCGGCGGCGCGGCGTGGGTGTTCGTGGTGCGTCCCGAGGACCGGCGCCTGAGCAGCCTGAAGCAGATGGCGGGGGAGGTGCTGGTGCTTCCGGCCCGGCACACCCTGGAGAGCTTTATCCGGCGCAACTACCCGGACATTCGCCTGCGCAGCGTTGCCAGCTATGAAGAGGCCCGGGCCCTGGTCAGCAATGGCGAGGCCATGGCGACTATCCAGAGCGAGGTGCAGGCCCTGGGGCCGGCCGAGACCGGGGTGATGGTAGGGCGCAGTGTCGAGGGCACCTGGTCGGCCGACGAGTTTTCCGTGCGCAAGGACCAGCCCGAGCTGCTGAGCATTCTCAACAAGGCACTGGAAGCCTTGCCGGTAGCGGAGCTCAGCGCTCTGCGCCTGAAATGGCTGGGGGCTACGCCAGTGCCGGTGCCTGCCTGGCAGCGCGTGCCGAACTGGGTGTATTGGGCGATTGCCACAGCACTGCTGTTCGGCCTGATTTCCCTGGCCTGGAACAGTCGCCTCAAGCGCCAGATCCAGCAGCGATTGCTGGCTGAACAGCGGCTCAATGATCAACTGGTGTTCAAGCGGGCCTTGCTCGACGGTATTCCCAACCCGATTTTCGTGCGCGACCTGCAGGGGCGTTTGATGACCTGCAACAAGAGTTATGAACAGCAATTGGGCACCAGCCTGGCGCAGATCCAGGGGCGGCAACTGACCGAACTGGACATCCTGCCGCCGGCCACCGCCCAGCAGTTGCATGGTGAGTTCATGCAGTTGCTGGCCTCCGGTGAATCGGTGTTCGCCGACCGACAGGTGGAGTCCAGGGATGGCCCTATCGATGTCTATCAGTGGGCGGTGCCCTTCTACAGTGCAGAAGGGCAGTTGCAGGGCTTGCTGGGCGGCTGGATCGACATCACCGAGCGCAAGCGCCTGGAGAACCAACTGGTGGAGGCGCGCCAGGCGGCCGATCAGGCCAACGCGGCGAAGACGGCTTTCCTGTCCACCATGAGCCACGAGATCCGCACACCGATGACCGCCATCCTTGGCCTGCTGGAACTGGAGAAAGAGCAGGCGCGGCTGCGCGGCGTGCCCTTTTCCGAAGCCCTGCGGGTGGCTTACCAGTCTGCCCAGGAATTGATCGGCCTGATGGGCGATAGCCTGGACCTGGCCAAGATCGAGGCCGGGTATATGCACCTGGTGCCCCAGGTCACCGCCCTCAAGCCGTTTTTCGAGAGTATCCGGCAGTTGTTCGAGGTCACGGCGCGCAACCAGGGCGTGCAGTTGCAGCTGGTGTTCAGTGAGCGGGCCAAGGGCCGTTATCTGTTCGACCCGGCGCGCCTGCGCCAGGTAGTGCACAACCTGTTGAGCAACGCGCTGAAATTCACCGCCCAGGGCGAGGTGCGGATGACGGTAGAGTGCCAGCCTGACGAGTCCGGCCTTGAGTGCCTGCGCATCAGCGTTGCGGACACCGGCCGCGGTATCAGCGCCGAGCAGCAGGCCAAGCTGTTCACGCCCTTTGTCCAGGCCGATGCCATGACCTCGTCGGCCTACGGCGGCACCGGGCTGGGGTTGAGTATCTGCCGGCAACTGGTGGAACTGATGGGCGGGCGGATTCACCTGCTCAGCGAGCCCGGGGTCGGTACCGTGGTGTCGCTGGAGCTGTACCTGGAGCGGGTCAGTGACGATTTCGAGTCTGGGCCGGCGTCGACGCAGGAACGTCCGCCGAGCCGGAGCATGGAGGTGCTGGTGGTGGATGACTTGAGCGCCAACCGCATGGTCCTGTGCCAGCAACTGATGTTCCTCGGGCACCGGGTGGTGGCTTGTGACAATGCCCGGGAGGCGTTGCAGCAATGGCGTGGCGGCACCTTCGACGCGGTGATGACTGACTGCAACATGCCGGACATGAGCGGCTACGCCCTGGCCGAGGCGATACGCCAGGCCGAGGCACAGGAAGGGCGCGGGCGTTGTCCGGTGATCGGCTGCACCGCCAATGCCTTTGAAGATGAACGCGAGCGCTGCGAGGAGGCCGGAATGGATCAACTGCTGGTCAAGCCGGTAACCCTGGATCAGTTGGCCCAGGCCCTGGCGCGCTTCCTGCCGCCGCCATCCTTCAACATCCAGACCTTGCGCAGCATGACCCAGGCCGACGACCAGGTGCTGCAACGCATGCTGCACGAGTTGTTGCGCAACCTCGCCGAGGAGCAGCAGGCGCTGGAAGCGGCGCACCAGGCCCGCGACCGGGAACGCCTTGGGGGTACCCTGCATCGGCTCAAGGGCGTGTGCTGCCTGATCGATGCCCTGCCCCTGGCCAGGGCCTGTATCGAGCTCGAGGGGCTGGTCAAGGGGCGGCAGGACGAGGCCATCGATCGTCATTGGCCATTGTTGCTGGAGGTCATCGCCAGCTTGCGCAGTGATATCCAGGCTGTCCTGGATGATTAAGACTTGTCCTATGTGTGCGTAGGAATTGTCTGATTAACCTGCCGGTTCGTTGTGGATACTTGCCACGCACGTCGTACCGGAGGTTGCCCCATGCATTCGCTTAAAGTGCTGATTCTCGAAGATAACTCGTTCCAGCTGATGGCCCTGCACCAGATGCTCAACGCCAATGGCGTGTTCAATGTGCTGACCGCCGAGAGTGTCGAGGCCGCGCGGCGTTCGCTGGACAGCAAGGGGCCGGTGGATATCGCCATCTGCGACCTGTACCTGGAGCAGGCCGACGGGCTGGAGCTGATCCGTGACCTGGCCCGTCAGGAGCGGGCTCGGGCGCTGATCATCCTCAGCGATGCTGAAGAGGATGTGCTGGAGGGGGCGGCCGGCATGGCCCGGGAGCTGGGCCTGAAAGTGCTGGGCTGCCTGCCCAAGCCGGCCTCGGTGGCGGTGATCGGCGACTTGCTCACGGCCTACCAGCAGCACTCCAGGCAGGGGGCGCCTGCGCCGGACCAGGCGTTGCTGCGGGACTTGCTCGGGCTGGAGCCGTTTTCCCTCGACAGCGTCACCCAGGAGGAAGGGCTGGCGGCGATCCTGGGCCACGGCGTGGCGCATTTCCAGCCGGTCATCCAGCCCCACGGCGAGCTCCAGGGGGTCGAGGCCCTGGCCCGCTGGCAGCACCCCGAGCGCGGGCTGCTGATGCCCGGGGAGTTTCTGCCATTGATCGAGTTCGCCGGCCTGCAGGAGATCTTTACCTGGCACATGCTGGAACAGGCCCTGGAGCTGGCGGCCGGGGTGAAGCTGGTGATGGGCCATTCGTTGCCGGTGGCAGTGAACATTCCCATCGGCATCCTTGAACGGCCGCTGTTTCCCCGTCAGTTGGAGGCCTTGCTGAGGCGTTTCGAAGTGCCAGCCCGGCTGCTGACCCTGGAAATCATCGACACCACCCGGCTACAGACCGATACCGCCCATGTGGAGGCGCTGCTGCGCCTGCGGATGATCGGCTGCAAATTGTCCATCGGCGACTTCGGCATCGGCGGCACCAGCCTGCAGCGCCTGCTGGAACTGCCCTTTACCGAGTTGAAGATTCCCCCGGTGTTCGTGGCGGGCATGGCGGCCGACGAACGCAAGGTGGCCCTGGTCGGTGGGGCGATGAACATGGCCCGGCGCATGTCCCTGGGAGTGGTGGTGGCCGGGATCGAGAGCGAGGCCGACTATAAGGCGGCCAAGGCCCTGGGGGCGGCCCATCTGCAGGGCTGCTTCCTGGCCGGGCCGATGAGCGCTGCCCAGATGCGCCAGTGGCTGGCGCAGGCGCTGGACCGGGGTGCTGAGGGGGCTGGCGCTGAGGGCCTGTGTGCCTAGGACAGCCCGTGCTCCTGCACGTAGATGTACAGCGCGGCTTCGCTGGACAGGCCGAGCTTGCGCATGGCACTGACCTTCTGCGCACTGACGGTCTGCTTGCTGCGGTTGAGTTGCGCGGCAATTTCCCCGACCGCATGGCCAGCGGCCAACAGGCGGATCACTTCCAGCTCCCGCGGCGACAACTGATCGCTGGAAACCAGGCGGTCCGGCCCCACTTCGCCGGCCAGGCTCAGGGCCTGCTTGATGGCCTGGGCGATGTAGGGCTTGTGTTGCCGCGCCCGGGCGATGGCAGTCGGCAGCTCGTCCGCCAGGCTGGCCTTGCTCAGCAGGCCCGTTACTCCCAGATCGAGGATCGAGCGGAACAGTCCGGGGTGGTTGAGCATGGTCACCACCACGATGGGCAGGTCGGGGTGGCGGCGGCGCAGCTGTTCGATCAGGCGCAGGCCGTCGTTCTGCTGTTCGGCTGGCATCATGAAATCCGTCACCAGCACATCGCATTCGATCTCCTGCATCAGTTGCGCCAGGGCGGAGGGCGAGCTGGCCTCGCCGACGATGGCCAGGCTGTCGTCCTGTTCCAGGACGGCGCGCAGGCCAATGAGGAAGATCGGGTGGTCGTCGGCAAGGATGATGCGCAATTTGTTGTTCGTCGTTGCTTTCAAAGCTGAGCTCCAATGCAAAGGCGGCGTTGTTTGCGCCTGGTCGGCCGTTTTTCAGCTGTCATATTACCCGTGCATGCTCGATTGACTCAGGTCGGCAGCAGTAGGTGTGGCGAACTTTCTTCTCTGAGCGATGGTCACTTGAATGTCAGAAAGCTACCGGCATTTTTGTTTTCGAACCTTTAATTCGAGCTATTGAGTGGTGATCTAGATGGAAAGTATCAGTCTTTTATTGAGTGAGGCCCTGAGCCCTTACCAGGTTGCTCTGACGCCTTGCGGGGCTCGGGGCGAATGCCTGGTGACCTTGAAGAATGCTGCCGGCGCCATCGTGGTGGAGCGTGAGGTCAATCGGGCGCAGCTCACTGACAAGCGCCTGCTCACTGATGTGGTGGACGGCCTGCACCGTGATGTGCTGATCGCCGAAGGCCGGCTCGAACCCTGCGTGATCGCCGCCCTGCGCCATGCCGCCGAAGACAAGGCGTTCGCCCGGCGCAATTGATCTGAAATTTTACGGAACCTTCCGCCAGGCCCGTCAGTCAGACTCAGTATCAGCAGGATCAGGCATTGTGCTCCGGTGCTTGTGGCCTGCTGGTACGGGTCTGCAAAGACCACGTTTAACCCCGAGTCGTCTCCCCACTTCTCGGGGTTTCTTTTTGCCCGGCGTTTGTCAGTGGTCCTTCAAGTCCTGGAAGTAGGCCCGGGCATCGGCGCGGTATTCATCGCGCATTCCGGGGTCCAGCCAGGCGGCATACAACTCCACCAGTCGCTCCTCGCGCAGCTTGAGCAGGGCTTGGTTGATCCGGGTGATGGCTTTGCGGCCCTGCGGGGTATCGGAGCAGCCGACGTGGATTTCCTGATACTTGCTGGTGCCTTCGACCGGGTAGAACTCCAGATCCTGCGGGTCCATGCCCTGCTGCACGGCCTGGTAGCGGATTTCCGGCCAGTAGCCCAACAGCAGTTGCAGGCGCCCCAGGCGCTGCATCTGCAGCAGGCTGCCCAGGGCGTCGTTGCCGTAGTGGGCGCGGATCTGCTGCGGAGCAACCTGCTGCAGCAGGTTGTCGAGCTGTTGCCCGTAGCTGCGCTCGGCCACCACCCCGATCAGTTCCTTGCCGCTGTCGAGCAGGCCATGCAGGTCGACCTTGCCGTCATGGATGAAGTGCGCGATCTGTTCACGGTCGGCACGGCGGATCGCCAGGCCATTGCTCAGCACTCGAAAGCTGGTGATGGAGAAGGCCACCCATTGCGCACGCTCCTTGTTCCAGATCAGCGCCGGATCACAGGTGAAGCTGGGGTCGCGCAACATCTGCATGCCCCGGGCGCGATTGACCCGTACCAGTTCGTGCTGGTACTCCGGCAGGCTGGCGATCAATTGCGGCATCAGCAGGTCGACCACTCCTCGATCTTTTTGCTGGCCCTCGAAAATATTCAGCGGCGGCAGGTCGCGCAGCAGCCAGGTGAGCATTTCGCCGGCGTGGCCGGGGGCGCAGGGCAGCCACAGCAGGCAGGTTGCGAGCGCCATCGTCAACCGGCCAAGGCCTGGCCTCGGGCGTCGCTGGGCCCGTTGCGGGGGGGCAGTGTGAGACGGCTGTTTCAGCTTAGATTGCCCCAGAGTTGCGCAGGTCCTGGATCTGCTCGCTGCTGTAGCCCAGGCCGGCCAGAACTTCGCTGGAATGTTCGCCGAGCTCGGGGCCGACCCAGTCGGCCGAGCCCGGAGTCTGCGAGAGCTTTGGCACGATGCCGGGCATCTTGAAGGCCTTGCCGTCCGGCAGCCTGGCCTGGAGGAACATTTCCCGGGCGAGGAATTGCGGGTCGTGGAACATGTCCTCGGCGCTGAAGATCCGGCTCGCCGGGACTTCGGCCTGGTTCAACTGCTCCAGCACCTGCTCCAGGGGCAGGGACGCCACCCAGCGGTCGATCACCCCATAGAGTTCGTCGCGGCGGGTGTCGCGCCCGTCGTTGCTGGCCAGGGCCGGGTCATTGGCCAGATCCTCACGGCCAATCAGGAGCATGAAGCGCTTGAAGATCGCATCGCCGTTGGCGCCGATCTGCACGTGCTTGCCGTCGGCACTGGTGTGGATCGACGAAGGGGTGATGCCGGGCATGATGTTGCCACTGCGTTCGCGGATGAAACCGAATACATCGAACTCCGGAACCATGCTTTCCATCATGGCGAAGATCGCCTCGTACAGCGCCACGTCCACCACCTGCCCCTGGCCGCCGTTGACCTCGCGGTGACGCAGCGCCATCAGCGCGCCGATCACCCCCCACAGGGCAGCGATGGAGTCGCCGATGGAAATTCCGGTGCGCACCGGTGGGCGGTCCTCGAAACCGGTGATGTAGCGCAGGCCGCCCATGGATTCGCCCACCGCGCCGAAGCCCGGTTGGTCCTTCATCGGCCCGGTCTGGCCAAAGCCCGATAGCCGCACCATCACCAGTTTGGGGTTTAGGGCGTGCAGCACGTCCCAGCCCAGGCCGAGTTTTTCCAGCACGCCGGGGCGAAAGTTCTCGATCAGGATGTCCGCTTCGCCCAGCAGTTGCTTGAGCACCGCCAGGCCTTCCGGGTGCTTGAGGTTCAGGGTCAGGGACTTCTTGTTGCGTGCCTGGACGAACCACCACAGCGAGGTGCCTTCATACAGCTTGCGCCACTTGCGCAGCGGATCGCCGCCATCGGGTGACTCGACCTTGATCACCTCGGCACCGAACTCGGCGCAGATGCGCGCGGCGAAAGGGCCGGCGATCAGGGTGCCGAGTTCTATCACTTTCAATCCGGCGAGGGGCTTGCTGAGGCTGGTCATGGGGCATCCGCTGGGCAGGAAAATCCGCCTAGCCTAGACCATTGGTCGCCATTAAGGCAGCGCCTGACGCCTGCCTTTGCCGATTATTTCCCGCTCGGGCCAAGGATTATTGTGCTTCTCATTCCATTGGGCGGCAGGGTTTAATGACGCCGCTTGAAAAAAGAGCGGTTGCGAAAGCTGTAAAAGGGTCTATGCAGCGATGGATGCCTTGCGGCTGTTTGCCGAGCGTTCCTCCTGATATTTCTTGTTACAAATGTCGCCTGTAAATTTTACATGTGATGAATTGAAAACCTTACATGTGATGTTCTAGTCTCTGCGCCATGGAAAACAAATCCTCAGCCCATTACCAACGTTTATTCCGCCAGCGCCTGCGTGATCAGGGCCTGGTGAAAAAGGAAGTCTGGATACTGCCGGAGAACGCCCAGGCGTTGCTGGCGGTTGAACGCAAACTGCGTCAGCCCTCAGAAGGGCTGGCTCCTGTGGAAAAGGATGGAGAAATGAGCATGCCGCAGATCTGGAATGCCCGATCGCTGTGCCAGGCCCTGGTAGCCACCGAGTTGTTCAGCAGTGGCGAAGCCAGCGTTGAACTGCTGGAGGGTGCCGAGCCGAGCTTGCACGTGACCATGCGCGAATACGGCGACCTGCCGTTGTTCGTGGCCCTGTCCGGCGAGCAGATCCTGGTGGAGGCGCTGCTGTGGCCGCAAAGCGAAGTGACCGATGTGGCCGCGTTCAACGAGGAAGTGTTGCTCAGCCGCCAGTTGTTCCCGCTGTCGAGCATCGGCCTGGAAACCCGCTTTGGCGGTGAGCGCCACTACATGATGTACGGCGCCCTGAGCGCAACCTCGATTCTCTCCAACGTGCTCTACGAGATCGAAACCCTGGCCAGCAACGTGATCAGGGCAACCGAGGCCTACGAAGGCTACCTGAAGGCTCAGGCCTGACCTGGAGGAATGCACATGAACGTATGGAGCAAGCTGCTCACCGCGCTGCGCGGTGGTGCCAATGAGGCGGGCGAGGCCCTGGTGGACAGCCAGGCACTGAGGATTCTCGATCAGGAGATCCGCGACGCCGATCAGGAACTGCGCAAGTCCAAGGAAGCCCTGGCCGAGATCATGGCCCGGCAGAAACTCGCCGCCGAGCGCGCCAACGGCAGCGCGGCCAAGATCGCCGAGTATGAAAGCTACGCCCTCAAGGCCCTGGAAGCGGGCAACGAAGCCCTTGCCCAGGAAGTGGCGCAAAAGATCGCCAACCTGGAAAATGACCTGGCCGTGGAGCGTGAGCAGGCCGATGGTTTTGCCGCCAGCGTCGCGCAGTTGCGCAAGGCCGTGACCCAGGCCGAGGGCAATATCAAGCATTTGAAACAACAGGTGGATACCGTCAAGGCCACCGAAAGCGTGCAGAAGGCCCAGCAGGCCGTGGCCCAGCGCTACGGCGGCTCCCAGAGCAAGCTGCACACCGCCGTGGAGTCCCTGGAGCGGATCAAGCAGAAGCAGGCCGAGCGCGCGGCAAAGATGGACGCCGCGGCCGAGCTGGCCAGTACCAGCAGCCCGGACGATGCCCTGGATGCCAAGTTGCGTGAAGCCGGGATCGTTGCCGGCAGCACCAGCGCCGACAGCGTGCTGGCGCGCCTCAAGGACCGTAGCAAGTCCTGATTCACCGTTGTGTTGTAGGGGCGGGGCCGCCTGGCCTTGCCCGGCTTTTTCAGGGATAGGAAAGCAATGGAAATCTTCCTGCAGACAGTGTTGTCGTTCCCCACAGTGCTGTTCAGCTTCATGCTCTGCCTGGCCGTGATCTACTGGGCCGTGGTGGCCATGGGCATGCTTGAAGTCGACCTGCTGGACTTCGAGGCCGACTCGCTGCTCGACAGTGCCCACGCCGGCGAAGGCCTGGCCGGGCTGCTGATCAAGTTCAAACTCAACGGGGTGCCGGTCACCCTGGTGCTGACCCTGCTGATGTTCTTCAGCTGGTTCCTGACCTATTTCGCCGAACTCTACGTGCTCAGCCACCTGCCCCTGGGTTGGCTGCGCTATCCCCTGGGCCTGTTGCTGGCGGTGCTCGCACTGTTCCTGGCAGCGCCCATCAGCGCGACGATCTGTCGTCCGCTGCGCCCGCTGTTTCTCAAGATGGAGGCCACCAGCAGCAAGTCGGTGCTGGGGCAGACGGCTGTGGTACGCAGCGGCAGAGTCACCCTGGAACATGGCGAAGCCGTGCTCGAGGACGGCGGCGCGGGCCTGATCCTGCGTGTGCGTGCCGATGAGGCACGAGCTTTCAAACGCGGCGATCGCGTCGTGTTACTGGAGTATCTGGAGGCGCAACACGCCTATCGGGTCATTACAGAGGACGAGTTTCGCGGCCTCTGAGCCCGGGCTCCCTCAAGAATCAAAGGAGATTGATTGCATGAATTTACCGTCGCTGCTGCCCATCCTGCTCGGGATCGGCCTCGTCGTCCTGGTGGTCTTCGGCCTGTTGGCCCTGTTCAAGGCCTTCTATATCAAGGTTCCCCAAGGCACGGCGTTGATCGTCAACGACATGTCCTCGACCCCCAAGGTGCATTTCACCGGTGCCCTGGTGTACCCGGTGATCCACCTCAAGGAGTTCATGCGCATCTCGCTGATCACCCTGGAAGTCGACCGTCGGGCCAAGGACGGGCTGATCTGCCGCGACAACATGCGCGCCGACATCACCGTGGCCTTCTACCTGCGGGTCAATGAAACCCAGGAAGACGTGCTCAAGGTGGCCAAGGCCATCGGTGTCGACCGTGCCTCCGACCGCGCCGCGGTCAACGAACTGTTCAACGCCAAGTTCTCCGAAGCGCTGAAGACCGTGGGCAAGCAGTTCGATTTCGTCCAGCTGTTCGAGAACCGCCAGGACTTCCGCGACCGCATCATCGAGATCATCGGCAACGACCTCAACGGCTATGTGCTGGAAGACGTGGCCATCGACTACCTGGAGCAGACCGCCAAGCACTCCCTGGACCCGAGCAACATTCTCGACGCCGAGGGTATCCGCAAGATCACCGAGCTGACCGCGGCGCAGAACGTCATCACCAACGAACTGGAGCGCAACCAGGAACTGGCGATCCAGAAGAAGAACGTCGAGACCCGCGAAGCCTCGCTGTCCCTCGAACGCCAGCAGGCCGATGCCGAAGCCCGGCAGAAGCGCGAGATCGAAACCATCCGTGCCCGCGAGGAAGCCGAGACTGCCAAGGTCAAGGAAGAAGAGCGCCTGAAGGCCGAACAGGCACGCATTCAGTCCCAGCAGGAAATCGACGTGCGCACCGAGAACCATCAGCGCGAAGTCGAAGTGGCCCAGCAGAACCGCCAGCGTGCGGTGGTCATCGAAGTCGAGAAAGTCACCCGCGCCAAGGACCTGGAAGTGGTGGCCCGCGAGCGTGAAGTGGAACTGCAACGCATCGAGAAAGAAAAGGCTCTGGAAGAGCAGCGCAAGAACATCGCCACCGTGATCCGTGAGCGGGTAGCGGTGGAGAAGACCGTGGCCCAGGAGGAAGAGCGGATCAAGGAAGTGCGCGAAGTCTCCGAAGCCGAGCGCGCCAAGCAAGTGGTGGTGATCCAGGCCCAGGCCGAAGCCGAGCAGGATCTGGTGCGCCAGGTCAAACAGGCCGAAGCCGACGAGACCCGTTCCAAGCACAAGGCCGTGGAAATCAACAACCTGGCCCAGGCCGAACTGGAAGCCGCGGCCAAGCAGGCCGAAGCCAAGAAACGCCTGGCCGAAGGCCTGGAAGCCGAGCGCGCCGCGCCTGGCCTGGCCGATGCCCGGGTGCTGGAAATCACCGCAGCGGCCCAGGAAAAAGAAGGCCTGGCCCAGGCTCGCGTACGCACCGAGCAGCTGATTGCCGAAGCCCGTGGCGAGCAGGAAAAAGGCCTGGCCGACGCCCGCATCATGGAAGCCCAGGCGGCTGCCAAAGAGAAGGACGGCCTCGCTGAAGCCAAGGTCATGGAAGAGAAGCTCGGTGCCCAGGCCCGTGGCGAAGAACAGTTGGGCGCGGCCAAGGCCAAGGCCACCAAGGACCTGGGTTCGGCCGAAGCCGAAGTGCTGCTGCAGCGCCTGAACGCCGAGGCCGAAGGCCTGGGCAAGAAGTTCGGTGCCCTGGACTCCCTCAGCGACAGCGCGCGGTCCCACGAAGAGTTCCGCATGCAACTGGAGAAGAACTTCGAGGAAGCGATGGCTGCCATCGCCGCCAACAAGGAAATCGCCAAGGACCAGGCCGAAGTGCTGTCGGCTGCCCTCAGCAAGGCCAAGATCGAGATCGTCGGCGGCGAAGGCGACTTCTTCAATTCCTTCGCCAAGTCGCTGTCGGTGGGCAAGGCCATCGAGGGCGTGGTGGGCAAGAGCCCGGTGGTCCAGGACGTGCTGGCACGCCTGCTCAATGGCAAGGGCGCTCCGGCCGTAGCCGCTGAGCTGGCCGCCGCTGCCGTTACGCGCAAGGCCGACGCTCCGTCTGCCGAAGCCTGAAATGCCTGACCACAGCTGATTCGCCAGCCCTCGCCTGATCCTGTAGCCGTCGTTTTTATCGACGGCTGCAGGGCAGGTGGCAGGCGGCGGGTTTCAGCTGGCTGGTTTCAGGTGCTGGGCTCCAGGTTTGAGGAGCTCGCTTTTTTGCATACCGCCGTAGATCCAGGAAGGCCACGATGTCGGACGCTCAAGTCGCAACTCCCCCACAGGACGTATTGGACAAGGCCGTCGCCGAAGGCGGCGCCTATGAGGTGCTGCACAAGCGCCTGCTGGACCAGGGCCAGCGCCTGCGGGCCACCACTGACGACCTCAACCAGAGGCGTCTCGACGAGTTCGGCAACAGCCGCATGGAAGTGGTCGGGCGGGTGCGCATCCGTACCGAGAACAACTGCATCGCCCGGGACATCGTCCAGGTCGGCGACTGCTTGCTGTTCGGCTACAACGTGTTTATCGGCCTGAAGAAGGAAACCAGCGTCGCTGACGTGTTTTCCCTCTATCGGTTGGTGGAAGAGGGCGAAGGCTACGAAGCCGAGCCCGTGCCCCTGGAAGGCAGCTTTTTGGCGGCCCAGGGCTTCCTCAACGATTTCAACGAGCTCTATACCTATTACAAGAACACCCGCCTGCTGCAACTGGCGATCCGTGACGGCAAGCTGCTGGCAAGTTTCCAGATCGGCGAGCGGGTCACCGATGTGCGGGTGTTCCGCTGGTCGATCTCGGTGGACGGGCGTGATGTCCGTTACATCGACAACCGGGGCGAACGGGATATCGCCCTGCCGGCACCCTTCGATTTCGAATGGAAGAAAGCCACCCGCGAGATGGTGGT
This sequence comes from Pseudomonas sp. 8(2025), assembly GCF_052665325.1. Classification (NCBI taxonomy): domain Bacteria; kingdom Pseudomonadati; phylum Pseudomonadota; class Gammaproteobacteria; order Pseudomonadales; family Pseudomonadaceae; genus Pseudomonas; species Pseudomonas sp. 8(2025). The sequence continues at coordinate 195,933 of NZ_JBQOIE010000003.1, read as the reverse complement.
CGAAGGCCGCTTCCCGCACCTGAACATCCTCGACACGGTGTTCGTCGAGACCATCGGTGGCGACCTGACCATCAAGGTCGAGAACAACACCGAGTCGGGCCTGGGCATCTATCGCGAAGAGGTGCTGGACAAGACCCAGTCCCTGGACGACTCGCAGATCGAATTCGCCCGCCTGGGCAGCCTGATCCTGCTCAAGGTCCTGCCGTACCGCGAAGAGCAGTGGCGCTACCTGGTGTTCAACAGCCTGACCCGCCAGGTGGAGCGCATCGACGCCATCGGCCTGGCCTGCGTGCAGTTGCCGGAGGACCACGGGATCATCTTCCCCGGCGGCTACTACCTGCAGAGCGGCGAGTACAAGACCTTCGAGCAGTCCATGGAGGGCATGCGCTACAAGCGCTCGGTGCGCTCGCCCAACGGTGAAGATGTGCAGTACATCTTCTACCACCCGGAGCAGGGCCGCTCGGTGCTGCTGACCTACAACATGATCAACCGCCAGTTGCAGAACCCGCTGTTCGGCCACGGCTACGCACGCCTGGAAGACGGGCGCATGGTGATCTTCGCCGCCGAGGGCGAAGAGCCGACCCGGGTGCATCCGATGCAGGTCTGGCAGACACCGTTCTTCACCGAGGAGTACGCCGCGCGGCAGCCGACCCGCAGCGGTTTCCTCGGGCGCATCGGCAACGCCGAACTGGTGCGCAGCGTTTCCGACCTCTACGACCTGTGCCGCGAGATCGACACCCCGGCGGTGTCGGTGCAGCGCTACTCGCTGCTGTGCCAGAACACCCGTCGGCTGTTCGATGTGTACCACTGGCTGGGCAGCGACGAGCTGGACGGCCTGGCCCCGCTGCTGCGGGAAGTGGCGTCCACGTCGGAGCTGGTGCTGGACGAATACGAGAAGGTCGAAAGCATCCGCCGCCAGTCGGACCAGGCCATGGTGGCCGCGGAGGCCAAGCAGAAAGCCCTGCTGGACAGCCTGCTGGTGGACAGCTGGGACCAGGTCCAGAGCTTCGTCGATGCGCTGAACGGCATCACCACCCAGCGCGGCCTGCTGCTGACCATTCGCGACTACCGCTACATCGACGTGGCGCGCATCGACGCCATGGAAGCCGAGCTGCTCAAGGCCCAGGAACGCACTGCCGCCGGCACCGCGACCTTCCTTGCCAGCGAGCAGGCCCTGCAACCCTTCGTCACCCAGCTGGAAACCCTGGACGCCCAGGCGCAGAAAGCCGAAACCGTGGCCCAGCTCAGCGAGCCCCTGGGCGCCCTGCAAGCCATGGCCGGGGACCTGGACATGCTGTCGAGCCTGATGGCTTCGTTGCAGATCGACGACGCCACCCAGCGCACCCGCATCATCGAATCCATCTCGCAGATCTACGCCCGCCTGAACCAGGCCAAGGCCCGCGCCGAACAACGGCGCAAGGCCCTGGGTTCGACCGAGACCGTGGCCCAGTTCGGCGCCCAGTTCAAACTCTTCAGCCAGGGCATCACCAACGCCCTGGCCCAGGCCCAGGACCCCGAGCGTTGCGATGAGCAACTGTCGCGCTTGCTGGTGCAGCTTGAGGAGCTGGAGAGTCGCTTTGGCGATCACGAACAGTTCCTCGGCGACATCCTCGGCAAGCGCGAGGAGTTGCTGGAAACCTTCGAGGCCCACAAGCAATCGCTGCTCGACGAGCGCCAGCGCAAGGCCCAGGGCCTGCTGGATGCCGCGCGGCGGATTCTCGACAGCCTCGGTCGGCGCACCGCCAAGTTCACCCAGGCCGAAGAGCTCAATGCGTTCTTCGCCGCCGACCCGCTGATCCTCAAGCTGCGGGAGCTGGCCGAGCGCTTGCGCGAGCTCAAGGACAGCGTCAAGGCCGACGATGTCGAGTCGCGCCTCAAGGGCGCCCGGGACCAGGCCGTGCGTGCCCTGCGCGACAAGACCGAGCTGTTCGAAGAGGGCGGCAACGTCATCAAGCTGGGGCCGCGCCACCGCTTCAGCGTCAACACCCAGGAGCTGGACCTGACCCTGATGCCCCGGGGCGATGAGCTGCACCTGCACCTCACCGGCACGGATTTCCTCGAACCCCTGCGCGACCCCGAGCTGGAGGCCCTGCGGGACTTCTGGCAGGTAGCCCTGGAGTCGGAATCGGCCCAGTTGTACCGCGCCGAATACCTGGCCGGGCAGGTGCTGGACGCTGCCGACCGCGGCCAGGAAGGCCTGAGCCTGGAAAGCCTGAAACCCTTGCTGGCGCACCCTGAAGAACTGGCGCGGGTGATCCGCGACTTTGCCGCGCCGCGCTACAAGGAAGGCTACGAGAAAGGCATCCACGACCACGACGCCGCAGCGATTCTCCTGCAACTGCTGCCCCTGCGCGACAGCGCCGGCCTGTTGCGTTTCGGCGCGGCGGCCCGTGCCTTTGCCTGCCTCTACTGGGATCGCCAGCAGGAACAGCCGCAACCTCGGCAATGGGTGGAACGTGCCCGTACCAGCCGGCATATCCAGCAACTGTTCGGGCGTCGTGAAGGCTTGCTGCAATTGCAGGAGGAAATCCTCGTGGCGCTGGGTGACTGGCATCAGCAGCACGCCTTCACCCTGGCCGCGGAGCTGTTGCCGGAGGCTGCCGAGTACCTGGTTCAGGAACTGGCCGCAGAACGCATCGAATTCACCTTCAGCAAATACGCCAAGCAGCTGCAGGAAGCCCTGACCCTGCGTCTGCAGGGCGCGCGGATGTGGGACGACTACCAGCAGGCCCTGGCGCGGCTGGTGGAACGGCCCGCTGCGCAGTGGGCGCTGACCGAGAACTGGCTCTCGGCCCTGTGCGCCGAGGGCGAGTTCGTCGAGTGGGCCGACTACGTGCCCGAGGCGGTGGCCCTGTCGCTGCTGCGGGAAGACTTTGCCAAGCGCATCACCGAAGTCGATCTGCGGTTCAAGGTCGACAACCTGATGGGCGAACACCCGCGCATCCAGGAGCGCAGCCTGTCCCTCACCGTGGACGGCTTCTTCGCTCGCCTGCGGGCCCATCGCGAACAATTCCTGCCTGGCCTGCAGCGTTACCAGAGCCTGCGCCAGGGCATCATCAGCCGCGAACGCTCGGCCCTGCGCCTGAGCGAATTCAAGCCGCGGCCGCTGAGCTCGTTCGTGCGCAACAAGCTGATCAACGATGTGTACCTGGGCTTTATCGGCGACAACCTGGCCAAGCAGATGGGCACCGTGGGCGAGAACAAGCGCACCGACCTGATGGGCCTGTTGATGCTGATTTCGCCACCGGGCTACGGCAAGACCACCCTGATGGAGTACGTGGCGCACCGCCTGGGCCTGATCTTCATGAAGATCAACGGCCCGGCCCTGGGGCACCAGGTCCGTTCCCTGGACCCGGCCCAGGCGCCGGACGCCACTTCGCGCCAGGAGCTGGAGAAGCTCAACCTGGCCCTGGAGATGGGCAACAACGTGATGCTCTATGTCGACGACATCCAGCACACCCACCCGGAATTCCTGCAGAAGTTCATCTCGCTGTGCGACGGCACCCGGCGCATCGAAGGCGTGTGGAAAGGCCGCACCAAGACCTACGACATGCGCGGCAAGAAGTTCTGCGTGGTGATGTCGGGCAACCCGTATACCGAGTCCGGCGAAGTGTTCAAGATCCCCGACATGCTGGCCAACCGGGCCGACATCTATAACCTCGGCGACACCCTGGGGGGCATGCAGGACGCCTTCGCCCTGAGCTACATCGAGAACGGCCTGACCTCCAACCCGGTGCTGGCGCCACTGGCCACCCGCGACATGGCGGACGTCTACCGCTTCGTCGCCAAGGCCGAGGGCAAGGCCTTCTCCAGCAACGAGCTGAGCCACAGCTACAGCGGTGCCGAGATCAACGAGATCACCACCACCCTGCAACGCCTGATGCAGGTGCGCGACGTGGTGCTGCGGGTCAACCAGCAGTACATCGCCAGCGCCGCCCAGGCCGACCAGTACCGCAGCGAGCCGCCGTTCAAGCTGCAGGGCAGCTACCGCAACATGAACAAGATGGCCGAGAAGATCTCGGCGGTGATGAACGACGCCGAGCTCCTGCAACTCTTGGCCGACCACTACCAGGGCGAATCCCAGCTGCTGACCACCGGCGCCGAAGAGAACCTGCTCAAGCTCGCCGAACTGCGGGGCAACCAGACCCCGGAGCAGAGCGAGCGCTGGACCCAGATCAAGCGCGACTTCGTGCGCAACCGTTCCATGGGCGGCAGCGACAGCGATGTCGGCACCCGCGTCGTGGCCCAGCTCAACGATCTGGTGGAAGGCGTGCGCGGCCTGGCCCGGCCCGCGCCGCAGCAAGGCATGCGTGAAGTGCTGGAGAACCTCTCCGAGCACCTGGAGCAGAGTTTCCTGCCGCTGCTCAAGGTCATGCACAAGAAGATCGATGTCGACCTGCACAGCCACCAGCGCATTGGCGACATTGCCACGCGCCTCGACGAACTGAGCCAGATGCTCAGTAACGGCGAGGTTCCGACCCTCAAGGACTCCCAACCGTAGGAGCCGGCTTGCCGGCGAACAGCCAAGGATCACGACATGGATTTTGCCCACCTGGACCAGCAACTGCGCGACAGCCTGCTGGACCTGAAACTGAGCAACGAAGAGCGGGACGAGCTGCGCCAGCTGGGCAGCGAACTGGGCCAGGACCAGGTGCGCTACATGCGTAACCGTGCCTTTGACCTGGTACGCGAGCTGGCGCTGGCGGACAGCGTCAATGTGCTGCCGGCGTTGAAGTGGCTGGAACAAGTGATCAAGACCCTGGACGCCAACAGCGCCCCGGTGCGGGACATGGCCAGCGCCCACTTCAGCCCCGGCGAAGACTGCCGGCGCAAGATCCGCGACCTGTGCCGCCAGGCCCGAATCTCGGTGGATATCTGTGTGTTCACCATTTCCGACGATCAACTGAGCGACGAAATTCGCGCCTGCCACCAGCGCGGCGTGGCCGTACGGGTGATCAGCGACAGTGAAAAGCAGTTCGATGTCGGCAGCGACATCGCCGCGCTGCGCGAGGCCGGGGTGCCGGTGCGGATCGACGACACGCCGTTCCACATGCACCACAAGTTCGCCGTGTTCGATGGCCGGACCCTGCTCAACGGCAGCTTCAACTGGACCCGCAGCGCCACCACCGGCAATGAGGAGAACCTGCTGGTGATCGACCACCCGCAACTGGTGGCCAGTTACCTCAAGGAGTTCAACGAACTCTGGAGCCGCTACGCGCCGCGTTAAGGCGTGCAGCGGCGGGCCTTGACGCGGCCTCAGGCGGCGTTCGGCTGGCCCCAGGCGCTCTCGGCGGCCAGGTGGTCGATCAACTTCTGGCACAGCCCTTGGGCTTTTTCCGGGGCGCTCTGGCGCAGGGTTTCCAGGGCCAGGTGCAACTGCTGCACCGGGTTTTCGCCGATAAACAGGTTGCTCGGTTCCAGCCCGGCAATCGCCTCGTCGAAGCGTTGCTCGTGGATGTGCTTGAGCACCATGGCCTGGCTCAACTGGTGGGTGTAGGCCGCCTGCTGCTCCAGGCGAGCTTTCAGTTCGACAGCCTTTGCCTGGTCGTCGATGTAGACGTAGCTCAGCGCCAGCTGTTCCAGGAAGAAGTTCTTTTCCGCTGGATCCAGAGGCGCATTCTGACTGTCGTCGAGGGCTTGCACGGCCTGGTCCAGCAGTTCACCGGCTTGCCGGGTCTGCTCCAGGTCATGCAGCAGCTTGGCCTGCAAGGCCAGTTTCATCGGTCGATCGGCGTATTCGAGCTGGGTGTTGAGGCGCGCCATTTCCTCCAGATTGTTGCGGATCAGCCAGCTGTCGCGGCGCAGGCGCGGCAGGTCGGCCTGCACCCGCAGCTGGGTTTCCAGGATCAGCAGGCGCAACCATGGCCATTGCTCATCGCCACGCAGGGTTTCCAGGGTCAGCAAGGCTTGCTCCAGCAGATGGGCGCACCATTGCGAGTGTTCCTCGACGTAGCTGCCCCACAGGCAGACCAGGCACCAGATACGCTGCGAGGGCGAAACGGCGCAGGCCTGCAGGGCCGCCTCGGCCTTGGCCATTTCGTTGCGCCCGACATGCCAGTTCAACAGGCTCAGCAGTAGATCGCTGGCGTAGCTTTCCGGCATCTGGGCGATCAGCCGTGGAGCCAGATCCGGGCGGTTGGCGTCCAGTATCAGCTTGAGCAGCGGCGGGTAGCCGAAGTAGTCCTCGGGCTCGAGGGCCTGCGCCAGCAGTTCGAACCCGGCCTCGAATTCCCCGGTTTCCATGAGCAGGGTCACGACGATGATCCGAGCCGATCCGGGCAATTGCGCGGCCATGGCCGGGAACTGTGCATCCTGCCCCTGGGCACGGTACTCGCGCAGGGTCTGCTCTACCTCGTGTGGGTCCAGTTCGTTGACCGGCTGTTTGAGCAGCAGTTGCCAGGCCAGGCCGATGCTGATGGCAGCCTCGTCGGCCAGGCCCAAGCTGCGTTGCAGGGTAGCCAACTGCCGGTGCTCGCCGGGGGAGTCCGGGCTCAGCTGGTTGACGCCGAAGGTCACCAGCAAGTCGCGGGCCTGCTCGTGTTCACCCTTGGCCAGCAGCAGCGGGATGCGCAGCAAGGGCGCTGACGGCAGGGGTTGATGCAGGCGCTCCAGCAAGCCCAGCACAGCCTGCGGGCCGTCGTTGTCGAGCAGGGTTTCGAGCAACTGGTTCAGTGCCATGGGCTGGTAGGTTTCATCCAGCTCGGCCAGTACTTCCAGGGCCTGTTCCGGGTGCCCCTGCCGGTACAGCGCTGCGGGCATCTGGAACAGCCCCAGTTGCCGGGCTTTACCCGTCAGGCGTTGGGCCAGTTGCAGGCCCACTTGCGGTTCGATGGCGCTCAGGTGCGCCGCGCGATTGATCTGCGCCGCCTCGTCCAGGGTGATGCCCAGGTCATTGCCGGCGCTGCGCTTGTTGGCATAGACCACCAGCAGCGTTATCACGCCGGTAATCAGCAGCAGGATGACAAGTACTTCCATGATGAATCTTCCTCGGGTGCGGCTGTTGGCCGGTGACGCGCCCCGCCAAGGGCGCGCAACCGGGGGGCGTCAGTTGGTCTGGGAACTGAGCCAGATCTGGCCGTTGGCAATGCGCGCCATCAGCTGCTGTTTCAGCTCGCCGGCACGTTCGGGGGCACGCTGCTGCAGGTCTTCCAGGGCCTGGTACAGCAGCGACAGGGGCTTCTTGTCACTGAGCAGGATGCCCAGGTTCAGGCCCTCGATGGCTTGGGCGTAACGCTGATGCTGGATATGGTTGAGCAGCAGTTCCTCTTCCAGGATGCGACTGCCCGAATCCTCGGCGTTGAGCCGGTCCTGCAGGGCCTGGGCCTGTTGTACATCGTCGATGTTCAGGTAGGCGCTGGCGATGTCCTCCAGGTAGAAGCGGGCGTCCATCTCATCCACATCCGGCAGCGGCTCGCCATCCAGTAGCTGCACCGCCTGCTCCAGCAGGGACCTGGCCTGGGCGGTCTGGTCCAGGGCGTGCAGCAGCTTGGCCTGGTCGCACAGATGCAGCAATTGCTCGTCACCGGGCATCTGCTGGCGCAGGCGGTGCATTTCCTCGATGCTGCTGCGCACCAGCCAGCTATCCCGGCGATGAGCTGGCAGGTGGCTTTGCATCAGTAGCTGGGTTTGCAGGGCCTGCATGCGCAAGCTGTTGTAGAACTCATGTTCATTCTTGTAGCCGTCGATCAGTTGCAGGGCCTGGGCCAGCAGGGCTGTGGTCCATTGCGGCTGCGCCTGGTGCAACTCATCGCAGAGGTTGAGCATCAGCCCCGGACGCTGCGACTCGTGGCTGGCTCGCGCCTGCAGCAGGGCCTCGGCTTCGGCGGTCTGGCCCTGGGCCGCCAGATGGTTGAGCAGTTGCAGCAGCAGGCTGTGCTGGTGCATCTCGGGGGTCAGGTCCAGCAGGCGCAGGGCGGTTTCGGTTGGCTGGCGTTTCAGGGCCGAGTCCATCAGGTCGCTGTAGGTCGAGGAGTAGAGGGTGCCGTTGTCGGCCAGCAAGCTGAAGGCCGGCTCCACCTGGCCGGCATCGAACAGCGCGATCAGCGCCTGCACCTGTTCCGCGGCCGGCAGTTCGGCCGAGTGGGCCAGAATCCGCTCGGCATGCCCTTGGGTGGCGAACGCGTCGAACAGGCTGCGCAGCACAGTGTGATAGCGCTCCTGCCCGGGTTGCTGGAAGCTCGCCCAGGCCTGTTCGAGGCTGATCAGCGCGGCGTCTTGCATGCCCGCCTGAAATTGCAGGCGCGACAGCATCAGCAGATTGCCGATGCTCTGGCGTTCATGGGCCGCAGGGTTTTTCGGGTCGCCGAGCTCGCCGATCAGGGCCAGGGCGCGCGCCTGTTCACCGCGGGCCTGGAGGATTGGCACCTGCAGCAGCGGCCAGCTGGGCAGGGATTCGCCCCAGTGCTCCAGGAGCTCCAGGCAGGCCTGGGTATCCTGGCTGTCGAGCAGCGTTTCAATCAGGGTATTGAGCACGTATTCTCGAGCGTGAGGCGGCAGTTGCTGGTAGATCGCCGTGGCCTGGGCCTTGTGTCCAGCCACATAGAGCTCGCTGGCCACCAGTTGCAGGGCCAACTGCTGCGCCTCGCCCTCTGGCAGTTGCAGCGCCAGTTCTAGGGCCAGTTGCGGCTCGGCCTTGCTCATCAGCAGGGTCTGATTGATCTGGGCGGTGAGGTTGCCGGTCTGTTCCAGGTATTGCTGTTGGTCGGCGGATTTCTGGCGCAAGTACAGGATCAGTGCGATGAACAGCAGCACGATGACGAGCAGGATGACAAAGAGGGTCATGGACGTCCTTTTCTATTGAACAGCGGCTCTGGCGCGGTGCGCGTCAGCCGGTTTGCGCGGGGTTATAAAGCCATGGTCACGGGCTGGCAACCGACTTTACCCAGCCAATGCGTTTCAGCGGATGTCATCCAGGACAGGGGCGGCCCGGTCAGCGGTCGGGCAGGGCGGCGGGTTTCGGGTTAGACTTGCCGCCTTTTCGCACATTCAAGAAGCCCGCACATGGCCCAGCCGTCCACCACCTACAAATTCGAACTGAACCTGACCGACCTCGATCGTGGGGTCTATGAAAGCGTCAAGCAGACCATCGCCCGTCACCCTTCGGAAACCGAAGAGCGCATGACCGTACGGTTGCTGGCCTACGCCTTCTGGTACAACGAGCACCTGTCGTTCGGTCGGGGTCTGTCGGACGTGGATGAACCCGCCCTGTGGGAAAAGAGCCTGGATGACCGCGTCCTGCACTGGATCGAAGTCGGCCAGCCGGACGCCGATCGCCTGACCTGGTGCTCGCGCCGCACCGAGCGCACCAGCCTTCTGGCCTACGGCAGCCTGCGGGTCTGGCAGACCCGGGTGCTGGACGCGGTGAAGAACCTGAAGAACCTCAACATCGCCGGCGTGCCCCAGGAAGTCCTCGAGACCCTGGCCAAGGACATGCCGCGTGTCATCAAGTGGGACGTGATGATCAGCGAAGGCACGATCTTCGTCACCGACGATCGCGGCCAGCACGAAGTGCAGCTGGAATGGCTGCTGGGCGAGCGCGGCTGATCGCCCGCTCTGCCCCTGAACGATCCACCGTCCCCCCAGAGAAGTTGCTGTTAGCCCATGCGTATCGAACCCCGTGAGTTGCCCGCCGTCCTGCCCTTTCTTGGCGATCTGCCGCCACTGCTGACCCGCCTCTACGCCGCCCGTGGCGTGCAGTCGGTGGAGGAGCTGGACAAGAGCCTGGCGCGGCTGATCCCGTATCAGCAGCTCAAGGGCATCGATGCCGCGGTGGACCTGCTGGTGACCGCCCTGGACCAGCGCCAGCGCATCCTCATCGTCGGCGACTTCGACGCCGACGGCGCCACCGCCAGCACCGTGGGCCTGTTGGGCCTGCGCCTGCTGGGCGCGGCCCATGTCGATTACCTGGTACCCAACCGCTTTGAATACGGCTACGGCCTGACCCCCGAAATCGTTGCCGTGGCCCTGCAGCGCGAACCGCAGCTGCTGATCACCGTGGACAACGGCATCTCCAGTGTCGAGGGCGTGGCGGCGGCCAAGGCAGCAGGCTTGCAAGTGCTGGTCACCGACCACCACTTGCCCGGCCATGAACTGCCCGCGGCGGACGCCATCGTCAACCCCAACCAGCCGGGCTGCGAGTTTCCGAGCAAGGCCCTGGCCGGGGTCGGGGTGATCTTCTACGTGCTGATGGCCCTGCGCGCCCGTTTGCGCAGCCTGGGGCGCTATGAAACCCGGCCACAGCCGAACATCGGCGAGCTGCTGGACCTGGTGGCCCTGGGCAGCGTGGCGGACGTGGTGCCCCTGGACGCCAACAACCGCATCCTGGTGCACCAGGGCCTGGAGCGGATTCGCGCCGGTCGCGCGCGGCCGGGGCTCAAGGCGATTCTCGAAGTGGCCAAGCGTGATCATTCGCGCATCACCTCCACCGACCTGGGCTTTATCCTCGGCCCGCGGCTCAACGCCGCCGGGCGCCTGGACGACATGAGCCTGGGTATCGAGTGCCTGCTCAGCGACGACGTTTCCGCCGCTCGGGCCATGGCCGCCCAGCTGGACGAACTGAACCAGGACCGCAAATCCATCGAGCAGGGCATGCAGCGCGAAGCGTTGGCCCAGCTCAAGGAACTGCCGGTGGAGTCGATGCCGTTTGGCCTGTGCCTGTTCGACGCCGACTGGCACCAGGGGGTGATCGGGATTCTCGCCTCGCGCCTGAAAGAGCGTTACCACCGGCCGACCATCGCCTTTGCCGATGCCGGCGACGGCATGCTCAAGGGTTCGGCGCGTTCGGTGCCGGGCTTTCATATCCGCGACGCCCTGGACGCCGTGGCCGCGCGCCATCCGCAACTGATCAGCAAGTTCGGCGGCCACGCCATGGCCGCCGGCCTGTCGTTGCCGGAGCAGAACTTCCCGGCCTTCGCCGAAGCCTTCGACGTAGAAGTGCGGCGCCAGTTGCGCGAAGAAGACCTCACCGGGCGCCTATTGTCGGACGGCACCCTGGCCGTGGAAGAGTTCCACCTGGAACTGGCCCGGGCCCTGCGCCACGCCGGCCCCTGGGGCCAGCATTTCCCCGAGCCGATGTTCCATGGCGTGTTCGAACTGGTGGAGCAGCGCATCGTTGGCGAACGCCACCTGAAAGTGGTGCTGCGCAGCGAATGCGGCTCGCTGAAGCTGGACGGCATTGCCTTCGGCATCGACCGCGAAGTCTGGCCCAACCCGACCATCCGCTGGGTGGAGCTGGCCTACAAACTCGACCTCAACGAGTTCCGTGGCCAGGAAACCGTGCAGTTGATGATCGCCCACATCGAACCGCGCTGACCTGCGAAAGGGCGCCGGGCCTTGCCTTGTGCGTCCTCACCACCTTCCCCCGCCTCTGCTGGCAACCCCTGTAGCCGCTGCCGAGCCTGTGGCGAGGCTGCGAAAAGGCCTGCAGGGCCTTGCCGGCAATCTTGCGCCGACCTCTGAGGGCCTTTGAAGCCCCACGTCTGCTACGCAGCCGATCGCAGCCTGCGGCAGCGGCTACAAGGGGAGCAGCGCCTTTTTTGCCCGGGCACGCATCAGGAACCCTGCCGGCGACAGTGTTGTCGACTAGTCTCTAAGCACTGTCTGATTGGCCTTGTGACCTTTTGTCATTCTTCTACCCGCGGGGGCGGGCGCTTCACTTCGCAGTCACTCGTCGACCGTTCAAACAGAACCCTGGAGCCTGACCATTGACCGAGAGGTGCCCCATGAGTCTGCTGCTTGAACCCTATACCCTGCGTCAACTGACCCTTCTCAACCGCATCGCCGTGTCGCCCATGTGCCAGTACTCGTCGGTGGACGGGTTGGCCAACGACTGGCACCTGGTGCACCTGGGCAGCCGCGCCGTCGGCGGCGCCGGGTTGATCTTCACCGAGGCCACGGCGGTTACCGCCGAAGGCCGGATCACCGCCCAGGACCTGGGCCTGTGGAACGACGCGCAGATCGAACCCTTGCAGCGCATCACCCGTTTCATCACCGCCCAGGGCGCGGTGGCGGGTATCCAGCTGGCCCATGCCGGGCGCAAGGCCAGTACTCATCGACCCTGGCTGGGCAAGTCCGGCAGCGTCAAGCCCGAGGACGGTGGCTGGGTGCCGGTGGGGCCATCGCGGATTGCCTTCGATCCGCAGCACACGCCGCCCACCCAACTGGACGAGGGGCAGATCGGCGAGATCATCCAGGCCTTCGTTGAGGCGGCCAAACGCGCGCTGGAGGCCGGTTTCAAAGTGGTGGAAGTGCATGCCGCCCATGGCTACCTGTTGCATCAGTTCCTCTCGCCCCTGAGCAACCAGCGCCAGGATCAATACGGCGGTTCGTTCGAAAACCGCATTCGCCTGGTGTTGCAGGTGACCGAAGCGGTACGCGCGGTGTGGCCCGAGGAGCTGCCGCTGTTCGTGCGGGTGTCGGCCACCGATTGGGTGGAAGACGGCTGGAACCCGGACGAGACCGTGGAGCTGGCGCGGCGCCTCAAGGACCTGGGGGTGGATTTGATCGATGTGTCGTCCGGAGGCACCGCGGCCAATGCCGAGATTCCCACCGGGCCGGGCTACCAGACGCGCTTTGCCGAGCGAGTGCGCAAGGAGTCGGGGATTGCCACCGGGACCGTGGGGATGATCACCGAACCGGCCCAGGCGGAGCATATTTTGCGTACCTGTCAGGCGGACATCATCTTCCTGGCCCGGGAGCTGCTGAGGGACCCTTACTGGCCGCTGCATGCCGATGACGACCTGGGCGGGCGCAAGGCGATCTGGCCGGCGCAGTACCAGCGGGCGACCCACAGGGACCAGCCGATTCATGAGTCGGATTTGCGCGATTAGGCTTTTGCCGATGTAAAAAAAACGGCCCGTGCGGGCCGTTTTTTGTGCCTGGCTTCAGGCTGCCTTCGCTGGCAAGCCAGCTCCTACGGGAGCGGTGCGGTCTGTAGGAGCCGGCTTGCCGGCGAAGAGGCCCGTAGGGCGGGCCGGGGCTGGCAGCGGGTCACGGGTATTTGCGTTTGTCCGGCGCCGGCGGGAAGTACTGGTACAGCCAGGTCTCGCTCAGGGTTCGGTCGTTGGTGCGGATGAACAGCCGCAGCTCCACCGGTTCGACGCTGTCGTTGGTGGGGAACCAGTCGAAGGTGATGCGGTAGCCCTTGATCTCGTCCAGCACCAGCACGTTGAAGTCCTTGACCTCGCCGTTAGACGCGGTGACCACCGGCTCGATGCCAGTGCCCGCTGGCAGGCGGTCGAGGCCGCCGCCGGTGAAGTCCACGGCAAAGCGCCGCGCCCAGACTTCCGGGTAATGCTCGCCCGGGGCCCAGCCTTCGACGAAACCGCCCATGCCGGAGCGGGTGGCGTGTACTCGCGCCAGGGGCGTGCCCACGGGCGGCAGGGCGCTCCAGTAGAGTTTGTAGCCGTAGTTCAGCGAGTCCCCGGCGGCCACCGGTTTTTTCGGGGTCCAGAAGGCCACGATGTTGTCCAGGGTTTCGCCGGTGGTGGGGATTTCCAGCAGGTCGATGCTGCCTTCGCCCCAGGCAGTGGTGGGCTCGACCCACAGGCTCGGGCGGCGGCTGTACCAGTCCACGGTGTCCTGGTAGCTGGCGAACTCGTGGTCGGTCTGCACCAGGCCGAAGCCTTTCGGGTCCTTGTCGGCGAAAGCGTTGAATTGCAGGTTCGCCGGGTTGTTCAGCGGGCGGCAGATCCACTCGCCATTGCCGCGCCACATGGCCAGGCGGTCGGAGTCGTGGATCTGCGGGTGGATGGTGTCGCACATGCGCCGTTCATGGGTGCCGCAGCTGAACATGCTGGTCATGGGTGCAATGCCCAGTTGTTCGATGGCGGTGCGGGCATTGATGTGGGCGTCGACGTCCATCACCACGCGTTCGGCCTGGCAGTCGATGTCGAAACGGTAGGCACCGGTGGCGCTCGGCGAGTCCAGCAGGGCGTAGACCACGAAGCGGGTGCTGTCCTTGTCCGGGGTCTCGAACCAGAACTGGGTGAAGTCGGGGAATTCCTCGCGGCGCTTGGCGTAGGTGTCGATGGCCAGGCCACGGGCCGAGAGGCCGTACTGGCCGGTGGCGTCCACTGCGCGGAAGTAGCTGGCACCAAGGAAGGACACCACGTCGTGCTTGTCCAGTTCCGGGGCCTTGAACAGCTTGAACCCGGCAAAGCCCAGGTCGCCCTTGAGCTGGGCGGTGTCGACGCTGGTGTTCTGGTAGTTGAACAGTGGCGGGCGGAAGTGCACCTCCCGCGCCTGGCGGGTCTTGGGGTCGACACTGTGCATGCGCACCGGCTGCTTGAAGCCCATGCCGACGTGGAAGAACTGCACGTCCAACTGCCCGTTCAACTCGTTCCACAGCGAGTGCTTGCTGTCGTACTGGATGGCGTTGAAGTTCTGCGGGGTCATCTTCGCCAGGGTGGGCGGCAACACCTGCTTGGTGTCCACGTACTGGCTGGCGGCAAGTTGCTTGGCCTGGGCCTTGAGCTGGTCGAAATCGAACGCCTGGGCCTGGCCATCAGCGGCGCCGGCCCAGGCGCGGGCGGCCAGCAGGCCGCTGGCCGAGAGGCCGGTATAGGCCGCCAGGGCCATGGAGGCTTTGAGGAGATTCCTGCGGTGCATGGTTGAACCTTGATCAGAGAAAGATCCCAAGCCGTTCCTGGCTGCGTGGGGGGATCGCGAGGGGTGGTTCGGTCATGCCATCGGCCAAACGCAACGGACTATAAACAGACGCCGGATAGAATAAACGGTTCGCCAGGGGCAGAAAAATGATTAGCTTGTGTCCATTGGTAACCGCCCGATCCCCTTCAGGAACTGCTCCCATGCTGCACCCGCGCTTGCTCGGCGAAGACGATATTCCCTTGCTCAAATGGATCGACCGCGCCGAGGTCATCGATGAGTTCTACCGCCTGTGCAATGGGCAATTGAGCTGCTACGCCCAGCATGAAGTGGTGCAGGGCTGGCCGGAGGGCGAGGCCGAGCATGATGCGCTGATCTTGCAGCAGTGTTACCGGCGTGGCGGTTGGCTGTACGGGGTGTTCGACGGCCCGGCGCTGGTGGCCGCGGTGGTGGTGGATTGCCTGCCGATCGCCTGTGCCGGGCTGGATCTGCGGCAATTGAAGTTCCTCCATGTGAGCCAGGCCTATCGCGGCCTTGGCCTGGGCCGGCAGTTGTTTGCGCTGGCCCGGGAGCAGGCCCTGGTCCTGGGGGGGCAGGGCTTGTATGTGTCGGCCACGCCGTCGCGGCATACGGTGGATTTCTACAGGAGCCTGGGCTGCGAACTGCTGGCCGCGCCCGACCCGGAACTGCTGCGCATCGAGCCCGAGGACATCCACCTGTACCTGCGCCTGGCCTAGGCCGCCAGGCGCTTGCGCCAGCTTGGCCAGGCCGCGATGGTCACGGCCCGCAGCAGCCACTCGCAGGGGCCGTACTGGTGGCTGCGCAACCACAGGGTGCTGAGCTGCATCTGCAGCAGGTAGATGGCAACCACCAGCAGCACAATCCACAGCGGCGGCAAGTGGTTGACCAGCCCCAGCCCGTAGCCGGTGAACAGCAGCCCCAGAATCAGCGATTGCAGCAGGTAGTTGCTCAGGGACATGCGCCCCAGTGGCGCCAGCCGTCGGCACAGGCGTTGGCCCGGGGCCGAGCCGAAGGCCTTGAGCAGCAGCATGGCGTAGCTGGCCGAGAGCAGTGGTGCGGTCAGTTGGCTGATGCCGTAGCCGAGCACTTCCAGGCCGCCGCCGGGCGCATAGGCCGCCCAGTAGCCGTAGAGCAGGGCGCCACCCAGGCCCAGCGGCAGGCTGATCCTCAGCAGCCGTGCCAGGTGCGGTTCGAAGGCGTAGGGCGCCACCAGCAGCTTGTTGCGCCCCGCCACATAGCCCAGCAGGAACATTGCCAGGGTGCAGGGGCCCTGCAGCAGCCACAGCGCGGAGGCGGTTTCCAGCAGGTGCGAGGCGTTGTAGGCCAGGGTTTGCAGGGCGCTGCCGCTCAGGGCCAGGTCCTTGAGTACCGGCCCGCCATCGGCGGCGCCGGTGTAGAGGCCGGCCTCCAGCAGGGTGATGCCGAACAGCAGGAACAGCGCCGCCGTGCCGCTGATCAACAGTGCGGCCAGGGCCGCCGCCCAGCGGACCGACAAGCCGCGCAGCATCAGCAGGACCAGCCCCAGCACGGCGTACAGCGAGAGAATTTCGCCATAGAACAGCAGGGCGCCGTGGATCAGGCCGATCACCAGCAAGGCCAGTTGCCGGCGCAACATGCGCGGCACGAAGCGCTCCCCCGAGCGTTCGGCGGAGGTCATCTGCAAGGTGAAGCTATAGCCGAACAGGAACGAGAACAGCAGGTAGAACTTGGTCTCGAAGAACACCGACACCAGCCAGCGAACCAGGTGGTCAAGGCTACTGGCGTAGCCCGGGTTGCTCACCGACGAGGCGTAGTACGGATCGGCGAAGGACCAGATATTCACCGCCAGGATGCCCAGCAGGGCGAAACCGCGCAGGGCGTCCACCTGCTCCAGGCGCGCTGCTTGCGTCGCTCCGGAGGCCGTCATCTGCGGGGTACCGGCAACAGCGGTGGTGAAAGCGGGGTACAGCGCATGGAACGGACCTCCGGGGTTGATCGAGCCAGAGGCTCAATTAACCCGATCAGGCCGGGGCGCAGCTATGGGGATTTTGTTAAAAAGCGTCAAGATGCGGGCTCAGCTTCCCGCCTGGGCGGGCGCTGAAGGTTCCAGGCACTGGGCGCCGCTGGCCGGCATCTCATTCTTTTTGCTCCACCAGGTCAGCGGCCAGAGGCTATGCAGGTCACCGCGCTTGAGTGCTTCCTGGTGACAGGCCAGGGCCCTGGGTCTGTCGGTGACGCCCCACTGGCCATCGGCATAGCCACTGCCCAGGTAGTAGAAGGCGCTGCCTGAATCCAGTTCCCTGGCGGTGCGCAGCACCAGCTCTTCGGACTTGCGCGGCTGCTGGCATTGGGTGATCGAGCCATCGCCGACTGGGTCGCAGTAGTACATGGACAGCATCAGCGCCGCCTCGGCATCGGTCTTGGCGTAGGGCAGCAGCAGTTCTTCCGGCTCCCCCGGCTTGAGCGCCGGGGCCATGCCCGAGTAGCCGAGGCTGACCGCCTGCACCGCGGCCTTGGGTGAGCCGTGGCGGGCGGCATCGAGCAGGATGCGTTGCCCGAGCTCGAAGAAGTACGCGGTCAGCGGGTACTGCTCGCGTCCGCCGTAGCCCAGGAACAGGTCAGCCTTGCGCATCTGTCGCTGCAGGGCGCTTTCGCCTGCGGGGGCGTTGTGTGTGAGCAATTCGTCCATGGACCATTGCTCGACGCGCACCAGTTGCCAGCAGGCACCCTGTTCAAAGACGAAGGCTTGCACCACATCGCCCAGGGGATCGTTGACCACCAGGGTATTGCCCTCCCAGAAGCTCTGCAGGCCAGCTTCGGCCTGGGCCTTGGGGGCGAGCCGGGTCAGCAGGTGGTGGGTGTCGCCCGTGAGCTTGTAGCGCGCGGTGACTTCCCGGCCGCGCTCGTCAGTGATCGGCCGTTGCTCGACCAGTGGCACGGCAGTGAATGCCTGCTGCAGTTCCGGGCTGCTGGCAAAGGCCTGGGCAAAGACCTTCAGGTCGCTGGACGGGCAGGCAGGTGCGGCGGCGGCCTGGGCGGCGGCACCGAGCATCAGGCTCAGGGCGATCAGGTGCAAACAGCGACGGGGGGTGGGCATCGGCAGGGTCATCCGGGGGCGATACAGAACAGGCATGTGGGCAAGCAGGCTCATTGGCTTTGCGGGTCGCAATACAGCACCGAGCTGCCGGGAGTATGGCGGTCTTCGGTGAGCAGCGGGCGTTCCCGGCCATCACCGAAGAAGGCGGTTCCCAGACGCTGGCGCACGCTGTCGACACTGTCCTTGAGATACAGGGCGTGGACCGAGAACGGCCCGCGATAGGGAATCATCACCGCGCTGACTGCCAGGCCGTGGTACTGGTCGTCGACGCAATAGCGGGCGGCTTCGTCCAGCTCGCAGGGCTGCAGTTGGCGTTCGCTGAAGTACGCGCCCCGGGGCTGGTGGTCGCTGGCGTCCAGATAGACGTTTTCCATGGAGCAGTCGGCAAGCCCGGCGAACTGCTGCTCCAGGCTCATGGCCAGGCAGGGGCGGCCAATGATCAGCAGCACAAGCGCCAGCCAGAAGCGCGCAATTGGGGTGTTTCTACTGGGCATGCAACTGCTCCCCGGGCAGGCACAGCCGGCACAGACCCTGCGCCAGCCAGATCGCCAGCAATGGCGGCACGGTCATCAGGAAGCAATAGACGTAGCCGCGTATCGGATGGTCGGGAAACATTGCCCAGGCGGTGAACAGCGCCAGGGTGCCGATCAGGACCAGCTTGACCTTGAGCTGGGGCACCAGGACCTGCAGGAAGCTGACGACGATCAGCAGTTGCAGCAGCAGTTCCACCATCATCCCCAGACCGAAGCCCTTGGCGAGAGCGCCGAAGTGGCTGCGGTACACCGGTATGCCCCAGACATGGGCGTAATAGAACAGCAGCGGTGGCAGGCAATGGGGCGCCAGGCCGGTGAGGATTCGCGTCACCTGATAACGGCTGGCAGCGTCCAGGCTCATGGGCGGCACTCGCAGGCGGTGGCGGGGTTGTCACGGGGCATGGGCGCATCCTTGCTGCCGGAAGGTATGGGGTGAGTCCGGGCAGTGGCGCCGGTGCTTTTCAGGAGGCGGATAGTGCCGTAACTCGGGGCGCCAATCCAGTGGGGCGACGTCGGTGTTCCAGGCCGGGCAAAGCAACATTCAGAAGCACTATCGCCGCATCGACCCGGGCACTTCTCTCTAGGCTTACAGCCTTATGTGTCGACATGACACCTATTTTCCGGAGGCAGCAGATGAACACCCGTGGATTGCTTGATCAATTACTCAGGTCCGGCCAGGAAATGCTGCAGAACAAGGCAGGCGCAGCGCCGGCGGAGCACGGCAAGGGCTCGCAGGGCGGCCTCGGCGGCTTGCTCGGTGGCCAGTCCGGCGGCCTCGGTGGGCTGCTTTCCGGTGCCGGTGGCGGTGCCTTGGCAGCCGGGGCCATGGGCCTGCTGCTGGGCAACAAGAAGGCCCGCAAGTACGGCGGCAAGGCCTTGACCTACGGCGGTCTCGCGGCCCTCGGCGTGCTGGCCTACAAAGCCTACGGCAACTGGCAGGCGCAGCAGGGCGCCGCCCCGCGCAGCGAACCCCAGACCCTGGACCGCCTGCCGGCGCAGCAGGTGGAATTGCACAGCCAGGCGATCCTCAAGGCGCTGGTGGCGGCGGCCAAGGCCGACGGCCATGTGGACGAGCGCGAGCGGGCGCTGATCGAGGGCGAGTTCCGCAAGCTGGACAACGACCCGCAATTGCAGCAGTGGCTGCACAGTGAACTGAACAAGCCCCTGGACCCGGCGGATGTCGCCCGGGCCGCGAGCACGCCGGAAATGGCCGCGGAAATGTACCTGGCCAGCGTGATGCTGGTGGATGAAGAGCACTTCATGGAAAAAGCCTACCTGGACGAGCTGGCGCGCCAGTTGCAACTGGCGCCGGGGCTCAAGGCCGAACTGGAGAACCAGGTGCGCCAGAACAATCTCTGAAGCGGCGCTGGGAGTGCCGTTCGCCACGGATGGCGGTTCTGCCGGGTGGATTTGCCGAATTGCCTTGGCTGGGGTGATAAAACCGCCGCTGAGCCGCCATCCAGAGCGGGTGCACAAATTTATCGAAAGTGCCAACCGTGGTGCTAAACCACCCATAAAACCTGCATCGTCCTCGGCTATACTCCCCACATTTTTGAATGGCCTCGAGGACTGACTGTGAAGAACTGGACGTTGCGCCAACGCATTTTGGCGAGCTTTGCGGTGATTATCGCCATCATGCTGTTGATGGTCGTCGTCTCGTACTCGCGGCTGTTGAAGATCGAATCCGGTGAAGAGCGCATGCGCAATGACGCGGTGCCCGGGGTCTATTTCAGTTCGATGATCCGCAGCGCCTGGGTCGACACCTACCTGCAGACCCAGGAAATCATCGGCCTCAAGCAGAATCAGGACATCAGCGCCGAGGACAAGGCGGACTTCAAGGCCTTCGAAGAACGCCTGCAGACCCAGATGACCAATTACAAGCAGACCATCAACAGCCGCGAGGACCAGAGCGAGTTCGATGCCTTCGAGAAGGACCACCAGGAGTTCAACCGCATCCAGGCCGCCGTGCTCGATCTGCACCAGCGTCGCCAGGAAGCCGAGGCAATCCGCCTGTTCAATGAGCAACTGACCCCGGCCTGGACCGCCGGGCGGATGAAACTCAACGACATCATCAGCGAAAACAAGGCCGTGGCCGATTCCGCCACCGCCGCCATCGACGATGCAGTGGCCGCGGCCAAGGTCAGCATGGGCGTGTCGTTGCTGCTGGCGGTGCTGGCTGCCGGGCTCTGCGGCCTGCTGCTGATGCGCGCAATCATGGCGCCGATGAACCGCATCGTGAGCATTCTGGAAATCATGCGCACCGGTGACCTGAGCGGCCGCCTGAACCTGGACCGCAAGGACGAGTTCGGCGCCGTGGAAACCGGCTTCAACGACATGATGACCGAGCTCACCGCCCTGGTGTCCCAGGCCCAGCGCTCCTCGGTGCAGGTCACCACCTCGGTGACCGAGATCGCCGCCACCTCCAAGCAGCAACAGGCCACCGCCACCGAGACGGCCGCCACCACCACGGAAATCGGCGCCACCTCGCGGGAGATCGCCGCGACCTCCCGGGACCTGGTGCGCACCATGACCGAAGTGTCCAGCGCCGCCGACCAGGCCTCGGTGCTTGCCGGCTCCGGCCAGCAGGGCCTGGCGCGCATGGAAGACACCATGCACTCGGTGATGGGCGCGGCAGACCTGGTGAACGCCAAGCTGGCGATCCTCAACGAGAAGGCCGGCAACATCAACCAGGTGGTGGTGACCATCGTCAAGGTCGCCGACCAGACCAACCTGCTGTCGCTCAACGCCGCCATCGAGGCCGAGAAGGCCGGCGAGTACGGCCGTGGTTTTGCCGTGGTCGCCACTGAAGTGCGGCGCCTGGCGGATCAGACCGCAGTGGCCACCTATGACATCGAGCAGATGGTCCGTGAGATCCAGTCGGCGGTGTCGGCGGGGGTCATGGGCATGGACAAGTTTTCCGAGGAGGTGCGCCGCGGCATGGCCGAGGTGCAGCAGGTGGGTGAACAGCTGTCGCAGATCATCCATCAGGTCCAGGCCTTGGCTCCGCGGGTGTTGATGGTCAATGAGGGCATGCAGGCCCAGGCCACGGGTGCCGAGCAGATCAACCATGCCCTGGTGCAACTGGGGGATGCCAGCAGCCAGACCGTCGAGTCCCTGCGCCAGGCCAGCTTTGCCATTGACGAGCTGAGCCAGGTGGCGGTGGGGCTGCGCAGCGGCGTTTCGCGTTTCAAAGTCTGATGGATGAGCTCGCGCACAAGCGCAACGGCGCAACTGGCGCCAGGAATGCTCTGTTCCTGGTGTTCCGCATCGGCCAGGAGCGCTATGCGCTGCAGGCCGTGGATGTGGTGGAGGTGTTGCCGCGCCTGCAGCTCAAGCCCATTGCCCAGGCGCCGTCCTGGGTGGCCGGGGTGTTTGCCTATCGCGGCGTGGTGGTGCCAGTCATCGACCTGTGCGAGCTGACCTTCGGCCGCCCGGCGCAGTTGCGCACCAGTACCCGGCTGGTGCTGGTGCACTACCGTGGCGATGCCGGGCAGCCGGCGCGGATTCTCGGGTTGTTGCTGGAGCAGGCCAACGACACCCTGCGCTGCGACCCGGCGCAGTTCCAGCCCTATGGCCTGGACAACCGCCAGGCGCCATACCTGGGGCCGGTGCGCGAAGACGCCCAGGGCCTGCTGCAATGGGTGCGGGTCGACGACCTGCTGCCCCTCAAGGTGCGTGAGCTGCTGTTTCCCGCCGTGCCCCTGGATCCGGCATCGCTTGAGGAGCCTCGATGAGCGAGGAGCAACGATTTTTCGATTTCCTCAAGGAACGTATCGGCCTGGATGTCGCCTCCGTGGGGCCGGCGATCATCGAGCGCGCGGTACGCCAGCGCTGCAATGCCCTGTATGCCCGCAGCAGCGATGAGTACTGGCAGAAACTGCAAGGCTCGCGGGATGAGCAGCAGGCCCTGATCGAAGCGGTGATCGTTCCTGAAACCTGGTTTTTCCGCTATCCGGAATCCTTCGCTACCCTGGTCAAGCTGGCCAAGGCGCGGCTGGCGCAGATCAAGGGCATGCGGGCCCTGCGCCTGTTGAGCCTGCCGTGCTCCACCGGCGAGGAGCCCTATTCCATCGCCATGGCCCTGCTCGATGGCGGCCTGGCGCCGCATCAGTTCAAGGTCGACGGCCTGGACGTCAGCCCGTTGTCGGTGGAGCGGGCCAAGGCTGCGCTGTACGGCAAGAATTCCTTTCGTGGCCAGCCCATCGAGTTTCGCGAGCGGCATTTCAACCCTGAAGAAGGCGAGCGTTATCGCCTGAGCGAGCGGGTTCGTGAGCAGGTGCGGTTGCAGGTGGGCAATGTCCTGGATCCGGGCTTGCTGGCCAGTGAGCCGGCCTTCGATTTCGTGTTCTGCCGCAACCTGCTGATCTATTTTGACCAGCCGACCCAGCGCCAGGTGTTCGAGGTGCTCAAGCGCCTGACCCATGAAGAGGGCGTGCTGTTCATCGGCCCCGCCGAAGGCAGCCTCCTGGGCCGCCTGGGCATGCGCTCCATCGGCATCCCGCAGTCCTTCGCCTTCAGCCGCCACCATGAGCCCGAGCCGGCTCCGGTGGTGCTGCCGCAACCCTTGCCGCTGCCGGTTCCCGTGCGCAGCGTGGTGCCCCCGGCGCCGCGCCCACGGCCGTTCGCCAGGCGCCCGGTAGCGGCGCCGTTGAGCGACGGCGCGCTGATGGAAAGCGATGCCGCCAGCCTGCTGGCCACCATTGCCGCCCTGGCCAACGAGGGCAAGAGCGCCGAGGCCCGTGCCGCCTGCGAGCGTTATTTGCAGCAGCACGAGCCGGTGGCCCAGGTGTTCTACTGGCTGGGCCTGCTCAGCGATGTGGCCGGCAACGCCATGGAAGCCCAGGGTTACTACCGCAAGGCCCTGTACCTGGCGCCCCAGCACCCCGAAGCCCTGGCGCACCTGGGCGCGCTGCTGGCTTCCCAGGGTGATGTGGCCGGGGCCCAACGATTGCAGGAGCGCGCGGCCCGCAGCGTTCGCTCTGCCGACAGTGAGTTGAAACGATGAGCCATCCCTATTCATTGGACGTCACCCGTGAAGATGCGCAGGCCATCGATGATTGCTGGAACCGCATCGGTATCCATGGCGACAAGTCCTGCCCGTTGCTGGCCGAGCACATTCATTGCCGCAACTGCTCGGTGTATTCGGCCGCCGCCACCCGCCTGCTGGACCGCTATTCGTTGCGCCAGGAGGACCGCGAGCATTCGGTGGTGCTGGAGGCCGACAGCGATGTGGTCACTCGCTCGCTGCTGATGTTCCGCCTCGGCGAAGAGTGGCTGGGCCTGCCGACCCGCTGCCTGCTGGAAGTGGCACCGCAGCAGGCGATTCATTCCTTGCCGCACCAGCGCTCGCGCGCCCTGCTGGGGGTGGCCAATGTCCGCGGGGCGCTGGTGGCCTGCCTGTCGCTGACCGAGCTTCTGGGGCTGGATCCTTCCCCGGCCGCGCCGGCAGGAGGACGGGTGATGCCGCGCATGCTGATCATCGGCGCCGCCGGAGGCCCGGTGGTGGTGCCGGTGGACGAAGTGCACGGCATCCACGCCATCGACGAGCGCATCCTCAACGGCGCCTCGGCCTCCGGCGAGCAGGCCAATGCCAAGTACACCCGTGGCGTGTTGCAATGGCAGGGGCGCAGCCTGCGCCTGCTGGACGAAGAGCAATTGCTCGCGGCCGTGACCCGGAGCCTGACATGACCCCCGATCAGATGCGCGACGCCTCGCTGCTGGAGCTGTTCAGCCTGGAAGCCGAAGCCCAGACCCAGGTGCTCAGCACCGGGCTGCTGGCCCTGGAGCGCAACCCGACCCAGGCCGACCAGCTGGAAGCCTGCATGCGCGCAGCCCATTCCCTCAAGGGCGCGGCGCGGATTGTCGGGGTCGATGCCGGGGTCAGCGTTGCCCACGTAATGGAAGACTGCCTGGTGAGCGCCCAGGAAGGGCGGCTGTACCTGCAGCCCGAGCATATCGATGCCCTGCTGCAGGGCACCGACCTGCTGATGCGCATCGCCACCCCGGGCGGTGCGGAGCTGGTCGCCGCGGACATCCCGTTGTACGTGGCCCTGATGGAGCGCCTGTTGACCCCAGGGGCCGCGATGCCGGCGGCGCAAATGCCGGAACCGCCAGTACCGGAGCTGCCAATCGCACAACCGCAAGCCCCGGTGCAAGCCCATGGAGCGTTCCTGGGCGAGCCCGAGGCCGAGGCCGAGCCCGAGCCCGTGCTGCTGGCTGCCAGCGAACCCGCCCATGAGCCCGCTCGCCCGGGCAAGCGCATGACCGAAGGCGGCGAGCGGGTGCTGCGGGTCACGGCCGAACGTCTCAACAGCCTGCTGGACCTGTCGAGCAAATCCCTGGTGGAAACCCAGCGGCTCAAGCCCTACCTGGCCACCTTGCAGCGCCTGCGGCGGATCCAGAGCAACAGCCTGACCGCCCTGGAAAACCTCAACCTGCACCTCAAGGAACATGCCTTGAGCCTGGAGGCTCAGGAGGCCCTGGCGGATGCGCGGCGCCTGCTGGCCGAATCCCAGCAGTTGCTGGCGGAGAAAACCGCCGAGCTCGACGAATTCGGCTGGCAGGCCAGCCAGCGCGCCCAGGTGCTCTACGACACCGCGCTGGCCTGCCGCATGCGGCCCTTTGCCGACGTACTCACCGGCCAGGTGCGCATGGTTCGCGACCTGGGTCGCAGCCTGGGCAAGCAGGTACGCCTGGAGATCGAGGGGGAGAAGACCCAGGTCGACCGCGATGTGCTGGAGAAACTCGAAGCGCCGCTGACCCATTTGCTGCGCAACGCTGTCGATCACGGCATCGAACTGCCGGAGCAGCGCCTGCTGGCGGGCAAGCCGGCGGAAGGGGTGATTCGCCTGCGGGCATCCCACCAGGCCGGTCTGCTGGTGCTGGAACTCAGTGACGACGGCAATGGGGTCGATCTGGAGCGTTTGCGCCAGAGTATTGTCGAGCGCCAGTTGTCGCCGGCGCAGACCGCGGCCCAGCTCAGTGAGGAAGAGTTGCTGACCTTCCTGTTCCTGCCGGGCTTCAGCCTGCGGGACAAGGTCACCGAGGTCTCCGGTCGCGGCGTCGGCCTGGATGCGGTGCAGCACATGGTGCGTCAGCTGCGCGGGGCGGTGGTGCTGGAACAGGACACTGGCCAGGGCAGCCGTTTCCACCTGGAGGTGCCGCTGACCCTGTCGGTGGTACGCAGCCTGGTGGTGGAGGTCGGCGACGAGGCCTACGCCTTCCCGCTGGCCCATATCGAACGCATGTGCGACCTGGAGCCCGAGGCCATCGTCCAGGTGGAAGGGCGCCAGCATTTCTGGCACGAAGGCCGGCATGTCGGCCTGGTCGCCGCCAGCCAGTTGCTGCAGCGGCCGGCAACCCAGGAAAGCGCGCCAACTCTGAAAGTGGTGGTGATCCGCGAGCGCGATGCGGTGTACGGGATCGCCGTGGAGCGTTTCATCGGCGAGCGCACCCTGGTAGTGCTGCCGCTGGACGACCGCCTGGGCAAGATTCAGGACATCTCCGCCGGAGCCCTGCTCGATGACGGCCGGGTGGCGCTGATCGTGGATGTCGAGGACATGCTGCGCTCGGTGGACAAACTGCTCAATACCGGGCGTCTGGAGCGCATTGCGCGCAACCATCAGCAGCACGCACAGGCCGCGCGCAAGCGTATTCTGGTGGTGGACGATTCGCTGACGGTGCGTGAATTGCAACGCAAACTGCTGATCAACCGCGGTTACGACGTGGCGGTGGCAGTGGATGGCATGGATGGCTGGAATGCCTTGCGTTCGGAAAGCTTCGACCTGTTGATCACCGACATCGACATGCCGCGAATGGATGGAATTGAATTGGTCACACTCTTGCGTCGTGACAATCGCCTGCAGTCCCTGCCGGTGATGGTGGTGTCCTACAAGGACCGTGAGGAAGACCGGCGCCGTGGACTGGATGCCGGTGCCGACTATTATCTAGCCAAAGCCAGTTTCCATGACGACGCCCTGCTGGATGCAGTGGTGGAACTGATTGGAGGAGCGCG
The DNA here is from genome assembly GCF_052665325.1 of Pseudomonas sp. 8(2025). Classification (NCBI taxonomy): domain Bacteria; kingdom Pseudomonadati; phylum Pseudomonadota; class Gammaproteobacteria; order Pseudomonadales; family Pseudomonadaceae; genus Pseudomonas; species Pseudomonas sp. 8(2025). The sequence continues at coordinate 169,685 of NZ_JBQOIE010000003.1, read as the reverse complement.
GGCATGAAGATAGCGATAGTCAATGACATGCCCATGGCCGTGGAGGCCCTGCGCCGTGCCCTGGCCTTCGACCCCAGCCACGAGGTGGTGTGGGTCGCCACCAATGGTGCGGAAGCGGTGAAGTACTGTGCCGAACTGACCCCGGACCTGATTCTCATGGACCTGATCATGCCGGTGATGGATGGCGTCGAGGCCACGCGGCGGATCATGGCCGAGTCGCCGTGCGCCATCGTGATCGTCACCGTCGATCGCCAGCAGAATGTGCACCGGGTATTCGAAGCCATGGGCCACGGCGCGCTGGATGTGGTGGACACCCCGGCCCTGGGCGCGGGCAATGCCCAGGAAGCGGCGGCGCCACTGTTGCGCAAGATCCTCAATATCGGTTGGCTGATCGGCCAGCGCGGCAGCCGGGTGCGTTCCGCGCCCCAGCCACTGCGCAGCGGTGCGCCACGCCAGAGCCTGGTGGCCATTGGCTCCTCCGCGGGTGGGCCGGCGGCTCTGGAAGTGTTGCTCAAGGGCTTGCCAAAGGACTTTGCCGCCGCCATCGTGCTGGTCCAGCACGTTGATCAGGTGTTTGCCGCAGGCATGGCCGAATGGCTCAGCAGTGCCTCCGGCCTGGAGGTGCGCCTGGCCCGGGAAGGCGAGCCGCCGCAAAGCGGCAAGGTCCTGCTGGCGGGCACCAACCATCATATCCGTCTATTGAAAAACGGCACCCTGGCCTATACCGCCGAGCCGGTGAACGAGATCTACCGGCCCTCCATCGATGTGTTTTTCGAGAGCGTTGCCAGTTTCTGGAATGGCGATGCGGTGGGGGTGCTGCTGACCGGCATGGGCCGTGACGGCGCCCAGGGCTTGAAGCTGATGCGTGATCAGGGTTATCTGACCATCGCCCAGGACCAGAACAGCAGTGCGGTGTATGGCATGCCCAAGGCGGCCGCTGCCATCGGCGCCGCCTCAGAGATTCGCCCGCTGGACAAGATTGCTCCACGTTTGCTGGAGATATTTGCCAAATGACTGATAAACGCAGCTGTCCTGGCCAGGTAGCAATTCAGGTGACAACCCATGAATGATTTACAGCTCGACGAATTCAAGACCGACGAAAATGCCGCCATGGTGTTGCTGGTGGACGACCAGGCCATGATCGGCGAAGCGGTGCGGCGTGGGTTGGCGAACGAGGAAAACATCGATTTCCACTTCTGCGCCGATCCGCACCAGGCCATTGCCCAGGCGATCCGCATCAAGCCCACGGTGATTCTCCAGGACCTGGTGATGCCGGGCCTGGACGGCCTGACCCTGGTGCGCGAGTACCGCAACCACCCGGCGACCCAGAACATCCCGATCATCGTTCTCTCCACCAAGGAAGACCCGCTGATCAAGAGCGCGGCCTTTGCCGCCGGGGCCAACGACTACCTGGTCAAGCTGCCGGACAACATCGAGCTGGTGGCGCGCATTCGCTATCACTCCCGCTCCTACATGACCCTGTTGCAGCGTGACGCGGCCTACCGCGCCCTGCGGGTCAGCCAGCAGCAACTGCTGGACACCAACCTGGTGCTGCAACGGCTGATGAACTCCGACGGCCTGACCGGGCTGTCCAACCGCCGGCATTTCGATGAGTACCTGGAGCTGGAGTGGCGGCGGGCGATGCGTGAACAGAGCCAGCTGTCGCTGTTGATGATCGACGTCGACTACTTCAAGACCTACAACGACACCTTCGGCCACCTGGAGGGCGACGAAGCCCTGCGCAAGGTGGCCACGGCGATTCGCGAGGCCAGCAGCCGGCCTTCCGACCTGCCGGCCCGCTACGGCGGCGAAGAGTTCGTGCTGGTGCTGCCCAATACCTCGCCGGGCGGGGCGCGACTGGTGGCCGAGAAGCTGCGCCAGACGGTGGAAGCCTTGAAAATCCCCCATATCGCGCCGGTGGAGGGCGCGAGCCTGACCATCAGCATCGGTCTTTCCACCGTAACGCCGCAGCCCAACAGCCATTGCCGGCAGTTGATTTCGGCGGCGGACAAGGGGCTGTACCTGGCCAAGAACAACGGTCGCAACCAGGTCGGGATCGAGTAACCGACTCAGCTTCCAGGCTGCTCGTCGGTCGCCGGGGCCCGAGTGACGGGCACCAGGGTGTCGCCGAACAGGTAGTAGCTGTGGCTTGCGGTTTGCGAGCAGGTGAGAAGGGCGGCTTCGACCCTGTATCGGGTGTGCAGGTCGAGCCTTTTCTCGTTGAAGAGGTTGTTCAGCCGGCAGCAGGCGGCGATGGGGTAGTCACCGAAGCTGTAGCTGAAGTGGCCATTTCTGTGGCTGGAGACCCAGGTGGCGCTGAATTGACCTTGCAGCCACTGGGTCCGGGCTGCCACCTCGCTTTGCTGGCCTTTCAGACGATGCAAGACCCACCACCACAGGAAGATCGCCCACGGCACCAGCAGGGCGCAGGCCAGCTGTGGGGAGATCAACAGCCAGACCCCTTGCAGCAGGATCAGCACGAACAGGCTCAGGAACAGGCATATGAATGCCTGTGCTCCCCTGAGATTGCGACGCTCGCGGGCCTTGATGTAGCGGATTTACGAGTCGCTGAGGGTTCTCTCCATGGCGGCCTGTTTCCTGGTTCTGCTGGCAATCGAGTGCGAGAAGTGGCATTCACGCTCGGATTGTATAGGTCCTGGCGCTTAAATTAGCGGGTCTAATTGCGCTTAAAGCCGCTAAGCGGGCTGCCGTGAATCAGTGATTCCGTTATAATCTCCGGCTTTCAAAAGTTCGCCAACGAGTGCCGCCCCCCATGGAAATCAACCCGATCCTGAACACCATCAAGGACCTGTCCGAGCGCTCCGAAACTATTCGGGGGTATCTTTGACTACGATCAAAAGCATGAGCGTCTGACCGAGGTCAATCGCGAGCTTGAAGATCCGAGTGTCTGGAACAAACCCGAATACGCCCAGGAACTGGGCCGCGAGCGCGCAGCGCTGGCACAGATCGTCGAGACCCTGGACGAACTGAACGGCGGCCTGGCCGATTGCCGCGATCTGCTGGACATGGCGGTCGAGGAAGAGGACGAAGGCGCGGTGGGCGATGTCGTCGCCGAGCTGGCCCGTCTCGAGGAAAACCTCGCCAAGCTCGAATTCCGCCGCATGTTCAGCCACGAAATGGACCCGAACAACGCCTACCTGGACATCCAGGCCGGCTCCGGCGGCACCGAGGCCCAGGACTGGGCCAACATCCTGCTGCGCATGTACCTGCGCTGGGCCGACAAACGCGGTTTCGACGCGACCATCATGGAACTGTCGGCCGGTGAAGTCGCCGGTATCAAAGGTGCGACCGTGCACATCAAGGGCGAATACGCCTTTGGCTGGCTGCGCACCGAGATCGGCGTGCACCGTCTGGTGCGCAAGAGCCCGTTCGACTCCGGCAACCGTCGCCACACCTCGTTTTCCGCCGTTTTCGTCTCGCCCGAGATCGACGACAAGGTGGAAATCGAAATCAACCCGGCAGACCTGCGGATCGACACCTATCGTTCCTCCGGTGCCGGTGGTCAGCACGTAAACACCACCGACTCGGCCGTACGTATCACCCACGTACCGACCAACACCGTGGTCAGCTGCCAGAACGAACGTTCCCAGCACGCCAACAAGGACACCGCCATGAAAATGCTGCGGGCCAAGTTGTACGAGCAGGAAATGCAGAAGCGCAACGCCGCGTCGCAAGCGCTGGAAGACACCAAGTCGGACATCGGCTGGGGTCACCAGATCCGCTCCTACGTGCTCGATGCGTCGCGGATCAAGGATCTGCGCACCAACATCGAACGCAGCGACTGCGACAAGGTACTCGACGGCGACATCGACGAATACCTGGAAGCCAGCCTGAAATCGGGCTTGTAATACTGCAATACGGGATCGGCTGACACGGTGCGATCCCGTAGGAGCCGGCTTGCCGGCGATCTCCAGGCCGAAGGCCTGGGGGCAATGAACCTGTGATGGAATTTCAAAAGACATGAGCGACCAACAACTCGACCCGCAAGCCCTGCAACAGGAAGAAAACTCCCTGATCGCCCTGCGCAAGGAAAAGCTTGCTGCCGAGCGCGCCAAGGGCAATGCCTTCCCGAACGACTTCCGCCGCGAAAACTACTGCGAAGATCTGCAGAAGAAATACGCGGACAAGACCAAGGAAGAGCTCGCAGAGGCTGCAATCCCGGTCAAGGTTGCCGGTCGCATCATGCTCAACCGTGGCTCGTTCATGGTGATCCAGGACATGACCGGTCGCATTCAGGTCTACGTCAACCGTAAAACCCTGTCCGAAGAAACCCTGGCCTCCGTCAAGACCTGGGACATGGGCGACATCATCGCTGCCGAAGGCACTCTGGCCCGTTCCGGCAAGGGTGACCTGTACGTTGAAATGACCAATGTGCGCCTGCTGACCAAGTCGCTGCGCCCGCTGCCGGACAAGCACCACGGCCTGACCGACACCGAGCAGCGCTACCGTCAGCGCTACGTCGACCTGATCGTCAACGAAGAAGTACGCCAGACTTTCCGCGTGCGTTCGCAAGTGATCGCCCACATCCGCAGCTTCCTGATGAAGCGCGACTTCCTCGAAGTCGAAACGCCGATGCTGCAGACCATCCCTGGCGGCGCGGCGGCCAAGCCGTTCGAAACCCACCACAACGCGCTGGACATGGAAATGTTCCTGCGTATCGCCCCTGAGCTGTATCTGAAGCGCCTGGTGGTTGGCGGTTTCGAGAAAGTGTTCGAGATCAACCGCAACTTCCGTAACGAAGGCGTTTCGACCCGTCACAACCCTGAATTCACCATGTTGGAGTTCTACCAGGCTTACGCCGACTACGAAGACAACATGGACCTGACCGAAGAACTGTTCCGCGAACTGGCGCAGCTTGTGTTGGGATCTACTGACGTGCCGTACGGCGACAAGGTGTTCCACTTCGGCGAGCCGTTCGCGCGCCTGTCGGTGTTCGACTCGATCCTCAAGTACAACCCCGAGCTGACCGCTGATGACCTGAACGACATCGACAAGGCTCGCGCCATCGCCAAGAAGGCCGGTGCCAAGGTGCTGGGCTTCGAAGGCCTGGGCAAGTTGCAGGTGATGATTTTCGAGGAACTGGTGGAGCACAAGCTGGAGCAGCCGCACTTCATTACCCAGTACCCGTTCGAAGTGTCGCCGCTGGCCCGTCGCAACGACGATAACCCCAACGTCACCGACCGTTTCGAGCTGTTCATTGGTGGTCGCGAAATCGCCAACGCCTACTCCGAGTTGAACGACGCGGAAGACCAGGCAGAGCGCTTCATGGCCCAGGTGGCGGACAAGGACGCCGGTGATGACGAAGCCATGCACTACGACGCCGACTTCGTCCGTGCCCTGGAATACGGCATGCCGCCCACCGCCGGCGAGGGCATCGGTATCGACCGCCTGGTGATGTTGCTGACCAACTCGCCGTCGATTCGCGACGTGATCCTGTTCCCGCACATGCGGCCGCAAGCTTAAGTGCTCTGAATAATCAGCCGCCTTTATCAGGCGGCTTTTTATTGTCTGGTTGGAACTGACGTACCGCTTCTAATTCTGTGTGATTTTTAAGAGGGAATACCTGTCGTGAACCGCGCAATTGCTCAAGAAGGTGCAGCTGGTATCGCCACTGCGGTGGCTGAAAGTGTTCAGTACCAGGGCCGCAAGGCCAGCCGCCAAGGCAGTGAGCAGCGTAGACAGGATATTCTCGATGCCGCCATGCGCATTGTCGTGCGTGACGGCGTGCGGGCCGTGCGCCATCGTGCGGTGGCCGCCGAAGCCGGTGTGCCCTTGTCGGCCACCACCTATTACTTCAAGGATATCGATGACCTGCTCACCGATACCTTTGCCCAGTACGTGGAGCGCAGCGCGGCGTTCATGGCCAAGCTGTGGGCCAGCAACGAGGGGCTGCTGCGGGAAATGGTCGCCTATGGCGACGGCAGCGCCGCCTCGCGCTCGCAACTGGCCGACGATATCGCGCGTATGACCGCCGATTACGTACGGCGCCAGTTGAATACCCGTCGTGAACACTTGATGGCCGAACAGGCCTTCCGCCAGGAAGCCTTGCTTAACCCGCGCCTGGCGCAGCTGGTGCGCTCGCACCAGCAGATCCTGCTGCACGGCACTTGCCAGTTTTTCCAGGTCTTGGGCTCGCGGGAGCCGCAGCAGGATGCCAAGGTATTGACGTCGATAATCGGCCGGATGGAATATCAGGGCCTGCTCAACGGCGCCGAGCCGCTGGTGGAAGAAGAGATGCTCGGCATCCTCACGCGCTACATGCATCTGGTTCTGGCTTCGGTCTGAGCCGCCCGGCCTGGCTTGCCGGCTGCGGCCTGGCGGTCGTGGCCCGCGCCAGCGGCTACAGTGATTCTGGTGTTCATGGGAGAGTTGCATGCAAGCCTGGCGCGTCCTGATTGCCCTGTCGTTCCTGCTGCTCAGCGGTTGCCTGGTGGCCTTCAAGGAGCCGCTGCCGGCTGCGCAGGCGGCGCCTGCCCAATTGCTGGGCAAGTGGGCCAGCAAGAATGCCTGGGGCGAGCCGCTGAACATCCAGCTCAGCCAGATCGGCGCCAACCGCTACCGTGCCTCGAGTTACCCAGGCGGCACGGCGCGCCCGCGGGACACCTATGATTTCACCGTGTCCCGGCATGGCAACCGCTGGTACCTGTCGGCGGCGGTGCCCCAGGCCTTTGGCGGGCACTACAGCATTGCCGGCTTCGAGTTGACGGCAAGGCACGAACTGGTGCTTTACACCCTGGACCTGGAACAGATTCGCCAGGCCCTGGGTCAAAAGGCCTTGAACGGTGAGCCCATGGCCACGGCCGAAGGCGATGGCGTGCTGATCAGCAGCCCCTTGCCCGAGGTCTTCGCCTACCTTGACGACCCCGCCAATTCCGACTTGTTCGTCGAGGCGGCGCGCTTCAAGCGCGTGGGCAAGTGACCCCGCGCTACAGACCCATTCAATAGGAGCTTTTGGTGGACGATTACCAGCAGACGATACGCACCTTGTCCGATCGCATAGTGCTGGCCCAGACACCGATCCGCGTGCTGGATGCGGTGAAGTGGGACGAGAACGTCCGCAAAGGCTTTCTCAAGGCCAAGGGCAAGGAAATGCCGGCGGTGGACCGCGCCTATTACGAGGGGCGGCCACTGTCTTTCGATTCTGGCGCGGTGAAGCTGGAATTCCAGAACATCGAGCGCGACATCACCCGCCAACTGGGCCAGTTCAACCCGGTGGGGCAGATCATGCGCCGCATGTGCAAGGAATACCGCATGGTGGTGCGCATGCTCGAAGCACGAGGTACCGGCGACTTCGGCCTGATCTCGCAGGAGCTGTACGGCGCCGCATCCGATGCCTTCCATGCCGGCGACCCGACCCTGGCGGACCTGGGGCTGATGATGTCCGATTACCTGAACAACATCGACGGTCGGGGCGATCTCAAGGACGAACCCAAGACCCTGAGTGCCAAGGATGCCGTGAGCCTGCTGCAGAGCCGCCTGAACAAGGTGTTCGGCGAGGCGGAGGAAACCATCCGGGTGTTCGAGTCCGACGGTATCGTCGCCGACGCCGCGGCGGGCGCCGACTACATCAAGATCCGCAGCGATGCGATGTTCAACAACCGTGACGTGCGGGCCCTGGAAGTCCATGAGGGGCTGGTGCACGTGGGCACCACCCTGAACGGCCTCAACCAGCCGATCTGCACCTTCCTGGCCAAGGGCCCGCCCTCGTCCACGGTGACCCAGGAGGGGCTGGCGATCCTGATGGAGATCATCACCTTTGCCTCTTACCCCAGCCGCTTGCGCAAGCTGACCAACCGCACCCGGGCCATCCATATGGTGGAGGAGGGCGCGGACTTCCTGCAGGTGTTCGAGTTCTTCCGCGAGCAGGGCTTCGAGATGGCCGAGAGCTACGGCAATGCCAGCCGGGTGTTCCGCGGGTCGGTGCCCACGGGGCTGCCGTTTACCAAAGACTTGTCCTACCTCAAGGGCTTCATCATGGTTTACAACTACATTCAGCTGGCTGTGCGCAAGGGCAAGCTGGAGCAGGTGCCGCTGCTGTTCTGCGGCAAGACCACCCTCGAGGACATGCGCACCCTGCGCCAGCTGGTGGACGAAGGGCTGGTGGTGGCACCCAAGTACCTGCCCGAACAGTTTCGCGACATGAACGCGCTGTCGGCCTGGATGTGTTTCTCCAACTTCCTCAACCATCTGAGCCTGGACCGGATCGAGGCGGACTACTCCAACATTCTTTGACTTCTGCCGGGGGGCGCACATGGATGTATCCACAGACAGCTGTAGCCACTGGCACAGGCTGCGACAAGGCCCGCAGGGCCTTCAGCGCCCATCCGGGTACAGGCCAGGGGGCTGCGGATGAGCCGGCTACTGAAGTGTTGCGCGGTATTTGCCCTGCTGCTGGGCCTGCAGGGCTGCAGTTCGTTGCTGTTCTATCCCGAACCCGGGCTGCCTTTCACCCCTGAGCGGGCCAGGCTCGAATACCGTGACGTGACCCTGACCACCGCCGATGGCCTCAAGCTGCACGGCTGGTGGCTGCCGGCCAAACCCGGAGTAGCGGTCAAGGGCACGGTGCTGCACCTGCATGGCAACGGCGGCAATCTGGCCTGGCACCTGGGGGGCAGTTGGTGGCTGCCGGAGCAGGGCTATCAGGTGCTGCTGGTGGACTATCGCGGTTATGGCCTGTCCGAAGGTGCACCGAGCCTGCCGGCGATCTATCAGGATCTGGATGCCGCGTTCAAGTGGCTGGACCAGGCCCCCGAAGTGCAGGGCAAGCCATTGATCGTGCTGGGGCAAAGCCTGGGCGGCGCCCTGGCCATCCACTACCTGGTACAGCACCCCGAACGTCAGGCCCAGCTCAAGGCCATCGTCCTCGATGGCGTACCGGCCAGTTATCGCGATGTCGGGCGCTATGCCCTGAGCACTTCCTGGCTGACCTGGCCGTTGCAGGTGCCGTTGTCGTGGCTGGTGCCGGACACCGACAGCGCGATTCACTCGATGCCGCGCCTGACCGGGGTACCGAAACTGATCTACCACAGCATCGACGATCCCATCGTGCCCCTTTCCAATGGCATCCGTGTGTATCAAGCTGCGCCCCCGCCCAGGGTCCTGCAACTGACCCGCGGCGGCCATGTGCAAACCTTTGCCGATCCGACCTGGCGCCGCGTGATGCTGCGCTACCTCGATGATCCGCAGCATTTCGACGGGTTGCGCCGCCTGGGGGAGATCCCCAATTACCCGACGCCCCCGAATTCAGCAGTTGAACCTCCAGAGAGTCCGCAATGAGTGAAGAACGCAACGCCATTCCCATGATCATCACCGGTATCTGCAGCATCATCGTCACCGTGGGCAGCCTGTGGTACTACGGCTACCTGCACTTCGCCAAACCGGAGGATGCATTGCTGCTCAGCGACTTCACCATGCTCAAGACCGTGCCCGGCGAGGACTACAAGATCTCCCTGCAACCGGCCGATGAAGTGGCCCAATGCATCGACGGTGTACTGGTGCTGTTCGACACCCAGCAGAAAGGCCTGACCGGGGTGCTGGTGAACAAGAAGAAGCAGGCCGTGCGCTGCATGGGGCAGGAAACCCCGCAACTGGAGCAGTGATCTGTTCGCCGGCAAGCCGGCTCCTACATGGATAACGGCATAAAAAACGCCGCCGACCTGAAGAGGTCGGCGGCGTTTTGTCTTACCTGCCTATATAGGCAGGGTGCCCGATCAGTTGCGGCTGACCGACGAACGTGGTGCTACCGGCTGGTTGTCGTTGGAGATGGTGACTTCCACGCGACGGTTCATGGCGCGGCCGGAAACACTGCCGTTATCGGCCACCGGATATTCCTTGCCATAACCCTGGCTGACGATGCGCGCCGGGTCGATACCCATGCGGATCAGAGCCATCTGCACCGAGCCGGCACGGCGCTCGGACAGCGACTGGTTGTAGGAATCGCTGCCGGTGCTGTCGGTGTAGCCTTCGACGATCACCTTGCGATCGGGGTTCTGCTGGAGGAATTGCGCCAGCTTGTTGATGTTCACCAGGCCGCTGGATTTCAGGTCGGACTTGTTGGTGGCGAACAGCACGTCACCGAAGGTCACCAGGGTGCCGCGGTCGGTCTGCTTGGCGTTGAGGCTGTCCTGCAACTGCTTGATTTGCGCGTCGCGGGCATCGAGGATGGCGCGGGCGCGCTGGTCGCCGGCGTCCTTGAGCTTGGCTTCGGCGGTGCGCAGGGCAATGGTTTCCTTGGCCACTTCAACCCGCTGGTTGGTCAGGTAGGCCAGTTGGTCGACCTTCTTCTCGTCGTCCTTGTTCAGGTAGGCCTTGTCGGCCTTGTCCATCCAGTCGGCGGCGTCCTTGGTTTCCAGGGCGGCGACCTTGCTGGCCTGCGGGTTGGCCTGCAGGGCGGAGAAGTTGGTGCGGGCGTTTTCCAGGTTGGCGTTAGGCGGGGTGGAGCAGGCCGCCAGGGCTACGCTCATGGCCAACAGGGCTGGGATCATCAATTGTTTGCGCATAATGGTTCGTCCTTTCAATCAAATACGAGTACGTGGGAATCGGCGGCGGCTTCTTATTGCACGCTACGCATGCCTTCCTGACGCAGTTCCTGAACGCCTTTCTGCGAGTCTTTCAGCGCCTGCTCGGCCTTGGCGGCCTGGGCCTTGCGCTCTGCTACGCGGGCGTCCCACTCGGCTTGTTCAGCCAGGCGGCGGGCTTCGTCGTACTTCTTGTCGTGCATGGCAATCTCGGCTTGCTTGAGCTTGTCCTGCGCCGACTTCATTTCCACGGCAGCAAATTCGGTACCGCCTGCGCTCACTGCGCTATTGACCGCAGATTGCGTGACCGCGTACTGCTCGGTGGGCGGGTTCCCGGCACAACCGGCCAGAACCATGCTGCTACCGAGGGCCAGCGCGGCCAGCTTCAGCCCGCGCAGAGAGGTGAACGAGGATTTGGCAGTGCTGATCTTCATGGTCTTCAACTCCATTGGGTAACTCCTGGAAAACATCAAAATCCATCCTGGTTCTGGCGCCGTGACGCTTCAGTGACGACGAGCGCTGATGGCAAAATTTGAAACGGCCGTTCCAGTGATGGCTAATGGGTGTGACCCGAGGCTTTTTTGAATAGTTCAGAGAAAGATGGCGATTGGCCGGAAAAAAATCTGACGCATCGGACAGGGCTCTAGATCGGGAACTTTTGCCGTGCGCAGGGGTATCCCCGACCCTTTGCAGGGCCGGGAAGGATGATTGTCAGGTGACCGCGGGAGTGTGGAAGTTCAGTGCTTGGGCTTGTCGGACTGGCTCGCCAGCAGGTGCAGATGCTGGCGCGACAATGCCAGGAAACGAGGGGTGGGACCCACATCCTCGTACAGTGGATCGCCCTCTTCATCGGTGGCCACGACGTGCTGGCCTTGGATGTAGGGGAAGCTCGCCTCCAGCTCTTCCAGGGCGGCGCCGATCAGTTCGCCGAGCAGTTCTTCGGTCTGGCGTTTGGGGTACATCTCGGAAAGGGCGGCCAGGCGTGCGGCGGCTTCCACATCCAGGTGAATCCGGTAGCCGGTCCGGGTCAGGCGACCCTTGGCGTTTTCTTCCCAGTGTTGCGCAAGTTCACGGATTTTCATGATGACCTCAATGAACACCTGCTCGTGGCAGGCTGGGTTGAGTGGACCGGCCGGGGCCGGTAGGCGGCCCTCGTGCGGCCTATGCTTGAGACTAGCTGCATCGCCGAAGGTTTGGTGCGCTTTGCCCCACGCTTGCTAAGCGAGGTGTGCAGGCGGCACTCTTGAGCCTTCCGTGCCGCCTTGAGTCCGCTGGAGAACACCTCGATGACCGATATTGATGCGCGCTTGCGCGAAGACGTTCACCTCTTGGGGGAACTGCTGGGCAATACCATTCGCGACCAGTACGGGGAGGCTTTCCTCGACAAGATCGAGCAGATTCGCAAAGGCGCCAAGGCCGATCGCCGGGGCTCGCCGGGGGCCGAGCTGAGCGCCAGCCTCGACCAGTTGAGCGAGGACGAACTGCTGCCGGTGGCCAGGGCCTTCAACCAGTTCCTCAACCTGGCGAACATCGCCGAGCAGTATCAGTTGATCCACCGCCGCGACGAGTCGCAGCCTGCACCCTTCGAGGCTCGGGTGCTGCCGGAGCTGCTGGCTCGCCTGCGCGCCGAAGGGCACAGCGCCGATGCTCTGGCCCGGCAACTGGGGCGCCTGGAAATCGAGCTGGTGCTGACCGCTCACCCCACCGAAGTGGCGCGCCGCACCCTGATCCAGAAATACGATGCGATTGCCGGGCAACTGGCGGCCCAGGACCACCGTGACCTCACCAGCGCCGAGCGCGGGCAGATCCAGGAGCGCCTGCAACGCTTGATCGCCGAGGCCTGGCACACCGAGGAAATCCGTCGGACCCGACCCACTCCGGTGGATGAAGCCAAGTGGGGCTTTGCGGTGATCGAGCATTCGCTGTGGCAGGCGATCCCCAATTACCTGCGCAAGGCCGACAAGGCCTTGTTCGAGGCCACCGGGCTGCACCTGCCGCTGGAGTCGGCGCCGATCCGCTTTGCGTCGTGGATGGGCGGCGACCGTGATGGCAACCCCAATGTCACCGCTGCGGTAACCCGCGAAGTGCTGCTGCTGGCGCGCTGGATGGCCGCCGACCTGTACCTGCGGGACATCGACCACCTGGCGGCCGAGCTGTCCATGCAGCAGGCCAGCCCGGCGCTCCTGGCCAGGGCCGGAGATAGCGCCGAGCCTTATCGGGCGCTGCTCAAGCAATTGCGCGAACGCCTGCGGGCCACCCGCAACTGGGCCCACGCGGCGCTCAGCGCGGCGGTGCCGGCGGGCGCCGAGGTGTTGCACAACAACCGTGACCTGCTGGAGCCGCTGCAGCTGTGCTACCAGTCGTTGCACGAGTGCGGCATGGGAGTGATTGCCGACGGGCCGCTGCTCGACTGTCTGCGCCGGGCAGTGACCTTCGGTCTGTTCCTGGTGCGCCTGGATGTACGCCAGGATTCCAGCCGGCATACCTCGGCCATGACCGAAATCACCGATTACCTGGGCCTGGGGCGTTACGAGGACTGGAGCGAGGAGGATCGCATCACCTTCCTGATGCGCGAACTGAGCAGCCGTCGGCCGTTGTTGCCAGGCTATTTCAAGCCCTCGGCGGACACCGCCGAAGTGCTCGCCACCTGCCGCGAAATTGCTGGTGCGCCAGCGGCGTCCCTGGGTTCCTATGTGATTTCCATGGCCGGCGCGGCCTCCGATGTGCTGGCAGTGCAGTTGCTGCTCAAGGAATCCGGTGTGCTGCGGCCGATGCGCGTGGTGCCTCTGTTCGAGACCCTGGCGGACCTGGACAACGCCGGCCCGGTGATGGAAAAACTGCTGCACATGCCGGGCTATCGTTCGCGCCTGCAAGGGCCGCAGGAAGTGATGATCGGCTACTCCGACTCGGCCAAGGATGCCGGCACCACGGCTGCTGCCTGGGCCCAGTACCGGGCCCAGGAGCGGCTGGTGGACATCTGCCGCGAGCAACAGGTGGAACTGCTGCTGTTCCACGGCCGCGGTGGCACCGTGGGGCGTGGCGGCGGCCCGGCCCACGCGGCCATTCTGTCGCAGCCGCCGGGCTCGGTGGCGGGGCGTTTCCGCACCACCGAGCAAGGGGAAATGATCCGCTTCAAATTCGGCCTGCCGGACATCGCCGAGCAGAACCTCAATCTCTATCTGGCCGCGGTACTGGAGGCGACCCTGTTGCCGCCGCCTCCACCGCAGCCGGCCTGGCGTCACCTGATGGACGAGCTGGCCAGCGATGGCGTCCGGGCCTACCGCGAGGTGGTGCGGGACAATCCGCAGTTCGTCGAGTACTTCCGCCAGTCCACTCCGGAACAGGAGCTGGGCCGCCTGCCGCTGGGCAGCCGCCCGGCCAAGCGCCGTGCCGGGGGCATCGAGAGCCTGCGGGCGATCCCCTGGATCTTCGGCTGGACCCAGACCCGCCTGATGTTGCCCGCCTGGCTCGGCTGGGAAGCGGCCTTGAGCAAGGCCCTGGCCCGTGGCGAGGGTGACCTGCTGGGGCAGATGCGTGAGCAATGGCCGTTTTTCCGCACCCGCATCGACATGCTGGAGATGGTGCTGGCCAAGGCCGATGCGGATATTGCCCGCTCCTATGACGAGCGCCTGGTGGAGGCCGAACTGTTGCCGTTGGGCGAGCATTTACGCGACCTATTGTCGCAGGCTTGCGCGGTGGTCCTGGGCCTGACCGGGCAGTCGCAACTGCTGGCGCACAGCCCCGATACCCTGGAGTTCATCCGCCTGCGCAACACCTACCTCGACCCGCTGCATCTGTTGCAGGCCGAGCTGCTGGCGCGCTCGCGCAAGCAGCAGGCGCCGCAAGGAAGCCCCGTGGAACAGGCGTTGCTGGTCTCCGTGGCCGGTATCGCCGCTGGCTTGCGCAATACCGGCTGAGGTGCGAGAGGGCTGCCGGCCAGCTGCGCGGCAGCCCCGATCAAGGCAATTGCGAGGTGTCGTTCTGGTTCATCTGGCGACACTTTGTTGTCGGGTTGCGACTTGTTCTACCCGGCCAATGGGGCACAAAAGGGCCGGGTTCCTCCGACTTTCGACTGCTTGTGTGCGCTGTGTCGGCTGTGTATCTTGATCAGCCTTTGGCCGTTTGGGCGGCCACACCCCCATTTTTGAGATTGGCCCCACGAGGCGAATCCGAGCGTTTCTAAATAAAAAATTGAGGAGCACATCGATGCGCGTAATTCTGCTGGGAGCTCCCGGGGCCGGTAAAGGTACTCAGGCAAAGTTCATCACCGAAAAGTTCGGTATTCCACAGATCTCCACCGGTGACATGCTGCGTGCTGCGGTCAAGGCCGGCACCGAGCTGGGCCTGAAGGCCAAGAGCGTGATGGACAGCGGTGGCCTGGTGTCCGATGACCTGATCATCAACCTGGTCAAGGAACGCATCAGCCAGGCCGACTGCGCCAATGGCTTCCTGTTCGACGGCTTCCCGCGCACCATTCCCCAGGCCGAAGCGCTGGTGAAGGCCGGAGTCGAGCTGGACAACGTGGTGGAAATCGCCGTCGACGACGAAGAGATCGTCCAGCGCATCGCCGGTCGCCGTGTGCACGAAGCTTCGGGCCGGGTCTACCACACCGTCTACAACCCGCCGAAGATCGCCGGCAAGGATGACATCACCGGTGAAGACCTGGTGCAGCGCAAGGACGACACCGAGGAAACCGTGCGTCATCGCCTGTCGGTCTACCACTCGCAGACCAAGCCGCTGGTGGAGTTCTACCAGCAACTGGCTGCCACCCAGGGCAAGCCTAAGTACAGCCATATCCCTGGCGTCGGTTCGGTGGAAGTGATCACCGGCAAGGTACTCGAAGCCCTGAGCTGAGTTGCCTGAGCGTTTGATCGTTGAACGGCCCGCTTGCGGGCCGTTGCTGTTTATAATGCGTCACTTTTTTCAATGCCTATGGAACCCCGAATGAGCACCTTGCTGGCCCTGGACACCGCGACTGAAGCTTGCTCCGTTGCTTTGCTGCATGACGGCAAGGTCACGAGCCATTACGAGGTGATCCCGCGCCTGCATGCGCAGAAGCTGTTGCCGATGATCCAGGAGCTGCTGGCCAATGCCGGGGTGACCTTGCAACAGGTCGAGGCCATTGCCTTTGGCCGTGGCCCGGGCGCCTTCACCGGGGTGCGCATCGCCATCGGCGTGGTGCAGGGCCTGGCCTTTGCCCTGGAGCGCCCGGTGCTGCCGGTATCCAACCTGGCGGTGCTGGCCCAGCGGGCTCTGCGCGAGCATGGCGCGACCCAGGTGGCTTCGGCCATCGATGCGCGCATGGATGAAGTCTATTGGGGCTGCTACCAGGAAGTTGCCGGCGAGATGCGCCTGGTGGGCGCGGAAGCGGTATTGCCGCCGGAAGTCGCGGCCCTGCCCGAAGGCTCCAGCGGCGACTGGTTCGGTGCGGGCACCGGTTGGGGGTATGGCGAGCGCATTGCCGTCGAACTCAGCGGCCAGGACGCCGGCATGCTGCCGCATGCGGTCGACCTGCTGACCCTGGCGCAATTTGCCTGGGAGCGCGGCGAGGCGATCGTTGCCGACCAGGCCCAACCTGTCTATCTGCGGGACAAGGTCGCTACTCCCAAGGCCCGTTGAACCCAGAACAAATGTGCGCGGTTATGTGGATAACTCCTGCATACGCCCGCCAATCGTCCGTTTTTTCAGCCTGAACCTGCCCGGTTTTAAACCTTTTGGCTTTTCTGTGTTCTAGTTATCACTTGGGCATTTGCTAAGTCGAAGCGGTGCCGCTAAATTGCCATCATCGACCCCGGGCTTTTCTGTATGCGTATAGACGGCATCTCCTCTCAGTCCTACCCCATCAAGCGCAAGCCTCGCAAAGGCCGTGCGCTGGTAGACGAGTCCCTGGACGATGCCGACGCCATTGAAGTGCAGCCCGAGCCTTCGGCCCAGAGCCGTTCCCAGGCTTCTTCCCCACGCACCGGCAATCTTCCCGCCCGCCCCCAGGACATGATCTTCCAGCGGGCGATGAAAAAGAGCGTGGCCAACGCCCTGGCCAGCTACCTGACCACCGCCGGCTTTGTCGATTGGGATATGGAAGTGGTGGGTCTCGACCTGCATATCTGATGCTGCCTTATTTCCTCGGTTGTCCTTCCTGGAGCGAAAACGCCTGGCGTGAGTACCTGTACCCGGAAGACGCCCGGCCCAATGATTTCCTCGGCCTGTATTGCCAGGTCTTCAACGCCGTCGAAGGCAATACCACCTTCTATGCACGGCCGGCGCCCGGAACCGTGCAGCGCTGGGCCGAGATCATGCCCGAGCACTTTCGCTTTACCGCCAAGTTCCCCGGTGACATCAGTCACGGCGGCGACCTGCGCGAGCAGTTGAGCGCCGCTGAGTCCTTTATCCAGCTGCTCAGCCCCCTGGGTGAGCGGGTGTCGCCGCTGTGGCTGCAGTTGCCGGCCAGCTTTGCGCCCCAGCGTCTGGCGGAACTGGCCGGGTTCATCGATGGCCTGGAGCGGCCGCTGGCGGTGGAAGTGCGACATCCGGAGTTCTTCACCAAGGGCGATGCCGAGCGCATGCTCAACCGGCTGCTGCGCGAGCGTGGCGTGGAACGCATCTGCCTCGACCCGCGGGCCCTGTTCAGTTGCACGTCGACCGCTCCTGCGGTGCTGCATGCGCAGTCGAAAAAGCCCAAGGTGCCACCGCGCCCCGCAGCCTTCACCCAGTTTCCCCAGGTGCGCTTCATCGGTCATCCGGAGCTTGAGGCCAACGATCCTTTCCTTGAGCCCTGGATCGACAAGGTCGCCGGCTGGATCGAAGAGGGGCGTACGCCCTACGTGTTCCTGCACACTTCGGACAACCGTCTGGCGGCCGAACTGGCGCGGCGTTTTCACGCCCGGCTGATGCAACGTTTGCCTGGCTTGCCCGCATTGCCTGAGTTATACAGAGAGCCCGCTGCGGAGCAACTCGGCTTGCTCTGAAGCGCCTTCACGGCCTTCTTCAGGAGCGAGCCAATGGACGCGCAAACCCTTCGAGCCACTGCCTTCAGGGCCCTGCATGAACGCGCCGGAGCCTTCGTCATTCCCAACCCCTGGGATGCCGGTTCGGCGAAGATGCTCGCCAGCCTCGGCTTCGAGGCCCTGGCCACCACCAGCGCCGGCTATGCCTTTTCCCTGGGGCGCCCGGATGCCGAAGGTGCACTCAGCCTGGAGGACACGCTGGACAACGTGCGCAGCATCGTCGGCGCCAGCAGCCTGCCGGTGGCGGCGGACCTGGAAAACGGGTTTTCCGACAGCCCCGAAGGCTGTGCCCAGGCGCTGCTTCTTGCGGCGGCCAGCGGTGTGGTCGGTGCTTCGATCGAGGACGCCACGGGCCATGCCGAGCAGCCGATCTACGATTTCCAGCTGGCGGTGGAACGCATCGAGGCCTGCGTGGCGGCCGTTCGCAGTCTGCCCTTTCCCTTTACCCTGACCGCCCGGGCGGAAAACCTGCTGCACGGGCGTGATGATCTGGCAGACACCATTCGCCGCTTGCAGGCCTTTGCCGAGGCCGGTGCCGATGTGCTCTATGCCCCGGCCCTGGGCAGTGCCGAGGATATCCAGCAGGTGGTGCGGGCGGTGGCGCCCAAGCCGGTGAACGTGCTGATGTCGGGAGGCCTCAACCTCAGCGTGGCGCAATTGTCGGAGCTGGGCGTCAAGCGCATCAGTGTCGGTTCGGCCCTGGCGCGGGCCGCTTACGGAGCCTTCTACCGGGCTGCGCAAGATATCCATAGCCACGGGCGTTTCGATTTTGCCGACCGGGCGATGCCGTTCGGGCAGATCAATCAAATGTTCAAGCAGCCGTGAAACGGGAGTGTCTGTGCGGGTAGTGAAAGTCCTGGGCGCCTTGTTGTTGCTGGGCGCCCTGTTGTTGATCGGTGTTCGCCTGGGCTGGTTGCCCGTCGCGGACAGTTGGAATCCCTGGGCGCCGCTGGACGTGCGGGCCAAGCCCAACCTGTTGACCCGTTTCAAGCTGGCGCGGCTGCGGGATGACCCGCAACTGTGCGACCAGGTGCTGGCGGGCTCGGGTTTGCGTACCAGCCGCCAGCTCGACAGCCGCAGGGACGTCGCTTGCCCATTGAGCAATACCCTGCGTGTACAGGGTGGCGACGTGGCCCTGAGCAGCAGCTTTCTTGCCAGTTGCCCGCTGGCGGTGGCCTTTGCCCTGTATGAGCGCCACGGCCTGCAGTCGGCCGCGCAGGCGGTGTACGGCCAGCGGGTGGCGCGAGTCGATCACCTGGGCAGTTTCGCCTGCCGCAACATGTACAGCCGCGAGAGCGGTGCCCGCAGCCAGCATGCCAGTGCCAATGCCCTGGACATCGCCGGCTTTCGCCTGGGGGATGGGCGCAGCATCAGCGTGCTCCGGGATTGGCCCAAGGACAGCAATGAAGGCCGGTTTCTGCGCCTGGCCCGGGATGGCGCCTGTGATGCGTTCAACGTGGTGCTGGGGCCGGACTACAACAATGCCCATCGCAACCACTTTCATCTGGATGTAGGGCCTTGGTGGGTGTGTCGCTGAGGCTGGGCTCAGGCGGCGATGCGCAGGTTCTGCAGGATCAGTGGGCGGGCCCAGCCGATATCGAAGTCCATCGCCCGCTGTTGCTCGATGAGTTCCTGAGGCGGGAACGGCTCGGCGGGTTTGTCCAGCAGGTCCAGTTCGAATTCGGCGATCGGCAGGTGCAGTGGGCGGGGCTCCGGCGCAGGGCCTGGAGCAGGAATCGGCTGGCCGGCGTTGAGCACGATCGGGCGTACCCAGCCACTTTCGAAATCCTGCTGGCGCTGCTGGGCCACGATCTCTTCTGGCGGGAAGGGCGGGGCGGGTTTATCCAGCAGGTCCATTTCAAACTCGGCGATAGGCAGGAACAGCGGCTCCGGCGGGCGGACCTCGGTGTCTTGCACGTCGCAATGACGCTGGTTGACGATCTGCGCCAGCACATCGCTGCCGCCAGCCGGTTCAACCGGGCCATCGATGGCCACCGCCGGTACCGATTCAACGCTCGCACCTTCACCCCGTTGCTCGGCCAGGGCCTGGGCAAAGAAGTCCTGCCACAGATGGCTGACGCCGCTCAGTGCCTGGGAGTTGCGCAGGCCATAGTCGCCGTGGGGCGAGATATAACCTATCGATGTGCGTTGAATGTCTGACATTGCTCTCGGTCGACGCTTGAGCTCTGGCAAAATGGCCGATAGTCCTGTTATCGGCAGTTTTTGCCGATCATTAATTTTTTGAGTGTGTTTTCAGATGAATGAGCAACCCGCAGCCTGCCGCATCAAAGTCGAGGCCCTGGGCGCCGGATTCGCCCCGGCGGCCGAGCAATGGGCCGAGCGCCTGGGGCTGGCGCTGCAGGTCGATGAGGCCGAGTTCGCCTTGCAAGTGGGGGAGCAGGGCCTGCAGTTGCAGCAATTGGGGCCGGACGCGCCCGGGCCGGTACGGGTGGATTTCGTCGAGGGCGGTGCGGCCCATCGGCGGCTGTACGGCGGCGGCAGCGGGCAGATGATCGCCAAGGCGGTGGGCGTGGCCCAGGGCGTGCGGCCACGGGTGCTGGATGCCACGGCCGGTCTGGGCAAGGACGGCTTCGTGCTGGCGACCCTGGGTTGCGAGATGAGCCTGATCGAGCGCCAGCCATTGATTGGTGCGCTATTGGAAGACGGCCTGGCCCGCGCTGCGCAGGACGCCGAGGTAGGGCCTATCGTGGCCCGCATGCACCTGCTCAAGGGCAATTCCATCGAGCTGATGCGCAACTGGCAGGGTGAACCGCCCCAGGTGATCTACCTCGACCCGATGTTTCCCCATCGGGAGAAAAGTGCCCTGGTGAAGAAGGAAATGCGCTTGTTCCGGCCACTGGTGGGCGATGACAACGACGCCCCGGCCCTGCTCGCCGCGGCCCTGGCCCTGGCCAGCCACCGGGTGGTGGTCAAGCGTCCGCGCAAGGCGCCGTGCATCGAAGGGCCCAAGCCCAGCCATGGGCTGGAGGGCAAATCCAGCCGCTACGACATCTACCCGAAGAAGGCCCTCAAGGCCTGAGCCCCCTGTAGCAGCCAGCTTGCCGGCGAAGGCGGTCTTCAGTCCGCTTCGCTGGCAAGCCCGCTCCTACATCAGCCAGCGCTTGCACCTGCCGGTTTCTACGGCCGGTAGGCGCGGATGAACAGCGCCACCACTTCCTGCACATGCTCCTCTGCGGCGGCGCCCCTCAAGGGTTCGCCGCAGCCGTAGAGCAGGCGGAAATTCGCCCCGCCCTTGAGCATGCAGAAAAAGTGCTCGGCGGCGTTGCGCGGCTTGTCGATGCGCAGGGTGCCCAGCTGATTGATCTTCGCCAGCAGCCGCTCCATGCCCTGCAGCACCCGTTCGGGACCGGCCTCGATGAAGATCTGCGAGAGCTTGGGGTCCTGACTGCCCAGCGTCATGATCAGGCGGTGCAGGTTCACCGACTCGTCGCTGTTGATCAGATGGTGAAAGCCCCGGGCGATGTTCAGCAGGACATTCTCCACCGGCGTTTCGGGGGTCAGTTCGTAGATCAGCGTGGGCAGCTGTTCTTCGCACTTGGCCACCACAGCGGCGGTGAACAAGGTCTCCTTGTCATTGAAATGGCTGTAGACCGTGAGCTTTGAAACCCCGGCCTCAGCGGCGACCGCATCCATGCTGGTACTGGCGTAGCCATTGCTCAAGAACAGGACTTTGGCTGCTTCGAGAATGGCCTGGCGCTTGGCCAGATCCTTGGGCCTGCCTGGCCCAACGTTTGCGGAAATATTGTCGGACATTTTTTCGCTGTTAATACTGGACTGGTGAGTTTGCTATTAATAACATACCGGCCAGTATAAATATTCCAAGCACCATTAGCGAAAGGTCGCCGCCATGTTCCGCTATGCCTTGCCAGTCAGCCTGGCTTTTTTTCTGTCTGCTTGTGGGCACGAAGAGCCCGTTCAAATTGGCATCCGGCCGGCCATGGTGGTCCAGCCAGAGCCTTCGGCAAGAGCTTCGGACAGCTACCCGGGCGAGGTGCGCGCCCGCTATGAGCCGGACCTGGCATTCCGTATCGGCGGCAAGGTCAGCCGACGGCTGGTGGAGGAGGGCGAGCGGGTCAAGGCCAACCAGCCCCTGGCGGAGCTCGACCCGCAGGACGTGCGCCTGCAACTTGAAGCCACCCGGGCCCAGGTCACTGCAGCCAGCGCCAACCTCAACCTGGTGCGCGCCGAGCGTGATCGCTACAAGACCCTGCTGGAGCGGCAGATGGTCAGCCATTCCCAATACGACAACGCCGAGAACCTCTACCGTTCCGGCGAAGCGCGCCTGAAGCAGATCAAGGCCGAGTTCGATGTGGCCAACAACCAGGCCGGCTACGCGGTGCTGCGCGCGCCGCAGGACGGCGTGGTGGCCAAGCGTGCGGTGGAAGTGGGGCAGGTGGTGGCGGCCGGGCAGACGGTCTTCACCCTGGCCACCGATGGCGAGCGTGAGGTGCTGATCAGCTTCCCCGAGCAGAACTACGGCCGCTTCAAGGTCGGCCAACCGGTATCGGTGGAGCTCTGGACCCAGCCGGGCCAGCGTTTCGACGGGCGCATCCGCGAGCTGTCGCCTGCTGCCGATCCCAAGTCCCGGACCTTCGCCGCGCGTATTGCCTTCACTGCCGGCAAGGTTCCCGCCGAGCTGGGCCAGAGTGCCCGGGTGTTCATCCAGAGCGGCGATGCGGTGCCGCTGTCGGTGCCGCTGTCGGCGTTGTCCGCGGAAGGCGGGGCGACTTATGTCTGGCGGGTGGATGCCAACAATACCCTGCACAAGACCCCGGTGCGGGTCGGCGCCTTCGGCGAGAAGAGCGTGCCGGTGCTGGAAGGGCTGAGCGCCAGCGATTGGGTGGTGGCCGCGGGGGTGCATGTGCTCCATGAGGGCTTGCAGGTGCGCCCGGTGGATCGCTCCAACCGCGTGGTCAATCTGGCGGCCAAGGAGTAATCCCCGATGGGTTTCAACCTTTCCGCCTGGGCGTTGCGCAATCGCCAGATCGTTCTGTTCCTGATGCTGCTGCTGGCCATTGTCGGTGCGCTGTCCTACACCAAGCTGGGGCAGAGCGAGGATCCGCCTTTCACCTTCAAGGCCATGGTGATCCGCACCAACTGGCCCGGGGCCACGGCCCAGGAAGTCTCGCGCCAGGTCACCGAGCGCATTGAAAAGAAGCTGATGGAGACTGGCGAGTACGACCGCATCGTGTCCTTCTCGCGGCCGGGGGAGTCCCAGGTCACCTTCATCGCCCGGGACTCGATGCACTCCAACGAGGTTCCCGAGCTGTGGTACCAGGTACGCAAGAAGATCAGCGATATCCGGCAGACCCTGCCGCCCGGTATCCAGGGGCCGTTCTTCAACGATGAGTTCGGCACCACCTTCGGCAATATCTATGCGTTGACCGGGCAGGGCTTCGACTACGCGGTACTCAAGGACTACGCCGACCGCATCCAGATCCAGCTGCAACGGGTCAAGGACGTGGGCAAGGTCGACCTGCTGGGCCTGCAGGACGAGAAAATCTGGATCGAGCTGTCCAACGTCAAGCTGGCGACCCTGGGCCTGCCCCTGGCGGCGGTGCAACAGGCCCTGGAAGAACAGAACGCAGTGTCCACCGCTGGGTTCTTCGAGACCCCGAGCGAGCGGGTGCAACTACGGGTGTCGGGCAATTTCCAGACCGTTGAGCAGATCCGCAATTTCCCGATCCGCGTCGCCGGTCGTACCTTTCGCATCGGTGATGTGGCGGACGTGCGTCGTGGTTTCAACGATCCGCCCGCGCCGCGCATGCGCTTCATGGGTGAAGACGCCATCGGCCTGGCAGTGGCGATGAAGGAGGGGGGTGACATCCTGGTGCTGGGCAAGGCCCTGGAAGGCGAGTTCTCGCGCCTGCAGAAAAGCCTGCCGGCGGGGATGGAACTGCGCAAGGTGTCCGACCAGCCGGCGGCGGTGAAGACTGGGGTGGGCGAGTTCGTCCGGGTGCTGGCCGAGGCCCTGATCATCGTGCTGCTGGTGAGTTTCTTCTCCCTGGGAGTGCGGACCGGGATGGTGGTGGCCCTGGCGATTCCCCTGGTGCTGGCGATGACCTTCGCCACCATGTACTACCTGGGGATCGGCCTGCACAAGATTTCCCTGGGGGCGCTGGTGCTGGCCCTGGGCTTGCTGGTGGACGACGCGATCATTGCGGTAGAGATGATGGCGATCAAGATGGAGCAGGGCTTCGACCGGATCAAGGCCGCCAGCTTCGCCTGGACCAGTACCGCCTTTCCCATGCTCACCGGCACCCTGATCACTGCGGCGGGCTTCCTGCCGATCGCCACGGCCCAGTCCGGCACGGGCGAATACACCCGTTCGATCTTCCAGGTGGTGACCATTGCCCTGGTGGCCTCGTGGATTGCAGCCGTGGTGTTCGTGCCGTACCTGGGGGAAAAACTGCTGCCGGATCTGGCGAAGATCCATGCCGCCAAGCACGGCGCCGAATCCAATCCCCACGGTACACCTTTCTACCAGCGGGTCCGGCGGGTAGTGGGCTGGTGCGTGGAGCGGCGCAAGACGGTGATCGTCCTGACCATCCTGCTGTTCGTCGGCTCGGTGATGCTGTTCCGTTTCGTTCCCCAGCAGTTCTTCCCGGCCTCGGGTCGCCTGGAACTGATGGTCGACCTGAAGCTGGCGGAAGGCGCGTCCCTGAGCAACACCGCCGATGAGGTCAAGCGCCTGGAAGCCCTGCTCAAGGAGCATGCGGGCATCGACAACTACGTGGCCTACGTGGGCACCGGTTCGCCGCGGTTCTACCTGCCGCTGGACCAGCAACTGCCGGCCACCAGCTTTGCCCAGTTCGTGGTGCTGGCCAAGAGCATCGAGGAACGTGAAGAGCTGCGCGGCTGGTTGATCGAAACCCTCAACGAGCAGTTCCCGGCGCTGCGCTCGCGGGTCACGCGCCTGGAGAACGGGCCGCCCGTGGGCTACCCGGTGCAGTTCCGGGTCACCGGCGAGCACATCGAGGAAGTCCGCGCCCTGGCGCGCAAGGTAGCGGCCAAGGTGCGAGAGAACCCCCATGTGGTCAACGTGCACCTGGACTGGGAAGAGCCCAGCAAGGTGGTCTACCTGAACATCGACCAGGACCGGGCCCGGGCCTTGGGAGTGAGCACCGCCAACCTGTCGAAATTCCTCCAGAGTTCGCTGATCGGTTCCACCGTCAGCCAGTACCGGGAAGACAACGAGCTGATCGAGATCCTGCTGCGGGGCACCCGCGAGGAACGCACCGAGCTGTCGTTGCTGCCGAGCTTGGCGGTGCCTACCGAGAATGGCCAGAGCGTGTCCCTGTCCCAGGTGGCAACACTGGAGTACGGCTTCGAAGAAGGGGTGATCTGGCACCGCAACCGCCTGCCCAACGTCACCGTGCGCGCCGACATCTACGGCAAGGAGCAGCCGGCGACCCTGGTGCAGCAGATCCTGCCGACCCTGGAGCCGGTTCGCGCCGAGCTGCCCGATGGCTACCTGCTGGAAGTGGGTGGCACGGTCGAGGACTCGACCCGGGGCCAGAACTCGGTGAAGGCCGGCGTGCCGCTGTTCATCGTGGTGGTGCTGACCTTGCTGATGATCCAGCTGCGCAGTTTCTCGCGCACGGCCATGGTGTTCCTCACGGCGCCCCTGGGATTGATCGGGGTCACCTTGTTCCTGCTGGTGTTCCGCCAGCCCTTCGGCTTCGTGGCCATGCTCGGCACCATTGCCCTGTCGGGGATGATCATGCGCAACTCGGTGATCCTGGTGGACCAGATCGAGCAGGACATCAAGGCGGGGCACAAGCCCTGGGATGCGATCATCGAAGCCACGGTGCGGCGTTTCCGGCCCATCGTGCTGACCGCCCTGGCGGCAGTGCTGGCGATGATCCCGCTGTCGCGCAGTGTGTTCTTCGGGCCGATGGCAGTGGCCATCATGGGTGGGCTGATCGTGGCGACGGCGCTGACCCTGTTGTTCCTGCCGGCGCTGTATGCGGCCTGGTTCAGGGTCAAGAAAACCTAGGAACCGGTATGCGGGAATACATCCTGTAGGAGCCGGCTTGCCGGCGAAGAGGCCCTTGGGGCAGGCGCTTGTCCTGGCGACATCTTCGCCGGCAAGCTGGCTCCTACAGGTAGCGGGGAGGCTTACAGGGTGCCGAAGACTTTCTTGGCCAGGCTGGTGGCGGCTGCCGCCGGGTTCTGGCGAATGGTTTCTTCCTGCTTGCCGATCATTTCGAACAGGCCATTGAGGGCTTGTTCGGTCACGTAACTCTCGATGTTGGCGCTCTTGGCATCCAGCACGCCGAGCGTCGCAGCCTGGCCGGCGAAGGAGTTGTACTGCTTGGCCAGGCCGACCTGGTCAGTGGCCTGCTTGACGATCGGCAGGAACTTGGCGCGGATCTGCTCGCGGCTGCTCTTGTCCAGGTATTGGGTGGCGGAGTCCTTGCCGCCGGCAAGAATGCCCTTGGCGTCAGCCACGGTCATCTTCTTCACGGCATCCACCAACAGGGCCTGGGCTTGCGGCACAGCGGCCTCGGCAGCCTTGTTCATGCTGGTTTCAAGCTGATCGACCTGGTCGCCCATGCCGAACTGTTTCATTTTTTTCGCGACCTTGCCCAGGTTGCCCGGCAGCTCGATGCGCACCTCGGGGTTGTTGCTGAAACCACCTGGGGTGCCCAGCTGTTTGACGGCGATCTGCGCACCCTGGGTCAGGGCATCTTTCAGGCCACCGCTGGCGTCACCCTGGGACAGGTCGCTCAGGGACAGGGCCAGGGCGCTGGCGGAGATCAACAGGCCAGCGCACAGGCTGGTGAAACGAAGCGAAGTACGGAGCATGGCGGCTTCCTTGTGCAATAAGAATTAACGAACAGCGTCGACCCGCAGCTTCAAGGGCTGCGGGTCGCTGCCGTCGAGTTTAACGGCGTTGTTTTCGGTGGTGATGAAGACCAGCTGGCCAGCCACTTCAATCCGCGCGCTGACCGAATAGCGGTGGCCGGGCTTGACCTGGGTCGGGTCGTAGCTGAGGTGAAAGGGCAGCGGCACCTGGCCCTTGACCGGACCGCTCTGCTCGGCCAGGACCACGGCAGGGGCGTCGGCCAGTGACACGTCCTGCAGGCTCACGCTCAGGGTGGCGGCCGGAGGCAGGGCGATGCGCTGCAAGTAGAAGACTTCGCCGTCGAGGCTGGCCTTGGCAGCGGGATTCATGGACTGGCAAGCGCCGAGCAGCGCGGTGGCGGCCAGCAGGCTGAGCTTTTTCATCGCGGATCTCCGTATCGAGGGCGCCGCAGCTGCTCCGGCGCCCGTAAGAATCTAGTCGTTTTGCGCAGGTGCCGCGAGCTGGTCGGCGGCGTCTTCGCTGCGGTGCAGGGCGACCTGGCGGATCGACAGGCGAATTTCTGCCGGCAGCACGCGCTTGGCGGCACCTTCGGCCAGTTCCCCCAGCGCTTCGTGGTAGCTCAGCTTGCCGGCTTCGTCGCGGCGCAGCACACCCTGGTCCAGCAGGGTCTGGATAAAGTGGCGGAACAGGCTCTTGTCGAAGAACTCCGGGGCATTGAGGCCATGCAGGATCGACAGGCGCTGGGCCATGACCGTGCACAGGTCTTCCAGCTCCTCGGCGCTGATGCTGTTCTGGCCGCTGTTGAGCAACAGGGAAATAGCCATGTAGAAGCGTTGCAGGGTCTGGGCAATGCTCTTGGACAGCAAGGTCAGCAGGACGAAATGCCGCGAGCTTGGGGCCGGACGCTGGTACAGGTCCTTCTCGAAGCGCAGCAGGCCCTGTTCGACAAAGGCCTCCAGCCACTGGTCCACCACCGCGTCCAGCTCATCCAGCGGCCAGCGGATGAACAGCTCCGATTGCAGGTAGGGATAGAGCGCGCGGGTATAACGCAGGATCTGTTCGCGGCTCATGCGCGACGAGCTCTGGAAGAAGCTCGCCAGCAACGCCGGCAGGGCGAAGATGTGCAGCACGTTGTTGCGGTAGTAGGTCATCAGGACGGCGTTCTGCTCGTCCAGGTAGAGGATCTTGCCCAGGGCGTCGCTCTGTTCGGCCAGCAGGTCCATGTCCTTGACGTGCTGGATCAGAGCCCGGCCGTCGCCTTCGGGCAAGGTGGTGTGGGGCGAGTAGGGCACGCGACGCAGCAGCGCCAGGTACAGGTCCAGGACCCGTGCCATGGCGCGGTCGTCCAGGGCCAGACGGGTGGTGGAGAGCAGGGCCAGGGCCACCAGGTTCACCGGGTTGATCGCCGCGGCTTCGTTGAGGTGCTGGGCCACCCGCTCGCCGAGACGGTTGGTAGTTTCATTGAGCCAGGCCGGGCGGTACTGCGGGCCCAGCTCCTGGGTCCGCCAGTCCGGCTGTTCCTGGTCGAGGAATTCCGCCAGCTTGATCGGTTCGCCGAAGTTCACCGCCACCTGGCCGAAGCGCTGCTTGAGGGCGCCGATGACCTTGAAGATGTCGAAGATCGACTCTTTCTTCTTGCTCGCGCCGCGCAGCTCGCCCAGGTAGGTCCGGCCTTCCAGCACCCTTTCATAGCCGATGTACACCGGTACGAAGACGATGGGCATGCGCGAGGAGCGCAGGAAGCTGCGCAGGGTGATGGCCAGCATCCCGGTCTTGGGTTGCAGCATGCGCCCGGTGCGCGAACGGCCGCCCTCGACGAAGTACTCCACCGGGAAACCCTTGGTGAACAAGGTGTGCAGGTATTCGTTGAACACCGAGGTGTAGAGCGGGTTGCCCTTGAAGGTGCGGCGCATGAAGAAGGCCCCGCCGCGACGCAGCAGGCCGCCGATCACCGGCATGTTGAGGTTGATCCCGGCGGCGATGTGCGGCGGGGTCAGGCCGTTGCGAAACAGCAGGTAGGACAGCAGCAGGTAGTCGATATGGCTGCGGTGGCAGGGCACGTAGATCACTTCGTGGCCCTGGGCGATCTTCTGCACGCCTTCGAGGTGGTTGACCTTGATCCCGTCGTAGATCTTGTTCCAGAACCAGCTCAGCACCACTTCCAGGAAGCGGATCGCGGTGTAGGTGTAGTCCGAGGCGATCTCGTTGCCGTAGCGCAGGGCCTGGGCCTTGGCTTTTTCCGGGGAAATCTTTTCGCGCTCGGCCTCGTCGAGGATCGCCTGTTTCACCAGGGGCTGGTTGAGCAGGCCCTTGACCAGGTTGCGCCGGTGGGAAATGTCCGGGCCGATGACCGCAGCCTTGAGGTTGCGAAAGTGCACCCGCAGGATGCGCTGGGCCATGCGCACGGTGCGCTCGTGGCCCTTGTTGTGCTCGATCAGCTCGCGCAGGTTGATCGGTGCGGAGAACTGCACCCGGGTCTTGCGTCCCAGGATCATGATGCTCAGCAGCCGGCGCAGGCGCCCGGTGACCGCCCAGCTGTCGGCGAACAGCAGCTTCCACGGGCTCGATTCGCTGTCCGGCGACTGGCCCCAGAACACGCTGACCGGAATGATCTGTGCATCTTCGGCGGCATTCTGGGTCAGGGCGCTGACCAGCCGGGTCAGGGTCGGTGGCGCCCCGCGCTTGTCCTGGCGACCAAGCCAGTCGGGCTCCGGGGTCAGGTAGAAGAAGGCCGCCGGTTCCAGCAGGTTGCCCACCGACACCGGCAGTACCGGACGTGGCAGCCCAGCCTTGGTGCATTCGGTATCGACCACGGCGAGATCGGTCAGGGACGGGTTTTGCAGGACGTAGAACACCGGTCGGCTGCGGTCGAGGTCGAGGGTGAAGGACGACTGGTTGATGGTTTCCGAGCGGACCCAGAGGTACAGCAGTCGGCGCAAGGTGCCAAACACAAGACGGCGGATCGGGGAGCGGGTCATACGGCTTCTGCGTGAGTGAGTAGAAAACCGAGCAACTGCTCGGGGCCGGTAGTGTGCCGGATTCGCCGAAAATCGGCAAAAAAGCGCCGAAACAAGATTGAGTTGAGAGTTTTTACGCCTGTCATATACTCGGCCGACTCTCCCGCGGTCGTATCGCTTTCACTCATAGAGAGGCAGGCTGGGGGAAAGTTCTCAGGGTTTGGTTGCAGTGCGCCAATCCAATAATAAAAAAATGAGGTATGGATTCATGACTACTCGTGAGACAGGCAACGTGAAGTGGTTCAACGACGCCAAGGGCTACGGTTTTATCCAGCGTGAAGGCGGGGCGGACGTATTTGTCCACTACCGGGCGATCCGTGGCGAAGGCCACCGCTCCCTGACCGAAGGCCAGCAGGTGGAATACGCTGTGGTCGAAGGCCAGAAAGGTCTGCAAGCCGAAGACGTCGTCGGCTTGTAACCCACCCTGTAGGAGCGGCTTGCCAGCGAAGGCGCCCGTCTATCGAACGCAAGTCTTGAAGGCCTCTTCGCCGGCAAGCCGGCTCCTACGGGTATGCACTGTTCAGGCAGTGCGCCAGGTAATCTCTTCTTCACCGTCGGCGCTGATGCGAATCCAGCGATCGGCGGACTCTTCACCCTCTTCCTCGACCCAGCTGCCCGGTGCGCAGCGCACCTCCACATTCAACGCGGCAAAGGCGGCGCGGGCGCAGGCGATGTCGTCATCCCACGGGGTCTGGTCGCTTTCCAGGTACAGGCTGTTCCACTTGCCCACGGCCTTGGGCAGCCAGGTCACGGGCACCTGGCCGGCGGTGCATTTGTAGGTCTGGCCTTTTTGTACCCAGTCGCTGCACGGGCCAAGCACGGCGCCCAGCCAGGCGGCGATGGCCTTGTAGTCGACGTCGGCGTCTTTCAGGTAAATCTCGATATCGGGCTGGCGCATGGATGTCCTCATTGCCGGTCTGAAAAATCCATTCGCGGATTTCTTTGGCCGCGAGCACAGGCTCGGGGCCTTGGGTTTTAGTGGGTTATTGCAGCACTAAGTAATCGTAGCGCATCGATACGCTGACCTCGAAAGGCTCGGCCTGCTCGATCACCGCGGCGCGGCGCTCGGCGCTGGCGCGCCAGCCATGGGGCGTCATGGCCAGCAGGTTGGCGCGGTCTTGCGGGCGTTCCAGGTGCAGCTTGAACTCCAGGGTTTCGCTGTGGGCCAGGGCCATGCCTTCGGGTACCAGGGCCAGGTGCTTGTCGTCGGTGTATTCGCGCACTTCGTCGTACAGGCGTTCGCGCAGTTCCATCAGGTGGCCGCTGGTGGGACCTACCTTCATCAGGCCGCCGCCGGGGCTGAGCAGGCGCTTGGCCTCCAGCCAGTCGAGGGGGCTGAAGACGCTGGCCAGGAACTGGCAGCTGGCGTCCGCCAGGGGGATGCGCGCCATGCTGGCGACCATCCAGGTCAGTTGCGGGGCACGACGGCAGGCGCGCTTCACCGCCTCCCGGGAAATATCCAGGGCGTAGCCATCGGCAGCGGGCAGGGCCTGGGCCAGTTGCGCGGTGTAGTAACCCTCGCCACAGCCGATGTCGACCCAGCGCTGGGGCGCGCGTTCTGCCGCCAGCTCCGCCAGGCGCCGGGCCACCGGGGCGTAGTGCCCGGCGTTGAGAAAGTCGCGGCGGGCCTCGACCATGGCCTGGTTGTCGCCCGGGTCACGGCTGTTCTTGTGCTGCACCGGCAGCAGGTTCAGGTAGCCCTGGCGTGCCCGGTCGAAACGATGCCCGGCCGGGCAGACCACGCCGTTGTCCACGGCGTTCAGCGGGGCACTGCAGAGAGGACAGGCAAGCATCAGGCGAGCAACTTGATCAGGGTCTGGTAGTAGATTTCGGTCAGCACATCGAGGTCGCTGGCCAGTACCCGCTCGTTGACCTGATGGATGGTGGCGTTGACCGGGCCCAGCTCCACTACCTGGGTGCCCAGGGTGGCGATGAAGCGCCCGTCGGAGGTGCCGCCACTGGTGGAGGCCTTGGTGTCGCGCCCGGTGACCTGCTTGATGCTGGCCGATACCGCGTCCAGCAGGGCGCCGGGTTCGGTGAGGAACGGTAGGCCGGACAGGGCCCACTCCACATGCCAGTCCAGGCCGTGCTTGTCGAGGATGGCCGCGACCCGCTGCTGCAGGCCTTCCACCGTAGATTCGGTGGAGAAGCGGAAGTTGAACAGCGCGGTCAGTTCACCGGGAATCACGTTGGTGGCGCCGGTGCCGGAATTGAGGTTGGAGATCTGGAAACTGGTGGGTGGGAAGAAGGCGTTGCCGTCGTCCCAGTGCTCCGCCGCCAGTTCCGCCAGGGCTGCGGCCGCCAGGTGGATCGGGTTCTTCGCCAGGTGCGGGTAGGCCACGTGGCCCTGTACCCCGCGCACGGTGAGCTTGGCGCCGAGGGAGCCGCGGCGGCCGTTCTTGACCACGTCGCCCACCAGGCTGGTGCTCGAAGGCTCACCGACGATGCACCAGTCCAGGCGCTCCTTGCGTGCCGCCAGGCGCTCCACCACGGCCTTGGTGCCATGGTGCGCGGGGCCTTCTTCGTCGCTGGTGATGAGGAAGGCTACCGAGCCCTTGTGGTCCGGGTAGTCGGTGACGAAACGCTCAGCGGCCACCAGCATGGCCGCCAGGCTGCCCTTCATGTCCGCTGCGCCACGGCCGCAGAGCATGCCGTGCTCGTCGATCAGAGCGTCGAACGGGTCGTTCTGCCAGGCCTGGACCGGGCCGGTAGGCACCACGTCGGTGTGGCCGGCAAAACACAGCACCGGGCCTTCATGCTGGCCATGGCTGGCCCAGAAGTTGTCCACGTCCTCGATGCGCATCGGTTCCAGCTTGAAGCCGGCATCCCCCAGGCGCTGCATCATCAGCTTCTGGCAGTCGGCGTCGATCGGCGTCACCGAGGGGCGACGGATCAGATCACAGGCAAGTTGCAGGGTCGGCGAAAGCTCGGCATGGGCCGTCATGGGTAACTCCGGTGCAAGGCATTGTGCAGGAGCCGGCGGGGCGGCGAGGGCGGTTTATTCGATACACCGCGTTGCTTGGTTCGCTGGCAAGCCAGCTCCTACAGGGTTGGGCGAGGCGCGCAAAATGGCGGATATCTTAAAGCAAAACGGCGGCCTGAGGCCGCCGTTTAGTGCTTTGGATCGATTTAGGCGGCTGGAGCCGGCTCGGGATGTTCCGCAGGTTTTGGCAACGACGAAAGGAAGGCCATGACCAGCGCTGCCACGTAAGGCAAAGACTGCACCAGGAGCATGGTCACCCAGAAGCGCATGTCGTTGCTCGGCAGGCCCTGCACCAGGAAGATCCCCAGCGCCGCGCCCCACAACAGCAGCATGATGAACAGCTCTTCCCGGGCTTCCGAGATCGCCACCCAGAAGCCGTGATTGTCGGCGTTCTTCGGGGTGCGGAAGAACGGAATGCTGCTGGTGAAGAAGCCGTACAGCACTGCCTTGGCGATGGTGTGGGACAAGGCCAGGCCCGCCAGGGCCGCGCAGAACGCATCCTTGAGGTTGACCCCCACCGCACGGCGGTAGAGGAAGATGATCTTGCCCACCTTGAACACGAACAGTGCCAGCGGCGGGATGGCGAAGATCAGCAGCGGCGGGTCGACCCGTTGCGGCACGATGATCATCGCCGCCGACCACAGCAGGGCGCCGACGGTGAAGAAGATGTTCATGCCGTCCGCTACCCACGGCAGCCAGCCCGCGAGGAAGTGGTAGCGCTGGCCACGGGTCAGCTCGGTGTTCTTGCCGCGCAGCAGGCTGGCGGTGTGGCGCTTGATGATCTGGATCGCGCCATAGGCCCAGCGGAAACGCTGCTTCTTGAAGTCGATGAAGGTGTCGGGCATCAGGCCCTTGCCGTAGCTTTCGTGGTGGTACGCCGCCGACAGGCCTTTCTCGAACACCCGCAGGCCCAGTTCGGCGTCCTCGCAGATGCACCAGTCGGCCCAGCCCAGCTCTTCGAGCACTGTGCGCCGGGTCATGGTCATGGTGCCGTGCTGGATGATCGCGTCACGGTCGTTGCGGGTGACCATGCCGATATGGAAGAAGCCCTTGTATTCCGCGTAGCACAGCTTCTTGAAGGTGCTTTCGTTCTGGTCGCGATAGTCCTGGGGCGACTGCACGATGGCGATCTTCGGATCGGCGAAGTGCGGCACCATGTGCTTGAGCCAGTTGCGGTCGACGCAGTAGTCGGAGTCGATCACCGCGATCACTTCGGCGTCCTTGGCGGTGTGCGGCAACAGATAGTTCAGCGCACCGCCCTTGAAGCCGGCCAGGGGCGCGACGTGGAAGAACTTGAAGCGCGGGCCGAGGGTCTCGCAATAGGCCTGCACCGGTTCCCAGACCGCCGGGTCCTTGGTGTTGTTGTCGATGATCAGGACTTCGAAGTCCGGGTAATCGAGGTTGGCCAGGGCATTGAGGGTCTGTTTGACCATCTCCGGCGGCTCGTTGTAGCAGGGCACGTGGATCGAGACTTTCGGCCGGTAGCTGGAGTCCCCCTCCACCGGCAGGAATTCGCGCCGGCGCTTGTGGATCCACACCGCTTCGGCCAGTTCATGGGCCTCGGTCAGCAGCACGATGAACACCCCCAGCGCGCCGAGGGCCAGGAGGAAGCCCACCGTCAGGCTGAACCAGGTGCTGTATTGCTGGCTGTAGTCGTAGCCGATCCACACCAGCACCGAACCGCAGAGGAACGCGATAAAGGTCAGGAAGGTGCGGCCGCGCTGGCGCAGGGCCGAGCCGTCGATCATCAGCAGGGTCAGCGACAGCAGCGCCAGCACCACCGAGCCGATGGCCAGCACCCGCCATTGCGGGATCGCGACCACCGGGCCTTCGAAGTTGAATTTCTGCTGGCGCGCGGCGTTGAACACGCCCCAGTAGGCGCCCACCGAACCTTCGTCGCTGGCCTTCCACGGCTGGTCGAAGGCTTCGATGACAAAGTAGTTGTAGCCCTGGCGGTTGAGCTTGTTGACCAGGGTACGCAGGTAGATCGCCTGGTCCGCCGGGCTGGCGTCGGCGCCACCGCGCATGCGGCCGTTGCTCGGCCAGCCCACTTCGGACAGCAGCAGCGGCTTTTTCGGGAACATCTTCTTCAGGTCCCGGGCGCGATCGAGGACGAACTGCTCGGCCTTGTCCACCGGGATGAACTCCCAGTAGGGCAGGATGTGCGCCGCGATCAGGTCGACGTGCTTGGCCAGCCCCGGGTTTTCCTCCCAGACGTGCCATTGCTCCGAGGTGGTGACCGGAACTTTTACCGCGGCCCGCACCCGGTCGAGAATCACCGACAGTTGGTCGGCGGTGATTTCCTTGCGGAAGATCGCCTCGTTACCCACCACCACCCGCACGACGCTGCGGGAGGTATTGGCCAGTTCGATGGCGCGCATGATTTCCCGCTCGTTGCGCTCCAGGTCCGGGCTGATCCAGATCCCCAGGGTCACGCGCAGGCCGAACTCTTCCGCGAGCCTCGGGATGTCTTCCAGGCTGCCGTCCACCGAATAGGTACGGATGTTGTCGGTCAGCTTGCTCATGATCTCCAGGTCGCGACGCATTTCATCGTCGGACGGGTACTGGTCCTTCTGCGGGAACTGGCCCTGCTGGAAAGGCGAGTAGGAAAAACCGGAGATCTGTTCCGGCCAGTCGGGGGCCGAGACCGGGCGATTGATCAGCGCCCAGAAACCGGTGAACAGCGCGGCAATGGCCAGCACTATCACCAGGTTGAGTCCAAATTTACGCGATGACATAGCTATTTCGGGTTCCAAAAGGTGTGGAACGAGGGAAGGGTTGGCAGGCGCCAAACGGCGGGCATCCTACACCGGCCCTCAACTGAGCGTACAGCGCACAGAGGAAAGCCAGACCTTGGGCACTGTATTCGGGTTTAAGTTCTTTACTTGTAGCTTCAAGGTTAAAACTTGTCGCGTTGAGGCCCTATAATGCGCGCCGGTTTTTTAGGTGATGGTCATGAGTACAGAAGATCCACGGTTTGCCGGCGTCGCCCGTTTGTATGGCATTGAAGGCCTGGAACGGCTGCGGGCGGCCCATGTGGCGATCGTTGGCGTCGGCGGCGTCGGTTCCTGGGCGGCGGAAGCCATCGCCCGTTGCGGGGTGGGCGAGATCTCGCTGTTCGACCTCGACGATGTCTGCGTCAGCAACAGCAACCGCCAGTTGCATGCCCTGGACAGCACCGTGGGCAAGCCCAAGGTCGAGGTCATGGCCGAACGCTTGCGCGGCATCAATCCGGACTGCAAGGTGCACGCGGTGCCGGACTTCGTCACCCGCGAGACCATGGCCGAGTACATCACCCCAGACATCGATTGCGTGATCGACTGCATCGACAGCGTCAATGCCAAGGCGGCGCTGATTGCCTGGTGCAAGCGACGCAAGATCCAGATCATCACCACCGGCGGCGCGGGGGGGCAGATCGACCCTACGCTGATCCAGGTCTGCGACCTGAACCGTACCTTCAATGACCCGTTGGCCTCCAAGGTGCGGTCCACCCTGCGCCGCGACTACGGTTTCTCGCGCACCGTAACCCGGCACTACAGCGTGCCTTGCGTGTTTTCCACCGAGCAGCTGCGTTATCCGAAGCCGGACGGCAGCATCTGCCTGCAGAAGAGTTTTGTCGGCGATGGCGTCAAGCTCGACTGTGCCGGCGGCTTTGGCGCGGTGATGATGGTGACCGCGACCTTCGGCATGGTGGCGGCGACCAAGGCAGTGGACAAGATTGTCGCCGGCGTGCGCCGCCCGTCGGAGCGCAGCAAGCCCGCCGCCCCGTAGGAGCTGGCTTGCCAGCGAAGAGGGCCGCGAGGAGGGTGCAAGGCTTATGGGCCTGTTGGCCAGCAAGCAGGCTCCTACGGAGTTAGGGGGCGCTGGCCAGTTCGCTCATGCGTTGCAAGACGGCGTTCAGGCCATTACTGCGCGAGGGCGAGAGCTGGCGCGACAGGCCCAACTGGTTGAACCAGTCGGCCAGGTCCACTTCCCGCAACTGCTGTGCCGTCAGGCCATTGACCCGCGCCAGGAGCAGGGCCACCAGCCCGCGAATCAGCCGCGCGTCGCTGGCCGCGGCAAACTGCCAATGACCGTTTTCCAGGGCCGCCACCAGCCAGACCTGGCTTTCACAGCCGTGCACCCGGTTGGCCTCGACCCGGTCGGCCTCGCTCAGGGGCGGCAGGCGCTCGCCCCATTGCATCAGCAGGCGCGCCCGCTGTTCCCAGCCGGCAGCCCCCTGGAAAATCTCCAGGGCGGCGACGGCATCCGCCGGCAGGCTCATCGCAGCAGTTCCAGGGCCTGATCCAGGGCTTCGAAGAAACGCTCCAGGTCCTCGGAATCGTTGTACAGCGCCAATGACACGCGAATCGCTCCGGCCAACCCCAGGCTTTTCATCAGCGGCATGGCGCAGTGGTGCCCGGCGCGTACGGCAATGCCTTGTTCGGTCAGCAGGTGCGCCAGGTCGGCGTTGTGCACCCCATCCACGACAAAACTGACCAGGGCCACTTGCGGCGAGCCCAGCAGGCGGATGCCATTGCGCGCCTGCAAGCCGTGCAGCAGGTAGGCGTGCAGCGCTGCTTCATGGTCGGCCAGTGCTTGCTGATCCATGCCGGCGAGATAATCCAGGGTGGCCCCCAGGCCGATGACCCCGGCAATCGGCGGTGTACCGGCCTCGAACCCCAGAGGGGCGGGGCGGAAGCTGGCGTGCTGGTAATCGGCGTCCTGGACCATTTCACCGCCGAACTGCCAGTGGCGCAGGCCCTTGAGTGCTGCATGACGGCCAAACAGCACGCCGACCCCATCCGGGCCGTACAGCTTGTGGCTGGAGAACACATAGAAGTCGCAGCCCAGGGCCTGGACATCGTGGCGGCCATGGACCACGCCCTGGGCGCCGTCGATCACCGTCAGTGCGCCCTGGGCCCTGGCCATGGCCAGCAGTGGGGTCAAGGGTTGCCAGGCGCCAAGCACGTTGGACAGCTGGCTCACCGCCAGCAAACGGGTGCGCGGGCCGATCAAGCGGCTTGCCGCATCGACGTCGATCAGGCCGTCCGGGTCCAGGGGCAGGACCAGCAGCTTGAGACCGCGACGTTGGGCCAGTTGCTGCCAGGGCAGCAGATTGGCGTGGTGCTCCAGGGCGCTGATGACGATTTCATCGCCCGCGGAAAATTGGTGCTCCAGGCCGTAGGCCAGAAGATTCAGCGCGGAGGTCGCGCCGTGGGTGAAGACGATTTGCCCACTGTCACCGGCATTCAGCCATTGGCCGACCTTGCTGCGGCTGTCTTCGAACGCTTGGGTGGCGTGGGCGCCGGGCAGGTGTTGTGCACGATGCACATTGGCCGCGCCATTGGCGTAGTAGTGCGCCAGCGCGTTCAGCAGGGCTTGGGGTTTTTGCGTGGTGGCGGCGTTGTCCAGGTACGTCTGGTCCTGGCGATGCAGGGCGGCGATGGCCGGGAAGTCGGCGCGCCAGGGGGAGGCTACAAGCATGGTGGCAGAACTCGTTTGAACAGGCCGGGCGCCGATGATAAGCGCCTGGCCGGCTCCAGTGAAACCGAATCGCTGCTTAGTTGTGAGCGTGCAGCGCTTCGTTCAGCTCGATGGCCGACTTGTGGGTCTTGCACTCCACGGCGCCGGTTTCCGAGTTGCGACGGAACAGCAGGTCCGGCTGGCCGGCCAGTTCCCGGGCCTTGAGCACTTTGACCAGTTGGTTGTTCTCGTCCAGCAGCGCCACCTTGGTGCCGGCGGTCACGTACAGGCCCGACTCCACGGTATTGCGGTCGCCCAGCGGGATGCCGATACCGGCGTTGGCGCCGATCAGGCAACCTTCGCCGACCTTGATCACGATGTTGCCGCCACCCGACAGGGTGCCCATGGTGGAGCAACCGCCGCCCAGGTCCGACCCCTTGCCGACGAACACGCCTGCGGAAACCCGGCCTTCGATCATGCCCGGGCCTTCGGTGCCGGCGTTGAAGTTGACGAAACCTTCGTGCATCACGGTGGTGCCTTCGCCGATGTAGGCGCCCAGGCGGATCCGCGCACTGTCAGCGATACGCACGCCGCTCGGCACCACGTAGTCGGTCATTTTCGGGAATTTGTCCACGGAGAACACTTCCAGCAGCTCGCCGCGCAGGCGCGCTTCCAGTTGACGCTCGGCCAGCTCGCCGAGGTCGATGGCGCCCTGGCTGGTCCAGGCCACGTTCGGCAGCAGCGGGAACACGCCGGCCAGGCTCAGGCCGTGCGGCTTGACCAGGCGGTGGGACAGCAGGTGCAGCTTCAGGTAGGCCTCTGGAGTGGAGGTCAGCTGGGCATCTTCTGCCAGCAGGGTGGCTACCAGCGGCTTGTGGCTTTCGGCCAGGCGGGTCAGCAGGGCCGCCTGGGTGGCGTCGATGCTCTTCAGCGCGTCGGCCATTTGCGCGGCCTGGGCGGTGGTGAAGGTGATGGCCTGGTTGCCTTCGCTGTAACCGAGGATCGGTGCGACAGCGGCAACGATTTCGGCGGCAGGGTTGAGCAGTGGCGATGCGTAGAACACTTCCAGCCAGGCGCCTTGACGATTTTGGGTGCCGACACCGAATGCCAGGCTGAACAGGGTAGTGGACATGCAGTTACCTCTTGCGAAATTGATTGAGCAGGCTTACTTGAGCGCTGCTGCGTAAAGGTCTGGCTTGAAGCCAATCAGGGTCTTGTCTCCGAGATCGAGCACCGGGCGCTTGATCATCGAAGGTTGCGCGAGCATCAGTTCAACGGCTTTCGCCTGGTCGAGATCGGCTTTGCTTTCGTCATCGAGTTTGCGAAAGGTCGTGCCCGCGCGGTTCAACACCACCTGCCAGCCGTGCTCGTCGCACCACTGATTCAGGTGCTCACGGTCAATGCCGGAGGTTTTGTAATCATGGAAGTCATAGCTGACAGCGTGTTCATCGAGCCAGGTGCGCGCCTTTTTCATGGTGTCACAGGCTTTGATGCCGAAAAGGTGCAACGTTTTGCTTGAAGCGGTCAAGGAATTGCCCCCTTTGGAGATGCTGGAGATGAAAGGTCACGGATTATGCCACGACCGCGCCGATTCGGCGTCGGCTGCTGCGGGGCTTTGTCGCATTGTGTTTCCACGCCCGGGCGCCGTTGCGACTTTTGTGCAGCGGCGTAAACGCAGCTTAAGCGGCTAATATGGCACTTCTGCGGTGAATTCCTGCCGCTGTTGTGTGTCTGCTTTGAAGTTTCAGATCGGGAAGCCCGCTTTATGCAAACCGCCTATACCGTCCTCATCCTGCTGATGCTGGTGAGCCTCTCGCGTCTTGTCGGACGGGTGATTCCACTGCCGCTGCCCCTGGTGCAGATTGCCGCCGGCGCCTTGCTGGCCTGGCCGACCCTGGGGCTGCACGTGGCCCTGGACCCGGAGCTGTTTCTCTTCCTGTTCTTGCCGCCGCTGTTGTTTTCCGATGGCTGGCGCATGCCCAAGCGCGAATTCTGGCGCCTGCGCGGGCCGATCCTGACCCTGGCAGTAGGGCTGGTGCTGTTCACCGTGGTGGGCGCCGGCTACTTCATCCATTGGCTGCTGCCGAGCATTCCGTTGCCGGTGGCCTTTGCCCTGGCCGCCGTGCTTTCGCCCACCGACGCCGTGGCGGTATCGGCGATTTCCCAGAATCGCTTGCCCACGCCCCTGATGCACATGCTCCAGGGGGAGGCGCTGATGAATGACGCCTCGGGCCTGGTGACCTTCAAGTTCGCCCTGGCAGCGGCGGTGACCGGGGTGTTCTCCCTGGCCAACGCCAGCCTGACCTTCGTCCTGGTGGCGGTGGGCGGCCTGGCGGTCGGCGTGGCACTGAGCTGGCTGGTGGGGCGCCTGCGGGCCTGGATGATCGCCCGAGGCTGGGATGACCCGGCGACCCACGTGGTGTTCATGCTGCTTTTGCCGTTCGCCGCCTATGTGCTGGCCGAGCGCCTTGGGGC
This sequence comes from Pseudomonas sp. 8(2025), assembly GCF_052665325.1. Taxonomy (NCBI): domain Bacteria; kingdom Pseudomonadati; phylum Pseudomonadota; class Gammaproteobacteria; order Pseudomonadales; family Pseudomonadaceae; genus Pseudomonas; species Pseudomonas sp. 8(2025). The sequence continues at coordinate 129,390 of NZ_JBQOIE010000003.1, read as the reverse complement.
CTCGGGCATTCTCTCGGCGGTGGCGGCGGGGATGATGCAGAGCTGGCTCGACCTGCTGCCGCGCCAGACCAGCACCCGGCTGCTCAATCGCAGCGTCTGGTCACTGCTGGAGTTCGCCTTCAATGGCCTGATCTTCCTGCTCCTGGGTTTGCAGCTGCCGGACATCATCAAGGCCGTGGTCAGTCACGAGACCTCGCTGTGGCCGACCCTGTTCTACCGTTGCCTGGATGTGGTGGCGATTTTCCTGGTGCTGCTGGTGTTGCGTTTCATCTGGGTGCAGAGCATCTGGCGCCTGTCCGGCCTGCTGCGGCGCTGGCGCGGCAAGGGTGAATTGACCCTGGTGCCGACCGCCCGTTCCTGCTGGTTGCTGACCGTGGGTGGAGTGCGCGGGGCGGTAACCCTGGCCGGTGTGATGTCGGTACCGTTGTTTCTAGGTGCCGGTGAAGCCTTTCCGGAGCGCGACCTGCTGATCTTCATCGCTGCCGGGGTGATCCTGCTGTCCCTGGTGGCGGCCTGCATTGCCCTGCCGCTGCTGCTGCGCGGCATTGTGAAGAGCCCTGACGACAAGCGCCGTGGGGAAGTGCGGGATGCCTGGCGCAAGACTGCCGAAGCGGCGATCCATGCCCTGGAAGCCGAAGAAGTGGCTGACACCGGTGAAACCCCGGATGCCGCCCAGGCGGCCCTGGCCACCGAACTCAAGGGGCGCTTGATGGCCGAGTACCGGCATCAGTTGGAGGTCTACAACGATTCCGCCGAGGCCCAGGCCCTGGCGTTCCAGATGGACTTGCTGGAGCGGCGCCTGCGGATCAAGGCCCTGCGAGCGCAACGGCTGGAGCTGTATCGGCTGAGCCGCCAGCATCAGATTGGCGACGATGTGCTACGCGAAGTACTGGCCGACCTGGATATGAGCGAGGCCAATCTGGGGCAGGTGAAGTGAGGCGTTCGCCGGCAGTCGGCTCCTGCTGTGGGAGCCGGCTTGCCGGCGAAAGGCCTCAAGTGCGACGCAGCACGAAATCGCGAATCCGTTCCGCGGCTTCCACGCATTCCGCCAGCGGTGCTACCAGTGCCATGCGTACCCGGCCGGCGCCCGGGTTGGTGCCGTCCACTTCTCGCGACAGGTAGGAGCCCGGAACCACGGTCACATGCTCCTGTTCGAACAGGTCGCGGCAGAAGGCTGCGTCATCCCCGGCCACGTTCGGCCACAGGTAGAAGCTGCCGTCCGGGCGCTGCACATCCATCACGGGCGCAAGGATCGCCAGCACCGCGTCGAATTTCTCCCGGTACAAGGCGCGGTTGGCGCGCACGTGCACTTCGTCGTTCCAGGCGGCGACGCTGGCCAGTTGGGTCTGCACCGGCATGGCGCAGCCGTGGTAGGTGCGGTACAGCAGGAAGCCCTTGAGAATCTCGGCATCACCGGCGACGAAGCCCGAGCGCAGGCCCGGCAGGTTGGAGCGCTTGGACAGGCTGTGGAACACCACGCAGCGCTTGAAGTCCTTGCGGCCCAGTTCGACGCAGGCGCTGAGCAGGCCCGGCGGCGGTGTCTGTTCGTCGAAGTACAGCTCGCTGTAGCACTCGTCGGCGGCGATCACGAAGTCGTGCTCGTCGGCCAGTGCGATCAGCTTCTTCAGGGTATCCAGCGGGATCAGCGCGCCGGTGGGGTTGCCCGGCGAGCACAGGAAGAGGATCTGGCAGCGCTGCCAGATCTCCACCGGCACGGCGTCGAAGTCCGGGTTGAAGCCGTTTTCGTCGAGGCACGGCAGGTAGTGCGGCTTGGCCCCGGCGAGGAAGGCTGCGCCTTCGTAGATCTGATAGAAGGGGTTGGGGCTGACCACCAGGGCGTCTTCGCCGCGGTTGACCACGGTCTGGGTGAAGGCGAACAGCGCTTCGCGGGTGCCGTTGACCGGCAGTACATTGCGCGCCGGGTCGAGCCAGAGCGCGGGCACGCCAAAGCGCCGCTCGCACCAGCCGGCGATGGCTTCGCGCAGCGCCGGGATGCCCAGGGTGGTGGGGTAGACCGCCATCTGATCGAGGTTGCTGGCCAGGGCTTCGGCGACAAAGCTTGGCGAGCGGTGCTTGGGTTCGCCGATGGACAGGGCGATGGCGCGCTTGTCCGGGTTGGGCGTCACGGTGCCGAGCAAGGCGCGCAGCTTTTCGAACGGGTAGGGCTGCAACTGGTTCAGAGCGTTGTTCATGGAGGCGGTATCTCACTCAAAGCGGTGGTTCGGACCCGTCAGATGCTCAGGCGGGTCATTTCGATAGTCGGTTCGTGGCTGACGCTCAACTGCTCGACGATCGCATCCTGCAAGCGGCTGCACAGCTGGGGGTCGGACAGGGGCTGGTTGTGCGCATCGGTGATGAAGAACACGTCTTCCACGCGCTCGCCCAGGGTGGCGATCTTGGCGTTCTGCAGCGACAGGTCGAACTCCAGGAAGATCTTGCCGATCCGCGCCAGCAAACCCGGGCGATCCGGGGCGCTGAGTTCCAGCACGGTCACCGGGCGTTGGGCGTCGTTGTGGATAGTCACCTCGGGGGCGAAGGCAAAATGCTTGAGCTGGCGCGGCACCCGGCGCTGGATGATGGTCGGGTAGTCGTCGGGGTTGCGCAGGGCGTCGGTCAGGCCCTTGCGGATCTGCTCGACTCGCTGCGGGTTGTTGCCGATGGATTCGCCGTCGTTGTCCAGGACGATGTAGGTGTCGAGGGTGAACTGGCTGCTGGAGGTGATGATGCGCGCGTCATGGATGTTCAGGTTGAGCTGGTCCATGGCGGCCACGGTCACCGCGAAGAAGTCGTGCTGGTCCGGGGCGTAGATGAAGATCTGGGTGCCGCCCTCGAACTCGCGCTGGGTGATTTCCTTGATCAGCACCAGTGGCCCGCCATCGGCCGGCTGCTGGAGGATCGCGTCGCTGTGCCAGGCCACGTCGCCGGCGGTGTGGCGCAGGAAGTAGTCGTCCCCCAGTTGGGACCAGAGTTGTTCCACTTCGTCCGGGTCGGTGCCGTTGCGCACCAGGATGTCCAGGGCGGCGCTCTGGGTCTGGCGGATCTGCTCTTCGCGGTCCACCGGGTTTTCCAGGCCGCGGCGCAGGGCTCGCTTGGTCTCGGTGTAGAGCTGGCGCAACAGGCTGGCGCGCCAGGAGTTCCACAGCGTCGGGTTGGTGGCGTAGATATCGGCGACGGTCAGTACGTAGAGGTAGTCGAGGCGGGTCTGGTCGACCACGATCTGTGCGAAATCGTGAATCACCTGCGGGTCGGACAAGTCCTTGCGCTGAGCCGTGGTGGACATCACCAGGTGGTTCTGCACCAGCCAGACGATCAGCCGGGTATCCCACTGCGGCAACTGGTGGCGCACGCAGAAGGCTTCGGCATCCACGGCGCCGATTTCCGAGTGATCGCCATGACGGCCCTTGCCGATGTCGTGGTACAGACCGGCCAGGTAGATCAGCTCGGGCTTGGGCAGCTTGCCCATGAGCTTGCTGGCCAGCGGGAATTTCTCGGAGATCGGCGTGTACTGCATTTTGCGCAGGTGCTTGATCAGGTTCAGCGTGTGGGCGTCCACGGTATAGATGTGGAACAGGTCGTGCTGCATCTGCCCGACGATGAAGCCGAACTCCGGCAGGTAGCGTCCGAGAATGCCGTAGCGGTTCATCCGCCGCAGGTTGCGGTGGATGCCGATCTCGCACTTGAACAGCTCGATGAACAGGCTGGTGTTGCGGATATCGTGGCGGAAGTCGTCATCGATCAGATGCCGGTGTTCGCGCAGCAGGCGGATGGTGTCGGCGCGCACGCCCTTGATTTCCGGGTGCTGGGCCATCAGCACGAAGATCTCCAGCATGGCGAACGGCGTGCGCTTGAACACGTTGTCGTTGATCGCCTCGATGTAGCCGTCGTGCAGTTGGAAGCGCGCATTGATCGGCTGTGGCGGTGCCTCGTCCTCGGGGGCGAGGATCACCTCCTCGAAGTGCTGGATGATCAGGTCGCTCAACTGGGCGATGCTCATCACCACCCGGTAGTACTGCTGCATGAAGCTTTCGATGCTCTGTTTCGCATCTTCGCCCTCGAAGCCCAGCAGGGTGGCGATGGAGCGCTGGTGGTCGAGCAGCAGGCGGTCCTCGGCGCGCCCCGCGAGCATGTGCAGCGCGTAGCGGACCTTCCACAGGAACTCCTGGGACGAGGCCAGGAGCGCGTTTTCGCTTTCCACCAGGAAGCCTTCGCCGGCCAGGGCCCGCAGGTTCAGGGTGCCGTACTGGCGGCGCGCGACCCAGAGGATGGTCTGGATGTCCCGCAACCCACCCGGCGAGCCTTTGACGTTGGGCTCCAGGTTGTATTCGGTGTCGTTGTACTTGTGATGGCGGGCCTTCTGCTCGGCCCGCTTGGCCAGGAAGAAATCCTTGCTCGGCCACATGTGCTCGGTGCTGGTCACTTGCAGCATGCGCTGGCGCAGGTGCTCGGGGCCGGCAATGGTGCGGCTTTCCATCAGGTTGGTGATCACCGTCAGGTCGGCCCGCGCCTGTTCGGCGCATTCGTCCACCGAGCGCACGCTTTGCCCGACTTCCAGGCCAATGTCCCAGAGCAGGGTAAGAAAGCGTTCGATGGAGTCGCGGAAAATTTCGTGGTCGGCGCTGTCCAGGAGGATCAGCAGGTCGATGTCGGAATAGGGGTGCAGCTCGCCGCGACCGTAGCCGCCGACCGCCACCAGGGCGATGTCGGCGTCTTCGCTCCAGTTGAACTGGTCCCAGGCCTTTTGCAGGATGTTATCGATGAACCAGGCGCGGTCTTCGATCAGCCGGCGGATCTCCCGCCCACTGCGAAAGCGCGTATCGAGCACTTCCCGTGCCTGGCGGATGGCCTTCTTGAAGGCGGCGATAGGGCTGGCCTTCAGTGCCAGTTCCGCCTGGAACTGGCCGCGGTCGAAGAGTTCGGGGTCCACCTGCGGCATCGATTGGCTTTCCTTTCTATCTATAAGGTCGGGACGCAGCGTTGTGGATCAGGCAGATACCCGGGCGATGGTGTCATCGCTGCGCAGGGTGAAGATCTCGTAGCCGGTCTCGGTCACCAGCAGGGTGTGTTCCCACTGCGCGGAGAGCTTGCGGTCCTTGGTGATGGCGGTCCAGCCGTCGCCCAGGACCTTGGTGTCGGCCTTGCCCTGGTTGATCATCGGCTCGATGGTGAAGGTCATGCCGGCCTTGAGTTCCATGCCAGTACCGGCACGGCCGTAGTGCAGGATCTGCGGCTCTTCGTGGAACACCTTGCCGATGCCGTGGCCGCAGAACTCGCGAACCACCGAGAAACCGTTCTTTTCCGCGTGCTTCTGGATCACTTCGCCGATGTCGCCCAGTCGGCAGCCCGGTTTCACCAGTTCAATGGCCTTGTACATGCATTCCTGGGTGATCTGCGACAGGCGCTCGGCCCAGACCGGCACGGTGCCGACGTGGAACATGCGGCTGGTGTCGCCGTGGTAGCCGTCCTTGATGACGGTCACATCGATGTTCAGGGTGTCGCCATCCTTCAGCGGCTTCTCGTTGGGAATGCCGTGGCACACCACGTGGTTGATCGAGGTGCAGATGGATTTGGGGAAGCCCTTGTAGTTCAGCGGGGCAGGGATCGCACCCTGCACATTGACGATGTAGTCATGGCAGATGCGGTCCAGTTCTTCGGTGGTGACACCGGGTTTGACATGCTCGGCAATCATTTCCAGCACGTCGGCGGCCAGTTTGCCGGCGACACGCATTTTGGCGATGTCCTCGGGAGTTTTGAGGGTGACGGTCATACAGGCTCTCTTGACGCCCAGGGGCGCGATAAACACGGAAATGGCTCGAAAACCCGCATGCGCAAGGCTTGGCCTACGATGGGCCAGCAAGGTTTTCAAAAGCCGCAAAGGTGCGATTCTAACAGAGGCTCAGCGCAAATCTGAGGTTCTGCTGGCGCTTCTCTCTATACAATGGTGCATTCTGGACCGATTCCAAGAGGCGGGCAAAATGCCTGCGGATCGCCGAGTGTGAATCCGGGTTCCGTTTTTGCCCTTGCTGTGGTATAAAATGCGCCGCTTTCCGGGGATGCCCCGAAAAGCTCAAACCCACACACGTGTCGACACGATGACCTGGGTGCCCTCAGCACAAGCTGTTGGTTGGTCATTGGGATACGTGGAGGCCTAACCCGACTTATTAAGGAACTATCATGTCCCAAGTCAACATGCGCGATATGCTGAAGGCCGGTGTGCACTTCGGTCACCAAACCCGTTACTGGAATCCGAAAATGGGCAAGTACATTTTCGGCGCGCGCAACAAGATCCACATCATCAACCTTGAAAAAACCCTGCCAATGTTCAACGAAGCTCTGACTTTCGTAGAGCGTCTGGCCCAGGGCAAAAACAAGATTCTGTTCGTCGGCACCAAGCGTTCCGCTGGCAAGATCGTTGCTGAAGAAGCAGCACGTTGCGGTTCGCCGTACGTCGATCACCGCTGGTTGGGCGGCATGCTGACCAACTACAAAACCATCCGTGCTTCCATCAAGCGTCTGCGTGACCTTGAAGTGCAAGCAGAAGACGGTACCTTCGCCAAGCTGACCAAGAAAGAGGCGCTGATGCGCACTCGCGATCTGGAAAAGCTGGATCGTTCCCTGGGTGGTATCAAGGACATGGGCGGCCTGCCTGACGCACTGTTCGTGATCGACGTTGACCACGAGCGCATCGCGATCACCGAAGCCAACAAGCTGGGCATCCCGGTCATCGGCGTTGTCGATACCAACAGCAGCCCGGAAGGCGTTGACTACATCATCCCAGGCAACGATGACGCCATTCGCGCCATCCAGCTGTACATGGGTTCGATGGCTGACGCTGTGATCCGTGGTCGCAACAACGTTGCTGGCGGCACCGAAGTGTTCGAAGAAGCTGCAGCACCGGCGGCTGAAGCCTGAGTAACTGACGCGTAGCGTTGACTCAGCACGCAAAAAGGGGGCTTGGCCCCCTTTTTGCCAACTCGAAAATCATTTCGTCGTCGCGCCCCGACAGTTTCTGTAATGCGGGGCTGTTATGAAGTGGTTTCGGGGCAATGCCCAAGAATTGAGCGCCCGTTCGATCGGGTGGAATGGTTGAAAACCTATCCAAGAGGATTTTGAAAATGGCAGAGATTACTGCAGCGTTGGTCAAAGAACTGCGCGAGCGTACCGGCGAAGGCATGATGGACTGCAAAAAGGCCTTGACCAAGGCCGGCGGCGACATCGAAAAAGCCATTGATGACATGCGTGCTTCCGGCGCCATCAAGGCTGCCAAGAAAGCAGGCAACGTTGCTGCTGAAGGCGCTATCGCCATCAAGGACGACGGTAAAGCTGCTGTCCTGCTGGAAGTCAACTCGCAGACCGACTTCCTGGCTCTGCAGGACGATTTCAAGGCATTCGTTGCCGCTAGCGTGGAAAAGGCTTTCGCTGACAAGCTGACCGACGCCGCTCCGCTGATCGAAGCTCAAGAAGCTGCCCGCCTGATCCTGGTTGGCAAGACTGGCGAGAACGTCAACATCCGTCGTCTGGCTCGCGTTGAAGGCGACGTGGTCGGCACCTACCTGCACGGCAACAAGATCGGTGTTGCGGTTGTTCTGAAAGGCGGTTCCGTTGAACTGGCCAAAGACATCGCCATGCACGTAGCGGCCAGCAACCCTGAGTTCCTGCTGCCATCGCAAGTTTCGGCTGAAGCGATCGAGCGTGAAAAGGCTGTGTTCCTGCAGCTGAACGAAGACAAGATGAAAGGCAAGCCAGCCGAAATCGTTGAAAAAATGATCGCTGGCCGTATCAGCAAGTTCCTGGCCGAAGCCAGCCTGGTTGAGCAAGCTTTCGTCAAGGATCCAGAAATCACCGTAGGTGCTCTGGCCAAGAAAGGCGGCGCTGAAATCGTTTCCTTCACCCGTTTCGCGGTAGGTGAAGGCATCGAGAAGAAAGAAGACAACTTCGCCGAAGAAGTTGCTGCACAACTGGCTGCTGCCAAGCAACAGTAAGACGGTTTTTTCAACTGTCGCCCAGAAGAGGCTGCCCGCTCACGCGCGCAGCCTCTTTTCAAATGGGCAGGGTAATTTAGTTGTTTATCCTCGGAACCGCCTTACAAAGTCGTGTTCTGATGGCGCTGTGACAGCGTCAAGCTAGAGTGAACGCAGGCTGTAAACAGCCCGCAAAGAATTTTTTAAATACGCCGCAGGAGAGATTCGCAATGGCTCAGCAGGGCAGTGGTTATCAAGCTCGCTATAAACGCATTCTACTCAAGCTTAGCGGCGAGGCCCTGATGGGCTCGGAAGAGTTCGGGATCGATCCCAAGGTGCTGGATCGCATGGCGCTGGAAGTCGGCCAGCTGGTTGGTATCGGCGTCCAGGTAGGCTTGGTGATCGGTGGTGGCAACCTGTTCCGTGGCGCTGCATTGAGCGCGGCCGGGATGGATCGGGTCACGGGCGACCACATGGGCATGCTGGCCACTGTGATGAACGCCCTGGCCATGCGTGATGCACTGGAACGTGCGAATATCTCGGCCATCGTGATGTCGGCTATTTCCATGGTCGGCGTGACCGATCACTATGACCGTCGCAAGGCGATGCGCCACCTGAACTCCAAAGAGGTGGTGATCTTCGCGGCCGGTACCGGCAACCCGTTCTTCACCACCGACTCCGCAGCCTGCCTGCGCGCTATCGAGATCGATGCCGACGTGGTACTCAAGGCAACCAAGGTCGATGGTGTTTACACTGCAGACCCGTTCAAGGACCCGCATGCCGAGAAGTTCGATCATCTGACTTACGATGAAGTGCTGGATCGCAAGCTGGGAGTGATGGACCTGACGGCAATCTGCCTGTGCCGCGACCACAAGATGCCGCTGCGGGTATTTAACATGAACAAGCCCGGCGCCCTGCTGAATATCGTGCATGGTGGCGCTGAAGGAACCCTGATCGAGGAAGGCGAGCAATGATCAACGAAATCAAGAAAGACGCTCAAGAGCGCATGAAGAAATCCCTGGAGTCCCTGGCCCATGCATTCGGCCAGATTCGCACCGGCAAGGCTCACCCCAGCATCCTGGGCAGTGTGATGGTGCCTTACTACGGTACCGACACACCGTTGAGTGGCGTTGCCAACGTTACCGTGAAGGACTCCCAGACCCTGCAGGTAGTGCCGTTCGAGCGCAATATGCTCGGAGCCATCGACAAGGCCATCGGCAGTGCCGGTCTTAACCTCAATCCGACCAACCTGGGCGAGCTGCTGCTGATCAAGATGGCACCGCTGACCGAGGAAACCCGCAAGGGCTTCACCAAGCAGGCGCGTGCTGCCGCCGAGGATGCGCGGGTTGCAGTGCGCAATATTCGCCGCGATGCCCTGGGTGAGTTGAAGAAGCTGACCAAGGACAAGGAAATCAGCGAAGACGAAGAGCGCCGTGGCAGCGCCGAAATCGATAAGCTGATCAAGGACTTTGAAGCTCAGATCGCCAAGGCGACTGAGGAAAAAGAAAAGGACTTGATGGCCGTATAAGGGTCAGGCGTTTTCATGGAAAAGACCAAGCAGTCCGTGTTGTCCTCGGTGCCGCGCCATGTGGCGATCATCATGGACGGTAATAACCGCTGGGCAAAAAAACGCTTTATGCCGGGTGTCGCCGGGCATAAGGCGGGTGTCGATGCGGTACGTGCAGTGATCGAAGTGTGCGCTGAGGCCAAGGTCGAGGTGCTGACCCTGTTTGCCTTTTCCAGTGAAAACTGGCAGCGGCCGGCTGACGAAGTCAGTGCCTTGATGGATCTGTTCTTCAAGGCCCTGCGTCGTGAAGCCAAGCGCCTCAACGAGAACAACATCAGCCTGCGGATCATTGGCGATCGTTCACGCTTCCATCCCGAGTTGCAGGCGGCGATGCGCGAAGCGGAAGCCATTACCGCGGGCAGTGATCGTTTCATCCTGCAGATCGCCGCCAACTATGGCGGCCAGTGGGATATCGCTCAGGCCGCCCAGCGCCTGGCGCGCGAGGTCCAGGCCGGGCATCTGCGGCCTGAGGACATCACTCCGGGCCTGCTGCAGACCTGCCTGGCGACCGGCGACCTGCCGCTGCCGGACCTGTGCATCCGGACCGGTGGCGAGCATCGCATCAGCAATTTCCTGTTGTGGCAGCTGGCCTATGCCGAGCTGTATTTCTCCGACCTGTTCTGGCCGGACTTCAAACACGAAGCCATGCGTAACGCATTGGCCGATTACGCATCTCGCCAGCGACGCTTCGGTAAGACGAGCGAGCAGGTCGAGGCTGGAGCCCGGGTTTAATGCTTAAACAACGAATCATTACTGCGCTGATCCTGCTGCCGATCGCCTTGTGCGGGTTCTTCCTGCTCGAAGGCTCGGGGTTCGCCCTGTTCATCGGCCTGGTAGTAAGCCTGGGTGCCTGGGAATGGGCGCGCCTGGCGGGCTTCGAGGCGCAGCCGGCTCGGGTGGCCTTCGCCGTGGTGGTGGCGGCGCTGTTGTTCCTGATGCATCTGGTTCCGGGTGTTGCGCCCTGGGTGCTGGGGGCTGCGGTGCTGTGGTGGGCGCTGGCGACCTACCTGGTGCTGACCTATCCGCGTTCCAGCGAGCAATGGTCCGGTGCCGCACCCAAGTTGTTGATCGGCCTGCTGATCCTGCTGCCGGCCTGGCAAGGGCTGGTGTTCATCAAGCAGCTGCCACTGGGCAACTGGTTGATCATGGCGGTGATGGTGCTGGTGTGGGGCGCGGATATCGGTGCCTACTTCTCCGGCAAGGCCTTCGGCAAGCGCAAGCTGGCGCCCCAGGTCAGCCCGGGCAAGAGCTGGGAGGGCGTGTACGGCGGCCTGGCGTTGAGCCTGGTGATCACCGCGGTGGTGGGGCTGGTGCGTGACTGGACCCTGGGGCAGATGATCCTGGGGCTGCTGGGTGCAGCGATCGTTGTATTCATTTCGGTGGTCGGCGACCTGACCGAGAGCATGTTCAAGCGCCAGTCGGGTATCAAGGACAGTAGCAACCTGCTGCCCGGTCATGGTGGGGTGCTGGACCGCATCGACAGCCTGACCGCGGCCATTCCGGTGTTTGCCGTGCTGTTGTGGATGGCTGCGCTGTGACGGCTGTACAACAGATCACGGTTCTGGGGGCTACCGGTTCTATCGGTCTGAGCACCCTGGATGTGATTGCCCGTCATCCGGATCGTTATCAGGTGTTTGCCCTGACGGGCTTCACGCGTCTGGCCGAGTTGCTGGCGTTGTGCGTAAAGCATGAGCCCCGTTTTGCGGTGGTGCCCGAGGCCGCGGCCGCCAGCCGCCTTCAGCAAGATTTGCGCGCCGCCGGCCTGGCTACCCAGGTGCTGGTGGGGGAGCAGGGGTTGTGCGAGGTGGCCTCGGCTCCGGAAGTCGATGCCGTGATGGCGGCTATTGTCGGTGCGGCGGGGCTGCGCCCGACTCTGGCGGCGGTTGAGGCTGGCAAGAAGATCCTGTTGGCCAACAAGGAAGCGCTGGTGATGTCTGGCGCGCTGTTCATGCAGGCAGTGGGCAAGAGTGGTTCCGTGCTGTTGCCTATCGACAGTGAACACAATGCGATCTTTCAATGCATGCCTGCGGATTTTTCCCGCGGGCTGAGTCGGGTCGGTGTGCGACGTATTCTTCTGACGGCTTCGGGCGGTCCTTTCCGTCAGACGCCTCTGGAAGAGCTTGAGCATGTTTCCCCCGAACAGGCCTGTGCCCATCCGAACTGGTCCATGGGGCGCAAGATCTCCGTGGACTCGGCAAGCATGATGAACAAGGGGCTGGAACTGATCGAGGCCTGCTGGCTATTTGATGCCAGGCCTTCCCAGGTCGAAGTGGTGGTGCACCCGCAAAGCGTGATCCACTCGCTGGTGGATTACGTCGACGGCTCGGTCCTGGCGCAGTTGGGTAATCCGGATATGCGCACCCCGATCGCCAATGCCCTGGCCTGGCCGGAGCGTATTGATTCCGGTGTAGCGCCGCTGGATCTGTTCGCCATTGCTCGCCTGGATTTCCAGGCACCCGACGAGCAGCGGTTCCCTTGCCTGCGCCTGGCACGGCAAGCTGCCGAGGCGGGTAACAGCGCTCCGGCCATGCTGAATGCGGCCAATGAGGTGGCGGTATCGGCGTTTCTCGAGCGGCGCATCCGCTACCCGGAGATCGCGAGTATCATCGATGAGGTTTTAACCCGTGAGCCTGTGGTCGCAGTCAATGAACTCGACGCAGTGTTTGCGGCAGACGCCAGGGCTCGAGTCCTGGCGCAACAATGGTTGCAGCGTAACGGGCGATAGGATTCGCGACCGGGGCGAGTGGCGGCGAATAGGATTGCGGAGAAAGTAGATGAGCGCGCTCTATATGATTGTCGGCACCCTGGTAGCCCTGGGTGTGCTGGTCACCTTCCATGAATTCGGTCACTTCTGGGTCGCCCGTCGCTGTGGCGTCAAGGTTCTGCGCTTCTCCGTGGGCTTTGGCATGCCCTTGCTGCGCTGGCATGATCGTCGCGGCACCGAGTTCGTCATCGCCGCTATCCCGCTGGGCGGCTATGTGAAGATGCTGGATGAGCGTGAAGGCGAGGTAGCTGCCGAGGAGCTCGATCAGTCCTTCAACCGCAAGTCGGTTCGCCAGCGTATCGCGATTGTCGCTGCCGGTCCGATTGCCAACTTCCTCCTCGCACTGGTGTTTTTCTGGGCCCTGGCGATGCTGGGCAGCCAGCAGGTGCGGCCGGTCATCGGTGATGTAGAGGCTGGCAGTATTGCTGCCAAGGCCGGGCTCAGTGCCGGCCAGGAAATCGTCGCCATCGACGGCGAGCCGACTACCGGCTGGGCGGCCGTGAACCTGCAACTGGTGCGGCGCCTGGGTGAAAGCGGTGCGCTGCAGGTGCTGGTGCGTGAGCAGGGCGCCACTGTGGATTCGCCTCGCCAGCTGGAATTGGATAAGTGGTTGAAAGGGGCTGATGAGCCGGATCCGATTCGCTCCCTGGGCATTCGTCCGTGGCGTCCGGCCCTGCCGCCGGTGCTGGCTGAACTTGACCCCAAGGGCCCGGCCCAGGCCGCTGGCCTGAAGACCGGCGATCGTCTGTTGGCCCTTGATGGCCAGTCGCTCAATGACTGGCAGCAAGTGGTGGATTGGGTCCGTGTGCACCCTGATACGAAAATTGTGCTGCATGTCGAGCGCGATGGTGCTCAAATCGACGTCCCCGTGACCTTGGCCAGCCGCGGCGAAAGCAAAGCGCCAAATGGCTACCTGGGGGCCGGGGTGAAAGCGGTGGATTGGCCGCCGCAGATGCTTCGCGAGGTCAGCTACGGGCCCTTGGAAGCGATTGGTGAAGGGGCCCGACGGACCTGGACCATGAGCGTTCTGACCCTCGAATCGCTGAAGAAAATGTTGTTCGGCGAGCTCTCGGTAAAAAACTTGAGTGGACCGATAACCATTGCTAAAGTGGCGGGCGCTTCTGCCCAGTCGGGCATTGCTGATTTCTTGAATTTCCTTGCTTATCTGAGTATTAGCCTGGGTGTTCTGAATTTGTTGCCCATCCCGGTGCTGGATGGGGGGCATTTGCTGTTTTATCTGATCGAGTGGGCGCGTGGTCGTCCCTTGTCGGATCGGGTGCAAGGTTGGGGGATACAGATCGGTATCAGCTTGGTGGTCGGAGTCATGTTGCTTGCTCTGGTCAACGATCTGGGTCGTCTGTAACGCTTCGCTGAATTGCGAATCTGCCGCATTTTGCGGCAGTTTGTTTATTGCCAGTTGGAATAAGAAAGGACTTCATGAAACGTCTGCTGCTAACTGCGGTTCTCACCGTATTGATGATCGCCGAAGTTCACGCCGAGTCCTTCACTATCTCCGATATCCGCGTCAACGGCCTCCAGCGCGTTTCCGCGGGTAGCGTCTTTGGTGCCTTGCCGTTGAACGTCGGCGAGCAGGCGGACGACCGTCGCCTGGTGGAATCCACTCGTGCGCTGTTCAAAACCGGTTTCTTTCAAGACATCCAGCTGGGCCGCGATGGCAACGTCCTGGTCATCACGGTAGTCGAACGGCCGTCGGTTGCCAGTATCGAGATCGAAGGCAACAAGGCGATCTCCACTGACGACCTGATGAAAGGGCTCAAGCAGTCCGGCCTGGCGGAAGGTGAAATCTTCCAGCGCGCGACCCTCGAAGGCGTGCGCAACGAGCTGCAGCGTCAATATGTCGCTCAGGGTCGTTACTCGGCCAGCGTTGAAACCGAAGTCGTGCCGCAGCCACGTAACCGGGTTGGCCTGAAGGTCAAGATCAACGAAGGCACAGTCGCAGCCATCCAGCACATCAACGTGGTAGGCAACACCGTCTTCCCCGATGAAGACCTGATCGGCCTGTTCGAACTCAAGACCACCAACTGGCTGTCGTTCTTCAAGAACGACGACAAGTACGCCCGTGAAAAACTCTCCGGTGACCTGGAGCGCCTGCGTTCCTACTACCTGGACCGCGGCTATATCAACATGGATATCGCCTCGACCCAGGTGTCCATCACCCCGGACAAGAAGCATGTCTACATCACCGTCAACGTCAACGAAGGCGAGAAGTACAGCGTTCGTGACGTGAAGCTCAGCGGTGACCTGAAAGTCCCTGAAGACCAGGTCAAGGCGCTGCTGCTGGTGGAGAAGGGCCAGGTGTTCTCGCGCAAGCTGATGACCACCACTTCCGAACTCATCACTCGCCGCCTGGGCAACGAGGGTTATACCTTCGCCAACGTCAACGGCGTGCCTCAGCCTCACGATGAAGACCACACCGTGGACATCACCTTTGTGGTGGACCCGGGCAAGCGTGCCTACGTCAACCGCATCAACTTCCGTGGCAACACCAAGTCCGAGGACGAAGTGCTGCGTCGCGAGATGCGCCAGATGGAAGGCGGCTGGGCTTCGACCTACCTGATCGATCAATCCAAGACCCGTCTTGAGCGCCTGGGCTTCTTCAAGGAAGTCAACGTCGAGACCCCGGCCGTGCCGGGTGTGGATGACCAGGTAGACGTGAACTACGCGGTTGAAGAACAAGCATCCGGTTCGATCACCGCCAGCGTCGGTTTTGCTCAGAGCGCGGGCCTGATCCTCGGTGGTTCGATCACCCAGAACAACTTCCTGGGTACCGGTAACAAGGTCAGCATCGGCCTGACCCGCAGCGAATACCAGAGCCGCTACAACTTCGGCTACGTAGACCCCTACTGGACCGCCGATGGCGTGAGCCTGGGCTACAACGCCTTCTATCGCACCACTGACTACAAAGACCTCGACGTCGACGTGGCCAGCTATGCGGTGGACAGCCTGGGTGCCGGCGTCAGCGTGGGCTACCCGATCAGCGAGACTTCGCGTCTGACCTTCGGTCTGACTGCGCAGCAGGACAAGATCAAGACCGGCCTGTACACCGTCGACGAAATCTTCGACTTCGTGAACAAGCAGGGCGACAGCTACCTGAACTTCAAGGCCTCGGCCGGCTGGTCCGAATCGACCCTGAACAAAGGCGTGTTGGCGACCCGCGGTCACTCGCAAAGCCTGGTGCTGGAAACCACTACCCCGGGCAGCGACCTGTCGTTCTTCAAGCTCGACTACCGTGGCCAGTTGTTCACGCCGTTGAGTGAGAACTACACCATGCGCTTCCATACCGAGCTGGGTTATGGCGACGGCTTTGGTGATACCAAGGGCTTGCCGTTCTACGAGAACTACTATGCTGGTGGCTTCAACTCGGTACGTGGCTTCAAGGACAGCACTCTGGGCCCACGCAGTACTCCTAGTCGTGGTGTTGGTGTAACCGGTAACGTCGGTACGGCTGCCGACCCGGACCAGGATCCACTGCCATTCGGCGGTAACGTATTGATCCAGGGTGGTGCCGAGTTGCTGTTCCCGTTGCCTTTCGTCAAGGATCAGCGCTCGCTGCGTACTTCCTTGTTCTGGGATGTGGGTAACGTCTTCAACTCTCGCTGTGAAAGCACGTCCAACACCATTGCGGCGTCGAACGTGAAAACGCAGTGCAACGATATCAGCCTGAGCAATCTGGCCAGTTCGGTTGGTGTCGGTGTGACTTGGGTCACCGCTCTGGGTCCATTGAGCTTCGCCCTGGCGATGCCGATCAAGAAACCGGATGACGCTGAAACTCAGGTGTTCCAATTCTCTCTCGGTCAGACTTTCTAATAGCCTGATCCAAGATAACGACAATGGATTTTGTAGGAGTGCATCGTGCGTAAGTTGACTCAATTGGTTCTCCTGGCCACCGTTCTGGTCGCGAGCCCGGCATTTGCCGAAATGAAAATCGCCGTCCTGAACTATCAGATGGCCCTGCTGGAATCTGACGCAGCCAAGAAGTACGCCGTGGATGCCGAGAAAAAGTTCGGCCCTCAGTTGACCAAGCTGAAGACTCTGGAAAGCAGCGCCAAAGGCATCCAGGACCGTCTGGTGGCCGGTGGCGACAAGATGCAGCAGGGCGAGCGTGAACGCCTGGAGCTCGAGTTCAAGCAAAAGGCCCGTGACTTCCAGTTCCAGTCCAAGGAGCTGAACGAAGCCAAAGCCGTTGCCGACCGCGAAATGCTCAAGCAGCTGAAGCCGAAGCTGGACAGCGCTGTGGAAGAAGTCATCAAGAAAGGCGGTTTCGACCTGGTCTTCGAGCGTGGCGCAGTGATTGATGTCAAACCTCAGTACGACATCACTCGCCAGGTTATCGAGCGTATGAATCAGCTGAAGTAAGCCATGACCGCGACCATAAAGCTCGGCCAGTTGGCCGAGTTCCTCGGCGCCACCTTGAGTGGCGACGGGGAGAAGGAAATCACTGGGCTAGCCACCTTGCAGGAGGCTGGCCCAGCTCAGTTGAGCTTTTTGGCAAATCCCCAGTACCGCAAGTACCTGGTGGATTGTCAGGCCGGCGCGGTGCTGTTGAAGGCCGCGGATGCCGAAGCCTATGCCGGTGACGCACTGATAGTGGCCGATCCCTACCTGGCCTATGCGCGCATTTCCCATTTGTTCGATCCCAAGCCAAAGGTACAGGCAGGTGTTCATCCTTCTGCGGTGATTGCCGCTGATGCGCAGGTAGATCCTGCGGCCAGCATTGGCCCCTTTGCCGTGATCGAGAGCGGTGCGCGGATTGCTGCAGGTGTGACCATCGGCGCTCACTGCTTTATCGGCGCCCGCTGCGAAATCGGCGAAGGTGGCTGGCTGGCACCACGGGTGACCCTGTACCACGACGTGCGTATCGGCAAGCGTGTGGTCATTCAGTCAGGTGCTGTGCTGGGGGGTGAAGGCTTTGGTTTTGCCAATGAAAAAGGCGTCTGGCAGAAAATCGCCCAGATTGGCGGCGTGACCATCGGTGACGATGTGGAAATCGGCGTCAACACGGCGATCGACCGCGGTGCCCTGGCCGATACCGTCATTGGCAATGGCGTGAAGCTGGACAACCAGATCCAGATCGCCCACAACGTCCAGGTCGGTGATCACACCGCCATGGCTGCTTGTGTGGGGATCTCCGGCAGTACCAAGATCGGCAAGCACTGTATGCTCGCCGGTGGCGTGGGCCTGGTTGGGCATATCGATATTTGCGACAACGTATTCCTCACCGGGATGACCATGGTGACCCACTCGATTACCGAACCGGGCGCCTACTCTTCCGGTACGGCCATGCAGCCTGCTGCCGAGTGGCGCAAAAGCGCGGCACGCATCCGCCAGCTGGATGACCTTGCACGGCGCTTGCGTCAGTTGGAAAAGCGCGTTGGGGACGTGACCCCCGGCGGCAATGCTTCATCTGATGGCTGATACCATTTCCATATCAAGTGTGCACAGCCGCTAGACTGCCTCCTTGATTTGCTAGAGGAGCGTGCGTTAGTCGCGCGCTCCCACTCTTTACTACAGGCTTCCCCCCGAAATGATGGACATCAACGAGATTCGCGAATACTTGCCTCACCGTTACCCTTTCCTGTTGGTGGATCGGGTAGTGGACCTGGATGTTGAAGGCAAGTGCATTCGTGCCTACAAGAATGTCAGCATCAATGAACCGTTCTTCAATGGTCACTTCCCTGCGCACCCGATCATGCCGGGCGTGCTGATCATCGAGGCCATGGCTCAGGCTGCGGGCATTCTCGGTTTCAAGATGCTCGACGTGAAGCCCGCCGACGGCACCCTCTATTACTTCGTCGGTTCCGACAAGCTGCGCTTCCGCCAGCCGGTGCTGCCGGGCGACCAGCTGATCCTTGAAGCCAAGTTCATCAGTTGCAAGCGCCAGATCTGGAAGTTCGAATGCCAGGCTTCGGTCGACGGCAAGCCGGTGTGTTCTGCCGAGATCATCTGTGCGGAACGCAAACTATGAGTTTGATTGACCCTCGCGCAATCATCGATCCGACGGCCGTCCTGGCCGACGACGTTGAGGTTGGCCCGTGGTCGATCGTCGGCGCTGGTGTGGAAATCGGCGAGGGTACAGTGATCGGGCCGCATGTGATTCTCAAGGGCCCTACCCGGATCGGTAAGCACAACCGCATCTACCAGTTTTCGTCGGTAGGTGAGGACACGCCTGATCTGAAATACAAGGGCGAGGAAACCCGCCTGGTGATCGGTGATCACAACGTGATCCGCGAAGGCGTGACCATTCACCGTGGCACCGTCCAGGATCGTTCCGAAACCACTCTGGGTGATCACAACCTGGTCATGGCCTATGCCCACATCGGCCATGACAGTGTTATCGGCAACCACTGCATCCTGGTCAACAACACCGCCTTGGCCGGCCATGTGCATGTGGATGACTGGGCGATTCTCTCCGGTTTCACCCTGGTGCATCAGTATTGCCATATCGGCGCCCACAGCTTTTCCGGCATGGGCACCGCCATCGGCAAGGACGTGCCGGCATTCGTCACCGTATTCGGCAACCCCGCCGAAGCCCGCAGCATGAACTTCGAAGGCATGCGCCGCCGCGGCTTCAGCGAAGATGCGATCCACGCGCTGCGTCGTGCCTACAAGACGGTCTATCGCCAGGGGCTGACGGTTGATCAGGCCTTGGCCGAGCTGGCCGAGCCGGCTGCACAGTTCCCTGAAGTCGCGGTCTTTCGCGACTCGATCCAGTCCTCGACTCGCGGCATCACCCGTTAATCATGAGCACTCTGCGTATTGCGCTGGTGGCTGGCGAAGCCTCCGGCGACATTCTCGGCGCCGGTTTGATGCGAGCTCTCAAGGTTCAGCACCCGGCCGTCGAATTCATAGGGGTCGGTGGCCCGTTGATGGAGGCCGAAGGCCTTGTTTCCTACTTCCCCATGGAGCGCCTGGCGGTCATGGGGCTGGTAGAGGTGCTTGGGCGCCTGCGTGAGCTGCTGGCTCGACGCAAGAAGCTGATCCAGACCCTGATTGCTGAAAAGCCGGATGTGTTTATCGGTATCGATGCCCCGGATTTCACCCTGAATATCGAACTCAAGCTGCGTCAGGCCGGGATCAAGACCGTGCACTACGTCAGCCCTTCGGTCTGGGCCTGGCGGCAGAAGCGGGTGCTGAAGATCCGCGAAGGCTGCGACCTGATGCTGACCCTGTTCCCCTTCGAAGCCCGCTTCTATGAAGAGAAGGGGGTACCGGTGAAGTTCGTCGGTCACTCTCTGGCCGATGCCATTCCGCTGGAGGCCGACCGAGCCGCTGCACGCGCGGAGCTGGGGTTGCCAGAAGGGCCGTTGGTGGCCTTGATGCCCGGTAGTCGCGGTGGCGAAGTAGGGCGCCTGGGCGCCTTGTTCCTCGATGCCGCTCAGCGCCTGCGGGCCATGCGCCCCGGCGTGCGTTTCATCATGCCTTGCGCCAGCCCGGAGCGGCGGGTCCAGCTGGAGCAGTTGCTGGCCAATCGTGATCTGCCACTGACGTTGCTCGATGGCCAGTCCCACAAGGCGCTGGCTGCTTGCGATGCGGTGTTGATCGCCTCCGGTACCGCGACCCTGGAAGCCTTGCTCTACAAGCGCCCGATGGTCGTGGCTTATCGCCTGGCGCCGCTGACCTTCTGGATTCTCAAGCGCATGGTCAAGAGCCCGTACATTTCCCTGCCGAACCTGCTGGCCCAGCGCCTCCTGGTGCCTGAGCTGCTGCAGGACGATGCCACGGCCGATGCTCTGGCCCAGACTTTGTCGCCGCTGATCGAAGGTGGTGAGGAGCAGACTCGCGGCTTTGACGAGATCCACCGAACCTTGCGTCGCGACGCATCCAACCAGGCCGCGCAAGCCGTGCTTGGGCTGATCGGCAAATGACTGTGAGTAACCCGAAAATGCAAATGGGCCTGGATTTCACCCTGGTGGCGGACGCCGAGGACCTGGTGGCCGGGGTCGATGAGGTCGGCCGCGGCCCTTTGTGTGGTGCAGTGGTCACCGCGGCAGTGATTCTCGACCCGACGCGGCCGATTCTCGGCCTCAACGATTCGAAGAAGCTCACCGAAGCCCGGCGCGAGAAGCTGTTCGACGAAATCTGCGAGAAAGCCCTGAGCTGGTGCATCGCCCGGGCTGAGGTCGAGGAAATCGACGAGCTGAATATCCTCCATGCCACCATGTTGGCCATGCAGCGCGCGGTGGAGGGGCTGAGTGTGACCCCGAAGCTGGCGATGATCGATGGCAACCGTTGCCCGAAGCTGGCGATGCCGGCTGAAGCGGTGGTCAAGGGCGATAGCAAGGTTCCGGCGATTGCTGCGGCATCGATCCTGGCCAAGGTCAGCCGTGACCGAGAAATGGCCGCTTTCGAGCTGATCTATCCGGGATATGGCATCGGTGGCCACAAGGGCTACCCGACCCCGGTGCATCTGGAAGCCCTGGCCCGCCTGGGGCCGACACCGATTCACCGACGCTCTTTCGCTCCGGTGCGGCAAGCCTACGAAGCCCGCGAGGCGCTGGGCGAGATTCAGTCCTGAGGCTGATGTTTTAGTCGAGGCCCGGTACAATCCGGGCCTTGTTGTTTTCGCGCTTAATACAGGATCACTATGCCGGCTTCATTCGTTCACCTGCGCCTGCACACTGAATATTCCCTGGTCGACGGTCTGGTGCGGATCAAGCCGCTGGTCAAGGCGCTGGCCGGCATGGGCATGCCGGCGGTGGCGGTCACCGACCAGAACAACATGTGTTCCCTGGTCAAGTTCTATAAAACCAGCATGGGGGCGGGGATCAAGCCGATCTGCGGCGCCGACCTGTGGCTGTCGAACAAGGACCCGGATAACCCCCTGAGCCGCATCAGCCTGCTGGTGATGAACGCCGTGGGTTATCGCAACCTGACCGAGCTGATTTCCCGCGGCTTCATCGATGGCCAGCGCAACGGCCAGATCATCATCGAGCGTGAGTGGGTGGCGGAGGCCGCGGAAGGCTTGATCATGCTCTCGGCGGCCAAGGAGGGCGAGATCGGCATGGCCCTGATCGCCGGCGATCTCGAGGTTGCCGAGACCCTGGCCCGGGAGTGGATGGCCGTATTCCCCGAGCGCTTCTACCTGGAAGTGCAGCGTACCAACCGCCCCAACGACGAAGAGCAATTGCACGCTGCGGTGGCCCTGGCCGACAAGATCGGCGCGCCGCTGGTGGCTACCAACGACGTGCGTTTCATCAAGCAGGAAGACTTCGAAGCCCACGAAACCCGGGTTTGCATCGGTGAAGGCCGGGCCCTGGACGATCCGCGTCGCTCAAAGAACTACAGCGACCAGCAGTACCTGAAAAGCGCCGAAGAAATGGCCGAGCTGTTCAGTGACCTGCCCGAGGCGCTGGAAAACACTGTCGAGATCGCCAAACGCTGCAACATCGAGGTCAAGCTGGGCAAGCACTTCTTGCCTGACTACCCGATTCCCGATGGCATGACCATCGATGAGTATTTTCGCAAGGTTTCCTTCGACGGCCTGGAAGAGCGCCTCAGCGTGCTGCTGCCCAAGGACACCACCGAGGACTACGAGGCCAAGCGTCAGGTCTACGTCGACCGGCTGAATTTCGAACTGGATATCATCATCCAGATGGGCTTCCCCGGTTACTTCCTGATCGTTATGGACTTTATCCAGTGGGCCAAGAGCAACGGCGTACCGGTAGGTCCGGGCCGGGGGTCGGGTGCCGGTTCCCTGGTGGCCTATGTGCAGAAGATCACTGACCTCGATCCGCTGGAATACGACCTGCTGTTCGAACGTTTCCTTAACCCGGAACGGGTCTCCATGCCCGACTTCGACGTCGACTTCTGCATGGACGGTCGCGACCGAGTGATCGACTACGTGGCCGAGAAATACGGCCGCAACGCGGTGAGCCAGATCATCACCTTCGGTTCCATGGCGGCCAAGGCGGTGGTGCGTGACGTGGCGCGGGTGCAGGGCAAGTCCTACGGCCTGGCCGACCGTCTGTCGAAGATGATCCCCTTCGAAGTCGGCATGACCCTGGAAAAAGCCTACGAGCAAGAGGAGATCCTGCGGGACTTCATCAAGGTCGATGAAGAGGCGGCGGAAATCTGGGAGATGGCGCGCAAGCTCGAGGGCGTGGTGCGTAACGTCGGTAAACACGCCGGGGGCGTGGTGATCGCGCCCACCAAGCTTACCGACTTCTCGCCGATCTACTGCGACGAAGAAGGCGGCGGCCTGGTGACCCAGTTCGACAAGGATGACGTCGAGGCTGCTGGCCTGGTGAAGTTCGACTTCCTCGGTCTGCGGACCCTGACCATCATCGACTGGGCGCTGAAAACCATTAACCGCGACCGCGCCAAGGTCGGCGAGGAACCGCTGGATATCGCCTTTATCCCGCTGGACGACAAGCCGACCTACAGCCTGTTGCAGAAAGCAGAAACCACCGCGGTATTCCAGCTTGAATCCCGGGGCATGAAGGAGCTGATCAAGAAGCTCAAGCCCGACTGCCTGGAAGACCTGATCGCACTGGTGGCCCTGTTCCGTCCGGGGCCGCTGCAATCGGGCATGGTGGATGACTTCATCAACCGCAAGCACGGCCGCGCCGAGCTGGCCTACCCGCACCCGGACTATCAGTACGACGGCCTGCAGCCGGTACTGGCGCCGACCTACGGCATCATCCTGTACCAGGAACAGGTGATGCAGATCGCCCAGGTCATGGCCGGCTACACCCTGGGCGGTGCGGACATGCTGCGCCGGGCCATGGGTAAGAAAAAGCCCGAGGAGATGGCCAAGCAGCGTGGCGGCTTCATTGAGGGGTGCGCCAGCAACAACATCGATGCAGACCTGGCGGGCAACATCTTCGACCTGGTGGAAAAGTTCGCCGGCTACGGCTTCAACAAATCCCACTCCGCCGCCTACGGCCTGGTGTCGTACCAGACCGCCTGGCTCAAGGCGCACTACCCGGCGCCGTTCATGGCGGCGGTACTCTCCGCGGATATGCACAACACCGACAAGGTCGTGACCTTGATCGAGGAAGTGCGGATCATGAAGTTGCGCCTCGACGCGCCGGACGTGAACACCTCCGAGTTCAAGTTCACGGTGAACGACGAAGGTCGCATCGTCTACGGCCTGGGGGCGATCAAGGGCGTCGGCGAGGGGCCGGTGGAAGCCATCACCGAAGCCCGCGAGGCAGGCCCTTTCAAGGATCTGTTCGATTTCTGCGCCAGGGTCGACCTCAAGCGCATCAACAAGCGGACCCTGGACGGCTTGATTCGAAGCGGCGCCCTGGACCGCCTGGGGCCGCACTTCTTCGATGAGCCCAAGGCCTACCAGGCCAATATCGACCAGAACCGCGCCGTGCTGCTGGCGGCCATGGAAGAAGCGATCAAGGCCGCGGAGCAGACCGCCCGTACCCACGACAGCGGCCACGCCGATCTGTTCGGCGGGGTCTTCGTCGATGAGGATGCGGATGTCTACGCCAACCATCGCAAGGCCAAGGAACTGACCCTCAAGGAACGCCTGAAAGGCGAGAAAGACACCCTGGGGCTGTACCTGACCGGGCACCCGATCGACGAATACGAAGGCGAGATCCGTCGTTTCGCCCGCCAGCGCATCATCGACCTGAAGCCGGCCCGGGATACCCAGACCGTGGCTGGCATGATCATCGCCCTGCGGGTGATGAAGAATAAAAAGGGCGACAAGATGGGCTTCATCACCCTCGACGACCGCTCGGGGCGGATCGAAGCCTCGCTGTTTGCCGATGCGTTCCACTCGGCGCAGTCGCTGCTGCAGACCGACGCCATGGTGGTGGTGGAGGGCGAGGTCAGCAACGACGACTTCTCCGGCGGCCTGCGCCTGCGGGTCAAGCGGGTGATGAGCATGGAGGATGCGCGGACCAACCTGGCGGAAAGCCTGCGCCTGAAGATCCACAGCGATGCCCTGAAGGGCGATCAGCTACGCTGGCTGGGTGATCTGTTCAAGCGCCACCGCGGCGCATGCCCGATCACCATGGAGTACACCCGGGATGACGCCAAGGCCCTGCTGCAGTTTGGCGAGAACTGGCGGATCGATCCGGCGGACAGCTTGATTCAAGCCCTGCGTGACCAGTTCGGGCGAGACAACGTCTTCCTCCAATACCGTTGACGGTGAGGTGCCATCATTGCGCCTCATCGTCACTTGAATTTTTAATCTCGACCTCAACGCGTCCGTCCCTTAAGGTAGGGCGCGAATAGACAACCGGCCGGCCCAAGCTCCCTTGGACGTCGAGCCCAGACGGACGCCTATGAACCCGAATTTTCTTGATTTCGAACAGCCGATCGCCGACCTGCAAGCCAAGATCGAAGAGTTGCGCTTGGTCGGTAATGACAATTCGCTGAATATCGGCGATGAGATTTCCCGCCTGCAGGACAAGAGCAACACCCTGACCGAGGACATCTTCGGCAAGCTCACCAGCTGGCAGATCGCACGTCTGGCGCGGCACCCGCGTCGCCCGTACACCCTGGACTACATCCAGCACATCTTCACCGAGTTCGACGAGCTGCATGGCGATCGCCACTTCTCTGACGACGCCGCCATCGTAGGCGGCGTTGCTCGCCTGGACGAGCAGCCGGTAATGATCATCGGGCACCAGAAAGGCCGTGAAGTACGCGAAAAGGTCCGCCGCAACTTCGGCATGCCGCGTCCGGAAGGCTACCGCAAGGCCTGCCGCCTGATGGAAATGGCCGAGCGCTTCAAGATGCCGATCCTGACCTTCATCGACACTCCGGGCGCCTATCCGGGCATCGACGCTGAAGAGCGCAACCAGAGCGAGGCCATTGCCTGGAACCTGCGAGTCATGGCGCGCCTGAAGACTCCGATCATCGCCACCGTGATCGGTGAAGGTGGTTCTGGCGGTGCCTTGGCCATCGGTGTCTGTGACCAGTTGAACATGCTGCAGTACTCCACCTACGCGGTGATCTCGCCGGAAGGCTGCGCATCGATCCTTTGGAAAACCTCGGAAAAGGCTGCCGATGCCGCCGAAGCCATGGGTATTACCGCCGAGCGCCTCAAAGGCCTGGGTATTGTCGACAAGGTCATCGGCGAGCCATTGGGCGGTGCCCATCGGGATCCGGCTGCCGCAGCGGCCTCGATCCGTGCCGAACTCAGCACGCAGCTGGCCATGCTCAAGGAAATGGACAACGACACCTTGCTGGCCCGTCGCTATGACCGCCTGATGAGCTACGGTCTCTGATCGAGCACTGCCTCCCCTTGTAGGGGCACGCTCGTTCGCGACCCAGGCGCCGCCATCGATTCGATGGCGGCGTTGTTGCTTATGCGGGCAAGCAGTACGCCACCCGGCCGCTCCTACAGGTCTTGAACACGTCATGAACGCTCTCTCCGCCAAACTACTGCACAGCCTCGCGCCCTGGCGCGACTCCAGGAGTTGGCGCGTGGCTTTCTCCGGTGGCCTGGATTCCACCGTCCTGTTGCATCTGCTCGCCGATCTGGCGCAGCACCATCGCCTTCCTCCACTTTCGGCTGTGCATATCCATCATGGGCTTCAGGCTGCGGCCGACGCCTGGCCGGAGCATTGTCAGGCCTTCTGTGATGCGCTGGGGGTGCCGCTGCAGGTGCTTCGCGTCCAGGTGCCAGCCGGTGCCAGCCTGGAGCGCGCCGCCCGCGAGGCACGCTATGGCGCTTTCGCACGGCTCACGGCGAGCACTGAAGTGCTGCTGACGGCGCAGCATCGTGACGACCAGGCGGAAACGCTGCTGTTCCGCCTGCTGCGCGGTGCCGGAGTCAGGGGCTTGTCGGCAATGCCGTCAGCGCGGCCATTGGGCGACGGGCACCTGCTGCGACCCTTGCTTGATGTGTCACGTGCCGAACTGCAGTGCTACGCCGTGGAGCATCAGTTGAGCTGGGTCGAAGACCCATCCAACGCCGATCATCAGTATTCGCGCAATTACCTGCGCCACCAGGTCATGCCGGCGATTACCGCGCGCTGGCCCCAGGCGGCACTCAGCATGAGCCGCAGCGCCGCGCACTTGAATGAAGCCCAGGGCCTGCTCGATGAGCTGGCGCTCATGGATCTGGATGCAGCCCGCGGTGCTAGCGTCTGGCCCTGGCTGGATCTGCCCTCACTGGCTCTGGCACCTTTGCAGTCTTTGTCGGGCGCGCGCCAACGCAATGCCCTGAGCCATTGGTTGAGCCGGTTTGGCCGTTTGCCGGATACCGATCACTGGCGTGGCTGGGACAGCCTGCGAGATGCGGGTGCCGAAGGGCGACCGGTGTGGCGTTTGGCCGATGGCGAGTTGCATCGTGCGGCAGGGCGAGTCTGGTGGTTGTCCGGCAGCTGGCTGCAACCGGTCGACGGACGGTTGCAGTGGCTCGATCCGCAAAAGCCCTTGCATCTGCCGGGCAACGGTCAGGTGTCGTTCCCTGGGCCAGTGCCGACCGGGTCGCTGCATATCCGCTATCGCCAGGGGGGCGAGATCATGCACCTGGCCGGCCGCGGCCATCGGGACTTGAAGCGTTTGCTCAATGAAAGCGGGCTGCCGGGTTTCGTCCGTGGCAGATTGCCGCTGCTGTATCAGGACGACCGCTTGCTCGCGGTGGCGAACCTGCCGGCACTTGCGACAAACCCCCAGGGTGGCTGGCCATTGCAATGGCTGCCACCAACCAGCGATCAAGGTTTGAGCTGAAAGGGGCTTTCCGGTAGACTACGCTCCCTTCTTGATACAACTTCTGTGGATTCGCCTGAATTGCAGGAGTTGCCGATTACCAAGCAGTCTTTGCTGGGCGATTCCAAAAAATGTGTAGCGAGCAACCTACCGGTGTTTTTGCATCCGGTCTGTCACCACGCGGCGGTTTTTTTGAAAGGTGCACTGTGATTAATGCAGGTGATCGGGGGCTTCGGCCTTCCTTCGCTTTCCCCGGCGGCACTGACCGCTTTAACGCAGACTTCTAGGGTTTTTCATGACGCGCTACATATTCGTCACGGGCGGTGTTGTTTCTTCATTGGGGAAAGGCATTGCCTCGGCTTCATTGGCGGCCATCCTGGAGGCGCGGGGGCTTAAGGTCACCATGCTCAAGCTGGACCCGTACATCAACGTCGACCCGGGCACCATGAGCCCGTTCCAGCACGGTGAAGTGTTCGTCACCCACGACGGCGCCGAGACCGACCTGGACCTGGGCCACTACGAGCGGTTCATCCGCACGACCATGACCCAGAACAACAACTTCACCACCGGCCGCGTGTACGAGCACGTGCTGCGCAAGGAGCGCCGTGGTGATTATCTGGGTGCCACCATCCAGGTGATTCCGCACATCACCGACGAGATCAAGCGTCGCATCATCAAGGGCGCCGGCGATGCCGACGTGGCCCTGGTGGAAATCGGCGGTACTGTGGGTGACATCGAGTCGCAACCGTTCCTCGAAGCCATCCGTCAACTGCGTGTGGAAGTCGGTTCCAAGCGCGCGATGCTGATGCACCTGACGCTGGTTCCGTACATCGCCACCGCTGGCGAGACCAAGACCAAGCCGACCCAGCACTCGGTAAAAGAGCTGCGTTCGATCGGCTTGCAGCCGGACGTGCTGATCTGCCGCTCCGACCATCCGGTGGATGTGTCGTCGCGCCGCAAGATCGCGCTGTTCACCAACGTTGAAGAGCGTGCGGTGATCTCCCTGGAAGACGTTGACACCATCTACAAGATCCCTGCCGTGCTGCACGCCCAGGGCCTGGACGATTTCGTCGTCGAGCGTTTCGGCCTGCAGTGCAACGGTGCTGACCTGTCCGAGTGGGAAAAAGTGGTGGACGCCAAGCTCAACCCAGAGCACGAAGTCACCATCGCCATGGTCGGCAAGTACATGGAACTGCTGGACGCCTACAAGTCGCTGATCGAAGCGATGAGTCATGCCGGCATTACCAACCGTACCAAGGTCAACCTGCGCTACATCGATTCCGAAGACATCGAGAACCAGGGCACCGCGCTGCTGGAAGGCGTCGACGCGATCCTGGTTCCAGGCGGTTTCGGCCTGCGTGGCGTGGAAGGCAAGATCACCGCGGTGCAATACGCTCGCGAGAACAAGGTGCCGTACCTGGGTATCTGCCTGGGCATGCAAGTGGCGGTCATCGAGTTCGCCCGTAATGTCATGGGCTGGAAAGACGCCAACTCCACCGAGTTCGATCGCACCAGCGGCCATCCGGTCGTCGGCCTGATCACCGAGTGGGAAGACGCCACCGGTGCCGTTGAAGTACGTACCGAAGCTTCCGACCTGGGCGGCACCATGCGTCTGGGCGCTCAGGAATGCTTGCTGGAAGCGGGCTCCAAGGTCCACGACTGCTACGCCAAGGACGTGATCATCGAGCGTCACCGTCACCGCTACGAAGTGAACAACAAGCTGCTGCCGCAACTGATCGAAGCTGGCCTGAAGATCTCCGGTCGCTCGGGTGACGGCGCGCTGGTTGAAGTGGTCGAGGCCCAGGATCATCCATGGTTCGTCGCTTGCCAGTTCCACCCCGAGTTCACCTCGACTCCCCGTGACGGCCACCCACTGTTCAGCGGTTTCGTCAAAGCAGCATTGGCTCAACACCAGAAGAAGGCGTGACCCTGATGGCGCAGAAGATCATCCGCGTAGGCAACATCGAGATCGCCAACGACAAGCCGATGGTGCTGTTCGGCGGCATGAACGTGCTGGAAAGCCGCGACATGGCGATGCAGGTCTGTGAAGAATACGTGCGGGTCACCGAGAAGCTCGGTATCCCCTACGTGTTCAAGGCCAGTTTCGACAAGGCCAACCGTTCGTCGGTGACCTCCTACCGTGGCCCGGGCCTGGAAGAAGGCATGCGGATTTTCGAAGACGTGAAGCAGGCCTTTGGCGTGCCGATCATCACTGACGTCCACGAGCCGGCCCAGGCTGCCGTGGTCGCCGAAGTCTGCGACATCATCCAGCTGCCGGCCTTCCTTTCGCGGCAGACCGACCTGGTGGTGGCCATGGCCAAGACCGGCGCGGTGATCAACATCAAGAAAGCCCAGTTCCTCGCACCCCAGGAAATGAAACACATCCTGAGCAAGTGCGAAGAGGCGGGCAACGATCAGTTGATCCTCTGCGAGCGCGGTTCCAGCTTCGGCTACAACAACCTGGTCGTGGACATGCTCGGTTTCGGCATCATGAAGCAGTTCGAATACCCGGTGTTCTTCGATGTGACCCACGCCCTGCAGATGCCGGGTGGTCGCGCCGACTCCGCTGGCGGTCGCCGGGCCCAGGTCACCGACCTGGCCAAGGCCGGCATGAGCCAGTCTCTTGCCGGGCTGTTCCTCGAAGCCCATCCGGATCCGGACAACGCCAAGTGCGACGGTCCTTGCGCCCTGCGCCTGGACAAGCTCGAGCCGTTCCTGGCCCAGCTCAAGGCCCTGGACGAGCTGGTCAAGAGTTTTCCGACGGTAGAAACCGCGTAAAACCGATTTCTCCGGTAAAGTACCGCACGATTATTGCTCAGGCCCCCGGGCCTGAGCCTTATCGTCTGCAAGACTGCCCGCTTTCCCTGCCTTGCCGACGGTAAAAGATTTCCTACAGCTGCGTCGTTTTCGTCAACTTTGGAGTGTTTACAACAATGGCAAAAATCGTCGACATCAAAGGTCGTGAAGTTCTCGACTCCCGTGGCAACCCCACTGTCGAAGCGGACGTGCTTCTCGACAACGGCATCATCGGCAGTGCATGCGCGCCGTCCGGTGCTTCCACCGGCTCGCGCGAAGCGCTGGAGCTGCGTGATGGCGACAAGAGCCGTTACCTGGGCAAGGGCGTGCTCAAGGCGGTAGCCAACATCAACGGTCCGATCCGCGACCTGCTGCTGGGTAAGGACCCGATCGATCAGAAGGCCCTGGATCAGGCCATGATCAAGCTCGACGGTACCGAGAACAAGGCCACCCTGGGCGCCAACGCGATCCTCGCCGTGTCCCTGGCTGCTGCCAAGGCCGCCGCTCAGGACCAGGACCTGCCGCTGTACGCCCACATCGCCAACCTCAATGGCACTCCGGGCGTCTACTCGATGCCGGTACCGATGATGAACATCATCAACGGTGGCGAGCACGCCGATAACAACGTCGACATCCAGGAGTTCATGGTGCAGCCGGTTGGCGCCAAGTCCTTCTCGGAAGGCCTGCGCATGGGCACCGAAATCTTCCATCACCTCAAAGCCGTGCTGAAGGCCCGTGGCCTGAACACCGCAGTGGGTGACGAAGGCGGTTTTGCACCGAACCTGGCTTCCAACGAAGACGCTCTGAAAGTGATCTCCGAAGCCGTGGCCAACGCCGGTTACACCCTGGGCACCGACGTGACCCTGGCCCTGGACTGCGCTGCCAGCGAATTCTATGAAGATGGCAAGTACAACCTGTCCGGCGAAGGCCAGGTGTTCACCGCCGAAGGTTTCGCCGAGTACCTCAAAGGCCTGACCCAGCGCTACCCGATCATCTCCATCGAAGACGGCCTGGACGAGTCCGACTGGGCCGGCTGGAAAATCCTTACCGACAAGATCGGCGAGAAGGTTCAACTGGTCGGCGACGACCTGTTCGTGACCAACACCAAGATCCTGAAAGAAGGCATCGACAAGAAGATCGCCAACTCGATCCTGATCAAGTTCAACCAGATCGGCACCCTGACCGAAACCCTGGAAGCCATCCAGATGGCCAAGGCTGCCGGCTACACTGCGGTGATCTCCCACCGTTCCGGTGAAACCGAAGATTCGACCATCGCCGACCTGGCCGTGGGTACCTCGGCTGGCCAGATCAAGACCGGCTCCCTGTGCCGTTCCGACCGCGTTTCCAAGTACAACCAATTGCTGCGTATCGAAGAGCAATTGAACGGCAAGGCCAAGTACAACGGTCGCGGTGAGTTTCGCGGCTAAGCAGTAGATGGTAAAAAGACACCGGATTGTGTCGGGAAAATCGCTACAGCGAGTTTTTTGCCACTAATCTGATGCCTTAAGAGCACAAGCCTGGGTCTTCCAGGCTTCGTGCTATCAGTAGGTCCGAAGTTGTTGGCATGGCTGTCTTTTTTCACTGGATACCCGATATTCGATGCGCAGTCCCAATTGGTTGTTCCTGGTCTTGCTCTTGCTGCTGGCTGGCTTGCAGTACCGCCTGTGGGTGGGGAACGGCAGCTTGGCCCAGGTTGCTGACCTGACTCAGCAGATTGCCGACCAGCACGCTGAAAACGAGCGTTTGCTGGAACGAAATCGCGTACTCGATGCGGAAGTCATGGAGCTGAAAAAAGGCATGGAGACCGTGGAAGAACGGGCTCGCCATGAGTTGGGTATGGTCAAGGAGGGTGAAACCCTCTACCAGTTGGCCCAATGAGCGACGTATTGCCGGCCTTCTGGGCCGTGATTCCTGCCGCGGGCGTTGGTGCCCGCATGGCCGCGGACCGCCCCAAGCAGTACCTGCAACTGGGTGGACGCACAATTCTTGAACACAGCTTGGGCTGCTTTCTCGACCACCCCGGCCTCAAGGGGCTGGTGGTCAGCCTGGCGGTTGATGATCCTTACTGGCCGGCCCTGGCTTGCGCCCATGATTCGCGGATCCAGCGGGTCGAAGGTGGTGCTGAGCGTTCCGGCTCGGTGCTCAATGCCTTGCTCCATCTGCACGCCCAGGGCGCTGCCGATGACGACTGGGTGCTGGTTCACGATGCCGCCCGGCCCAATCTTTCCCGGGATGACCTGGACAAACTGCTGGGTGAGTTGGTGGATGACCCGGTGGGGGGGCTGCTCGCAGTTCCGGCCCGGGACACCCTGAAACGTGTGGACAAGCACGGTCGAGTGCTGGAAACCGTTGACCGCAGTTTGATCTGGCAAGCCTACACACCGCAGATGTTCCGCCTCGGCGCCCTGCATCGGGCCCTGGCCGACAGCCTGGTGGCCGATGTGGCGATTACCGATGAAGCTTCGGCGATGGAATGGGCCGGCCAGGCGCCGCGCCTGATCGAAGGCCGCTCGGATAACCTCAAGGTCACCCGTCCCGAAGACCTGGAATGGTTGCGCCAGCGCTGGTCCAACCGCCGCTGACTGCTGGCTTGCGCTGCACCTTGTAGCTGCTGGTGCAGGCTGCGAACGACTCGGAAGGAGGCGCCGCTCTTGAGGCCCTGAAGGCCCTGCGGGCCTTGTCACAGCCTGCGGCAGCAGCTACAGGTCGCGGTATTCCGGGCGCTGCGCCAGCCCTTGTTTCAGATAATCCACCAGCTTGCGCACTTTCGGTGACAGGTGCCGTTGCTGCGGGTACAGCGCCCAGACTGCGGTGTTGGGCGGTTGGTGAGCTTCCAGCAAGGAAATCAGCGTACCGTTCTGCAGGTGCTCCAGGACGTAGTAGTCCGGCAACTGGCACAGCCCTACCCCTTGTAAGGCCGCATCCAGCACCGCCTGTCCGCTGTTGCAGCGCCAATTACCCTGCACCCGTTGCGAAAATTCGCGCCCATCCAGTTCCAATTGCCAGATATCCGTGCTGCCGATCAGGCAGTTGTGCCGGCTCAACTCCGACAGGCTGTGTGGGCGTCCATAACGTTCCAGGTAGGAGGGCGAGGCGCATAGGTACATGCGACGTGGGGCCAGGCGAGTGGCGACCAGGCGCGAGTCCTGCAGGCGCCCAAGGCGAATCGCCAGGTCCAGCCCTTCATGCACCAGGTCCAGGGGGCGGTTGCTGAGCTCTATATCCACCCGCAACTGCGGATAAAGGCTCATGAACCGGGTAACCAGCGGCACGATAAAACGCTCGCCGTAGGCCACTGCACAGGTCATGCGCAGCATGCCCTTGGGCTCGCTGGTCAGGTCGCCTACGGCCCGCAGGGCCTCCTCGCGACCATCCTGCAGACGTTGGCAATGCTGGAGAAAGGTCTGCCCGGCCTCGGTCAGGGTCACCCGGCGGGTACTGCGATACAGCAGGCGAGTCTGCAAGCGTTCCTCGAGCCGCGCCACCTGACGGCTGATATGGGACGAAGAGACCCCCAGGCGCTCGGCGGCAGCGGTGAACTGGCTGCATTCGGCGACCGCGACAAATTCGTCGATACCTTCCCAACGGTTGTCATTCATTGATTGTCCCCATACAGCAATAATGTTTTGCTTTTGTCTGGATTATTCATCGCATTGCGCTGTTTTACACTCTATGCCTCGTTTTTATTCGCTGGAGAGTCAGGATGATCAAGTCACGTGCTGCCGTAGCCTTCGAGGCCAAGAAGCCGCTGGAAATCGTCGAAGTGGATGTCGCCATGCCCAAGGCGGGCGAGGTGCTGCTGCGGGTCGTCGCCTCCGGCGTCTGCCACACCGACGCCTACACGCTGTCTGGTGCCGACCCTGAAGGCATCTTCCCGGCGATCCTCGGCCACGAAGGCGGTGCGGTGGTTGAGGCGGTGGGCGAGGGCGTGACCTCGGTGGCTGTGGGTGACCATGTGATCCCGCTGTACACCCCGGAATGCGGCAAGTGCAAATTCTGTCTGTCGGGCAAGACCAACCTCTGTCAGGCCATTCGCGCCACCCAGGGCAAGGGCCTGATGCCTGATGGCACCACGCGTTTTTCCTACAAGGGTCAGCCGATTTTCCACTACATGGGTACCTCGACCTTTTCCGAGTACACCGTGCTCCCGGAAATCTCCGTGGCCAAGATTCCCAAGGAAGCCCCGCTGGAAAAGGTCTGCCTGCTGGGGTGCGGCGTGACCACCGGGATCGGAGCGGTGATCAACACCGCCAAGGTCAAGGCCGGTGACACCGTGGCCATCTTCGGCCTGGGCGGCATTGGGCTGTCGGCGGTCATCGGTGCGGTCAAGGCCAAGGCCGGGCGTATCATCGCCATCGATATCAACCCGGCCAAGTTCGAGATCGCCAAGCAACTGGGCGCCACCGACTGCGTCAATCCGAAGGATTTCGACCGTCCGATTCAGGAGGTCATTGTCGACATGACTGATGGCGGCGTGGATTTCTCCTTCGAGTGCATCGGCAATGTGCAACTGATGCGTGCGGCCCTGGAGTGCTGCCACAAGGGCTGGGGCGAATCGGTAATCATCGGCGTGGCCGGTGCCGGCCAGGAAATCTCCACCCGTCCCTTCCAACTGGTGACCGGCCGGGTATGGCGCGGCTCAGCCTTTGGTGGCGTGCGCGGGCGCAGCGAGCTGCCAAGCTACGTGGAAATGTCCCAGACCGGCGAGATCCCCCTGGATACCTTCATCACCCACACCATGGGCCTGGAAGATATCAACAAGGCGTTCGACCTGATGCACGAAGGCAAGAGCATTCGCTCCGTCATTCACTTCTAAGAGCAGCGGCAAGCGGCAAGCCACAGGCGCCAAGCGGGAGTACCGCTTGCGGCCCATGGCTTGCGGCGTGCCGCTGGAGGTCTGCCATGAGTCTGGAAAACCTTTCCTGCCAGAAAAGCTTCGGCGGCTGGCATAAACGCTACAAGCATCATTCCCGGGTGCTGGGCTGTGACATGGTGTTCGCCGTGTATTTGCCGCCCCAGGCCGAGCAGGGCGGCAAGCTGCCGGTGCTTTACTGGTTGTCCGGCCTGACCTGTACCGACGAGAACTTCATGCACAAGGCCGGGGCTCAACGCATGGCTGCCGAGCTGGGCTTGATCATCGTCGCTCCGGATACCAGCCCGCGTGGCCCCGGCGTGCCCGGTGACCCGGACGGTGCCTGGGATTTCGGTCTGGGTGCCGGGTTCTACCTGAACGCGACGCAGGAGCCCTGGGCCCAGCATTACCGGATGCACGATTATGTGGTGAACGAGCTGCCGGAGCTGGTGGAGGCGCATTTTCCCGCTTCGCACAAGCGTGGGATCAGCGGGCACTCCATGGGCGGTCACGGGGCACTGGTGTGCGCGCTGCGTAATCCGGGGCGCTATCAGTCGGTTTCGGCCTTCGCTCCCATCAGCAACCCGATGGATTGCCCCTGGGGGCAGAAGGCGTTTTCCCGTTACCTGGGGGAGGAGCGCTCACGCTGGCGCGAGTGGGATGCCAGCGTGCTGATCGCCGAAGCCACCGAGAAGCTGCCGTTGCTGGTGGATCAGGGGGATCGTGACGACTTCCTTGCCGGTCAGCTCAAGCCTGAAGTGCTGCAGCAAGCGGCAAAGAATGCCGGGCATGAGCTGACGTTGCGGATGCAGCCGGGGTACGACCACAGCTACTTCTTTATCGCCAGTTTCATAGACGACCACTTGCAGCACCATGCACGTGCTCTTAACGCCTAATACCTGCCAAAGCAGGTAGAATCACGTCCTGACTTTTTCGGGGCGTTTTTTTATGCGTATTGGCCACGGCTACGATGTGCACCGTTTCGCTGAGGGCGACTTCATCACGTTGGGGGGGGTGCGTATTGCCCACCATTTCGGGCTGCTCGCGCACTCCGATGGTGATGTGCTGTTACACGCACTCAGTGATGCCCTTCTGGGCGCTGCCGCGCTGGGTGATATCGGCAAGCACTTTCCGGACACCGACCCGCAGTTCAAGGGCGCCGACAGCCGTGTCCTGCTGCGTCATGTTGTCGCGCTGATTCATGCCAAGGGCTGGAAGATCGGCAACGTCGACAACACCATCGTCGCCCAGGCACCGAAAATGGCACCTCACATTGAAACCATGCGGGCGTTGATTGCCGAGGACCTGCAGGTCGAGCTGGACCAGGTGAACGTGAAGGCAACCACCACCGAAAAACTCGGCTTTGTCGGCCGCGAGGAAGGCATCGCCGTGCATTCCGTGGCCTTGTTGCAACGCCCATGAATGAACTGCAACTGTTGGGCCCGCGGGCCTATGGCGATGCCCTGGGCAGCGCCGTACTCAAGGCCACTGCCGAAGACTTCCAGGTTGATGAAGTACTCGATATCCCGCTGAGCGGGGAAGGCGAGCATCTGTGGCTGTGGGTGGAAAAACGCGGCTTGAACACCGAGGAAGCGGCGCGGCGGATCGCCAAGGCGGCGGGGGTGTCGTTGCGCACTGTCAGCTATGCCGGGCTCAAGGATCGCCAGGCGCTGACCCGCCAGTGGTTCAGTGTGCAACTGCCGGGCAAGGCCGACCCGGATCTTGGCGCAGCGGAAAATCACACTCTGAAGATCCTCGAGGCCACCCGCCACAAGCGCAAATTGCAGCGTGGGGCCCATGCCGCCAATGGCTTTACCTTGCGCCTGACAGAGCTCAAGGCGGATCAGGCCGCCATCGACGAGCGCCTGAAGAGGATTGCCGCTCAAGGTATTCCCAACTATTTCGGCGCCCAGCGCTTCGGCCACGACGGTGGCAACCTGGCGGACGCCCGTAGCTGGGCTGCCCGCCAGGCGCTGCCGGAGCAGCGCAATGTGCGTTCGCGCCTGTTGTCCACCGCCCGCAGCTACCTGTTCAACCAGGCGCTGGCAGCGCGAGTGGCGGACGGCACTTGGCAGCAGGCGCAAGTGGGCGACTTGCTGGCATTTACCGACAGCCGCAGCTTTTTCATGGCCGGCCCGGATGAATGCACGGATCCGCGCCTGGCAATTCTTGACTTGCATCCCACAGGCCCGTTGTGGGGCGAAGGCGAGTCTCCGGCGGGTGGTGCGGTTCATGAACTTGAACAGCAGATGGCCGACCGCGAGGCGGCACTGTGCGAATGGCTGATAAAAGCCGGCATGAGCCACGAACGACGCATCCTGCGGCTGCCCATTGGCGGTTTGACGTGGCATTATCCCGAGCCTGATATTCTGCAACTGGAATTCGTCCTCCCGGCCGGATGTTTCGCCACCGCCTTGGTGCGTGAACTCGTCGATCTGGTGCCGGTGGGGCAGACGGACAGCTCATGCGCATTCTGATTTCTAACGATGATGGGGTAACTGCACCCGGTATCGCGGCGTTGCACGCTGCGCTGGCGGATTACGCCGAGTGCGTGGTTATCGCTCCGGATCAAGACAAAAGCGGCGCCAGCAGCTCGCTGACGCTCGACCGTCCGTTGCATCCGCACACCCTTGGCAACGGCTTTATCAGCATCAATGGCACTCCCACCGACTGTGTTCACCTGGGGCTCAACGGCCTGCTGGAGCATGACCCGGACATGGTGGTGTCGGGCATCAACCTGGGGGCCAACCTCGGTGATGACGTGCTGTACTCCGGGACGGTCGCCGCTGCATTGGAAGGGCGCTTCCTGCAACGCCCTGCGATCGCCTTTTCGCTGGTCTCGCGCCAGGTGGAGAACCTTGCGACCGCAGCCTATTTCGCGCGCAAGCTGGTGCAAGCCCAGGGCTTGCTGGATTTACCACCACGGACGGTGTTGAACGTGAATATTCCCAACCTGCCGCTTGATCATATTAGGGGCATCCAGTTGACCCGCCTGGGCCATCGCGCCCGTGCTGCGGCACCGATGAAGGTGGTCGACCCCCGCGGCAAGGCGGGTTACTGGATCGCTGCCGCCGGCGACGCCGAGGATGGCGGGCCCGGTACCGACTTTCATGCAGTGATGCAAGGCTACGTGTCTGTCACGCCGCTGCAGCTGGATCGCACCTTCAATGACGCGTTCAGGAGTCTGGATGGCTGGTTGGAGGGGCTGCGCTGATGGCTCGCGAGCAAGACGATCTGCTGCGGCGGGGAATCGGCATGACTTCCCAGCGTACCCGCGAACGCCTGATCCAGCGCCTGTATGACGAGGGGCTGTCCAACCCTCAGGTACTGGAAGTGATTCGGCGCACACCGCGGCATCTGTTTGTCGATGAGGCCCTGGCCCATCGTGCCTATGAAGACACGGCGCTGCCGATCGGCCACAACCAGACCATCTCCCAGCCTTATATGGTGGCCCGCATGAGTGAGCTGCTGCTGGCGGCTGGGCCGCTGGACAAGGTACTGGAGATCGGTACCGGCTCGGGCTACCAGACGGCGGTGTTGTCGCAGCTGGTGGAGCGGGTGTTTTCGGTGGAGCGGATCAAGGTCCTGCAAGACCGGGCCAAGGAGCGCCTGCAGGAATTGAACCTGCGCAACGTCGTGTTTCGCTGGGGCGACGGCTGGGAAGGCTGGCCGGCGCTGGCGCCCTATAACGGCATCATCGTCACTGCCGTCGCCACCGATATCCCCCAGGCCCTGCTCGATCAACTCGCGCCTGGCGGGCGCCTGGTGATTCCGGTGGGGGCAGGGGAGGTGCAGCAGTTGATGCTGATCATCCGTGAAGAACAGGGCTTTGCCCGGCACGTCCTGGGGGCGGTGCGTTTTGTGCCGTTGCTCAATGGTCCCCTGGCCTGAAGGCATTTATCAGGCTGGGGTGAATTCTGTCTGGCGGGCTGTGTCTTAGTGCCGTATCGATCGTCAATGAGTGATACGACGGTCAGAGGCAGGTTCTTGCGGCTGTCCTTGTGCTGGGCCAGCGGTAAAGCGCCTGTGTCCAGTTATACTTGCGTCACTTCACGCCTGAGTCAGGCAATCTATATCGTCAACCACCACAAAGGGAGCGGCGGGTGAGTCTCACAGTCATTGCGCAGCGTATAGGTACAACAAGCTTTCAGCGACTGATGATTGGCCTTGCCTTGAGTTCCTTGTTGGTCGGTTGCTCCAGCACCAAATCCAGCAGCGTGGGGGTGGTCGAGCGCAGTAACACTGTTGCGCCGCAGCGCCCCACGGTGACCACCGGGCAGTACGCGGTGCGTCGCGGAGACACCTTGTTTTCCATTGCCTTCCGCTATGGCTGGGACTACAAGGCGCTGGCCGCTCGCAACAACATCGCCGAGCCTTACACCATCCATCCCGGGCAGGTCATTCGCTTTGACGGCCGCACTGGCACTATGCCGGCGACGGTTGTTACCAGCACCCAGTCCAGTGCCTCCTCCTCCAGCAAGACCACGGTCATTCGTCGCCCGGCAGGCACTACGACAACGCCTGCAACTGCGACCACCACCAGCCCTGCGAGCAAGCCGGCGCCTGCTCCGGCTACCCCCGCGGGCCCCGCTCCTACGGGTTGGGGATGGCCTTCGAACGGTGTTCTGATTGGAAAATTTTCTTCAAACGGTAGTTTGAATAAAGGCATTGATATCGCCGGAGATTTGGGACAGCCTGTTTTAGCTGCGTCTGATGGGACGGTGGTTTACGCCGGGAGTGGCTTAAGGGGCTACGGCGAATTAGTCATCATCAAACACAACGAAACCTACGTCAGTGCTTACGGCCACAACCGCAAGCTATTGGTTCGGGAGGGACAGCAGGTCAAAGTCGGACAGACAATTGCCGAGATGGGATCAACTGGTACAGACCGGGTGAAACTGCACTTTGAGATTCGCCGACAAGGTAAACCTGTAGATCCGCTGCAATTCCTGCCACGTCGTTGATCCGTTACCAGCCTGTTCCGCTCACGTAGAGGGAACAGGCTCCAGCGTTGCCAGGGATAAAGGCGCCGCTTGAGCCTGAGGTCGAACTCACCAAAGGACTATAACAATGGCTCTCAGTAAAGAAGTGCCGGAGTTTGACATCGACGATGAGGTTCTCCTTATGGAGAGCAGCATCGATATGGATTCGATGTCGAATAATGAGGGGGCAACTCCACCTTCCGTTCGCACCAAATCCAAAAGCTCCGCTTCATTAAAGCAACATAAATACATTGATTACACGCGTGCACTCGATGCGACGCAGCTGTACCTCAATGAAATCGGCTTTTCTCCATTGCTCT
Source organism: Pseudomonas sp. 8(2025) (assembly GCF_052665325.1). Classification (NCBI taxonomy): domain Bacteria; kingdom Pseudomonadati; phylum Pseudomonadota; class Gammaproteobacteria; order Pseudomonadales; family Pseudomonadaceae; genus Pseudomonas; species Pseudomonas sp. 8(2025). Next base: position 89,508 of record NZ_JBQOIE010000003.1, on the reverse strand, counting down.
CCCCCGAAGAGGAAGTGCACTTTGCGCGGTTGTCGCAAAGTGGTGATCCGGCCGGGCGCAAGCGCATGATTGAAAGCAACTTGCGGCTGGTGGTGAAAATCGCCCGGCGCTATGTCAATCGTGGCCTGTCACTGCTGGACCTGATCGAAGAGGGCAACCTCGGGCTGATCCGAGCGGTGGAGAAGTTCGATCCGGAACGCGGCTTCCGCTTCTCGACCTATGCCACCTGGTGGATTCGTCAGACCATCGAGCGGGCCATCATGAATCAGACCCGGACCATCCGGTTGCCGATCCATGTGGTCAAAGAACTCAACGTCTACTTGCGCGCCGCCCGTGAGTTGACGCAAAAACTCGATCATGAACCCTCCCCCGAAGAAATCGCCAATCTGCTGGAGAAGCCGGTGGCCGAAGTCAAACGCATGCTCGGCCTGAACGAGCGGGTTTCTTCGGTTGATGTCTCCCTGGGCCCGGATTCGGACAAGACCCTGCTGGATACCCTGACCGACGACCGTCCGACAGATCCTTGTGAGCTGTTGCAGGACGACGATCTGTCACAAAGTATCGATCAGTGGCTTTCCGAATTGACCGAGAAGCAGCGCGAAGTGGTGGTTCGACGTTTCGGCCTGCGAGGACACGAGAGCAGCACCCTTGAAGATGTGGGCCTGGAGATCGGTCTGACCCGTGAGCGGGTTCGGCAGATCCAGGTTGAAGGGCTCAAGCGCCTTCGGGAAATTCTCGAGAAGAATGGATTGTCCAGTGAGTCGCTGTTTCAGTAGCCACTGGATCGATTCACAAGAGCCCCGATCGACTCGGGGCTTTTTATTGCACGCAGCTTGTGGTTTTGAATGGGCTATTGCCAGAGAAGTTGGCTTAACTCTCAACCGTCATGTAAGCCAAAGATTACTTTTTCGTACGCATTCGGTTCTCGGCTACTTCTGCGTTGTCTAGTTTTGCGTAGGCTGTTTTTTATATTGTTGATTTATATAATATTTTTTATGAATGGCTATGAGTTTCGACAAAGTTTCACACGAATAGTGCGATTGCTCTTGCCGGGGAACTCTCTAATATCAGCCCTGTGTCGACGGATAGACACAGCCATCAAGGACGATGGTCAGGACATCGCAGGAAGCGATTCATCAGGACGATGAAAAGGAACACAGGGACTAGGGAAAAATGTGGGCGGGTCATACCGCCCCTTTTTTTCGTCTGTCGAAAAGTCCCGCCGGCATTTCCTTGCCCCAGAAACGCAAAAAGGCCCGCAAGGGGCCTTTTGGGAACGCGGGGGGAATCAGCGTTCGAGATCCTTGATCTTGCCTTTGACGCCATCCCACTCTTCGGCATCTGGCAACGGATCTTTCTTTTCAGTGATATTCGGCCAGATCTCTGCCAGCTCGACGTTCAACTGAATGAATTCTTGCATCTCTTCCGGGACTTCATCCTCGGAGAAAATCGCTACAGCGGGGCATTCAGGCTCACACAGTGCGCAATCAATGCACTCATCCGGGTGAATCACCAGGAAGTTCGGGCCTTCGTAAAAGCAGTCCACCGGACAGACTTCTACGCAGTCGGTGTACTTGCACTTGATGCAGTTGTCGGTGACGACGAAGGTCATTTCTAATTCTCTCCTCAGGCGGCGGCAGCGGAGCCCCTACATGACGGGGTCGCCAGGTTTGGGAGCGATAGTCTGCGCAACCAGGCTAATAGTCCGCAGCATCCCAAACCGCGCGAGATTCTAACAGCTTGAAGGCGTTCGCGTTAGATGCGTGTCTTCAATGTATAGAGCATTTCCAGCGCTCGGCGTGGCGTCATGTCATCCAGATCCAGCTTGGCCAGGTCGTCGAGCACCGGGTGCGGCAGGCTGGCGAACATGTCGCTTTGTTGCGGAACCGAGGGTTTGCCCGGCGCTTGAGGTGCCACTTCATGGGGCAAGCTGGTGGTTTCCAGGCGGCTCAAGTGCTCCCGGGCGCGGGTGATGACTGCGCTGGGAACCCCGGCCAGCTGGGCTACCGCCAGCCCATAGCTCTGGCTGGCTGGGCCTGGAAGTACATGGTGCAGGAACACAATGCGCTCATTGTGCTCGGTGGCATTGAGGTGCACGTTGGCCACCAGCGGCTCGCTTTCCGGCAGTACCGTCAGTTCGAAATAGTGGGTGGCGAACAGGGTATAGGCGCGCAGGTGGGCGAGACGTTCTGCCGCAGCCCAGGCCAGGGAAAGTCCGTCAAAGGTGCTGGTACCGCGTCCCACTTCGTCCATCAGCACCAGGCTGCGTTCCGTTGCGTTGTGCAGGATGTTCGCGGTTTCGCTCATTTCCACCATGAAGGTCGAACGGCCGCCGGCCAGGTCGTCGCTGGAGCCGATACGGGTGAAGATCCGGTCCACCAGGGACAGCTCGCAGCTCGCCGCCGGGACGAAGCTGCCGATATGGGCCAGTAGCACGATCAGGGCCGTCTGGCGCATATAGGTGGATTTACCGCCCATGTTCGGACCGGTGATCACCAGCATCCGCGTGTTGTCGTCCAGGCTCAGGTCGTTGGCCACGAACGGCGTGCTCAACACTTGCTCCACCACCGGGTGACGACCCTGGGTGATGCGCATGCAAGGTTCGCTGACAAAACGTGGGCAGTTGAGGTCCAGATTCAAGGCGCGCTCGGCCAGGTTGCTCAGCACGTCCAGCTCAGCCAGGGCACCAGCGGTATCCTGTAACGGCGGCAAATGGCTGATAAGGGTTTCCAGCAGCGCGTCGTAGAGCATCTTCTCCCGGGCCAGGGCACGGCTCTTGGCCGATAGCGCCTTGTCTTCGAACTCCTTGAGTTCCGGAGTGATGAAGCGCTCGGCGCCTTTCAATGTCTGGCGGCGAATGTAGTCCGCCGGGGCCTGTTCGGCCTGCTTGCTTGGCAGCTCGATGAAATAGCCATGGATACGGTTGTAGCCGACCTTGAGGTTGGCCAGGCCGGTACGGGCTTTCTCGCGGGCTTCCAGGTCAATCAGGAACTGTCCGGCGTTCTCGCTCAGCGACTGCAGCTCGTCGAGCTCGGCGTCGTAGCCGGTCTTGAGTACACCGCCGTCACGGATCACCGCCGGCGGATTGTCGATGATGGCCTTGGCCAGCAGAGCGGCCAGTTCCGGGTAGGTGCTGGTGGTGGCGGCCAGCTGATTGAGGTGAGTGGCCTCCAGCTCGGTCATGGCTTCTTGCAGCTCGGGCAGTGCAGCCAGGGCATCACGTAGACGGGCCAAGTCCCGCGGACGGGCATTGCGCAGGCCGATTCGCGCCAGAATCCGCTCGATATCGCCGATTTCCTTCAACTGCGGTTGCAGCCGTTCGAAACGGTAGCCGTCCAGCAGGCAAGTAATAGAGGATTGGCGCGCTTCCAGGACCTTGAGGTCGCGCAGCGGGCGGTTCAGCCAGCGGGTCAGCAAACGGCTGCCCATGGCGGTCTGGCAGCGATCGACCACCGATTGCAGGGTGTTGTCGCGCCCGCCCGCCAGGTTGGTGTCCAGTTCCAGGTTGCGACGGCTGGCACCGTCCAGCACCACGGTGTCATCCAGGCGCTCATGACGCAGGCTGCGCAGGTGGGGCAGGGCGGTACGCTGGGTTTCCTTGGCATAGCTGAGCAGGCAACCGGCGGCGCCGATGGCCAGGGTCAGGGTTTCGCAGCCAAAGCCCTTGAGGTCCTGGGTAGAGAACTGCTGGCAGAGGCTCTTGTGCGCCGAGTCCCGCTCGAAATCCCAGGGGGCACGGCGTCGCACACCGCGGCGTTTTTCCGCCGGCAAGCCTTGTGGCCAGTCATCGGGGATCAAAAGCTCCACTGGGTTGATCCGCTCCAGCTCGGCCAGCAGGTTCTCCCAGCCCTTGATCTCCAGGACGCTGAAGTTGCCGCTGGTGATGTCCAGCACCGCCAGGCCGAACAGACGCTCGTCGCCCAGCACGGCGGCGATCAGGTTGTCGCGGCGCTCATCCAGCAGAGCCTCGTCACTCACGGTGCCTGGCGTGATGATACGCACCACCTGGCGTTCCACCGGGCCCTTGCTGGTCGCCGGGTCCCCCACCTGTTCGCAGATCACCACCGACTCGCCGAGCTTTACCAGCTTGGCCAGGTAGCCCTCGGCGGCGTGGTAAGGAATACCGCACATGGGAATCGCCTGGCCGGCCGACTGCCCGCGCGCCGTCAGGGTAATGTCCAGCAGCTTGGCGGCCTTCTTCGCGTCTTCATAGAAGATCTCGTAGAAGTCGCCCATGCGGTAGAACATCAACTGATCAGGGTGCTGGTTCTTGAGGCGCCAGTACTGCTGCATCATTGGAGTGTGCTTAGAAAGGTCTATCATTCAATGGCTTACGTTCGTATGTCTATTTGACATGATGAATTTGTCTATTATTGAGTCGCATTTTGCCAAGATTTTGAGCTTTATGCGGACCTCATTTTTGAGTCGAAATACGATGATTGCATATTGGCACTGCCTTTTTCGCCATGTACCATGCTGCCTCACATCAAGTGTTGGGTAGAGAAAGCATTGGAAGCTGCAGCAAATGACTTGGAGGTCGGCGTCGAGGCCGCCCCTCCCATGGAGGTCGGCGTCGAGGCCGCCCCTCCCATGGAGGTCGGCGTCGAGGCCGCCCCTCCCATGGAGGTCTGCGTCGAGGCCGCCCCTCCTATTAGAGTGAGGTTGGAGATTTCCAATGAGATCTCGCGAGCGTCAGTGCAACCAATAATCGATCAGTTGAACGCGGCTGAAGCTGAATGTCTTTTTGAGCTTCACTTGCGCCACAATGGTGGCGGGTGCGTAACAACAATGATTGACCTCATTGATGCATTGCAGGGAACCAAGGGGCAGGTAGTCATCACCTTTGGTCGCTACATTATGAGTGCGGCTGCAACTATTTGGTTGTGGTTTTTGGTGCGAGAGAATCCTAACGTCAAGTCGTTGTACCCGCTCAAGCCAGGTGTGGTTATGTACCACCGACCTAGACGGATTCAGAAAGGTGAATACTTCTGTTTTGCTAACGAGGTTGACGCTAATCATCCACTGAAAGGCCCCCTAGAGAAACAGTTCCAGCTTTTCGATGATCTGTTTTCAGATGTATATGATTGGTTCTTGTATGAAACTCTTGACGGGACCCCGCGAGAAGCTCCTGAAGAAAACTTGATTTGTGAAAAGGACGGGCTAATGTATCGTCATTGGCTAGCTCGCCTCAAAGACGCCTACCTAGGGAACCAAGACTGCTTGATTCCCGTCTAAAAAATAGTAAGTAACTTATGAGTATGAAAGGGAGATAGGCATATGGTTGGGAAATCACTGCGAAATCTGAAACCCATTTCACAAGAAAAGCGTGAAGCCAACGTGGAAAAGGCCAGAAAAGCAATTGCTGATTACAAGCAAGCTTCTCGGGACATTCATCAGATCTGTGCGGCATCAGGCCTCGCAGAGCCTTTCCTCGTAGCTTGATCGTACGATAAAAAAAGCCCCTCACTTGAGGGGCTTTTTTGTGAGCTGCTTTTCTTCGAGGTGGCCGAGTTGCAAGTGGGTCGGTCCAGTGGCTACATCGATTTGACGTAGGCGTATATAGCGTTGTGTCATTTTTGCATCAGCATGACCGCCCAGCTTTTGTGCATCGTTGCCCTGGTCGTCGGTATCGGTCAGAGACTTGGCGCGCAGATCATGAATGGTTGCGTCGGCCACCTCGGCCCGCTTGCATGCAAGCGCGAAGGCGTCTTTCACCGAGCTGTAATGTACCGGTTTGCCGCCGCGAGGTGAGCAGAACAGGGTTAAGCCGCGGATCTTCCGTGGCAGGGCCTTGATCCTGCTGATCAGTTCTTCTAGATCTGGAGTCATTCGAACGATCAGGCGGGCGCCGGTCTTCTCTTGAGTGAAGGCAATCCCCTCGGCTGTAATATCCGCCAGCCGTATCGACAGAACATCGCCGATGCGCTGCCCGGTCAAGTAACACATCTCATAAATCACCCTCATGTTGTCGCTCGATTTACCGCAGATCGCGGCAAGCTCGGCGTGGGTGATGTACCTGTCGCGCTGCTTTTCGGGGTGTCGGCGGATGCCGGTGCAAGGATTGAAGTCAACCATCTGCTGTTCCAGGGCGTAGGTGAATACGCCTCTCAGAACAGATATCACGCGGTTGGACATATTCGGAGTGTCCGCCATGTGCATCTTGAGTTTCGCGACGTGCCTGGGCAGTACGTCGCGAGGTTCGAACTCTGCAAAGGCTTCTTTCAGCCTTACGGCTGCAGCCTGGTATTGAACAATGGTGTTTGGCTTGAGCTTCTTCGACATCTGCTCTAAAGCGTCATCGATCAGCTTGCCCATGCCGCCTTGGCTGCCGCTGTCGATGATCTTCGCATACTCTGCCAGAGCCGCCTGGAAGTCACTTCCCAGGCGTTTCCATTTACCTTTGCGCACCAGGTAGTAAGCCCCATGCTTTTCGTACATGCATGCGGGCAGGTGCCGATCTTTCTTCCGAGGACGCATCTGTTCTCACCTCACCCCAGCCGAAGCTCCGGCTCCTTCCTTGATTGAACCCCACCCATCCTGCCGATCACAACCTGCCGCAGGACTTTCGGGTGACCATCTCCACCAACTGCAAAACCGTATTTGTGGGCGGTCAGCCATCGGATTTGGGCGCCGTAGCGCTTGTAGCCCGTCAGTTCGGCCACTTCTTCAGGTGTCAGAAACATATGGGCCCCCAACGTCTAAGGACGTTGCCGCCTCAAGAGAGTCTGGCCTGTTCCTGCATTCGAAGAAGTGGTCCCACTGGTGACCGCATTCGGGGCAGTCAACCATCTGTACGCCGCACTTGTTGCGCCCAACAGTTGGATCAGGCTTGGCGAGAAGGGCTTGAAGCTCATCCATGTACTGGCTGAACTCGTCGAACTCCATGCGTCCGAACGCCATCGCCTCCAGCTTGTGACGCGGCACGCTGATCATTTCGTTACGCATGGCCGGCGCGCTCGGCTCTGCGCTGGAGGATAGAAGCCCCATGACATCTAGCAGCATCATGCAGCAGTTGGCCACGTCGGCTGCGTATTCGCTAATCTGCGGATAGTCCAGGGCGGAAAGCGCCTCGCCGAGCTTGTCGTGGTGGTGCGTGATCTCGTTGAAGGCCGTTGCGGCAGTCATACCAAGCCAACCCTCGCGGTCACCCTTATGGCTATTGGCCTTCAGCTCTCGGACCATCAACGCCACGAACGGGCGCAGCGTGTCGCCGTATTTGCCGAACAGCGCGTCCCACTCGGGCAGGTGCTTATACCCCTCCACAAGCTGCGCGGGCGGGCGAATCTGAGCGATCAGCGTTGCATCAGGGGTTGCTGCCTCGCGCAGCTTTTCGTGGGGTGTAAGTGCTTCGGTGGTGCTGCTGCAAAGAGCAATAATGCCTGCTGCTGTGCAGCAGAGGCTGTTGTTTACAGGCGCGGCGATCCTGCTGGCGTTGCAGAGCAAAGCGGCCTTGTCCTGGTGGTGGAACTGTTCAGCCTGCATGCCGCTTTTCTCTGGCGTCTCGATCTTGTGGCGATCCATCACGCGACCTCCTTGGCCAGGTCGGCCAGCAACAGCGCGTTGTCGGTGTTCTTCTGCAGCCGGCGGAAAGCCTCGCTGCCGATCAGGGTCTTTACCTGCCGTTCAAACTCTTTCCGGTAGCGGGTCAGGGCGCGCAGTTCAGCGTTGGCTTTCTGGTGCTGCTGGTGCAGCTCGCCGGCCGCCTGTGGTGTGAGGCGTAGCAGTACAGGTGGGCGGCTCATGCGGCTTTCTCCTGCTCGGCTGGCTGGAGTAGGTCGGCCATGGCCAGTAATTGGTCCCGCTGGATGTGGGCGTTTCTCTCAAGGCCCTTGCAGGTGCGGAAAGCGCTGAACGCTCCGGCCGCTACGCGCAGTGTTTCGGCGATGCAGAGCAACTGCTGCCGGTCCTGTTCTCCGAGCTGTGAAGCGGCCCGGGCTCGCTTGTAGTGGCCATAGAGTTTTTGGTAATGCTCCTGGGCCTGCTCAAGCTGCAGTTGCTTCTCGCGCAGGGCTTCGGTGCTGTCCGAGTGCTGGATTGCTTTTCCTTCGTCTATTCCGCTTTCTCGGCCTCGGTTGTGGCCAATGAGGTAGCCGACTCCGAGAACAAGGCCGCTGGTGATGATCAGCCCGATCAAGGCGAAGATCTGTAGTTGTGTCATGTGGTGCACTCCTAGTTTGCGTGGCTGGTGGTGGCAGCCGTTGGGTTACTGGTTTTGCTCGGGTGTATCGGTCTGCTGCCTGGCCTGTTCCTCGTCGGCCTTGTAGGCGCGAATATCGATCAGGGCGGCAACGTGTCGGATATGCGCGTACTTCGGCGCCTTGCGGCTGCTGTCTAGCGTCATGACTGGTAGCTGAATGCGGCCGCTGGTGATCTCAGCGACAAACGTCTGCTCGTTGAGGTTGCGAAAGTACTGCGCGCGCAGCTTGTCCAGGGGGATCAGCACGTCGCCGAAGGTGCGGAATAGCAGCTCAACGGTGGACGTTTCCGGCGCTGGCATCAGGCGCAGCGGGCTTTGGTTAGCGTTACTCATCGGTTTGTTGGCTCTCCAGACGCTGGCGGCGTTTCGGATGGTTCCAGGTGTTCAGACAATGGGCTTTTGTCAGCTCCCGCAGATGCTCCGGAACCTCAAGGAGCGCAGCGTTGCGCTCCTCTTTGGTCCGTAAAGCGAGGATCTGGCGGGCGTACTCCCTAGGCCACGTCACGGCGGTCTGCCGGGATGGCAGGAAGATCGAGCCCTAATTGCTCCGCAAGCCACGGAATTCCGGCCTGGTGAACCCTCGTTGACTGGCTGTACTGCATGCCTAGCTTCGGGTGGAACCACTGGCCTTGCTTGGTCCCCAGGTATTCCCGGTCCCGTGTTGGGTAGGCTGGTAGACGCTTGGCATTGAGCAGGTCTTTCTCCCGCATCAGGGCGATCAACTGCGGCCGGGTGATACCGAAGTACCGGGCCGTTTCTTTAAGGTTGCGATCCATAGCGGCCCCCTAAGCAGCGTGCGCGGCGGGAGTCGCCAGCGTGGCCAGGTGGTTGATGGATTCGCAGGCGGCCTTGTAGATCTCTGCATCGGAGCCGTAAACCGTGAAGCATTTAGTTCTTGGGCTGCGATGGCCGATGCTGAGGATGATGGTTGCGCCTGCACGGCTCCGGGTGCGGTGGATCGCTGCCCTAATCGGCAACGAGAAACCCATATCAAGGTCAAGGAATCCGCCCAGGCAAACCAGGCCAAAAACCCGCTCTCGTTGCTCTGCGCTGAACGTCCCATACTCGCGCTCGGCGTGGGGTAGGGGTTGAAGCAGGGCATTGGGATCGATTGGGAAGTTGGCCACGCCCTCAATGAAATCTGCCAGCTTGAGGTGGGTTTTCTTGTCGTTGGCCAGGGTAAGGGTGTGGCGCTCGCTGCCCAGCTCGATGACAAAGGAGCTTTCTGCAGGGCCGCGGTCAACGTTCAGGCGAAACCTTAATGCCGTGCGCTCGGGTGAGTTGCGCAGCGTGTGGTTAAAGGTTTGGCTCAGGTTGACCTGGGCTTTGAGTAGCTGCAGCGTGCGGTTGTCGATTGAGAATCTGTTCATGCCGCGCTACCCCCGCCGTTCGGGCCAAAGGGGGCGCAGTGATGGGGTTGGGGCTTTGGTTTGAGAGGGATGTAAGGGCAGCCGAATCGTTGCGCCAGACGGCGGATCTCAAAGATTCGATCAGGGTTTGCAGCGGCCGGGTGGACGTGCAGTGATGCATTGGTGTGCATGGTGTTGCCTCGCTCTGTGGTGGAAGAGTGAGGCAAATATCACGCAGCGTGCTTTAAAGGTCAACACATATTGTGCTAATCGTCCGTTGCGCTATGGAGAAATCGTGATGATTTCAAGATTCCCCCAATTAGATGAATCTGTATGACTTCATTTTCAGGCAGGTGAATGGTGGCCTGTTCTGCATTGATGCTATCGAGTCTATACATGCCATCGCGTAGGTAGATGAACTCTTTGATCATGCTTTTACCGGACGTCGTTTTAACCATAACCTCATCGCCGCTATCGAAACCCTTGCTGGGTTCGACTAGAACGAATTCTCCGTTTTTGATCCTGGGCAATAGGCTGTCGCCTGTGACCTTGAGGCCGTAGGCGTCGGGGTCATCGCTATGGATGTTCAGGAAGCCATCCCCTGAGCCGGTGGGGAGCGACAGCGCCTCAAAATATCCCTCAGCGCCTAACTGTGCGCTGCCTACAACCGGAACTCTCCCCGCTTTTGCCCAGCCGATGTTGCTTCCTACTGGCTGCCCTTTGTCGCTGGTGCGCCCGTACTCTCGCGCAGAACGATCTTCGGAGCGAACTCGGCCCTGTATATGGTCTGGTAACGAGTTGAGTTCAGAGCGATCACGTCCAGCAACTAGGTCCGGCAGTGATACACCAAGGGCGGTAGCAATTATTTCAAGGTCTTGAAGGTTGGGCTGCCGGGTTCCTTTCTCATAGTTTCCGATTCGTGACTGGGAATCCCAGCCGCAGGCATGAGCAAGCGCCTGCTGGCTCATGCCTAAGCCTTTTCTTAATTGCTTAATGCGATTTCCTAATGTGTTCATAGGCATTTTTTACCACGATATGAGATTTTTTCTCAGCACGAACCGTGTTGTAATGTTCACGATTCGTGCTTATTATGGCGCTGAGTTCAAGGAGGTCTCTGGATGAACCTGATAGCTGTTTATAGAGATAGAGCCGGTATCAAACAAATAGCGCTTGTCGCTGAGCTTGGCTGGACGCAGACGCGGCTGAGTAACTATGAGGCCGGGCGCAGAACGGCTGGTCTAGCTGAATGCCGATCCATTGTTCGGGCGCTAAACAGGCTCGGGGTGATCTGTTCACTTGATGATGTTTTCCCCCCTGACGCCGAGGTTACGTGCGCGGCGTAGAAAAAAGGCGACCTTAAGGCCGCCTCGTTCCTCCCGGTATACACCACCACAGTGTTGCCAGGTCGCGGTTTGAGTAGGCGCGCACACCACATGCAAAAACGTCTACTACTACCGCGTTTCAAGGCTTGGATGCCTTGAGTTGCTGCCTTTCTCCACCACAGATAGGGCAGCTGTTGCGCCAGAGGTAAACAACGGATTGTTCGCCTCGGCACGGTGCCGGCTTCGATCTTGAGGATCTGGTCGGCGTTTGGGCCCTTTCAAGCCACGCAGTAAATGTATCACCACTACATGCTGCGCGGCACTGGCAACTTATAAGGATTAATGCCATGAGCCGAATTGCTCTGAATAGTGTTGAGCGAGCCAAGCGGGAAGTCTTGCCGCTCGATCTCGCGCTTTACCATGCTGCCCGGGACTATCCCGGGGGAGCTGCCGCCATCGCCGCCACCACCGGCCGAAACCCCACCACGCTGCAGCACAAGCTGTCCCCAACCCATCCTGGCCATAGCGTCAACGTTCAGGAGTTTGGCGAGATCCTAGAGCTAACCAAGGATCGGCGCATCCTCGATGCTGTGCATGCCCTGGTCGGCGACACGATCTGGCAGGAGCTGTCGGACACCTACACCAACGACATGCCGGAAACCTTGACCACTGGTATCGCGGTGTACTTCCGCCAGGTGGCGGACCTTGCTGATACCTGGGCTAAGAGCATTGGCGACGGTGTAGTCAGCGATGCTGAGCTGGCAGAGATCCGGCTGCAGGTGTTTCGGGGTATCCAGGGGCTGCTGGGGCTGTTCAATCGTGCCAGCTACGTCAATCAGACGACTCGGGGGGCGGATCATGCCGGACGTCGTTGATTTCGCTACTGACTTGGTTCAGGAGCATTTAGATCAGGCTATGGCGGCGCGCCTACTGGCCAGGTCCCGGGCATCCGGGCATTCCTTCCCGATCTGTATCGATTGCGATGGTCCCATTCCTGAGGCGCGCCAGCTCGCGCAGCCTGGCTGCACGCTGTGTGTGGACTGCCAGCAAGTCGAGGATGCAAGGAGGACTCGTTATGCTCGATGAGGTATTGGCGCAGTTTGGCGATTATGGCCTAGAGCCCGCGCAGCCTTTGGTTTTCGGTAAGTTGACCCGCTGCAAGACGGCGCAGGACAAGGGCCGGGAGAAAAACGGCTGGTATGTGGTGCATGAGCATCGCACGGAGAAGGGCGAAACCCTGATCTTCGGCAGCTTTGGCGATTGGCGTTCCGGTGAGACGCAGAAAATCAAGGTTAAGGCCGGGCGCATGAGCGCAGAGGAGCGCGAGGTTATGCGCGCTAGGCAGGAGGAAGCCAAGCGCAGGGCCGCCGAAGTGGCTGCTAACGCGGCGCGTCGTGCAGCCAATCGAGCATCCGCGATGTTCAAGCGCATGCCGGCAAAGGGCAAAAGCGCCTATCTGGATCGAAAGCAGATCATTGGGTTCGGGGTTCGCTATGCGCCGCGCTCGGGGGCGTTCTTGGTCCCAATGTGCAATGTCCGGGACCAAATTGTCGGCCTGCAGGTTATCTATCCGCAGAAGCAAGAAGACACCGGACGAGACAAGTCCTACTGGCCCTATGGGATGTCGAAAGAGGGCGCCTTCCATCTGATTGGGCCCCATCCTGAACCCGGGGAGCCGGTTCTGGTCTGCGAAGGCTACGCGACTGGCGCCAGCCTGCACATGGCGACTTCGCTGACTGTGGCTATCGCCTTTGATGCCGGCAACCTGATGTTGGTGGCCAAAGCAATGCGCGAGCGTTTCCCTGGTCGGCCAATCATTCTTTGTCGGGATGACGACTGGAAGACCACACGCCCCAATGGCGAGGCCTGGAATCCGGGCAAGGAGCGCGCAGAGAATGCGGCGACGGTCGTCGGGGGGCAGGTCGTAGCGCCGATCTTTTCGGGTGAACGTGAAATCAAATGGACCGACTTCAACGACCTGCATTGCGCCGAAGGTTTGGAGGCGGTCCGGCGCCAGGTGCTAGCCGTGGTCAAGCCTCCGGCAGCCGGTGGTTGGAAGGATATGTTGGCTCGTACTGATAGCGGCATGCTGATCGCTCATATGCAGAACGTTGAATTAATCCTGAGCAACGATCCGCGATGGGCTGGGGTGATCGGGTTTAGCTCGTTTAGCTCCAAGATCGTCAAGCTGCGGGTGCCCCCATATGGTGGGTCAACCGGTGATTGGGCGGATATCGACGATATGCTAGTAATGAAATGGCTGGCCCAGCAGTACAACCTGAGGGTAAAGGTTGGCCACGTAATCGAGGCGGTGAGCGTGGTAGCCCATGACCAAGCGTTTCACCCTGTACGGGACTACCTGCGATCCCTGGAATGGGACCGAACGCCCCGGCTGGATAGTTGGTTGACGACAATCATGGGTGTTGCACCAACCGAATACAGCCAGAAGGTAGGGAAACGCTGGATGATTTCCGCCGTGGGCCGGGTAATGTCGCCCGGCTGCAAGGCAGACTCGGTAATGATCCTGGAAGGGGCCCAGGGCGCTGGTAAGTCTACGGCGATGGGTATCCTTGGCGGCGCGTGGTTCATGGATACCCCCTTTGCCCTGGGCGACAAGGACGGTTTCCAGGCGATCCGTGGCAAATGGATCGTCGAGCTGGGCGAACTGGATAGCTTCAACAAAGCCGAATCCACCAAGGCCAAGCAATTTTTCTCGGCATCGGTTGATACCTACCGCGAGAGCTACGGTCGCAGAACTATGGATGTGCCCCGGCAATGTGTGTTCGTCGGCACCACCAACCAAGACGAGTACCTTAAAGATGCCACGGGCAACCGCCGCTATTGGCCAGTGGCCTGCACCAAAGTCGAGCTGGAACAGCTGCGGGAGATCCGCGACCAGCTGTGGGCCGAGGCGATGTTCTGCTATGAGGCTGGCGATATCTGGTGGGTGGTCCGGGACGAGGCTCCGTTATTTGCCGAGGCTCAGGATGAACGCTTTGTGGTGGACGAGTGGGAAGGGCCGATTCTTAAGTGGCTGGAGGAATCGCACCTGGGCAAGACCACCACGGGCAGTCAGATCCTGTCTGATGCGTTGAAACTTGATTTTGGGCATTGGGGGAAACCGGAGCAAATGCGTGTCGGTGCGATCATGCATCGGTTGGGGTGGCGAAAAGTGCGGCAGCCGGCGCTTGCAAAGAGTGGCGTGCGGCCTTGGGCCTACAAGAAGCCAGACGGATGGGGTGGCACTGTCGAGGCGCAGGAACGGTCTGAGGAGCCCTGTTTCGATGATTAAGGAGATCGACGCGCTTCTAAAGGTTTGGGCACTGGAGCTTCACAGCGATTTCTCTGCAGGTGGATTGGCCGGTGGCAACATGGTCGCCATGATGATGGAAAGTAACGGCCAGTTGATCCGTGGAAGGCGTGCAAGTAGAGTGCCGCTTGAAAGCTCGATGGATATTGAGCTGATAGTGACTAAGCATCTTGACGAGCAACTTGCTACGGTCGTGCGCGAGCACTATTGCTGTCACGACTTCAATATGCGGCTACGGTACGCGCACTGTGGTTGTGGGCGCGATACTTACTATCAGCGTCTGCATGATGCGCATCTGTTCATTGAGGGCATGCTGATTGGGAGGGCGGCTTGAGGCTTGGCCTTAAAGCGTTTGTAACTGTCCTACTGGCTCGCCTTGTCTGCCCGCGTTTTTACGTGGAAGGACAAGCGCGGGCCTTGTCATTCCTGGCCTGTCCTACCGTCCTACCTCCGCACACGTCATGCGCGCATATGAGCGTAGCGCACACACATTGCGCGCGTGTGCGCGCAAGCGTGCCTTTATCTTTTCTTTCTATACGCGAGAAAGAGAATAAATAAGTAGGACAGTTGGGCAAGGCCCCATATTTCGGGGCCTGTAGCTGTCCTACCTGACACTGCATTAGTGGGACAGGAAGGACAGCGCCCGAGGCGCTGAAAGCCGAAGTAAAGATATTCGCCGACATTGCCTAGACGTTCGCCAGATATTCACCGGGTGGCATTAAAACTAGGTTGCTGCCACCGGAATCGACCTGTTTAATACAGCCATCTTCGATAGGTGCGACCGCAGATAGCGGCAGGCGCCCACACACTAAACCCGGCCATTGCGCCGGGTTTTTGCGTTTAAGGGGTAGGTGATGACGAACGAGCAGCAAGCGCTTGCGGAAATGCCCATTTGGCTGGTGATCGTCCTGGCCCTGGTCGGTGGTGTATCCGGTGAGATGTGGCGAGCAGACAAGGACGGCGCCCGGGGTTGGGCGCTGCTGCGGCGCCTGGCGCTGCGGTCCGGTGCCTGCATCGTCTGTGGGCTATCGGCAATGATGCTGCTGATCGCTGCCGGTCTGTCGGTCTGGACGGCTGGCGCGTTGGGATGTCTGACCGCCATGGCTGGCGCTGATGTCGCCATCGGTCTGTACGAGCGTTGGGCAGCAAAGCGTCTCGGTGTTTGTGAGGTGCCAGACAATGGCCAGCCAGGACAGTGAGCGTCGCGGCAACAGCTCCGAACGTGGATACGGCTACAAGTGGCAGCGGGCGCGGGATAGTTTCTTGCGCGAGCATCCGTTTTGTTCCATGTGTTCAACGGATCAGCGGCCAGTGGCGGCGACGGTTGTAGACCACAAGGTCGCGCCCAAGCTGAAAGAAGCCAAGGACAGCGGCGACCCTGCGGCAATCAATCTGGCCTGGAAACTGTTCTGGCGTCGCTCGAACTGGCAGAGCCTGTGCAAGTTCTGCCATGACTCGACAAAGCAACGGGCCGAAAAGAGCGGGCGCCTTCCCGGGTGCGCCGCCGATGGCCGGCCACTGGACCCCGGGCACCACTGGAACCGGTGACGCCCCGGCGGTTGGGTTGTTGTGAAAAATTCTCATTTATAGGGGTAGGGGGGGTAAAAAACTTCCTTCCGCTCCTCTTCTAGACCGCTCGCCCCCCTCCGTGTGCAAAACCGGGAAAAATGAGGGTGGGGGGGTATCAGATATTGGAGGTTTCCATGGCCGGAAACGGTAACTCTGGGCGGCCTGGCCTGCCCGCGTCGGTGCATCTGCTCAAGGGAAATCGCAGCAAGCTTTCGCCCGCCCAGCTGATGAACGAAATCAAAGATCCTGCGGTTCCGGTTGGCGTGCCGCCTATGCCGGAGTTCCTTTCCGATGACGCGGCTTCCGAATGGACGCGCATTACCGAGGCGCTGCTTGCGCTGGGCTGGGTGTCACGGCTCGACCAGATGGCGCTGGCCACTTACTGCCAGGCCTATGGAGACTGGCTGCGCTTTCAGCGACTGATTGCGAAGCGCAATTCCGAATCGCTGGATGGCTTAGGCGGTGAGGTCCAGACCTTCAAGACCGGTGCCCAGCAGACCCACGTTCTGCGGCAGTTGGCCAACGATGCCGAGAAGCGCGCCAATGCTGCAGGCGCTCAGTTTGGCTTGTCGCCTCTGGCGCGCCGGAACCTGAAAGCTGCCCCTGCAGCGCAAGGAGATCTTTTCCCCAATGCAGAACGAGACGCCGCCGCCGCATATTTCAGCTGATTGCCGTGTAAAGGGTTTTGCCGACCGCGTGCTGGCAGGCTCAATCGTTGCGGGTCCGGACGTGCGCAACGCGGCGCGCCGTCACCTGCAGGATTTGGAGACTGGCCAGCAACGCGGGCTGATCTGGAGCGCCGAGGCCGCACAACGTGCCATCGGATTCTTTGAAGACGTGTTGTGTCTGAACGGCGGCGACTTTGAGGGGTTGCCGTTTCGCTTGGCGCCTTGGCAGGCGTTCATTGTCGGTAGCCTGTTCGGCTGGTACACCGACGATGGCTATCGCCGTTTCCGCCAGGCGTATATCGAAACAGGGAAGGGCTCGGGCAAGTCGCCATTGGTTGGTGGGATTGGTCTATATGGCCTGGTGGCTGATGGTGAGCAGCGGGCAGAGGTGTACGCAGCCGCGACGAAAAAGGATCAGGCTCAAATCCTGTTCCGCGATGCAGTCAGCATGGTGAACATGTCGTCGCATCTGTCGGCTCGTCTGGTGCAGTCCGGCCGTGATGAAAAGGTGTGGAACTTGTTCTACCCCGGTACGAACAGCTTTTTCCGTCCGATCAGTTCCGACGATGGACAGTCAGGCCCTCGACCTCATATCGCCTTGATCGATGAGCTGCACGAACACAAGACGGCCAGCGCAGTGAACATGATGCGGGCCGGTACGAAGTTTCGACGCCGAGCGCTGATTGTGATGATCACAAACAGCGGCTCGGACAAAGGTTCGGTGTGTGGTCAGTATCACGACCTGGGCGCGAGGATCTGTGAAGGCAAGGAGCAGAACGACGCTTTTTTTGCCTATATCTGCTCGCTGGATAAGGGCGATGACCCGTTCAAGGATGAATCCTGCTGGCCGAAGGTGAACCCCTCACTGGACTTTGTTCTAGAGGGGCAGAGCGATGGCATCCCGGGCCGTAAGTACCTGCGGGAGCAGGTAGCGGAAGCCAAGGGGCTGCCCGCAAAGGAGGCCGTAGTACGGCGCCTGAATTTCTGCGAGTGGACGCAAGCCACCTCGCCCTGGTTGTCCTGGGAGATCTGGAGCGGTGCCGCAGAGCGGGTGCCTATGCGTGTCCTACGCGGCCGGCCGTGTGTGGGCGGCCTGGACCTTTCCAGCACCACCGACTTAACCGCCTTTGTGCTGATGTTCAGTCCGGTGCCACACGATCCGCATTGGCGCTCTTTGTCGTACTTCTGGATACCGGACGAAGACCTGGCCGGGCGGGAGAAGCGCGACCGTGTGCCGTACCTACAGTGGATCAAGGAAGGCCACTTGGAGACTACCCCCGGCCGGGCTATCAGCAAGCTGCATGTGCTGCGCCGCCTGCAGACAATCTGCGATTACTTCGACGTGCGCCGGATCGCCTACGACCGTTGGCGCATAGAGGACTTATTGCAACTGATGAATGATCAGGCAATCACGCTGCCGGAGCTGGTGCCCTTCGGCCAGGGCTTCAAGGACATGGGGCCCGCTGTCGATGAATTCGAGCGTAGGTTGTTGGGGCGCAAGGTTGAATCGCCGGGCGTGATCGAGCAGGACGTAATCGACCTGGACCCAGGCGACTATCAGGTCGTTTCCGAAGTCTCGACCCCTGTTGAGACGGTCGAGACCTTGTTGCATGACGACAACCCGGTCATGACCTGGAACGCGGGCAATGCGGTGATCGTGTTCGACCCGGCCAATAACCGAAAGGTCGATAAATCCAAGGCTACTGGCCGAATCGACGGCATCGTTGCTGCGGTAATGGCCACCGGCATCAGTGGTGATATTTCCGAGGCTTCCGGCACGTCGGTGTACGACGAAGGGGTGGGTATATGAAGTTGGTTGTTTTGTCCTGGCTGGTGGGCCTGCTGGGGTTTGTGCTGCTGGTGGCAGGCGTTTGGCAGGTGTATCAGCCGGCCGCATTCATCGTTGCCGGTGTTGGCTTGTTGGTCTGGTCGAAGCTGGCCGATCAAGCCTCGGCGGGGCAGGCTGCTAGGGGAGGTGGCTAAACATGTTTTTCTCCAGTCTACGCGCCTCGGGCGCCGGCACGTTGACCGAGCCCGACAGCGGTTTTTGGCGTGGCCTGGTCGGTCGTGGTCGAAATTCCGCGGGGGTGGCAGTGACTCCCGAAACCGCGCTTGCCCTGCCGATCCTGCAGAACTGTTTAACCCTATTGGCCGAGACAGTGGCACAGCTGCCGCTGGAGCTGTTCCAGCGCAAGGAGAAGGGGCAGCGGGAGCCCGCAGTCAGTCACCCGTTGTACGACGTGTTGCGGTATCAGCCTAACCCCTTTCAGACCCCCTATGAGTATATGGAGCGGCACCAAGGATCGGCCGGCTTACGCGGGAATGCCTACAGCTTTATTGACCGCCGCGAGGACGGCAATGTCACCGCCCTATGGTCGCTCAAGCATGATCAGGTGCAGGTTCTAAAGGGGGCTGACCTGCTGCCGTATTACCGGATCAGCGGCGGCGAGTCGCTGCCCATGCGGATGGTGCATCATGTTCGTTGGTTCGGCACCAACCCCTATGTCGGCATGTCGCCCATTGAGCTGCATGCTGAGGCGGTCGGGCTGGCCCAGGCCGTGCGGCAGTACACCGGCAAGAGCTTTGCCAATGGTGTGGCCGTGTCCGGTGTGATCGAGCGTCCCCGCGAAGCTCCGGCGATCAAGGATCAAGGGACCATCGACAAGCTTGTTGATCAGTGGGGCCAGAAGTTTGGCGGCATGGACAATGCTAAGAAAGTCGCCCTGCTGCAAGAGGGGATGACCTTCAAACCCGTGTCAATGACCAACGTAGACGCTGAGATCCTTGGCATCTTGAAACTGACGGGTATGGATATTGCGCGGATCTACAAGATCCCGTTGCCCATGGTCAACGATCTGGAAAAGTCGAACTACAACACCCTGGAACAGCTAATGATCCAGTTTGTGGTGTTCGCGCTGTTGCCCTGGGTGAAGCGTCACGAACAGGCAATGATGCGCGATTTCCTGCTGCCGAAGGACCGGCGGGAATACTTTATTGAGTTCAACCTGTCCGGCCTGCTGCGTGGTGATCAAAAAAGCCGCTATGAGGCCTACGCCATCGGCCGCCAGTGGGGATGGCTGAGCGTGAACGATATCCGGCGCCTGGAGAACATGCCGCCGATTCCGGGCGGTGATATTTACCTGCAGCCCCTAAATATGGTCGATGCCGGCAAGCAGCCGGATCTGAGCAACCCGGCCGTGCGCGCTCAGTTGGAGATGCAGCACGCCGAGATCGAGAGGATTCTTGCCCAATGAGTAAACGTTATCTGCGGGCATCCAGCCTGCTGTTCAATCAGCCCTTGCTGGTGACGCCTGACATGCTCGACCTGGGCGTGCGTTGGGCCAACCAGACCATGAGCCTCAACATCATCAACCTAGGCGGCGCAGCTCAGATGTGGCAGGGCGACGAGCCGTTAGATCGTGTGGCTTACGCGGACGAGCAGCGCCGAACAGCCATTGCGCAGACCGGGATCGAAGTGATCCCGGTTAGTGGGGTGCTGGTCAGTCGTGGTAGTCACCTTAACGCCTGCGAGACGATGACCAGTTATGAGGGCCTGCGCGCCCAGCTGCAGCGTGCTGTGGCCGATCCCCTGGTTGAGCATGTCGTGTTGGATATCGACAGCCCAGGCGGCGCGGCTGTTGGCGCCTTTGAGTTGGCCGAAGACATTCGAGCAATGACTGCTCAGAAGCCCATAACCGGTTTGGTCAACTTTATGGCCTACAGCGGGGGCTATCTGCTCGGCTCGGCCTGTAGTGAGCTGGTGGTAAGCCGTACTAGCGGTGTTGGGTCAATCGGCGTGATAGCCAGCCACATGGACCGCTCCAAGCTTGAGGAAGGCATGGGTGTCAAGGTGACTACGGTCTACGCCGGGGCACACAAGAATGACCTGTCACCACATGAGCCGATCAGCGAACAGTCGCTGGCGTTTCTTAACGACTTGGTACAGGAAAGCTACCAGATGTTCGTTGGTGCCGTTTCCGAGTATCGCGGCCTGCCGCTCGCCCAGGTGATCGCAACTGAGGCCGCTTTGTATCGCGGCCAGAATGCAATCAATGCGGGCCTCGCTGACAGGATGCAGAACCCGCAACACGCTGTTGACGAGTTGTCGCGGGCCGTCGCGCAGAGTCGTGCCGCCCGCCAGTCGAATCGAATCAGCATACGAGCGACGGCACTGGCCATGCAGGCGCTGGCCTGATCGCTCCACTGTTTCAACCGAACCTAACCCGCTCAGTGCGGGTTTTTTTATGCCCAGGAGGCAGCATGTCCCTTGTACTTCAAATGCGTAACGAGCGCGCCAGCCTGGTCGCCCAGGTGCAGATACTGGCGAAGATCGAGGCCGACGGCGGTGCGTTGAGCGTCGAGCAGTTGCAGCAGTTCACCGAGTTGGAAACCAAGATCAATGATCTCACAGCCAAGATCAGTCGGGCCGAGTCGGCCGAGCGCCTGGCGGCCGCAGGTGCTGTGCCAGTCAACGAGTCGGCGCAGGGTATAGCCACTCCGCCGGGGGGCAATATCTCTGGCCCGTTCAGTGAGAAAGCCAAGCCCGGAACCGGTATGGCGCAAATGACTCGGTTGCTGGCCGCAGCGCAGGGCAATCAGCAGACGGCGGCGCAACTGGCCAAGGACGGTGGTTATCCATCTGACGTCCATATGGCCTTGAGCGTTGTCACGCCCGGCGCGGGCGGTGTCCTCGTGCCGCAGAACTTTGCGACCGACATTATCGAGTCACTACGGCCCGTCTCCATCATGCGGAAAATGGGCGTCACTAGTCTGCCGCTGAACAACGGCAATCTGACCATGCCGCGCATTACCGGCAACACCGTTGTTACCTACATCGGTAGCGATACTGATATTCCGGTCACCGGCATGACCTTCGCAGACACCAAGCTGTCGGCCAAAACTGCCGCAGCTATCGTGCCGATTTCCAATGACCTGCTGGCGATGAGCGGCGTTAACCCGCGTGTTGATTCCATCGTGGCTAGCGACCTGACAGTCAGCATGGGCCTTTCGGAGGATCTGCACTTCATTCGTGCGGATGGCTCCGGTGTGCTACCGAAGGGCGCGCGCCACTGGGCAGCGCCTTTCAACGTCCTGCCAGCGCCGGTTGTGACCGGAATCACCCTGGAGAAGATCGATCTGTTCCTGGGCGGCATGATGCTGCGCCTTGAGGCGGCGAACGTGCAGATGAAGTCTTGCGGCTGGTTGATGGCGCCGCGTGTGCTGCGCTGGTTGCAATCGATACGAGACGGCAATGGCAACAAGGCCTATCCGGAAATCGATCAGGGCATGCTCAAGGGCTACCCGGTCGGTCTCAGCACTCAGATTCCGGTCAACCTCGGTGCAGACGGTGATGAAACCGAAATCTACTTTATCAACTTCGCAGACTGCATGATCGGCGAGGACATGGACCTGACCATCGGTTTCAGCAGTGAAGCTTCCTACAAAGACGCCGAGGGCAATATGGTCAGCGCCTTCCAGCGCAACCAGACCTTGGTGCGAGTTATCGCTAAGCACGACTTCGGGCCGCGTCACGTTGAAAGTATCGTGGTGGCGGTGGCCGTGAAGTGGGGCAAGGGTATGTAAACCTAGGCCCCGCGCACGCGGGGCCGCTTATCTGGAAGGATTGTTTATGGCACAGGTCATTATCGAATTCACTGGCTCCTGGCGCGGTTATGGCAAGGGCGAAGTGGCAGGCTTTGAGGAAGACGTGGCGCAGTCGCTGATCGACGGCGGGCGCGCCGTGGCCTACGAAGGCGGAAAGGGTGGCAAGAAAGGGAAGTCGAGAGTACCGGCACCTGGCGGGGAACAGTCCGGAACTGCTCCGCAGCCGGGGGCGGAGTCCGGCTCGGCGCCAGAGTCTGGTTCGCCCGACGACGAAGCCAAGCCCTAGCCGTGGGGCGTCGTATCGCCTACACGGGGGCGCCCGTGCTGACGTTGGAGCAGATCGCCTTTCAGGTTCGGGCAGAGCCTGAGGATCTGCAGCCCGAGCTGATCAATCAGATCATCATTCCGGGGGTGACTGGCTATTGCGAGTCGAAGACGGGGGCAGCAGTTCGTGAAGCGCTGTATGAGGACGAATGGCTGGCCTCCTATCCCTCGGGGCATTCGCTCGACATTGGCCAGGTGGTTGCTGTCGAGTCGGTGGTGGTGTTGGGGGCCGCCGTGACGCCGTACACCGGGCGGGTGGAGCTGGAGCAGGGAAGCAAGGAAAGCTATCTGCATTTCCCGGACGGTCGGCCGTCTGGCCGGCTGCGCATCCGCTATCTCGCTGGGGTGGACCTTCAGGCTTACCCTAGCGTGTTGTCCTGGTTGTTGCTTGCGGCCGAAACAGCGTTCACCCATCGGGGGCTGCTGGTGATAGGGCAGAGCATAGCCGAGCTGCCGTCGCTCTATCTCGATCACCTGTTGGCCGATATCACTGTCCCGCCGAGGTTCTGACTATGGCTATGCGTGAACCGCGTTCGGGGGAGCTGGACCGGCGTATCTTGATCCGCTTGCGAACAGATATCCCGGCCGAGGATCAGGGGCTGACCCCGGTGTTTTCGACTGAAAAGGAGCGCTGGGCCAAGATCGAGCCGGTAGGTACGGCGGTTTACAACTCCGGGGTGCAAGTCGATAGCAAGGTGACTCATAGAATCATTCTGTACCTGCTTGCGGGCATGAGTGAAGCGCATGAGGTGCTGTATCGAGAGACGATCTACCGGGTTAGTCGGGTGTCCGAAATGAACGGTAGTCGCAAGTTCACGTTGCTGGAGGTTGAAGAACTGGGACCGCAGAAAGCGAGCGGGGGTGTCTATGTCTAACTCGGCATCGGTTGAGGGGTATTTGCACTTCGAAGGCTTCGACAGCTTCGAGCGTGACGCCTTCGACAAGAAGGCGATCCGCGCAGGGATGCGCAGGGCTGGTCGTCTGGTCACTCAACGCGCACAGATGAACCTTGCTCTGGGCAAGGGGCAGGAAGGCTACCCGGTTAACCGCACCGGGGCCACCTTGGAATCCATCGCATTCAAGGTGTCGCGGTCGGGCTTTCTGGTGAGGATCGCGCCCCGCAAGACAGCGGCCATGGCTGAGTTCTACCCGGCCTACCTGCACTACGGTGTAAAGCGTGGTGGGCGCCTTGGGAAGCTGGCGCCAGGGAAGGGCAAAGGAAAGTCTAACCGGCGCGCAGCTGGAGCCCGCGCGGCGGCACTCGCGGAGCGGGCAGCCGGAGAGTGGCGTATCAAGCCCAGGGGTAACTACATGGCTGATGCTCTGCAGGACTCCAGTTCCGACGTGCAACGGATTCTGCGCGACGCCTTTGCAGAAGCCCTGCATTAGCGGGGCGTGATGGTTCAGAACCTCGCAATGGCGGGGTTTTTTTATGTCCGAGGTTCTTCTATGAGGCTAAGCCCCATCGTTGCGCACTTGCGGGCCCACTGCCCGACATTCTCTCAACGTGTCGTAGGCGGTATCGATTGGGATGCCGTCGCCGAAAGCGCAAAACTCCAGTTACCGGCGGCTTACGTGATCGCCACGGCCGACGCCGCGACGCCATGTGAGGCTCAGAACAGCCTAATCCAGGGCGTGACGGATCAATTCAACGTAGTAGTCGTTTTAGAGCCCAAGGACGAGCGGGGGCAGGAGGCCAATGATCTGTTGCATGGGGTTCGCGCTGAGCTGTGGCGGGCCTTGGTGGGCTGGAGGCCAGCACCTGAATACACGCCTATCCAGTATGGCCAAGGCGCCTTGCTGCATATCAGCCGTGCCCGGGTTGTTTTCCAGTTCGGCTTTCTTGCCGAGTTCCAGCTCGGCCGAAATCGAGCTGATCAGCCTGCGGAAACCTGGCAGGAGTACGAACTAGACGGGTTGCCCGCGCTGGAGGGCATCAACATCGCTGTCGATTTTATCGATCCGATGACCGACAAAAACCTATCCGCGACCGGGCCTGACGGCCGGGTCGAGATGATGACTCGCGAGGAACTTTCGTGATGCAAACATTCGTTCATGTGAAGCCGGCGCCGGGGCGTGATTGCCCAGTTCCGGAAGACGGCGGCCGCCTGTTGCCTGCAGAAGGGCGGCCGGTGGTGCTCAATGCCTGGTGGCAACGCCGGCTCAACGATGGTGACGTGATCCGGCCCGAGGATCTGCCGGCCGCTGAAACCAAGCCTGCGAAAGGGGGCAAAGCATGATCAGCTTCAACAACATTCCCGCCGATATCCGCGTGCCGCTGTTTTACGCCGAGGTTGATAACTCGATGGCAAACACCAGCGGCGGCGGCGCGTTGCGCCGGCTGATCGTCGGACAAGTGAACGAAGGTGTCACCAGTTCCGAGGTCGGCCGCCTGGTCCTGGTGACGCGCCTGGCCGATGTTCTGGATATCGGTGGCGCCGGCTCGATGCTCGCGGCTATGTACAACAAGCACCGGGCCATCGACGTGGCCGGCGAGGTCTGGTGTTTGCCGCTGACCGTGACCGAAGGCACGGCGGCCAAGGGCACCGTTACGGTAACGGGCACGGCATCGGCGCCGGGCCTGGTCAATCTGTACATTGCTGGTCAGCGAGTGCGGACCAACGTCGCCGCGTCCATGTCCGCCGAGGCGGTGGCCACTGCCATCGCGGCCCGGGTTAACGAGTCGATCGATTTGCCGGTAACGGCCACGGCGGCCGGCGAGGTGGTCAACCTGGTGGCGAAGTTCAAGGGCGACCTCGGCAACGATATCCGCATTGAACTGAACCGTCTGGGCCGGGCATCTGGCGAGGAAACGCCGCCAGGTCTAACCCTGGTGGCGGGTGTGATGACCGGCGGGCTCGGCGCGCCGGACATGGCTGCCGCGCTGGCGGCGCTGGGGGACGAACCTTTCGAATTCATCTGTCAGCCCTGGAGCGACACGGCCACGCTCGACGCCTGGAAGGCCACCATGGACGACACGGCCGGTCGCTGGTCCTGGGCCAAGCAGCTCTATGGCCATGTTTACAGTGCCAAGCGCGGCAGTGTCGGTGAGCTGGTGGCCGCCGGCCGGGCCCGCAACGATCAGCACATGACGTTGCACGGCTTCGAACGGGGGTTGCCGCAGCCGGTGTGGGAAGTGGCGGCGCAGTACGCAGCACGAACGGCGGTGTTCATCAGTGCCGACCCCGGCCGGCCGACGCAGACAGGCGCCCTGTCGGGCATCGATCCAGCCCCGGCCAGCGACCGCTTTACCCTGACTGAGCGTCAATCGCTGCTGAGCTACGGCATTGCTACCGCGTACTACGAGGGCGGTTCGTACCGCATTCAGCGCGCCGTGACGACGTACCAGCGCAACGCATACGGCCAGGCCGATACGTCCTATTTGGACAGCGAGCCGCTGCACCAGTCGGCGCATGTGATTCGCAACCTGCAAGGCCGCATTACCAGCAAATACGGCCGTCACAAGCTGGCCAACGATGGCACCGCCTTCGGCGATGGTCAGGCCATCGTGACGCCGTTGGTGATCCGTGGCGAGCTGGTGGCGGCCTACGGCGAGCTGGAGCGCGCCGGCCTGGTCGAGAACATGGAGCTGTTCAAGCAACACCTGATCGTTGAGCGCGACGCGAAAGACCCGAACCGAATCGCGGTGCTGTTCCCGCCGGATCTGGTCAACCAGCTGCGCGTCCTGGCCCTGTCGTATCAGTTCCGGCTGCAGTACCCCGACGCCGCATAAACCCTACCGATTCACCCCGGCCCGCCTTGTGCGGGCCTTTTTGTGGAGCCCTTTTTTATGGGTCAGAAAGTTGCAGGTACTTGTTACATCAAGGTCGATGGCGAACAGCTGACGATCACGGGCGGCGTTGAGGTGCCGCTTTCGAAGTACAAGCGGGAAACGATCATCAAGGGCTACTTCAAAGAGGAAGACGTTACGCCCTCTCTGAAAGTGGACGCGGTGAAGACCCCGCGTTTTCCCATGGCCAAGCTTGAGAACGGCACGAACATGACTATCACGGCCGAATTCAAGGATGGCAGTAGCTACGTGCTGTCCGGGGCCTACCTGGTCGACGAAGTGAAAGTGACAGGGGATGACGGCAAGGTCTCCCTGAATTTCGAAGGTATCGCGGGAGACTGGCAGTAATGAGCATCGTAACTATTCAGCTGAGTGCACCGATTCAAGCCCACGGTGAAACCCTGGTGGCCCTGGAGCTGCGCAGGCCCACGGTGCAGGACTGCCGCGATATCAAAGCGCTGCCGTACAAGATCGACAAAGACGAGTCGGTTTCCCTGGATCTGGACATTGCCAGCAAGTATATCGCCGTGTGTGCCGGCATTCCCCCGGGCTCTGTTGGCCAGCTGGAACTGCACGACTTCAACGGCATTGCCTGGGCGGTTGCGGGTTTTTTCATGGCTGCCGCTTCGCCGAAATCGGAGAGCTAACCGAGCTGGCCTATGACCTGGCCTGGTACTGGAAAACCAGCCCGGAACAGGTCAAGGCCTGGCCCCTGGATGTGCTGTTCGAAAGTGAAGAACACGCGCACCGAATACAGCGGCAAACCGCATCAGGGGGTGAATGATGGCGGATAGATTCCAGCTCAAGGCGTTGATTACCGGTGTCGATAAGCTGTCGCCGGTATTGACAGGAGTTCGAAAGAACGCGGCGAATCTGCGCAAGCAGTTGAACAGTTCGGGCCTCGGGAAAATCACTTTCGGCGATGCAATCCAAGGGGGGGCCATAGCGGCCCCCTTTGTCATGGGGGTGCAAGCGGCAATCAAGTTTGAAAGCGCCATGGCGGACGTAAAGAAGGTCGTTGACTTCGAGACGCCCGCGCAGTTCAAGGCGATGGGGGAGGATGTTCTGAACCTGTCCGAACGCCTGCCGATGGCGGCGGACGGGATCGCTAAAATCGTTGCGGCTGGCGGTCAGTCGGGCATTGCCCGGAAAGGTTTCGAACGGGAAGACCTCAACCAGTTCGCCGAGGACGCGGTAAAAATGGGCGTGGCTTTCGACCAGACGGCCGAACAGTCCGGGGAAATGATGGCGAAGTGGCGCACCGCGTTTCACATGAGCCAAACCGAAGTGGTGACCCTGGCCGACAAGATCAACTATCTAGCGAACAACGGCGCGGCCAGTACCGCGCAAATCTCGGCCATCGTGACAGCCATCGGCCCGTTGGGCGAGGTGGCCGGGGTCAACGCTGGGCAGCTCGCGGCGATGGGGTCGGCTCTGGCCGGGGTGGGAATCGGCCAGGAGGTGGCAGCCACCGGCATCAAAAACTTTATGCTGACGCTGAGCGCCGGCACGGCGGCTACTAAGTCGCAGAAAGAAGCGTTCAAGGCGTTGCGGCTGGATGCTAGCCAAATCTCCAAGGGCATGCAGACAGATAGCGAGGGCACGATTAACCGCGTCCTGATGACCCTGGCCAAGGTCGAGAAAAGCAAGCAGGCGGCGGTCCTGACGAACTTGTTTGGCAAGGAGTCGGTAGGGGCCATCGCGCCGCTGTTGACGAACCTAGACACGCTGCAGAAAAACTTTAAAAACGTCGGTGAAGGCGGCGAGTTCTCCGGCTCGATGTTGGCTGAATACACGGCCCGCGCCGCGACCACGGAAAACTCCCTGCAGCTGCTGCAGAACCGCGTAACTCGTCTGGGCATTACGGTTGGCAACGCCCTGTTGCCGCCGCTCAATGACTTTGTGGCCGTTGTCGGGCCGATTGTCAGCCAGGCGGCCGAGTTCGCCGGAGCCAACCCGATGTTGATCAAGGGCATTCTCGGCGCGGCTGTGGGGTTCACAGCGCTGCGCCTGGCCGCTGCCGGCGCTACTGCAGTGCTTACGATCATGAACGGCGTAGCGATGATGAGCCCGATAGGCCTGATCGTGCGCGGGATCGCGATTGCGGCCGGTGTCCTGATGGCCAACTGGTCAACGGTGGGTCCGTACTTCGAAAAGCTCTGGCAGCAAATCAAGGGCCCGGCCATGGTGCTGTGGGGTTGGTTCAAGCAGGCGTTCCGCTGGACTCCGCTTGGCCTGATCGCGGCGAACTGGGGGCAGCTGATCCCTTTTTGCGTGCGACTGTGGGAGCAGGTCAAGGCGCCGGCCATGGCGGCCTGGGAGTTCCTGAAAGCCGGCCTGAGCTGGACCCCTATCGGGATGGTGATTCAGAACTGGGGGCCCCTGGTCGAGTTCTTTAGCGCGCTGCGGGAACTGATCAAAGCGTTTTCCGGGCCGATCATCGACTACATGAAACACATGTTCGACTGGACCCCGCTCGGCTTGATCGTCAAGCACTGGGCGCCTATCACGCAGTTTTTCCAAGACCTGTGGAGCGACCTTAAACCGATCATCGAACCGATGATGCAGTTCCTAGGGGTCAGCTCAGACGGTGACGGGGTGATCAGCGCGGCGTCGTCGAAGATCCGCAGCTGGGCCGAGCAGCAGAACGCCCGAAACGGCGAAGGGTTGCCGGCGCCGGGGCAACTGGTCAAGCCGATTGCTGCAGCGCCTGAGCTGCTGCCGCAGGCGACGCAGGTAGCCAGCCTGCTACGCGCACCAGCGAACGACAGCGGGCCCCTGCTGCAGGTGGTGGCAGCGGCAAAGACCCTGCCGGGGCCGCTGCCGGCGCCTGCAGGTGTCAAGGCGCTGCTGCCGGAGGCCGAAGGCCGGCCGCCGGTTTCGGCTCGGTCCGGCATCGGCTCGGGCAGTCTGCCGGCCGAACGCGGGTCGCTGATTCAGAAAACGGCCGCGTCACAGCGTACCGAGCTGACCGGTGCCATGGTCGTGCGCTTTGAAAACGCACCTGCAGGCATGCGGGCGGACCCTGCGCAAACCAATCAACCCGGGCTGTCGGTTAGCCCGCAGGTGGGCTACCGGTCCTTAGGGGGTAGGAATGGCTGATAAGCCGGATACGTGGCGGGAACAGTTGTACCCGCCGAGCTTTAGAGGCGTGCCGTTCTTTGTTGACAGCGACGCAACCCCGGTCGGGCGCCGGACGCAGTTGCACGAGTACCCCCAGCGGGACCGGCCGCAGGTGGAAGACATGGGCGCCAAGACCCGAGAGATAAAGCTCGATGCGTTCGTAATCGGCGATGACTGTCTGTTCCAGCGGGACAACCTGCTGCATGCGCTGGAAACGCCCGGCCCCGGCGAGCTGGTGCACCCCTGGTTCGGCCGCCTGCAGGTGACGGCCGGCGAGGGCTGCGAGGTGTTGCACGAACGCCGGGCCGGCGGCCTGGTGCGTTTCGCCCTGGTGTTTGTCGAAGCCGGGGAGAAGGGCTACCCGGTCGGGGTCAAGCGTCAATCGGTGCAGGTCGAGGAAGATTCCGAAAGCCTGCTTGAGTCGGCAATTGCTCGCTACAAGCAAGCGATGGCCGTGGTAGACCGGGCCCGGATGGCCATCACAGTGCTGCAGAACGGTATAGCCGGGATTCAGCAGGTGATTCAGCAGGAGTTTGGGCAGCTGCTGGGCATTGTCAGTTCGGTTGAAGCCCTGGCCGACATGCTGACGAATGCCCCCGGCAACTTCGCGGCGATGATCCGCGCACAGTTCGCCGGGGTTGGGGGGCGCTCGCGGTCCTCGGGCTACCGCTGGGAGCCTTCCAGCGGCGCGCACAGCGCGGCAGCGGTCGAGGCGGACCCTGAGTTCGCCCGAACGGTTGCGCGCCTGGCAGGCACCGAACAGGACGTTCCAAGCCTGGTTGAAGCCTCGCGGGACATTGCGGCGAAAACCGAGCTGGCCCAGGGCTTGAGCGAGGAAATCAAGCGCGACGCCGAAGCCGTCACGCCGGCCGGTGGCCAGGCGACGGCGGCCACGGTGCTGGCTGCGCGTGAGCTGATGCGTGACGCCCTGATCGTTCACGCGGCGCGCTCGGCGGCCTCAATGCCGGTTGTGCCTGCGCCGGTCCCCTTGCCAGGTGTGCCGGTGGTCGAGCAGCAGGTATCGGCGCCGATCACTCGGCCCGAGGTGCCGGCAGCGGCGGACGTGATCGAGCTGCGCGACGCGCTGAACGATGCGCTGTGGTCGGCCGCCCTGGTGGCCCCTCATGAGCATTTCCAGGCCCTGGAGGCGCTGCGCAAGAGCGCGAAAGCGCATCTGTCCGAAGTCGCCGCCGCCGGGGTGCGCCTGGTGGTGGTCGAGCGCAAGGAAAGTCTGCCGGCGGTCGTGCTGGCTTATCAGTGCTTTGGCGACGCCTCCCGCGCAGATGAAATCGTTACGCGCAACAAAGTCTCGCACCCCGGGTTTCTGCCGGCGGGTGCGCTGTACGTCGCCCAGGAGTAACCCCCATGCACGAACAGAACGCTGTCACGCTGAGCGTGAACGGCTTGGATTATGACGGCTGGAAGAAAGTCAGCATCAGCGCCGGCATTGAGCGCTTGTGTCGAGACTTCAAGCTCGACGTGACCTGGCGCTGGCCTGGCCAGGCCGAAGAAATCCCGATTCGCCAAGGCGACTTTTGCCAAGTCCGGATAGGCGGCGACCTGGTGTTATCCGGCTGGATCTTCGGCACACCGGTTAGCTACGACAGCAAGTCGGTCACGCGCTCGATTCAGGGCCGATCAGTGACCGCGGATCTGGTCGATTGCTCGGCGATCAACAAGCCCGGGCAGTGGAAGGGGCAGAGCATCCAGCAGATTGTGCAGGCCCTGGCCGAGCCCTACGGCGTCCAGGTGCGCAGCCAGGCCGCCGAAACCACCAAGCTTGCTGAGCACAGCATCGAGCCCGGGGAATCGGTGTTTGAGTCCATCGACCGGCTGTTGACCCTCTCGCGCCTGCTGGCCACGGACGACAGCCTGGGTCGGGTGGTGATCATTCGCCCAGGCAGCGCCGGGCGGGCGGTGGACAGCCTGCAGCTGGGTGAAAACATCCTGACCGGTTCGGCAGACCTGGACTTTTCCGGCGTGTTTTCTGAATACGTTGTCACCGGCCAGCGCGCCGGCAATGACGACGATTACGGCGCCAAAGCCTCGGAAATCAAGGCCTCTGCCGCTGACCCTCGCGCAGCGCGCAAGCGCGTACTGCAGATTCACGAAAGCGGGCAGATGACCCCGGAGCTGGCCAGCGCCCGGGCGAACTGGGAGCGCGGGAGCCGCATGGGCAAGGCGCTAACCCTGCACTACAAAATCCAGAGTTGGCGGCAGTCGAACGGCGCGCTGTGGCTGCCGAACATGATTGTTCGTGTGGTAGATCCGCTGATCGGCATGGACCGTGACCTGCTGATCAGTGAAATCGAGTACAGCCTCGACGAGTCCGGAACCGTCGCGAATCTCACAGTAGCGCCGCCGGACGCTTTCGAGCCGGAGCCGAAAGACCCGCACAAGAGCCGCAAGCTCAAGAAGGGCGGCAAGGCGGACAACTTCGAATACCTCATACCTGCCGACTGGAAGCCCGAACCATGAAACCAGCACGCAACAACGTGGCCCGGGGCGAAGTCGCCTTGGTGAACCCTGCCGGCAAGCTGCAGGGCCTGCAAATGCGACTGACCGCTGATGAGGTTCGCGATGGCCTGGAACACTTCGAACCCTACGGCATCACGTCCAACCCGCACCCGGGCGCCGAAGGTATCGCGCTGTTTTTGGGCGATGGTCGCTCGCATGGGGTGGTGCTGAATGTCGCTGACCGGCGCTTTCGTCTGCAGGCGCTCGCCCCGGGCGAGGTGGCTTTGTACACCGATGAGGGCGACGTGCTGCACTTCAAGCGCGGTCGGGTGATCGAGATTGAAACCGTAACCCTCAAGGTCAAGGCCTCGGCCGGCGTGGAGTTCGATACGCCGGAGATCCGCACCACCGGGGAAATCGTCTCGGCCGGCGATCAGGTGGCCGCCGGCATTAGCCAGGTGAAGCACGCGCACACTGGAGTTATGCCCGGCCCTGGTCAGTCCGGCCCGCCTGCAGGGGGTGGCCAATGATCCTGCAGGATGACGCTACCGACGCCGCCTGGCAGCGCGCCGCCGTTATCAGTCTGCTGACCTGGCGCCGCGCCGGCCCTGACGACCGGATCGACGACGCCGAGCGCTTCGGGTGGTGGGGCGACAGCTTCCCCAGCCTGGCCAACGACCGTATCGGTTCGCGGCTGTGGCAGCTGCGCCGCGCCAAGCTGACGGCCGAAACCGCGCAGACCGCCGAGGCATTCGCTCGTGAGGCTCTGGCCTGGATGACCGAGGACGGCCGGGTCACGACCGTTACGGTCACGACCACTCGCGGCGTGGATCGGCTGGAACTGCAGGTGCTGCTAACCCTGCGCGACGGCCGAACGATCGATGTTCAACTAGACAATCTATGGCAGGTGATCAATGCCGTTTAATACCCCGAGTCTGCCCGAGCTGATCAGCCGCGAGCTGTCGAGCCTGGCCGGCTCCAGCGCCCTGGTGCGCTCTGATGCCGAGGTGCTGGCCCGGGTACTGGCCGCCGCATCGTTCGGCCGCTACGGCCATCAGAAGTACATAGCCGACCAGATTTTGCCCGACACTGCAGACGAAGAAACCTTGCTGCGCATGGCTCAGGCGCGGCTCAAGCGCGGGCGCCTGCAGGCGGTGGCGGCGTCGGGCGTGTCGGCGTTCACCGGGGCCCCCTCGGCGGTCCTCGATGCCGGCACGCTGCTGCAGCGTGATGACGGCGTGCGCTTTCGCGTTACGGTAACGACGACCCTAGCCGGATCTGCCGGCGAGGCGAAGTTAGAGGCCCTGGAGCCGGGCCCCCTGGGCAACACCAGCGCCGGTGCGGTCTTGCGCCTGGTGTCGCCCGTTCTGGGCGTCAACGCGGCGTTTACTGTGCAAGCCCCAGGGCTTCGCGGTGGCGTCGCCCAGGAGAGCGTAGAAGCGCTACGCGCCCGGGTGATTCGCTCGTATCGGGTGATCCCGCACGGCGGCAGCACCAGCGATTACGAAACCTGGGCCCTGGAGGTGGCCGGCGTGACCCGCGCCTGGGTTGTTCGGCACTTCATGGGCCCGGGTACGGTCGGGCTGTTCTTCATGCGCGACAACGATCCGGACCCGATCCCCAGCGCCCAGGCTTGCGCCGAAGTGCATGCCTACATTGAGCGCGAGCGGCCGGTAACGGCCGAACTGTACGTGCTGCCGCCGGATGAAAAACCGGTTCAGTACGAAATCAAGGTAACGCCGGACAGTTCGGCGGTTCGCCGGGCTGTAGAGGCCGCGCTGATCGATCTGCACAGCCGTGAGTCGGCCTTGGGCGCGGAGCTGTTGTTGACGCATATCCGCGAGGCCATCAGCGGCGCAGCCGGCGAACGCGATCATGAGTTGTTGAGCCCTACGGCGAACGTCAAGGCCGCCCCTAATCAGTTGCTGACCTATGGGGGTGTGCTGTGGCGATAAGAACCGCCGAGGACTACCGCGCCCAGCTGCAGGCGCTGCTGCCCCCGGGGCCGGCCTGGGACCGGGAATTTAACCCCGGGCTGGATTCGCTGCTGCAGGTGGCGGCGGATCTGCTGGCCCGCGAGGACGCCCGGGCGGCGGATCTGCTGGCCGAAAGCAACCCCTACACCGTGCGCGAGCTGGTGCCCGACTGGGAACGGGTTATGCACCTGCCTGACCCCTGCCTGGGCGAGTCGCCGAAGTTCGAAGACCGGCAGCTTTCGGTCAGGCGCCGACTGATCGAGGCGGGCGGTCAGTCGCCGGCCTATTTCGTGGATCTGGCGGTCAGCCAGGGCTATTCGGATGCCCGCGTGATTGAGCATCGGGCGCCGCGCTTCGGCCGCGCCCGGTTCGGTCTGGGGCACTTCGGCACCTGGGCGGCTCAGTTTATGTGGACCCTCGACACCGGCCCCCGGCGCCGCCTGGGCCGTCGCTTCGGCGCGGCGTACTTCGGCGAGCAGTTCGGCGGCAACCCTTCCGGCGCCCTGGAGTGCGCACTACGGCGCAGCGCGCCTGCGCACGCTATCGAAAATATCAAATACGGGAACTGAACATGGACTATCCAAAGAGTATTCCAGGCGTGGGCCTGGTTGACGGGCACTTTGTTGACGAGAACCCGGCGACCGGGCAAGTCGGCTCGCTGATCCCGGCGGCATGGGGCGACGCGATCACGCAAGAAATTCTGAACGTGATCAAGGCCGCCGGCATGGCGCCGAGTGAGTCAAATGTCAGCCAGCTGGCTGCCGCTGTGCAGGCCATTGCCGCGTCCGACATCAAACGCTCGGTACTGGTGGCCACCACCGGCCCTATCGCCCTGAGCGGCCTGCAGAGCATCGACGGTGTTGCCGTCCCGGCCGGGGCCCGGGTGCTGGTGAAGAACCAAGCGAACAGCGCGCAGAACTGGATTTACGTTGCTGCAGCAGGTTCCTGGACGCGGGCCCAGGATGCCGACGATAGCGCGAAGTGCACGCCGGGGCACCTGATTGGCGTGCAATCCGGTACGGCGAACGCCGGGGCCGTCTGGCAACTGGCCAACACCGCTATTCCAGTATTGGGCACTACGGCGCTGGTGTTCACCCTGGCCATCGGTAAAACCGGTGTGATTGCCGGCGAATACCGCCGGGTCGTTGTCGATGCGCTGGGGCGTATTACTGGCGGCAGCAATCCCACTACATTGGGCGGTTACGGTATTACTGACGGCGCGACCAAAACGGAAGTTGGCAGTAAAGCTGATAAGGCTACAACGTTGGGCGGTTACGGTATTACTGACGGAGCTACCAAGGCGGAAGTTAGTAGTAAAGCTGATAAGGCTACTACTCTGGGTGGTTACGGTATTACTGATGCTGCAACTATCGCATTGCTTAATAGCTCTGTTGCTCAGTTGTTACCCAGGGCCGGCGGCTTGGTTTCAGGCCCTATTTACCTTAGTAATGGAACCAATTATTCACCTGAATTTGCCATGAAAACTCCAGAGCTGGAGGTTTATATGGACGTTGCAAACAAGTGGTTCAGGATTCTTGCAACTTATAATAATGCTACGACTTTTCCTATGGTTATTAATGCCGCTGAAAAGTCTGTTTATTTTTACGATAATATCGCATGGCACTCCGGGAACTTTAACCCCGCAACCAAGGCTGATGCCGCTCTGGTTAACCAGGCCACGGAAAACAGCCGAGGAACGGCAAAGGTTGCGTCACAAAGCGCCGTAAATGCTGGTGTTGACGGTGAGTCGTTTGTTGCTCCCAAAACGCTTTTGGGCGGCTTTAGAATTCTGCTGGCCAACAATGGATATATAGTTTTTCCGGGGTGGCTCGGTGGTTTCGTTATTCAGTGGGCGTCGGGTGTAAATGCGGCAGTAAGCGGCGGCGGAATAATTTCGCAAGATATACAGTTCCCTATTCCATTCCCCAATGCTGTTTTGGGTGGGCACGTTACTAGCAAATATATCTCCGGGACGACGACTGTCTCTTATGAGGCGGCATCAGGGCTAAATAATTCAAAGGTTAGTGTGACGGTTGTTAACCCTGTATCGAGTGGTTCCGGTGTCAGTCAACCGCGTGTGTACTTTTTTGGTTATTGATTTTTTATGGGGGATTTATGGCAGATAAGTATTTTGCAACTGTTGACCCGCAAGGGAATCTAGAACTTTGTTTGATTGAAGGTGTTCACAAAATTCCGGAAGGCGCGGTGCCGGTTGATCATAAAACTTGGTTCAATCTTACTCAGGAGCGATCCAGTCTTTGGACATGGGATGGCAATACATTCGTTAAGAGCCCAGCACCCGTAGCTGTCCCCGATCCTGAATTTGTAGCAGCAGCAGAGCGCGGATGGAGAAGCGCCGAGCTGTACGCGACGGATGGAGTAGTGGCACGCCATCGCGATCAAGTCGAGGCCGGAGCTACAACGACGCTACGAGGGGATCAGTACAAGGAGTTGCAAGCGTACCGGCAAGCGCTTCGAGACTGGCCGCAGTCGTCGGACTTCCCTGATGTTCAGCACCGCCCTGCAGCACCGCCCTGGATCGCTGAGCAGGTCCAGTAAACGCCCCGCATTGACGGGGCGTTTTCATTTCTAATCTAGAGTTTTTTCTATGCCTATTACAGAACAGCAATTGCTGCAGATCCTTCCCAACGCCCGCCGCCAAGCGGGCGTTTTTGTTCCTGCCCTCAACGCGACCATGAGCAAATACGCAATCGTCACCCGATTGCGTATGGCGGCGTTCCTAGCGCAGATCGGCCATGAGTCCGGTCAACTGCAATACGTGCGCGAGCTGGGCACCGACCAGTACCTGAGCAAATACGACACCGGCAACCTGGCCAAGCGCTTGGGCAATACTCCCGAAGCGGATGGCGACGGCCAAAAGTACCGGGGCAGGGGCCTGATTCAAGTTACCGGCCGGGCAAACTATGAAGCGTGCAGTGAAGCGCTGTTCGGCGACTCGCGACTGCTCAACACCCCCGAGCTGCTAGAAAACCCAGTCTATGCCGCGCTGTCTGCGGGTTGGTTTTGGCAGCGGGCGGCGTTGAACACGCTGGCCGATAAGGGCGACTTCCTCACCATCACCAAGCGCATCAACGGCGGCACCAACGGCCTGGCGGATCGCGAGGCGCTGTATCAGCGCGCATTGAAGGTGCTGGCATGAAGGCCTCGGGCTGGTTGTTGCCAGCCCTGGCCCTGGTGCTGGGGCTCGCCTTAGGCGGCTGGGCGGCCTGGTCCTGGCAGGCGAACGCCTACGGCAAGGCCCTGGCCGAACAGGCCAAAGCGTACAGCACGGACCGGGAGCAGGCCGCTACGGCTGTGATCAACTGGCAGGGCGAGCAGCAAGACGCTCGCCGGGAGCTGGAGGATCGCCTGCAGGTGAATGATGAAACCCACTACAAGGAATTGCGTGATGAACAAACGAAACAGGCTCGCCTGCGTGGTCAGTTGGCTACTGCTGATGTCCGGCTGTCAGTCCTACTCAACGCCACCGCCTCGGGTGGTAGCGGTGGGGTGTCAGCCACCGCCGGCACCTGCGGCATGGTTCATGGAGGAACGCGAGCCGAACTTGACCCAGCGGCTGCTCAACGAATTGTCACCATCACCAGTGACGGTGATCAAGGAATAATCGCTCTGGCAGCTTGTCAGGATTACGTGAGGGGAGTCTTTATAACGAAGTGAAGATGACTAAATTAGAAAACCGCCTGAAAGGCGGCTTTCTATGTTTATTTCTTTTTTGGGGGGGCTTTTGAGTCTTTCGGCGAGTCGTTATTTTCGCTCGATGCTCGTTTCCGCCTTCCGGTAATGAAGGCTATGATTATGCCGCTGAAGCCCACAGCGCCTATAGCGCTGGCAGCAATCTCCCGCCCTTCGAGTGCGAGGTATACAACTGCTGCAATCACCGCAAAAGAAATCAATAAGGCAAACAACTGGCCGACAAGCACCTCTACGACATACCAAGTCGAAAGCTTCTCATCGATAGACATCGCTCTATTTTCGATGCCCTGCCGATGCCCTGTCTGACTTGTTGTCCACCGAACAATTTCTTCTGCTAGTCCAGGAACAACATCATTGTATTCGCGTAGAAGCGAAGGAGGGGGCAGCGGCCCCTGGAAGGCCGTAGTGACGACACCGGTTGTTCGGTGCTTCTGTTCGCGCTCGACTGTGCCTGTACGCGGCTCGCTGCGAGTATCAGGCTTGTTGGGCACTACGGTCTTTGGCTTTGTCGACAAGCTTACGTCCCTGTTCCGCTGCTTTATAGAAATCACGACCAATAGTCTGCACATCCTCTTGCAGAGCTTCATAGTCAGTTCGTGCTAACTCGGATCCTTGGCCACGGTAGTGGCTATAACCTTGTGCTGGGCAAAGCACCAAAACGGACCCGATGCCTGAGAGAATATTCTTGAGCATTCGATTCACATTATTAGTCCAGTGTCAGGAAAAAGGCGCGCAGACTCTACAGGTTTCCTTGGGTTTACGCAATAAATAAGACGGCTTTGAGTCATTTTCGTTCAGTTCCTTTGAAAGTGAGTTGACAAGCGCGTCAACCCAACAATGGCATGGTGTCGGGGGTCTGTACAGTGTAGTTATACACATGCTGTATGTATATACAGTATTTGTGAGGCTCTGCAATCTCTCATTACTGGGAGGGGGCTGTCGTTGGGGGGGGCCATACATGGCTGGTCGGCGGCAAAGTCGTGGGCGCCTCGACATTTAAAGGGGGAATATGGTTGTTGCGTTGGTTCCTCTCAGCGTAGCTTTTCGCGGACGCCAGCGGGTATCTGCCGCCGAAGGTCCTCGTTCGCCCGGTCCTTGCTCCTGACTATCAGTTCAAAGTCGCTGACCTTTTTTCGCAACAGTGCAGCTTCTCCGGCCTTTTCACGCAGGCGGGCCAGGGCCTCGTCGCGGTCTTTCTCTGTCTGCGCCTGCATGTTGACCAGCTTGTAGATGTTCTCCCGGGCTGCGCGCAGCTGCAGGTTCAGCTCTGCCACTTCATTTTCCAGCAGCAAGATGTGCTGTTTGCAGGTTTCCAGGGGCGTGGGGATGCCCAGCCAATCGGCTGTGTCGTCTTCAGTGAGCACGGTATTACCTCGAATTCAAAGCTGTATGTGCATACAGTAATCGAGGCAGGGAATGGCCGCGATTTTAGGCGACGAACTGTTGTTGTTTGGCGTGTTGGGCGGCCCTGAAGACGTTGCGAAAAGCTGTCTAAAACCTTCGATAGCCATCCTTGTTTTGCTAGTCAAAATCTGACCTAAAGATAGCAAAGGTTTTAGACGATATTTCGTTTAACTTATTGTTTTATAATGAATTATTTCGTCGTCTTCTGATACTGCTGCATCATCGGCGTGTGGGAGGACAGATCGGAGGTATTTTTACTCATCGGTATTCAGGCGGATTCGTTGAATGGGTG
The DNA here is from genome assembly GCF_052665325.1 of Pseudomonas sp. 8(2025). Classification (NCBI taxonomy): domain Bacteria; kingdom Pseudomonadati; phylum Pseudomonadota; class Gammaproteobacteria; order Pseudomonadales; family Pseudomonadaceae; genus Pseudomonas; species Pseudomonas sp. 8(2025). The sequence continues at coordinate 50,409 of NZ_JBQOIE010000003.1, read as the reverse complement.
AAGCAAAGGAGCGCTGGGCTCGGCTTTTTGCAGATGGCGGCAAGGTTACCATGGGTGCCCCGGCCTCGCAGGCACCAAGGCGCTCCTGTGGTTGTCCGGTAAATGCATTACATATATGCAAATCAGCATTTGTCATTGCGCAAAAGATCAAGCAATATGCGTTCTATGCAAATACGCAACGTTTCTACCGTCTTAAGAGAGCTGCTGGATCGTGACGGAATCTCCCCCACGGAGCTTCACCGTCGCACCGGTGTGCCTCAATCCACCCTCTCGCGGATTCTCAGCGGGAAGATCGTCGATCCTTCGGATAAGCACATCTCGCGGATCGCCGAATACTTCCAGGTGAGCACCGACCAGTTGCGTGGGCGCGTGGATATCGCGCCTGCCCGGGCTGCTGCGTCCCGTGACGAGATTCATTCGGAACTCAAGGACATAAGCCTGTGGGACGACGATACCCCTGTCGATGACGACGAGGTGTCGGTTCCCTTTCTGCGCGAGGTTGAATTGGCTGCTGGATCAGGAAGATTCGTCATCGAGGAAAGCGAGCGCGCCAGCCTGCGGTTCGGCAAGCGCAGCCTGCGGCACAACGGCGTGCAGTTCGACCAGGCCAAGTGCGTCACGGTGCGTGGCAACAGCATGTTGCCGGTGCTGCGGGACGGCGCCACGGTGGGCGTCAATGCCGGCAAATGCGCAATTGGCGACATCGTTGATGGCGACCTCTACGCGATCAACCACAACGGCCAATTGCGGGTGAAGCAGCTGTATCGCCTACCTACAGGGATCCGCCTGCGCAGCTTCAACCGCGATGAACATCCGGATGAGGACTACAGCTTCCAGGAGATCCAGGAAGAGCAGATCAGCATCCTCGGTCACGTCTTCTGGTGGGGCATGTACGCCCGCTAAGCCAGCCCTCTTGAACAAAGCCCGCCCTTGAGCGGGCTTTTTTTGCCCGCGAAAAATCCCCAGCCCTTTGTTCATGCGCCTTCCATGCATTCCAGCAAATCCTGTGCATAAATAAATGCATTTACGCATTGACTGCATATGCATGAATGCATAATATGAGCCTCAAGCCGCGAAACAGCGGCTGCAAAGACGCTCTTTAGTGGCAAAGCAAAGGCAGCGATGAACCGGCCTCGACGGTTCAGAGGGTTGGCAACTGGCCCGGGTGTGCAGCGTAAAGCACCAGAAGCAGTTATCCGGCGGACAGGGTCGCGGTCGGAGGAACAATTTGAATGGGTCCGTACCGCACCAGTAGTGCCGAAAGACCAAGGTTTGCATTACTGAAAAGCCCGGGCGACCGGGCTTTTTGGAATGCCTGCCTAACGTGGGCCACCAACAGACAGGGACCCTTTGAAACATCGTTATCAGCCTTCTATCAACCGGCCATTTCGCTGGCCCCAATCCGCACGGGAGACGTGAATGACAAACGAGCAACAAGCGTTGCTGGACATGCCGATCTGGCTGGTCATCGTCCTGGCCCTGGTCGGTGGCGTTTCCGGCGAAATGTGGCGCGCCGACAAGGAGGGCGCCCGTGGCTGGTCGCTGTTGCGGCGCCTGGCGCTGCGCTCCGGGGCCTGCGTGGTCTGTGGGGTCTCGGCGATCATGCTGCTGTATGCCGCCGGCGTGTCGATCTGGACCGCCTGCGCCTTCGGTTGCCTGACCGCCATGGCCGGCGCCGACGTCGCCATCGGCCTTTATGAGCGCTGGGCGGCCAAGCGCATCGGGGTATGCGAACCGCCTTCCCGGGATTCCCATTCGGACCAGCCTTGACTCACCGGGCGGCTACCGCCCTCAACACGGTCGTGCGCCCCGGGCTTTCGCCGCCGGGGCCGCTTCGGCCTGATTCTGGAAGCAGACAATGAGCGTACTGACGCAGCTACCCGAGGCCATCACCTCCACGATCAAGTCGGCCATGCCGCATCTGCATAGGGTCGAGGCATTTCCCGAGACCGTTGATGGCTCCGCCGAGACAGCGATCTACTTTGCAATCACCGGCATGGACCCGGGAGCTGATCCGGGCGACGGCCGTAGTTGCCTGCAGGCGACCTTCGAGGCCCGGGTGCGGGTTGACCCGAGCCTTGCGCAAGCCTCCTTGCAGGCGGTCGTTCTGGCAGCGCAGCTCATGGACCTGCTGCGTTGCCAGTACTGGAATCTTGATTCTGTCGATAGTGCGAAGGCGGTGTGGGCCAAACCAGCCGGCACGGCCGTGGATTCGGCGCCGAAAACCGAGTGGACCGTGCAATGGCAGCAGTCCATCTACCTGGGCCAGGAACAATGGCCCTGGCCCGATCAACCCCCGGGAACACTGGTATTGGGTTTCAGTCCCGACACCGGCCCCGGTCACGAGGGGCACTATCAGGCGCCGGAGCAGATGTCGTGAATTACGTCACCGCAACTCACGACCGAATGCTTTCTGGCCTGATCCTGCCTTGCGCTGTGGTCGGCGTGGACCTTGCCGCGGGCAGACTGCGGGTATCCGATGGCGCGGGCTGGACCAGCGCCTGGGTTCGCTGGCACAGCCAGGCCGCCGGCAAGGCCCGGCACTGGCGGGCGCCGAGCCTGGGGGAGCAGGGCGTACTGATCAGCCCCAGTGGCGAGCCGGCGCAGGGCACCTTCGTTCCCGGCCTGTATGGCGATGCCGGTGCCCAGCCGGATAACCGCGAGCACGTCGAGGTCTGGCGCTTCGATGATGGCGGCTCGCTGGTCTACGACTGGCAGGCCAAGAGCTACAGCATCTCCCTGCCCAGCGGCACGATGACGATTCAGGTCGGCACCAGTTCGGTCGTGGTGACGGACAGCAGCATTACCGGCAACGCCGACAGCATCACCCTGACGGGGGCAATCACCTTGAATGGCGAGGTGAAAATCAACGGTGCGAGCTTGAAGCACAACGGGGTGAATGTCGGCTCGACCCACATCCATCCGGGCGTGATGCCCGGCCCCGGAGCAACCGCTCCACCGCAGTGACGTCTTGGCGATCAACGCCGGCCACCCAACCTACAACCCCGATAAACCCGATCAATCTGCCGAATGCGGATTTTTTGTACCCGGAGAAAAGCATGGCAATCCCGAAAAAAAAGGCCGGCCGCACGGCCAACAGTGGCGCTGCGGTCTTTCGCGACACCCTCTACACCTCGCGCATTCTGATCCTGGCGGATGGCCGCGCGCTGTCGGTGGCCCAGGGCGAGGTATCGGTACCGGTCAGCGACACCCTCGCCCGAGACTACCTGGAGCAGCACCCGGACTTTCAGTTGCAGGAGTAACACGATGATCGGAATGGATCGCCGTACCGGCTTGCCGCTGTCCGGCATCGAGCATTTGCGGCAGTCCATCGAGGACATCCTGACCACGCCCTTGGGCAGCCGGCGGATGCTTCCTGAATACGGCAGCAACCTGCGCCGTTATGTCGACTTGCCGGTGACCGGTGGCTGGAAAAGCGCGGTTCAGGCAGAAGTCGCCCGGGCGCTGTTGCGCTGGGAGCCCCGCTTGAAGCTGGAGCGGGTAAAGGTTGTAGCGGTGGTGGAGGGCCAGGTCAGTTTCCAACTGACGGGCCGCTACCTGGGTAATGACGCGGTTTTGGAGGTGACGGCATGAGCATGCTGGATTTATCGGCACTGCCGGCGCCGCAGGTGCTGGAAACCCTGGATTTTGAAGCGCTGTATCAGGGCAAGCTGGCGACCTTTCGCCGCTACATGGGCGACAACTGGACGGCCAATCTGGAAAGCGATCCGGTCACCAAGCAACTGGAGCTGTCGGCCTACGGCGACATGCTGTTGCGGGCCCGGGTCAACGATGCGGCCAAGGCGCTGCTGCTGGCCCATGCCCAAGGCACGGACCTGGATCAGTTGGCCGCCAACGTCAACCTGCAGCGCCTGGTGATCCAGGCCGGTGACCCGCAAGCGGTACCGCCTGTGGCGCAGGTCAAGGAAGCCGACGACGCACTGCGTGAGCGTGTCCAACTGGCCTACGAAGGCCTGACCACCGCCGGGCCGCGCAACAGCTACATCCTGCATGCCCGCAATGCCTCGGCCCGGGTGGCGGACGCCGAGGCCGAAAGCCCGTCACCGGCCTGCGTCACGGTTACGGTGCTGAGCCTGGAAGGTGACGGCGCAGCGGCGCCGGAACTGCTGGCGACGGTCGCCGCGGCCCTCAATGATGAGGACGTGCGACCGCTAGGCGATCGGGTCACGGTGAACAGCGCCCAGATACTGCCGTATCGCATCGACGCGGTGCTGCACATGAAAGGGCCGGGCCCGGAAAGCGATGCCGCCCTGGCAGAGGCCGAGCGCAAGCTGGCCGCCTGGGTCAACCCACGCCGGCGCCTGGGCATCGAAGTGGCGCGTTCAGCCGTCGATGCCCAGCTGCATGTGGCCGGCGTGGCCCGGGTTGAACTGCGGGGTTGGCAGGACATAGTCCCGAGCAAGGCCCAGGCCGCGTATTGCACCGGCTACAGCGTTACCTTGGGGAGCTGATATGACCAGCCTGCTGCCAAGCAACAGCACACTCTTGGAACGCGCCCTGGAGGCGACCAACAGCAGCGACACCGCCACCATGTTGCGCACCCTGTACAACCCCTCGACCTGCCCGGTGCACCTGCTGCCACAGCTGGCCTGGGCCTGGTCGGTGGATCGCTGGGACCCGCGCTGGAGCGAGACGGTCAAGCGCAATGCCATTCGCGCCTCGTTCTTCATCCATGCCCGCAAGGGCACCATCGGCGCTTTGCGCCGTGTGGTGGAACCGCTGGGCTACCTGATTGAAGTGGTCGAGTGGTGGCAGATGGCTCCCCAAGGCGAGCCAGCCACCTTTGCCCTGAAAGTCGGGGTGCTGGATACCGGCATCACCGAACAGATGTACCAGGAGCTGACCCGGCTGATCGATGACGCCAGGCCGGTGAGCCGGCACATGACGGGCCTTGCCATCAGCCTGGAAACCTCCGGTGTCATCGGTTACGGCGCTTATGTGGACCAGGGTGAAGTACTCGACGTTTACCCCCCGACCCCTCGCGATATTGAAGTGATCGGCCGTTACGGCCAGGTCATGTGCATTGATGAAACAGACACCCTGGATGTGTACTCATGATCGATTCCAACAGTCAGTTCTTCGCCATCCTCACTGCGGTGGGCGAGGCGAAACAGGCCAACGCCACTGCCCTGGGCACGCCCTGGACCTTCAAGGAAATGGCGATTGGCGATGCCAACGGCACCGACCCCATCCCGAACAGAACCCAGACCAAGCTGATCAACGAATGGCGACGCGCCCCGGTCAATCAGGTGCGTACTGATCCGGCCAACCCCAACATCATCATCACCGAACAGGTGATTCCGCCTGATGTCGGCGGGCGCTGGATCCGTGAAATCGGCCTGCTCGACGCAGACGGCGACCTGGTGGCGGTGGCCAACTGCGCACCAAGCTTCAAGCCCCTGCTGGCCCAGGGTACCGGCAAGACCCAGGTCATCCGCATGAACTTCATCGTCGCCAACACTGCGCAGATCGTGTTGAAGATCGACCCGGCGGTGGTGCTGGCGACTCGTCAATATGTGGATGACTCCCTGGTGGCAGCCCTTCCGGCGGATAAGAAAGCGGGAACTTTTCATCAGGTCACGATTGATAAGCGGGGCGTAGTTGTCAGCGGGGGTAACCCGATAACCCTAGCTGGGTATGGCATCACCGATGCCTTCACCAAGCCCGAAACCACTTCAGCCATTCAGCAAGCAATCGCGAATTTGGTGGCAGCATCACCTGCATCACTCGACACGTTGAAAGAGTTGGCTGATGCGCTTGGCAACGATCCAAACTTTGCCACCACGATGACCAACGCCCTGGCCGGAAAGGCTGCGAAGTCCACCACCCTTGGCGGCTATGGCATCACCGATGCCTTCACCAAGCCCGAAACCACTTCGGCCATTCAGCAGGCAATAGCGAGTTTGGTGGCATCGTCACCTGCTGCATTAGACACGCTGAAAGAGTTAGCTGATGCGCTTGGCAACGATCCGAACTTCGCCACGACGATGACCAATGCTCTGGCCAGAAAAGCCGATTTGTCTGCGGTATCTCAAGCCACGGAAAACAGTCGAGGAACCGCCAGAGTTGCATCGCAAGATGCCGTCAACGCCGGAACTGACGATGAATCTTTTGTCACGTCGAAAAAACTACGGTGGGGAATTGCGGTGAGCTTGTCGCCGAATGGCTATGTTGCATTCCCGCCATGGCTCGGCGGCTTTTTACTGCAATGGGGGTATGTGTCTGAGAGTCAGCACGCAACTGATTATCGAGCTTTCACGATTCCTTTTCCTCAAACGTGCCATGGCATTGTGATGGGGTTGGAGGCCTCAACTGCGGGGGGATTCAGTGCCAACTTCGGTGTAGTTACTCAGATTATTGATCGGACAAAATTTTTGTGGGATGCAGGCGGCTCTTGGGGCGGTGGCGGTTTTGCTTTTTATTTTGCATGGGGGAAATAGAAATGGGAGATCGTTACTATCTTGAGGTCGCCGAGGATTCCCGGGTGTTGTTTCGTTTTGACAAAGTTGTCAATCGGGGCTCAATTCCCGACAGTGCAAAACCTGTCAGTCCTGAGGTGTTCGCAAAAACTCTAGAGCGTAGAGACGGGGTGCCGTATCTCTTGGAAGATGGCTCGATTGAGTTCAAATCGTTGGATGGCATGTTGCCTAAAGAGCGGCAGGCGCGTACTGAGCGCGCTTGGCGAGACAACGAACTATTGCGCGCTGGTGGGCTGCGTGACCGCCATCGTGATGAGGAGGAAATAGGAATTGCGTCGACGTTGTCCGATGATCAGTACTTAGAGTTACTTCGCTACATACAGGCGCTACGTGCTTGGCCCCAGTCAGAGTACTTCCCTCTGATTGAGCGCCGCCCGGCAGCTCCATCCTGGATCGCCGAACAAACCCGATAAACGCCCCGCACCGCCGGGGCATTTTCTTTCCCCCTTCCCACTAATCAATCATCCCTACGAGCCCCCTTCACCCGGGGCTTTTTCATGTCTGGAGTTTATCCATGAGTGGTTTTTTCCACGGCGTTACTGTCACCAACGTCGACACCGGCGCACGCACCATCTCGCTGCCCACGTCTTCGATCATCGGCCTGGTGGATACCTTCACCGAAGGCCCTGACTTCAGCGCCAAGGCCAACGACCTGCTGCTGATCACCAACGAGCGTGAGGCTATCGCGGCCTGGGGCCCGGATGCGGCCATCACCAAGGCCTGCCAGGCCATCTACCAGCGGGCCAAGGCGGTGATCGTCGCTTGCGGCGTGGCCAAGGTGGCGGATGCGGCCGAGCAGACCTCAGCTATCATCGGCGGGGTGCTGGCCGACGGCAAGCGTACCGGCCTGCAAGCCTTGCTGGATGGCAAGAGCCGTTTCAACGCCCAGCCGCGGTTGCTGGTGACCCCCAAGCACAGTTCGACCCAGGCGGTCGGTACTGCGCTGGTGGCCCTGGCCGACAAGCTGCGTGGCCTGGCGATCATTGATGGCCCCAACAGCACCGACGAAGCGGCCATGGCGTATGCCAAGCACTTCGGCGCCAAGCGCGCCTACATGGTCGACCCGGGCATTCAGTACTGGGACAACGGCGCCAGCGCCACCGTCGATGCGCCGGCTTCGGCCTGGGTCGCGGGCCTGTTTGCCTGGACCGACAACGAGTACGGCTTCTGGGCCTCGCCGTCGAACAAGGAGTTTGTCGGCATCACCGGCACTGCGCGTGCCATCGAGTTCCTGGACGGCGATGAAACCTGCCGCGCCAACCTGCTGAACAACGCCAACATCACCACCATCATTCGTGATGAAGGTTTCCGCCTGTGGGGCAACCGCACGCTCTCCAGCGATCCGAAGTGGGCCTTTGTCACCCGGGTACGGACCATGGACATCGTCATGGACGCGATCCTCTACGGCCACAAATGGGCAGTGGACCGCTCGATCACCGCGACCTACGTCAAGGACGTCACCGAGGGCCTGCAGGCGTTCATGCGTGATCTGAAGAACCAGGGCGCGATCATCAACTTCGAGGTCTACGCCGACACCGAACTCAACACCGCCAGCCAGCTGGAGCAGGGCAAGGTGTACTGGAACATCCGCTTCACCGACGTGCCACCGGCCGAAAACCCCAACTTCCGCGTCGAGGTCACCAACCAGTGGCTGACCGAAGTCCTCGAACACACCGCTTAAGGAGCAGCAGCAATGGCAATGATTCCCGAAACCCTGGCGAACATGAACCTGTTCGTCGATGGCATCAGCTTTCAAGGCGACGTGCCGAGCCTGACCCTGCCCAAGTTGACCCTCAAGACCGAGGAACATCGGGTCGGCGGCATGGATGTGCCCGTCGAGCTGGACATGGGCATGGAGAAGCAGGAAGCCGGCTTCACCACCACCGGTGTGCGCCGCGAGTCGCTGAAGATGTTCGGCCTGGCCGATGGCAGCGGTTTCAACGGCGTGTTCCGTGGCGCCTTCAAGGGCCTCAAGGGCAAGGTCACGCCGGTGATCGTGACCCTGCGCGGCTTGCTCAAGGAAGTCGACATGGGCGATTGGAAATCCGGCGACAAGGCCGAGGTCAAGCACAACGTGGCCCTGACCTACTACAAGCTGGAAGCCGATGGTCGCTTGATCTACGAGATCGATGCCCTGGGCATGAAGCGCGTGATCAACGGCGTCGACCAACTGGCCGCGCAACGTTCTGCCCTGGGCCTGTAAGGAAAAAACATGTCTCAAGCAATCGACAAGACCCCGTCCTGGATGACCCTGAGCAGCGACAGCGTGGTGCTGGCGCTGAGCAAACCGGTGGAGATGAATGGCGTGGTCTGCGACAAGGTCACCTTGCGCGCCCCTACCGTGCGTGATGTGCGTGCGGCCAACTCCGGAGCTGCCGGCGATGATGAACAGCGCGAACTGATGCTGTTTGCCAGCCTGGCGCAAATCAGTGCCAAGGATCTGGAGGGCATGGCGCTCAAGGACTATCAGCGCCTGCAGGCCGGCTATTTTCGCCTGGTGCAAGACGACGAGCTTTGACCCTGCGGTGATGAAGATGGCGGCGAAGCGGCTCGCCAGCGAGCTGCATTTCGCCGCCGAGGAAATCATGACCATGAGGTTTTCCGACATGGTCTGGTGGCTCACGGATTGAGCCCGTCACCCAAGGAGCAGGAGAAGCAGATGGCGAACAAGCTGGAATCAGGGCTGGTGGTGGTGGGTACCGCCCTCAGTTCGACGTGGGACGCCGCCTTCAAGACGGTGGAAGGCCGGATCAAGCAACTGGAGCAGCAGGGCAGCAAGGCCAGGGTACTGGAAAAGACCATTGGCCAGACCCTGCGCCTGCAGGATGAATGGAAAAAGGCCCATGACACCGGTGCTGCTTCTGCCGCCGGGCTGTTGCGCCGGTTGGAACAGAGCCGTGATGGCCTGCGCCAGCAAGGTGTGCAGGTACATAAACTGCGTCAGGAATATCAGGCGCTGGGTAAGGTGGCCCGGGGCTCCGCTCTGCAGGCCCGGGGGCACCAGCAGATCGACCAGGGCAAGGCCGACTTCAAGGCGGCGTATGGCTTGGCCAAGGACGGGGTCGGCAAGCTGGCCATTCCGGTCAAGATCAATGCCGACTATCAGGCGCTGATCCGTGACATCGCGATCAAGTCCGGTGTGGCCAATCAACCTCAGGAAGCGCAGCTGAGCCGCAGCGTCGTTCAGACTTCACGGAATACGGGAATGGCCCGCAACGAGGTGGCGGCTCTGGTGGGGCAGATGACTGCCAAGGGCATGTCGCTGGACAAGGCGCAAGGTTACGCGGGGCTTGCGGCCAGGTTCGCGGTGGGGCAGGGCGCGGGTATCGAAGATACGGCGAACCTGATGCGGGCCCTTGAGCTGAAGGCCGGGATCAGCGATCCCAAGGTCATGGAGCAGGCCCTGGAGGCCATCGCCTTGCAGGGGCAGGCGGGCAATTTCGAGGCCGCCGACATGGCGCGCTTGCTCCCGGCGCTGCTCGAGAGCGCGAGCGGGGAGGGGCTCACCGGCATGGATGCGGTGAGCCAGCTGGGCTCGATGCTGCAAGTGCAGATGAACACCGCGGGCGGTGCTGATCAGGCCGCCGGTCAACTGCAGAACTGGATCGAGAAAATCGGTTCCAGTGAGGCGGTCAAGGCTTACGAAGATGCCGGCATTGATTATCAGGCGTCGCTGAACACCGGTATCCAGAAGGGTATGTCGAGCCTGGAGGCGAGCTTTGCCCTGGCCATGCGCTATGTCAGGGCCATCGACCCGGCCAAGGCCGCGAAGATGGCCGAGGCCCAGGCGCAGATCAGCAAGGAAACCGATCCGGCGAAGGCCAAGTCCATGTTCGAGGCTCTGGAAGAGTCCCTGCGTACCGGTGACCTGTTCACCGATATGCAGATCAAGGCGGCCTTGCTGGCTCACACCCAGGGCCGGCAGCAATACGAGCAACTGAAGAAGGACTCGTTGAGTGCTTCGGGGGTTATCGACAAGAACCTGGCCGAGCGTCGGCAAGCCTCCGCCCAGCTGTGGAAGGAAACCGCGCAGGCGGTCGACGGTGGCATGCTTGCCGTGGGGAAGGCCCTGCAACCGGCCACGGATCTGGTGGCCCAAAGCATCACGCTGGTGGTCGGCAAGCTGACCGAACTGGCGGAGAAGGCACCCTCATTGGTACTGGGGGTGACTGCCCTGGGCGCCGCTTATGTCGCGGTGAAAAAGCTGATGGCTGTCTACACCATTGGCAAGGGCCTGCTGAATGTCGCTCGAGGTTCACTGCAGGTTGGCCGCAAAATGGCGAAGCGCTCCTCTGGTGGCACTGCGAGCGGTATCGACTGTTGTGCGCCCATGCTCGATTGCGGCCCGGACAAAAAACGCCGCAAGGGCCGTGGCGGGCGCAAGACGCCCAGGCGCGAGCCTCGTTCGAGGGGCATGGGCAGCAAAGGCTTCAAGAGCCCTTTGACGCCCAGCGGCCTGGAGAGAGTGGCCAGAGGGGCTGCCACCTCTGGTGCCGTAATGAAAGGCGCCGGTTCCCTGGCCAAGGGAGTCGCGCCCTTGCTCAAGGGCGGTGCGATCCTTTCGGTGCTCGGTGCAGGCTTCCAGGTGGCGGACACTTACCTGAATGCCCAGACCCAGGATGAAAAAGCCGAAGGCTACGGCGAGGCGGCGGGCAATCTTGCTGGCGCCGCCGCGGGTGCAGCAGCAGGGGCGGCCATTGGCTCCGTGGTGCCGGTGATCGGCACGGTGATTGGCGGGCTGGTGGGCGGCGCCCTGGGTGCCTGGGGCGGTTCGGCCGCCGGTGGCGCCTTGGGTAAAAAGCTGTTCGGCTCCGACGAGTCGCTCAAGCACTTGCCCGCCGCCGGTCCGCTGATGATGCGCAACGCTGGACAGAACATCCCGCCGGTCATGGGCGATATCGCCAAATCCTTCCAGAAAGGCCAGACGCCCCCGCTGATGGGGCAGGCGGCGCGCTCGATGCTCAGCCCATCGTCGTCTGCTGCGGCGCCGGCCACGATCACCGCGCCGGAGTCGCTCAAACCCCAGGTACCTCCAGTCATCGAGCAGCAGTTCAGCTTCGCGCCCTACTTGTCGATCTCGGTCCAGGGTGATGTGCGCGACCCCGCGCAACTGGCCCGGGAACTGGAACCCCACCTGCGCTGGCAGTTCGACGAGTTCAGCCGCCAGGCTGCCGCTCGCCAGCTGTTCGACGCCGCACACGTTTAAGGAGATCGCATGGCTTACATGGAGCAGCTGCAATCGGGGCTGGGTTCCCTGGTGGCGGCAGCGGAAGCGGGGCGGCGCAGTGCTGATGAAATGCTCGGGCCCATGAACGGTGCCATCAGCGACATCAGCGGCGCCGCCCTGGAGCTTGAAAGCCTGCCCGTTGTCGGGCCGGAGCTGGGCGCCAAACTGCAACGCACGATGCGCAGTATCGGTGCGGCGCAGTCGGTGGTGGGGGAAGTCGCGGCCAAGTACAGCCAGGCAGTGACCGTGGCCGGGCAGATGCAGCAGCGTCTTGGCGCCCTGCAGGAACAGGTGGCCAAGGCCGGCGCGGCAATCAATCGGATCGGCGGGCAGATCAGTCCTTCCCTGGGCAACATCTTCCCGACCGCCGCATTTGCCGAACAGACCACTCCGGCGGCCGAGGCGGTGAAGCCCTTCGCGCACCTGTTGATCCTGCAACCGCTCGGGGCGGGCGCCCAGCCTTACTACTTCAACGTCGATACCGCAGCCTTCGAGGCGCTGCGCCGGCAGAGCGGATTCCGCTGGGCCGGTCAGGAGCGCTTGAGCCGCAGTGTCGCCCAGCAGGCGGTGGGCCAGGGTGAAGAGCGGATCTCTCTCAAAGGCACGGTGTTTCCCGGGTTCAAGGGCGGCCTGGGGCAGTTGCAGACCTTGCGCAGCATCGGGCGGCGCTTGCAGCCGCTGAGCCTGACCACCGGCTACGGCGAAGTGCTGGGCACCTGGTGCCTGACCAGCATCGAGGAAGATCAGAGCCACCTGCTGGCCGGCGGTATCCCGCGCAAACAAGGTTTTTCATTGGAGTTCGTAAGCTATGGCGACGACTTGCAGAACGTCTGACGGGGATCTGCTCGATACCTTGTGTTACCAGTATTACGGCCACCTCAACGGCTGTGTCGAAGCGGTGCTGGACGCCAACCAGGGGTTGGCCGACGAGGTACAGCCGTTTCGCGCCGGGCTGCTGATCCGGCTGCCGGAGCTACCGGCCCGGGCCGAGGCCAGGGTCCAGCTATGGGATTGAGCCCCAACCCCTTTACCCAACCCCGTCGAGCACGGGGTTGGCTTTTTCTGGAGTACGGCACATGACCCCAGCGTTTCGCATCGTCGCCGATGGCCGGGACATCACCGCGCAGATCAACGACCGCTTGCTGAGCCTGCGCACCACGGACAAGCCCGGCCTGGAGTCGGATGAATTCGAGCTGCGCATCGATGACCGCGACGGCGCCGTGGCGCTGCCCCGGCGCGGCGCGAGCATTGAAGTGTTCCTCGGTTACGCCGGCCAGGAGCTGACTCGCCTGGGGCGCTACACCGTGGACGAAGTGGTGGTGAACGGGCCGCCCGATACGCTCGAGATCCGTGGCAAGGCCAGCGACATGCGCGGCAGTGGCAAGACCACCCGCAGCGGCAGTTGGGAGAACGTTGCGCTGCAGCTCATCGTCCGTGACCTGGCGGCGCGCAATGGATGGCAGCCGGTCTGCCCGCTCGCCATCAAGGTGCCGCGCATCGATCAGCTCAACGAGTCGGATTTCAACTTCATCACCCGCCTGGCCCGGCAATACGACTGCACCGCCAAGGTGGCCGAAGGCAAGCTGCTGGTGTTGCCCCGCCAGGCCGGACAGAGCGCCAGCGGCAAGGCCCTGGGGGTTGTCACCCTCGGGCGTGGCGATGTCAGCCGCTACCAGTTCCGCCTGAGTGACGGCAGCACCCACAAGGCAGTGCAGACCCGGCACCAGGACCCCAGGAGCGGAAAGCTGCGGGTCATCGACCTGGGGAACGATGGCTCGCCGGATGATTCGCCCGCCGTGCACACCGACCGCCACCTCTACCCGAACCAGTCTGCCGCCGAGCAGGCCGCCAAGGCGCGCCTGGCGGCCTTCAACCGCAGCACCGCCAGCCTGCGCCTGGACCTTGCGGGGCGCACCGATCTGTTCGCCGAGCGAATGATCAATGCCCAGGGCTTCAAGGCCGGGCTCGACGGTGACTATCTGGTGGACTCGGTCGAGCAGTTGTTCACCCAGGCCGGATGGACGACCACGGTCCAGTGCAACGGCGGCAAGCAAGGCAAGGCCAAGGCCAAGGGCAAGCCGCCCCAGGCCCGCAAACCCCTCAGGGTCGAGCAGCTTTGAGCCTTGATCACATTTCCCACTGACGAGGCAACCCGCCCACAGGAGTATTCATGAAACCAGGCATCACCCTGGCGATCCGGCATTTTCTCCGGACCTTGATCGTCGGCTGCAGCTTGCTGCTGGCCGCTGCCGCCCATGCGGCACCCTTTGTCCTGGCCTATACCGACGGCCAGGTCGAAGCGTCCTACAGCAATCTGCAGGCGTTCCACCGCAACCTGTCCGCCGTCGGCCTGGGCAGCACCTACGGCCTGACCGTCACCGGCAAGCTGCATCAGGACGGCATGAACGAAACCACGCAGAACATCATCCGCTTTGCCAAGAGCCAATCCCTGCCGCTGTACCCGACTGTTTCCGACTACAACGAAGACATCGGCGCCTTCGACCCGGCTATTTCCCACTCCATCCTCAACGACCGGGCGTTGAGCGCCGGCACCGTCAAGCAGTTGGTCAAGCTGGCCAAAGAGGGCGGATTCGCCGGCATCAACCTGGACTTCGAGAAGGTCGAACCCAGGAATCGCGCCGCGTTTTGCGCCTTCGTCAAGACCCTGGGCAACGCCCTGCATGCCGGCAACAAGAAGCTGATCATCAGCATCCCGCCCAAGCTCAGCGACACCGAGCCGGAGTACCTGCAAGGCTACGACTACAAGGCCCTGGGCGCGGCGGTGGACTACTTCCAGGTGATGACCTACGACCAGGTCGGGCCGGGCTGGAGCAGCGGCGGCTTTCACAATGAAGCCTGGCCCGGCCCCGAATCGGGCTTCGACTGGCAGCAGGCGCTGCTCAGTTACGCCGTTTCCCGAGTCCCGGCGAGCAAGGTCCTGGCGGGGCTGCCCGCATACGGCCAGGACTACAGCATCGGCAACCGGGTGCACTGGTCGGCCTATCAGGAAATCATTACCGAGCACCGGGCAGCCACTCACCGGGATGCCGCTTCTGCGACGCCTTATGCCACCTGGGGCCCGGTCAAGAGCTTCGCCGATGGCGTGGAATGGACCCCGGAACGAGCGCAACCCGTGCTCTGGTACGACGATGCCGCCAGCGTCAAGACCAAGACCGCCCTGGTGACCAGGTTGGGCCTGGGCGGCACCAGCGTCTGGGCCATGGGCTATGAAAATGCCGGGTTCTGGACCGCGCTGCAGTCAGGGCTCAAGGCCAGCAATGAGCTCTTGCCGACCGGGCGGGAGTGACTGGCCGGATGGGCTCTGGAGCTGGCTGCCACAGATTTTGCAGCACGCCTGGGGCCGTGATTCCAGGGCGCTTTTGCGAAACCCGTCTCGACGGGTTTTTTCATGCCCGGCAGAAACAAGCCTCACCGCAGCCTCATCCCGTTCCAGGAGCCTTGTCATGAAACTCACGGCTGTTCTCGATCAGCTACAAGCACAGTGCCCGAGCTTTACCGGGCGCATCATTGTCGGCACCCATGCCGATTCTGCTTCAGGCGTTGGTGCGCCAATGCCAGTCGCCTATCTGGCGCCCAGCAACGATCTGGCCAGTGCCAGCGCCGGGCAGAACATCATTCGCCAGACCATCCGCGACCGCTTCGAGGTGGTCCTGGCGCTTGGCGCCGCCGAGCCTGCAAAAGCGCTGAATCCGCTGCACGACCTGCGCGCCGAACTCTGGCGCGCCCTGGTCGGTTTCAAACCCGGCGCCGAGTACAACCCGATCCAATACGACGGCGGTGAACTGGTGTCGTTCGACGCCACCCGCCTGCTCTACCGCCTGCGCTTTTTCGCCGAGTTCCAGCTGGGGCGCAACCTGTCCGGCCAGCCGGCGGAAACCTGGCATGAACGTGAACTCGACGGCTTGCCGTCCTTTACCGGGGTCACGGTGCGGGTCGATGCCATCGATCCGGCGGACCCCAATCTGCAACGCCCAGGGCCCGATGGGCGCCTGGAGCTGACTTTTTCAGGAGAGCTGAAGCAATGAGCAAACGCATCACCGTGCTGCCGGTCGCCGGCCGCGCCGTACCGGACCCGGAAGCGGGCGATCTGCTGCCCGCTTCCGGCCGTGAAGTGTCGGACAGCGCCTGGTGGCGCCGGCGTCTGGCCGATGGCGATATCACTAGCAAAGCCGTGAAAGCGGCGAAATCTCAAGGAGCCAAATAATGGCGATCGGTTTCAGCAATATCCCGGCGGACATCCGTGTGCCGCTGTTCTACGCCGAGATGGACAATTCGGCGGCCAATAGCGCGTCCTCGGCCATGCGTCGTCTGATCGTCGCCCAGGTCAACGACAACCAGGCCGGCGACGATCTCGGCAAACTGGTGCTGGTGTCCAGCGTGGCCCTGGCCAGGAGCATCGGCGGCCAGGGCTCGATGCTCGCTTCGATGTACGAAACCTGGCGCAAGACCGACCCGGTGGGCGAGATCTGGTGCCTGCCGCTGCACAGCACCGAGGGCAGCGTGGCCAAGGCCGAGCTGAAGATCAGCGGTAGCGCCAGCGCCGCCGGCCTGCTCAACCTGTACGTCGGTGGGGTGCGGGTGCAAGCCTCTATCGTCAGCGGCGCCAGTGCCGCACAAGCGGCCAGCGCCCTGGCCTTGAAGGTCAACGCTGCAGTAGATCTGCCGGTGACCGCCACCGCGGCCGAGGGCACTGTGACCCTGAACGCCAAGTGGACTGGCGATAGCGGCAACGACATCAGCCTGCAACTCAATCGCCTGGGCAAGAGCAATGGCGAAGAAACCCCGGCCGGCCTGACCCTGGTGCTGGGCAAGATGGCCGGCGGCACCGGCGTGCCGGATCAGGTCGCGGCGCTGGCCGCCCTGGGCGACGAGCCGTTCGAGTTTATCTGCATGCCCTGGACCGACACCGCCAGCCTCAATGCCTGGCAAGCGGTGATGGACGACAACACCGGCCGCTGGTCCTGGGCCAAGCAGCTGTTCGGCCATGTCTACAGCGCCAAGCGCGGCACCGTCGGCACCCTGGTAGCGGCCGGCCAGGCACGCAACGACCAGCACATCACCATCCAGGCCCTGGAAACCGGCGTGCCGCAACCGGTGTGGGTCCAGGCCGCCGCCCTGGCGGCGCGGACTTCGGTGTTCATCTCCGCCGATGCCAGCCGCCCGACCCAGAGCGGCAGCCTGCCGGGCGTCGACCCGGCGCCGGCCAGCGAGCGCTTCACCCTCACCGAGCGCCAGTCGCTGCTGAGCTACGGCATCGCCACCGCCTACTACGAAGGCGGCTACATGCGTATTCAGCGGGCGATCACCACCTACCAGAAGAACGCCTACGGCCAGGCCGACAACTCCTACCTGGACAGCGAAACCATGCACCAGTCGGCGTTCATCGTGCGCCGCCTGCAAAGCGTGATCACCAGCAAATACGGGCGCCACAAGCTGGCTGCCGACGGCACTCGTTTCGGCGCCGGCCAGCCGATCGTTACCCCGAGCACCATTCGCGGTGAGCTGATTGCCCAGTACGCCAAGCTGGAGCTGGAGGGCCATGTGGAGAACGCCGAGCTGTTCGCCGAGCACCTGATCGTCGAACGCGATGTGCAGGACCCGAGCCGGGTCAACGTGCTGTTTCCGCCGGACTACATCAACGGCCTGCGGGTATTCGCGCTGCTCAACCAATTCCGCCTGCAGTACGACGCGGCGGCCTGAGCCGGACCTGCATCGCTGCGCTTTTTCAGCCCGCCTTGAGCGGGCTTATTTTTTGGGAGAAACAACATGGGTCAACTGATAGCGGGCACCTGCTACGTCAAAGTGGACGGCGCTCAACTGACCATCAGCGGCGGCTGCGAAGCACCACTGATGGCCGTCAAGCGGGAAACCGTGGTTCCGGGCTTCTACAAGGAAACCGACCTCACGCCGTCGTTCAAAGTCACCGCGCTGCACACCCCGGACTTTCCGCTCAAGCAACTGATCGAAGGCGTCGACATGACCGTCACCTGCGAGTTCGCCAACGGCAAGGTCTACGTACTGGCCGGTGCCTACCTGGTGGACGAGCCTATTGCCAAGGGCGACGACGCCAGCATCGAGCTGAACTTCGAAGGGCAGAAGGGGACCTGGCAATGAGCAACACGGTGAAGCTGCAGGTGCCCATCGAGGCCCACGGCGAGCCCCTGGCCGAACTCAGCCTGCGCCGCCCGACGGTGCAGGAAGTGCGGGCGATCAAGGCGCTGCCCTACAAGATCGACAAGAGCGAAGAGGTCAGCCTCGACATGGACGTCGCGGCCAAATACATCGCGGTCTGCGCCGGCATTCCACCGTCCTCGGTGAACCAGCTCGACCTGGTGGACCTCAACGCCCTGAGCTGGGCGGTGGCGAGTTTTTTCATGAGTGCGGCATCGCAGCCATCGCCGACCTGATCGCTGTCGCCTATGACCTGGCCTGGTTCTGGAAGGTCGACCCCGAACAGATGATGGCCAGGCCACTGGATGTGCTCCGCGAATCCCTGGAGCACGCGCAACGGATCAATGCGATGCAGCAGGTGCAGTGATGGCAGACACACAAACCGTAGAGAAGAAGTCGGTGCTGTTGACCGGCATAGACCAACTGTCACCCAAACTCGTCGCCCTTCAAGGCAAGGTCGACTCGTTCAAGAAAAACCTTGAGCAGACCGGGCTGGGCAAGCTGGATATCAGCGGGCTGTTCAAGGGCGGCAGCCTGATCACCCCGTTTCTGGACGGGATCAAGGCCTGCGATGCGTTCAAGGGCAAGCTGGCCGAAGTCGGCGACTCCAGCGCGCCGGCTGATGCGGCCAAAGACATGAATGTATTCAGTCAGTCGATGGTCAAGGTGTCCTCGGCCATTGATGCCGCCCTGGCGCCGGCGGTGGGGGCGCTGGTGGTCGGTCTGGAGCCCATGCTCAACAGTGTGGGGACGCTGCTCGACGACAACCCCAAGCTGGTTGAGGGGCTGGCGATGGGCGCCATTGCCTTCTCGGCGATGCAAACCGCCGTGACCGGGGCGACCCAGGTGCTCGATCTGATGGGCACGGTGGCCAAGGCCAACCCGGTGATGTTGATTGCCATGGGCATTGCACTGGCCGCCGGGGTGATCATTGCCAACTGGACGCCGATCTCGGCCTTTTTCGTCAGCCTCTGGGAAGGTGTGCAGAGCTTCGCGGCTCAGGCGATGGAGGTGCTCAGTACTCTGTTTGGCTGGACGCCCCTGGGCATGCTGATTGGCAACTGGGGGGCGATCACGGCGTTCTTTGCCGGGCTCTGGGACAGTATCCAGGTGATGACGGCTTCGATCGTCGGCTTCCTCAAGGAGGTGTTCTCCTGGTCGCCTCTGGGACTGATCATCGATAACTGGGCTGGGTTGACGGGGTTATTCGCCTCTATCTGGGAATCCCTCAAGGCCTTGACAGTGCCGGCGATGGCCTTTCTAAAAGGCCTGTTCGACTGGGTGCCGATGGACATGATCTCCAGGAGCTGGGGGGCAGTCACCGGCTTCTTCGCGTCGATCTGGGCGGGGCTGCAACCGGGTATCGACGGGGTCAAGAAAGTCCTGCACACCCTGTTCGACTTTTCCCCGCTGGTGATCCTCTACAACAACTGGGGCGCGGTCACGGGCTTCTTCGGTTCGATCTGGGCCGAGCTGCAACCGGGTATCGACTCGATCAGGAAGACCATTGAAGCCCTGTTCGACTGGTCGCCGATGGAGCTGATCATGACCAACTGGGCCCCCATCGCCGATTGGTTTTCCGGGCTGTGGAGCAAGCTTCAAGAGCTGATGGCGCCGATCAAGGAGCTGTTCGAGGGCGGCTTCGGCGGGCTGATTGCCACTGTCACCGCCAAGGTCGAAGGCTTTACCGAGGCGCAAAAGCAGATCAACGCCGAGGGTAAAGGCGGGCTGGCATCACCCTTTGCCGCAACCCGGGGCAGCTCACTGACCCAGGGCTCCAGTGCGCTGATCCAGCAGAACGCCGCGAACAACCGCACACAACTCGAAGGCGGTTTGACCCTGCGCTTCGAAAACGCCCCGGCTGGCCTGCGTGCCGAACAGGCCAAGACCAATCAACCCGGCCTGAACGTGGCTTCGACCCTGGGCTATCGCTCACTTTCCCTAGGAGGTTCCCATGGCGGATAACTGGCGTGATCGTTTGTTGCCCGCATCCTTTCGCGGCGTGCCCTTCTGGGTCGACCAGGCGAAAACCCCGGTGGGGCAAAAAGGCCAGTTGCACGAGTACCCGCAGCGCGACCAGCCGTTTTTCGAGGGCCTTGGCCAGCAGGCGAAAGTCCATGACCTGACGGCCTTCATCGTCGGCGCCGATTGCCTGGAGCAGCGCGACAGGCTGCTCAAGGCCCTGGAGGAGGGCAGCGGCGAGCTGGTGCATCCGTGGCTTGGACGGATGCAGGTCAAGGTCGGCGAGTGCGAGATGACCCAGAGCCGCCAGGATGGTGGCCTGGTGACCTTCAGCCTGAAGTTCTACCCGGACCAGCCGCTGCGCTTTCCTTCGGCGGTGGTCAACACCCAGCAGCAGGTACTGGTGGCCAGCGATACCTTGCTGGGCTCGGCGGTGCTGCGGTTCGAGTTCGCCACCAACCTGATCAAGCAGGCGCGGATCGGCGTGGATTCGCTGCGCAAGGGATTGACTGAGGTGTACGCGGTCATCGAACACGAGTTCAAGCCGCTGATCGAGTTGTATGGCGACCTCAACACCCTGGTCAAGGCGGTCAAGGAAATACCCAAGGAGCTGAGCACGGAGTTCAAGGGGTTGCTGGAGGATGTACGCGGGCTCAAGGATTTTGCCCGTACCGGCTATCGGCAGATGCTCGCCGATATTTCCCAGCAGGTGGAGGCGGCCAGGCGCATCGATGCGCCCAAGCTGACCACCGGCAAGGACACCACCGCGGCGGCCGAGGCGGTAGCGAACCTGGTCCAGGATGCGTTGCTGGTGCAGATCGCCCGGTTGGTGTCGGCCTTGCCGGTGGCCACCCCGGTGGTCAAGCTCAAGAGCACGCCGCCCCTGGCGCAGCAGGCCAGCCAGCCGGTGCAGCGCCTGGAGGTGCCGGTGGCCGACGATGTACTGGCCCTGCGTGACCAGCTCAACGAAGTGATCTGGCAAGCCGCGCTCAAGGCCGACCCGATGCATTACCAGGCGCTCAACACCCTGCGCCAGCAATTGCAGGGCCACCTCAATGTAGTGGCTTCGTCCGGGGTACGGCTGGTCAGCCTCAGCCCCACAAGCAGCATGCCGGCGCTGGTCCTGGCTTATGAGCGGTTTGCCGATGCGACGCGTGTCGGTGAAGTGGTACAGCGCAACCGGGTGGCCCATCCGGGCTTCCTGCCGCCGGCCGATCTGCAGATTGCGCGGGAGTGACCCATGGACGAACTGGCAAATATCGTCACCCTGACGGTGGACGGGCTGGACTACAGCGGCTGGAAAAGCGTGGAGATCACGGCGGACCTGGAGCGCCAGTTCCGCACCTTCAGCCTCAACATCACCTGGCAATGGCCGGGGCAGGATGGGCAGGTGCGGATCCGCCCGGGCGCTCGCTGCCAGGTGCGCATCGGCTGCGACCTGGTGCTCACCGGGCATGTCTACAAGGCGCCGGTCAGTTATGACGGCAGGCAGATCAGCCTGAGCATCCAGGGCAGCTCCCTGACCCAGGATCTGGTGGATTGCGCGGCCATCAACCGGCCGAGCCAGTGGCGCCAGCAGGATGTGCTGAGCATCGTCCGCGCCCTGGCCGGCTCTTACGGGGTGGGAGTGCGCAGCGAGATTGCACCCACCAGCAAGTTGCACACCCACAGCATTGTGCCGGGGGAGACGGTGTTTGCCTCCATCGACCGCTTGTTGACCTTGTACCGGGTGTTCTCCACCGATGACGCCGACGGCTACCTGCTGCTGGCGGCACCGGGCAGCGGCGGGCGCGCCAGCGATGCCCTGGAGCTGGGCAAGAACATTCTTTCGGCCAATGCAGCGATGGATTTTTCCGCGGTGTTTTCCGAGTATCGGGTGATCGGCCAGCACAAGGGCAGCGACCAGAGCAGCGGTGTTGCGGTCTGCGAGGTGTCCGGCCAGGCCAGCGATGCCCGGGCTTCGCGCAAACGGGTGACGGTGATCAACGAGGCGGCGCAACTGAGTGCGGAACTGGCTCAGCAGCGGGCTGACTGGGAGTGCGGCACCCGCACCGGCAAGGCGCTGACCACTACCTATCAGGTGCAGGGCTGGCGCCAGAGCAATGGTGATTTGTGGCGACACAACACGTTGGTGAGGGTCATCGACCCGGTGCTGGGTTTCGACCAGGACATGCTGATCTCCAAGGTCACCTGGTCGCTGTCCGACCAGGGCTCCATCACCACCTTGCAGGTGGCGCCGCCGCAGACCTTCGATGCCAACCCGACACCCGCAAAAAACTGAAACCTGCGCCCAACCGCAGGAGCCGGCTGGCCGGCGAAGGCACCCGGCACGAAACCGCGCAATCCCTGTTCGCCGGCAAGCCGGCTCTTCTCCCCCCAAGGAACCCAGCATGAGCCTACTGACACGCCTGTTGGCGCGGGGCACCGTGGTGCTCGCCCATTCGGCCAACAAATTGCAATCGCTGCAAATGCGCCTCACCGCCGGCGAGGTCAACGACGACATGGAGCATTTCGAGCCTTACGGTTTTACCAGCAACCCCCTGGCCGGCGCCGAGGGCATCGCCACCTTCCTCGGCGGCGATCGCTCCCATGGAGTGGTGCTGGTGGTGGCCGACCGGCGCTATCGCCTCAAGGCCCTGGCCGCCGGTGAAGTGGCGATCTACACCGACGAGGGCGACAAGATTCACTTCAAGCGCGGGCGGGTCATCGACATCGACACCGCCACCTTGAATATCCGCGCCAGCAGCGGCGTCATCATCGACAGCCCGACCCTGAGCATGAGCGGCAAGATCGTCTCCCAGGGCGATCAGGTCGCCGCCGGCATCAGCCAGATCAACCACGTCCACAGCGGCGTGCAACCCGGCCCGGGGCAGACCGGCGCGCCGGTGGGAGGTTAAGCATGTTCGCCACTTATGACCTGAAGAACGCCCTGACCCGGGCCGTGGAAATCAGCCTGTTCACCTGGCGCCGCGCCGCCGATGACGACGCCCTGGATGACGACCAGCGCTACGGCTGGTGGGGCGACAGTTTTCCCAGCGTGGCCGACGACCGTATCGGCTCGCGGCTGTGGCTGTTGCGCCGGGTCAAGCTGAGCCGGCAGACCCAGCTCGATGCCGAGTTCTATGCCCGCGAGGCCCTGCAGTGGCTGATCGACGATGGCCACTGCAACGCCGTGGAGATCATGACCGAGCGCCTCGATGCCCAGCGCCTGAACCTGCGCACGGTGCTGATCCTGGCCGACGGCGAGCGCCTGGACATCAACCCCATTCACAGTTGGCAGGTGACCTATGCCGTTTGAAACCCCTTCGCTGCCGGTGCTGATTCAGCGCACCCAAAGCGACCTGGCCAGCGATTCGCTGCGCCAGTCCGATGCCCAAGTGCTGGCCCGCACCCTGAGCGGCGCCGCCTTTGGCCTGTATGGCTACCTGGATTGGATCGCCGAGCAGATCCTTCCGGACAAGGCCGATGAGTCGACCCTGGAGCGCATCGCCGCGCTGCGCCTGAACCAGCCGCGCAAGACCGCCCAGGCGGCCAGTGGCAGCGTCAGTTTCAACGCGGCAGCCGGTGCCGTGCTGGATCTCGGCACCCTGTTGCAAAGCAGCGACGGTCGCAGCTACACAGTGACCGCCGCGCGCACCACCAGCGCAGGCCTCAATAGCACCACGATCCAGGCCGTCGACGGCGGTACCCTGGGCAATGCCGATGCCGGCCTGGAGCTGACCGCGGTGCAGCCGGTGCAGGGCATCAGCAACTCGTTCACCGTCCTGGCCCCGGGCCTGAGCGGTGGCGTGGCCCGGGAAAGCCTCGAATCCCTGCGCTCGCGGGTGATCCGTTCCTATCGGATCATTCCCCATGGCGGCTCGGCGGACGACTACGAAACCTGGGCCATGGAGTGCCCGGGCATCACCCGTGCCTGGTGCCGGCGCAATTACCTGGGGCCGGGCACCGTGGGCTTGTTCGTCATGCGTGACGACGACCTGCAGCCGATTCCCAATGCCGAGCAGCTGGCGCGGGTTCTGGCCTATATCGAGCCCTTGCGCCCGGTAACCGCCGAGGTGCATGTGCTGGCGCCAGTGATACAGCCGGTGATCTACCAGGTGCGCCTGACCCCCGACACCAGTGCGGTGCGGGCCGCGGTCGAGGACCAACTGCGCGACCTGCACAGCCGCGAGGCCGGCCTGGGAGAAACCCTGCTCTTGAGCCACATCCGCGAGGCCATCAGCAGCGCCACCGGTGAACAGGATCACCGCCTGCTGGCGCCGCTGGCCGATGTGCCGGCTAGCAGCAACCAACTGCTGGTATTTGGAGGTTGCCAATGGCTGCAATAAGAAGCGCCGCCCAGTACCAGGGCCAGCTGCGCAGCCTGCTACCCAGCGGCCCGGCCTGGGACCCGGAACGGGTGCCGGAGCTTGAACGGGTGTTGCAGGGCATCTCCCAGGAGCTGGCGCGCATCGACGCCCGGGCCGTGGACCTGCAAAACGAAATGGACCCGGCCAGCGTCAGCGAACTGGTGACGGATTGGGAAAAGGTCATGGACCTGCCCGACCCCTGCCTGGGCCTGACCCCGCTGTTCGAAGACCGGCGCCTGGCCGTGCGCCGTCGTCTGTTGGCGGTGGGCAGCCAGCGCGCCGCCTACTTCGTCGAAATCGCCCGCAGCCAGGGCTATCCCAATGCCAGCGTCACTGAGCTGAGTACCCCGCGCATGGGCCGCTCACGCTTTGGTCACGCGCATTTCGGCACCTGGCGGGCGAACTTCATGTGGACCCTCAATACCGGCGGCCGCCTGCAACTGGGCCGGCGCTTCGGCGCCAGCTATTGGGGCGAACGTTTTGGCATGAACCCGGGCAGCGCCCTGGAGTGCCTTATCCATCGCAGTACACCGGCGCATACACAGGTGTACATCAACTATGACTAGAGAGGACAGGAATACGTGGACTATCCGAAAAGTGTTCCCAGCGTAGGGCTGTTGAACGGAAAGTTTGTCGATGAGAACCCGGTTACGGGCCAAGTGGGTTCACTGATTTCTTCTGATTGGGGGAATGCGGTGACCGACGAATTGCTCAACGTGATTCGTGCGGGAGGGGAAGAGCCGGCCGAGGCCGAGCATGACCAGTTGCTGGCGGCGATCAAGGCGATCGTGCGTGATTCGATTCCACCGGAGAAGATCCGCACCACCCTGGCTGAGTACGGGATCACCGATGCCTATACCAAATCGGTGACCTATACCAAGGCGGAGATCGAGGCGCTGCTGAAGAACATGTCGGCCTTGCCGGTGGGGGCCATGGTGCCGTTTCCCAAGGGCACGGTGCCGGCCGGATTCCTGGAGGTGGATGGCAGTGTGCAGAGCGCTGCGACCTATCCGGATCTGGCGGCTTACCTGGGGACTACGTTCAATACCGGGGGTGAGGGGGCGGGTAACTTCCGCTTGCCTGAGTCGCGGGGTGAATTCCTGCGGGGCTGGGATCATGGACGTGGGGTGGATGTTGGGCGGAATCTGAGTGGTTATCAGCTTGATCAGATGCAAGGCCATGTTCACGAGTATCTGTATAAATCGAACCGGTCGGGCGACTCAGCAATTTTTCCTGAGGGGTACGCTGTATCTGCGGCTGGCTCAGGGGCCAACCTTGCGACGTCGGTGCCTGCTGATGCAGTAAATATAAAGTTCATCGGGAAGCCACTCGTCGATGGTACTAACGGGGCACCGCGTACAGGCTCAGAAACCCGTCCCCGAAATTTGGCTGTCATGTGGTGCATCAAAGCCTGGAGTGCACCAGTCAATCAGGGAAGCATTGATGTGGCTGAACTGGCCTTGGAGGTCCAGAAGCAAAAGCCGATAGCGATTATCGGCGGGCATAGGAACTTGAAGGTTTCGGCTTCGGGCCTGAGTGCGCAAGTGAATGTATCAGCCGATCAGTTGATTGTCGGCACCGGTCAACTGGTGCATTCGCTGAGCGGGATTAACTTTAGCTTTAGTGGCCAGGCAGTGGGGGAAAACGGGATAGACGTGGGCGAAATGGCTCCTTCGACCTGGTACAGCGTTTGGGTGATTTGGGGCGGGAGCGCGCCAGCTGGTTTGTTATCGCTGAATGCAACATCTCCCAAGTTGCCGCCCGGCTATACACATAAAGCACGAGTCAGCTGGATTAAAACAGATGCGACGGCCAACAACTATCCGCTGAACTTTATACAAAGTGGTAAGCGTTGCAGTTACAGAGTAACTCCCGGCAGCAATGTACCAGGCAATATTGTTATATCGGCGGGCGTGCAGGGGCACATCAGCACTCCGATCTATGTCCCGATTCCTGTCGCGCCATTTGTGCCCCCTACAGCCGTCACGATACATATGGCGATGACAGGCACCAACAGCACGCAAATGGTTGCGCCCAATGATAGTTATGGCGGCTACACGAACCTTGCTAATCAACCATTGGTGTTTTATGCATCATCCCAACACCTTGCGCAGTACCAGTTACAGCTGGAAGGTCCGAACATCTATCGTGCCGCCCAGTACGCTGGAGATCGTTTGACGTGTTTGGGATGGGAGGACAGTTTATGAGTTTTGCAGTTCGTAATGATGGACAGGGCTGGCGACCAGTTTCGGGTCCTGAGAATGTAGGTGCTGATGAATGGTATTGCGTCGGTATTCCCCCTGATCCGGTTCCGCTACCTCTCACTGAAGAAGAGCTGGCGGCCAGTGAGCGTTCCTATCGGGACAAAGAACTGGCGAGGGGCGTGTGGTTGCGCGATCGTCACCGTGATCAATTGGAAATCGTAATGATCACAACGCTTTCTGCCGAACAATTCACACAGTTACTGGTGTACATGCAGACTCTACGCGAGTGGCCGCAATCGCCGCACTTCCCCGACTCTCAGTACCGCCCTGTCGCGCCATCCTGGGTTACTGAACAAACTGAATAAACGCCCCGTACCGCCGGGGCGTTTTCTTATCCGACCTTCAAACACTGACCATGCCAATAACCGAAGAACAACTGCTGCAAATCATGCCTAACGCCCGCCGCCAAGCGGGCGTTTTTGTTTCTCCACTCAACACCGCCATGGCCAAGCGGCAGATCGATACGCCGAAGCGCCAGGCGGCCTTTCTGGCTCAGATCGGACACGAATCCGGACAGCTGCAATACGTACGCGAACTGGGCAGTGATCAATACCTGAGCAAGTACGACACGGGCCCTCTCGCCGCGCGCCTGGGCAATACCCCCGAGGCGGATGGCGACGGCCAGCGGTATCGCGGGCGCGGGCTGATCCAGATCACCGGGCGCAGCAATTATCGCCAGTGCAGCCTCGGGCTGTTTGGCGATGAGCGCCTGCTGGAGTTGCCGGAGCTGCTGGAGCAAGCGCAATGGGCCGCCGAGTCGGCGGCCTGGTTCTGGGAGCGCGGTGGGCTCAATGCCCTGGCTGATCGCGATGAGTTCAACAGCATTACCCGGCGGATCAATGGGGGCCTGAATGGCTTGCAGGACCGCCTGCAACTCTGGGCCAGGGCGCGGGCGGTGCTGTGTTCGCCGGTGGTGTGAGGGCTGCCGTCTGAAGGTCCTGCGGACCTTTTCGCAGCCTGCGGCAGCGGCTACAGGTTTTTTTGGCAGGCTGGGTGACTCATTTCCTGCCCGCCTCAGGAGGGCTGATGAATATCCGTGGCTGGCTGGCCATCGCTGTGGCGGCCGGGTTGCTTTATGCACTCGGCTACGTCAGCGGTGCCGGCAGTGAGCGCAGTAACAACCAACGCCTCGATGAGGCTCGTCTCAAACAATCCTTTGAACAAGGCCGGGCCCTGGGCACGGTCAGGGAAAAGGTGGTGGTCGAGTACGTCGACCGTATCGTCAAGGTCTATCAGGCGGGCGCCACCATCACCAAGGAGGTTCCTGTCTATGTTTCGAAAGCGGCTGATAGATCCTGCGTTGTGCCTGCTGGTTTTGTCCGGGTGCACGACGCCGGCGCCGCCAACCTGCCTGTGGCCGGAGGCCCCAGCGTCACTGATGGCGCCGCCTCGGGCCTTGCACTCTCTACCGTCGCCGCCAGCGTCGTCGACAACTACAGCGAATGCCACGCCAATGCCGAGCAATTGAAGGCGTTGCAGCGGTGGGTGCGCGAATCCCAGGCTGTGCTGGGGGGCGCTTCGACAGCCGAGCAACGGCACTGAGAGTAAAGGGACACAACGTTGCCCATAAGTACGGGGTAACAGTCAGGACACCATCAAACGGATGTGCCGATGCTAAAAGAGTGCAGATGCGGTCATTGCAAAAGACTTCTCGCCCGAGTGGGTGAGTTTACCGAGCTCCAGATCAAATGCTCCCGATGCGGGACCTTGAATCATGTGAAGGCTACGAGCCTCGAGCAAACGCCTTTGAGCGATATGAATGCGGATTCTCCGCGCACACTCACTTGACCTAATAAGGTGTAAAAAATGGACGCAGTACCAGTTGGTAACCACTTCGTATCGATTTACCCAATTCCCAGCGGTGTAACTACCATCGTTGACCCGGCCTCTAACACTAACGGAGTTATCATTCGCACGGGTTATATCGCCCCTTCGAATGGAGCTGTTGACGTTTATTGTGGCGTCACCGCACCGAAAATTGTTGGTGATAGAACTGTGCCGATTATCTTCTCTGGTAACGGGAACAGCGCCGCTGGATCGCATTCTGAGGTGGTGTTGCCCTATCCGCTCTTTGTTCCAGCAGGCAAGGGCCTGTGGCTCGGTACTTCAGTGCCTGCAACTACTCCGCGTCCGGCAGGTATTGCCCTGACCTGGGACTTGCTGGCTTGAATCAGGCGTAGCGCTTTGAGCCCTGCCTTTGCCTTCGTGGCAAAGGCTTGGGTTGTAAATTTATTGAGAATTTTGGCAAGAGTTCAGGTTTTGGAAGGTTGTTTAGTCGCCCTACGGCTTGTCACTTGCAAGCCACCTCGCCTGGTGTACGGTAAGCACACGCCAGCCCCATCAGGAGAGGATTGTGAAAGAAATCACCCAGCTTGCCGCTGAACTCGGCAGGCGTTTGCAGGTTCTGAATGCCCACGTCACCACCGCAGAGTCCTGCACCGGGGGAGGCATCGCCGAGGCGATCACGCGGATCCCTGGCAGTTCGGCCTGGTTCGAGGCCGGTTATGTCACCTATTCCAATCGCCAGAAGACCCTGCAATTGAATGTGCCGGCCGATTTGTTCAATTCGGTCGGCGCTGTCAGTCGTGAAGTGGTCGAGGCCATGGTCCGGGGGGCACAGGCCAGGAGTCATGCGCATTTTGCCGTGGCGGTCAGCGGTATCGCCGGGCCGGATGGCGGTTCTGCGCAGAAGCCTGTGGGCACTGTGTGGCTGGCCTGGGGGGCGGGAGAGACGCTGACCACCGAGTGCCGGCACTTTCCGGGGAATCGCGATGAGGTCCGCCGACAAACGGTGAAGGCCGCGCTAGAGGGGTTGCTGCAACATGCTGCGGCAGAAATCGCAAATCAGGGGTAGGCGATCCTCGAGCGCTGTGGAATAATACTGGCTACTTATACAGGTGTTGGCCGTCAGGCCTTATTGATTACGTGAGGACTTTAATGGACGACAACAAGAAGAAAGCCTTGGCTGCGGCCCTGGGTCAGATCGAACGTCAATTCGGCAAGGGTGCCGTAATGCGTATGGGCGATCACGACCGTCAGGCGATCCCGGCCATTTCCACCGGCTCTCTGGGTCTGGACATTGCTCTGGGCATTGGCGGTCTGCCAAAAGGCCGTATCGTTGAAATCTACGGCCCTGAGTCGTCCGGTAAAACTACCCTGACTCTGTCGGTTATTGCCCAGGCGCAGAAAGCCGGTGCCACTTGTGCGTTCGTCGATGCCGAGCACGCACTGGATCCGGAATACGCCGGCAAGCTGGGTGTGAATGTTGACGACCTGCTGGTTTCCCAGCCGGACACCGGCGAACAGGCGCTGGAAATCACCGACATGCTGGTGCGTTCCAACGCGGTTGACGTGATCATCGTCGACTCCGTGGCGGCCCTGGTGCCCAAGGCTGAAATCGAAGGTGAAATGGGCGACATGCACGTGGGCCTGCAAGCCCGCCTGATGTCCCAGGCGCTGCGCAAAATCACCGGTAACATCAAGAACGCCAACTGCCTGGTGATCTTCATCAACCAGATCCGCATGAAGATCGGCGTGATGTTCGGTAGCCCGGAAACCACCACCGGTGGTAACGCGCTGAAATTCTACGCTTCGGTCCGTCTGGACATCCGCCGTACCGGCGCGGTGAAGGAAGGCGACGAAGTGGTGGGCAGCGAAACCCGGGTCAAGATCGTAAAGAACAAGGTGGCTCCGCCATTCCGTCAGGCCGAGTTCCAGATTCTTTACGGCAAGGGCATCTACCTCAACGGCGAGATCATCGATCTGGGCGTGCTGCATGGCTTCCTGGAGAAATCCGGTGCCTGGTACAGCTACCAGGGCAACAAGATCGGTCAGGGCAAGGCCAACTCGGCCAAGTTCCTGCAGGACAACCCGGAAATCGGCAACGCACTGGAGAAGCAGATCCGTGAAAAACTGCTGACTGCATCGCCAGACGTCAAAGCCAACCCGGTCAAAGAGACCGAAGACGATATGGCCGACGCTGATATCTGATTGATCCAATGACCGCCGTACTCGATACCCTCGTCGCGGTGCGGCGAACCGCAATGGACCTGCTCGCAAGACGCGAGCACGGTCGTGTCGAGCTGACGCGTAAACTGCGTCAGCGCGGCGCCCCTCCTGAAATGATCGAAGCAGCCCTTGACCGTTTGACGGAAGAGGGCCTGCTGTCCGAATCCCGTTATCTCGAAAGCTTCGTTTCCTACCGTGCCCGATCCGGTTACGGGCCCATGCGTATTCGTGAGGAACTGGGCCAGCGCGGCTTGCAGCGCAGCGATATTGATCTTGCGCTGCGCGAGTGCGGCATCGATTGGCAGGAGCAATTGCGTGACGTCTGGCAGCGCAAGTTTGCTGGGCGGTTTCCTGTAGATGCTCGAGAGCGTGCCAAGCAAGGGCGTTTCCTGAGTTATCGCGGGTATTCCATGGACATGATCAGCCGCTTGTTGAGTGGCCGAGGCATGGACGACTGAAGCCGTACCCGCTGCATAACGCAGCGGGCTAGGGCTGGGGTCAGTTGGCTTTGCTGGTTTCTCGTGCCCGTTGCGTTGTTTGGGGCTGAGGCCTGGCCCAGTTTTCCGGCAGGTTGATGAAGTCGATCAGCTCGCGCAGGCGACCGTTGTCGCGAGCATTGAAGGCGAATGACAGCCGCGCCAGATGGCTGAACTGCACTTCGTCGTGTTCCTCCCCGCTGTAGGCATGCTGTTGAAACTGACCACTCAGGCACAGGTCGGCGAATGCTGTCTGCATCTGCTCCAGCGCCTGCTCATTGAGGTTGTAGTTCATGCGGATGACGAACTGCTGCTTGAGCCAGCGGCTGGAGTGGAAGTTGGCATAGAACTGCTGGATTTCCTGCACCGCTTCTTCAGTGCTGTGCACCAGGCGCACCAGCTTCATGTCACTGGGCAGAATGTAGCGATTGGCTTCCAGTTGGTTGTGGATGAAGTCCAGGGCGCCTTGCCAGAACTGTCCACCCGGCATGTCCAGCAGTACCACGGGTACCAGCGGGCTTTTGCCGGTCTGAATTAGGGTCAGTACTTCCAGGGCTTCATCAAGGGTGCCAAAGCCGCCTGGGCAAAGCACCAGTGCGTCGGCCTCCTTGACGAAGAACAGCTTGCGGGTGAAGAAAAAGTGGAACGACAGCAGGTTCTCCGTACCGCCAACGGTGGGGTTGGCATGCTGCTCGAAAGGCAGGGTGATGTTGAACCCCAAGCTGTGCTCCAGGCCTGCACCATCGTGGGCGGCGGCCATGATGCCCCCGCCGGCCCCGGTAATGACCATCAGATCCGAGCGGGCCAGGGCCGCGCCCAGCTCCTGGGCCATGGCGTATAGCGGGTGTTCACTGGGGGTGCGTGCCGAGCCGAAGACCGTCACTTTGCGTCGGCCCTTGAACTGTTCCAGGACGCGGAAGGCGTGCTCCAGTTCGCGCAGGGCCTGCAGGGTTATCTTGGCATTCCAGCGATTGAGGTCATCCTCGGCCATACGCAGGACGGTGAGCACCATGTCGCGGTAAAGAGGAAGATTCGGGCTGTTGGGGGCTATCTGGTTGAGTTGCGCTTCGACCTGGTTCGTCAGGTCGACACCGTTGCTCTGAAAATGACGACTTAACAGGTCATTCGATTGGTAAGGCATTCAGCTTCTCCTTCTGCACAGAACCTTGCGCACGATCGAGATATTCGAATGTGCCACGACACTGCCTGTGTCGCTGCCTGCTCAGCCCAGCGAATGAGCGAATTTCCGGACCCGATCACAGCTGACAATCGCTGGGCAGTGTTGGGGTCATCCACAGAGGTCCTGCTTTCCTTTATTTGAGAACATTTGCACAGCAAGACGCACAAGGACGGCCTCTTCAACCGTCCGCAAGCCGTTTCGGACATGGCTTGATCATGTGCCCATAAAGTCTTGGCTGGCAACCGCTTGTTCGCGGTTTTCCCCAGGCTGGCACCGCTGGTCAGGAGGGGCGGCAAGGGATGACGGCTCTGATTTACTAAGGTGCAGCGTCTGGCGCAGGAGCAGGGGCCGGAGAGAGGCAAGCGGGTTCTGGGCCATGCAGGACCAGAGCAGGGAGGCAGGGGATGACCATTGTCACGCTGGAGATTGATCCGCAGTTGTATCAGCTGCTGCAAGCCGCTGCCGCTGACCATCAAATAAGCCTGGAGGAAGAGTGCCGGCGCCGATTGGCAGCACAGGAGCGGCCATCGCGATACCTACAGGCCCTGGTCGCCGAACTGCGCGCCGATGATCAGCAGCGGCGCGCCGCTCGTTCGTGATTACTTTTTCTTGGGCGTGCTTTGCGCCGGGCAATCCGACTCCTGAAAGCGCGCCGAGGCCACCGGGCGATTGGTGCGGTTTTCAGTGAACTCGTAACGCATGATGGCGCCTTTGGCCATCAGCTTGCGGTAGTTGGGATTGCGGCAGACGCTTGCCCCAAGCTGCAGGTAGACCGCCTTGGGATTGGCGCGCATCTGCTCGGCATGGCCAGACTGGACGCTGAGGTGGTTGATCAGTTCCTTGCCTTCAACGGTATAGCCCTGGTCGAGAATGTTCTCGTTGATTTCCCGAGGAGTGCCGACGTTGCTTTCCGCAGCGACCTTCTCCAGCATTTTGCCCAGTTCGAATTCTTGCAGGGACGCAGCTTGGGCACCCAGGGGCAGGGCCAGCAGAAGGGCGACGGTAGGAATGGTAAAGCGCAACATGAAACTCTCCTGGTGCAGTGACTGATGCTTCGACCAGCCACTCGACTGTGCGTTCAGTGGCGACGAATTATAGGGGGAGAGGCCGCAGGGCGGTACAGGTTTGAACAGATAGCTCTGATAAACTTGTCCGACTTTTTACCCTCTTGAGTGTTTGTCGTGTTGATTTCTGTTTCTTGCTGGCATGTCCTGCGATGAGTCATGCGGTTTCCCGTTTACGTGATCTGCGGATGGCGCGCGTGGCCAAGCCCTTTTTCGCACGCGGCTCACGGGCTGAACGCTGCCCCCGCTGCCGAGTGATTCCCAGCCATTGCCTGTGTGCCTGGCGACCGAAAGTCGTTGCCCGGTCAGCCATGTGCCTGGTGATGCACGACGTCGAACCGCTCAAGCCGAGCAATACCGGTTGGCTGATTGCCGATGTGATCGGCGACACGACGGCGTTCAGCTGGTCGCGTACTGAGGTCGATCCGCAACTGCTGGCGTTGCTGGCCGACCCGCAGTGGCAGCCTTATATCGTGTTTCCGGGCGAGTTCGTCGCGCCCGAACGGGTGGTCAGCGAAGTCAGGCAGGAGGAGGGCAAGCGGCCGCTGTTCATTCTGCTGGACGCTACCTGGAGCGAGGCGCGCAAGATGTTCCGCAAGAGCCCTTACCTGGAGCACTTGCCGGTTCTCAGCCTGTCCCCGGAGAAGCTCTCGCGCTACAAGCTGCGTCGCTCCAAGCGTGATGATCACTTCTGTACCGCTGAAGTAGCGGCGTTATGCCTGGAACTGGCCGGCGATGAGCAGGTCAGCCAGGTACTGGATGCCTACCTAGATGTGTTCAGCACCCATTACCTGTCAGCGAAGTTCCAGAAGGCCATCGATCCGGATGACGATGTGCATGCCCGGCTCAAGCCCTTTGTGTAGTCGTGCTGGAATGAGGCTTTTGTGGCCATAGCTGGGCTACCAGCATGCCGCTGAGCATCAGCGCGCAGCCGAAGTAGCCGCGGGCCTGCAGCGACTCATCCAGCAACCAGGCCCCGGCAATGGCGGCAAATACCGCTTCCAGGGACAGAATGATTGCCGCGTGAGAGGCGATTGCGTCCTTTTGGGCAATCACCTGCAAGGTGTAGCCGATACCGACGGCCACCACCCCGCCATAGAGAATGGCCGGCCCGGCGCCGACAATCGCTTCCCAGCGAAGCGGTTCCAGGCACAACGCCAGGATCAGGCTGACCACCGCGCAGGTGGCAAATTGCAGGAACGCCAGGCGAATCGGGTCATGACGGCCGGCGAAAACCCCCACCAGAATCACGTGCCCACCCCAGACGAAGGCGCCAATCAACTGCAGCCAGTCTCCCGAGGCAACGTGGAAGCTGTCGCTGACGCTCAGCAGGAACATGCCCACCACCGCCAGCACGGCGCCGAGCCAGGTACCCAGGCCAGTCTTGTGGCCAATCAGCAGCCCCAGAAGCGGCACTACAATGACATAGAGCCCGGTGATGAAACCTGCATTGGTGACGGTGGTGAACATCAGCCCCACCTGTTGCAGATTGATGCCCAGGGCCAGGGCCAGCCCCATGAGTACGCCGCCCAGTAGCAGCCCACGATTGAGCAAGGGTTCGGGCTGACGATCCGTGAGT
This sequence comes from Pseudomonas sp. 8(2025), assembly GCF_052665325.1. Taxonomy (NCBI): domain Bacteria; kingdom Pseudomonadati; phylum Pseudomonadota; class Gammaproteobacteria; order Pseudomonadales; family Pseudomonadaceae; genus Pseudomonas; species Pseudomonas sp. 8(2025). The sequence continues at coordinate 15,608 of NZ_JBQOIE010000003.1, read as the reverse complement.
GTTTTACGCAGCACCAGCGGCAAGAGGCAGAGTGAGCCCAGGGCGAAGCGCAGGCCGGAATAAAGGAAGGGGCCGATATGATTCATACCGGAAGTTTGTGCGACAAACGCCGAGCCCCAGATCACCGCGGTAATCAGCATCAGGACATCGGCACGCAAGGCTTGGCTGCGCATGATGGCTCTCTTATTAGTTAGCCAGCTAAGATGCCGCAAAGCTTCACGCTTGACCACCCTGGCTTGGCTGGGCATGCTTGGCGCCGATTAGGGCGCCGGCGCTGTTTGAACCACTGTTTTGCTCAGGCTTTTCGCGGCGTTCGTGCTCTTTGGGTGCGGTATTCTGGCGTGCCTCCGTGTTGCTTTGGTGAGGGCTGAATGCATCAGTCCTGCCATGAAAAACAGGATCATTTGAAAAATGGCCACATACGAAATCCTGATTGCCGATGATCACCCGCTTTTTCGCAGTGCACTGCATCAAGCTGTCACCTTGGGCCTGGGCCCCGATGTGCGTCTGGTGGAAGTGGCAAGCATTGCCGAACTGGAAGTGCGACTCACCGAAAAATCCGACTGGGATCTGGTCCTGCTGGACCTGAACATGCCCGGTGCCTACGGTTTTTCCGGTCTGGTGCTGTTGCGCGGGCAGTACCCGCAAATTCCGGTGGTGATGGTTTCGGCGCAGGAAGAAGCCTCCGTCATGGTGCGCTCCCGAGAGTTCGGCGCCAGCGGTTTCATTCCCAAGTCCAGTTCCCTGGAAGTCATCCAGCAGGCCGTGCGCAGTGTGCTCGACGGTGATGTCTGGTGGCCGCCCCAGGCGTTTGAAGAGGTCAGTGTCTCAGCCGAAGCCAAGGCCGCCAGCGAAGGCCTGGCTAGCCTGACGCCCCAGCAGTTCCGGGTTCTGACCATGGTTTGCGAAGGGTTGCTGAACAAGCAGATTGCCTACGAACTGAGCGTGTCGGAAGCCACGATCAAGGCCCACGTGACGGCGATCTTCCGCAAGCTCGGGGTGCGTACCCGGACCCAGGCAGCGCTGCTCTTGCAACAACTTGAGTCAATTTCCAGCCATTAACCGGCTGTTTGTTCACGCTTTTTTGACTTTGGTTGAACTAGCTTCCCCACTTCTTTTTCTTCAGTTGCCCAGCTTATGTCGCCTTTCAAAGGTCAAACCGGTCTCAAACGTATCCTTAACGCCTCCGGCTATTCGTTCGATGGCTTGCGCGCGGCGTTCACTGGCGAGGCGGCATTCCGTCAGTTGGTGCTGCTCAATGTGATCCTGATTCCCCTGAGCTTCCTGCTCAATGTCAGCCGGGTCGAGCGTGCGCTGTTGATCGCCGTGTGCCTGCTGGCGCTGATCGTCGAGCTGCTCAATTCGGCGGTGGAGGCGGCCATCGACCGCATCTCCCTGGATCGTCATCCCTTGTCGAAAAACGCCAAGGACATGGGCAGCGCGGCGCAGTTTGTCGCTCTGAGCATGATCACCATCGTCTGGGCAGTGATCCTGATCTGAATCAGGGAATGCTCGGCAGGACGATCTCGTCGCTGCGTTGCACCCCGGCGGTAAAGGCGCGACACAGTTCCAGGAATTCGCGCATGGCCGAGGTCTGGTACTTCTGCTTGTGCCAGATGAAGTAGAACTGCCGGGCCAGGTCCAGGCCCGGGGTTTCCACTGGCACCAGGCTGCCGCGGCGAAACGCATCGCGCAGGGCCAGCCGGGAAATGCAGCCAATCCCCAAACCCGACTCCACCGCACGCTTGATGGCTTCGGTGTGCTCCAGCTCCAGGCGGATGTTCAGTGCACTTCGGTGGTGACGCATGGCCTGGTCAAAGGTCAGGCGCGTCCCGGAACCCTGTTCGCGAAGGATCCAGGCTTCATGGGTCAGTTCTTCCATGGTGGCGTGGCCGCGCTTGGCCAGTGGATGCTGGGGCGCGCAGAACACCACCAGTTCATCTTCGACCCAGGTCTGGACTTCGATATCCGGATGGCTGCAGTCGCCCTCGATTAGACCCAGATCAATTTCGTAGTGGGCCACCTGTTGCACGATATGCGCAGTGTTCTGCACATGGAGCTTCACCTGGCTCTCCGGGTGCACCTGCATGAAACTGCCGATCAGCAGGGTGGCCAGGTAGTTGCCGATGGTCAAGGTCGCACCTACCGAAAGCGAGCCGAACCCGGACTTGCCGTTGAGCAGGTCTTCGATCTCCTTGGCCTGGTCCAGCAGGGCCACTGCCTGTGGCAGCAGCTGTTTGCCCAGGGCATTGAGGCTCAGGCGCTTGCCCGCGCGATCGAACAGCTGGCAACTGGATTGGCGCTCGAGTTCGGTGATCGAGGTACTGGCGGCCGATTGCGAGAGGGACAGCAGCCCCGCAGCACGAGAAACGCTCTCTTGCTGGGCGACGGCGACGAAGACTTGCAGTTGACGGAGAGTAAATCGCATATCGATATAACCGATAACCCTTATCTTAATAATCCAGTTAACAGATATTGTCGCCGCCATTAGAATGCTGTGCAATTGCGCTCATGGTCAGCGCAGGCAATTTCTAGGAGCCCCCGTACATGAGCAACATGAACCACGAGCGTGTCCTCAGTGTTCATCACTGGAATGACACTCTGTTCAGCTTCAAGTGCACCCGCGATCCGGGTCTGCGCTTCGAGAACGGTCAGTTCGTGATGATCGGCCTGCAACAGCCTAATGGCCGTCCGCTTATGCGTGCCTACTCCATTGCCAGCCCGAACTGGGAAGAGCATCTCGAATTCTTCAGCATCAAGGTTCCAGACGGTCCGTTGACTTCCCAGTTGCAGCATCTGAAGGAAGGCGACGAGATCATCATCAGCAAGAAGCCAACCGGTACCCTGGTACTGGATGACTTGAAGCCCGGCAAACACCTGTACCTGCTCAGCACCGGCACCGGCCTGGCGCCGTTCATGAGCGTGATCCAGGATCCGGAAACCTACGAGCGTTTCGAAAAAGTGATCCTGTGCCACGGCGTACGCTACGTCAACGAAGTCGCCTACCGCGAGTTCATCACCGAGCACCTGCCGCAGAACGAGTTCTTCGGCGAAGCCTTGCGTGAAAAGCTGATCTACTACCCCACCGTGACCCGCGAGCCGTTCGAGAACGAAGGCCGCCTGACCGACCTGATGCGCAGCGGCAAGCTGTTCCGCGACATCGGCCTGCCGCCGATCAACCCGCAGGACGACCGCGCCATGCTGTGCGGCAGCCCGAGCATGCTGGATGAAACCAGCGAAGTGCTCAACAGTTTCGGCCTGACCGTTTCGCCGCGCATGCGCGAGCCGGGTGACTACCTGATCGAGCGTGCATTCGTCGAAAAGTAGGAGCGAGCGTGCTCGCGAAGACCGTCCAGGCAGCGCATTGGTGCTGACTGGGCGGATTCTCCCGGACACAGAAAAGCCCGCGTTGCCTGGAAAGGCAGCGCGGGCTTTTTCGTTTCCGGGGTTCAGCCCGCCGGGACCACTTCCAGCACCCGGATTACCCCGGGCTCTGGGTAATGCCAGCGCACGTCCAGATCCCAGAACTGGGCGCCGTACTCACGCTCGGTCGTGGGCACCTGGTAGGCCGGACGCGGATCCTGAGCCAGGCACTGCTCGATCAGCTCCACCAGGGGCTCCTGGAGTCGCTGAGCGTGGATCTGAGCCTGTTGCAGGGCATTGTCCTGCCACTGCACCGGAATAATCTGCGGCGCGGCGCTGGCGATCTCATTGCTCGCGGTGGCAATGATGTCGGCGTAGGGCACGTAGGGCTTGATATCGAGGATCGGCGTACCGTCCAGCAGGTCGATGCCGGAGATCCACAGGCGGTTGGCCTCGACCTTGTCCAGCTTGACCACCGACTGGCCGATGCCATTGGGGCGATGGGTGGCGCGGGTGGCGAAGACCCCCATGGACTTGTTGCCCCCCAGGCGCGGCGGGCGCACCTTGAGTCGCGGCTTGTCCTCCAGGGCCTGGTGAAACAGGAACAGCAGCCAGACGTGGCTGACCTGCTCCAGCCCTTGCACCGCGTCGCCCTGGTCGAAAGGCGCCACCAGTTCCAGCACCCCGCGCGCGGCCGGAGCCAGTTGCGGTTGGCGCGGGATGGCGAACTTCTCCTTGAAGCAGGAGCGCACGAAGCCGATGGGGGAAACGCTGTAGGTCATGTTCTGGGGTCGAGGCTGTAAGGGGAGGGCATGATAACCCGTTCGCTGGCAAGCCAGCTCCTACAACACCCGCGCCACCTGTAGGAGCCGGCTTGCCGGCGAATTGCACAACATAGATCAGAGACTGAAGCCGCCATCCAGAGGAATGATGTTGCCGGTCATGTAGGCCCCCGCAGTGCTTGCCAGGCTGATGGCCAGGGCGGCCATTTCCTCTTCCCGGCCCCAGCGTTTCATCGGGATCAGCGCCACGTCTTCGGCCAGGGCCTGTTCATCGTTACCGATGTGCTGGGTCATCTTGCTGGGAAAACGTCCCGGCGCGATGACATTGACGTTGATGTGCTGGCTCACCAGCTCCCGGGCGAGGATCCGCGACATCTGGTGCAGCGCCGCCTTGCTCGGGCCATAGGCGTAGGCCTGTTCGCCGAAGGAGCTGATTCCGGCCACCGAGCCGATATTGATGATGCGCGCCGGATGGGCCGCCGAGCCGGCACGGCGCAGCAGCGGCAGCAACTGCTGGATACAGCTGAACACCGAGGTCACGTTCAATTGCATGACCTTTTCCCAACCCTTGGCCGGGTAGCTTTCCAGTGGCGCGCCCCAGGTCGTGCCGGCGTTGTTCACTAGGATATCCAGGGAGTCGAGTTGCTGGCCCAAAGTGGCGGCAAGCTGCTGCACGCCTTCCTCACTGGCCAGGTTGGCGGCCAGCCCCCGGCACTCTCCGAATGCGGCCAGTTCCTCGGCGACCTGCTGGCAGGCGTCGGGATCACGGGCGCAGATATACACCCGGGCGCCGGCTTCGACAAAGGCCTTGGCAATCATCTTGCCGATACCACGGGTGCCGCCGGTCACCAGGGCGGTGCGGCCTTGCAGGGAGAAATAGGGATGCATGGGAAGTCCTGAGCAGATAGGTGTGTGCCTACCCTAGTCTTCAGGCGCTTGCCGGGGAGCCACTATTGCCTGGGGCAATAGCGGCTCATCAGGGCCGCTGAGAATGTACAGCGGCCGCGCAAGGGGTTCAGCCGCGTACGCGCAGGGTCAGGCCCTTGAGAAAGTTGCGCAGCAGCTGATCGCCGCACGGGCGGTAGTTGGTGTGGCCGAACTTGCGGAACAGTGCGCTCAGTTCCGGCTTGGACACCGGGAAGTCGGCCGCCTTGAGCACGGCGTGCATGTCGTCTTCCTTGAGTTCGAAGGCCACTCGCAGCTTCTTCAGGATGATGTTGTTGGTGACCGGCAGTTCGATCGGCAGCGGGGGACGGCTTTCGTCCTTGCCGCGCTTGAAGATCACCAGGCCATCGAGGAAGTGCGCCATGACTTCGTCCGGGCAATGCACAAAACCTTCTTCCTCATCCTTCTTCAGGTAGCTGACGACATCGTCCAGGCTGACCTTGAAACCGGTGAGCTTGATGATCTCGACGACCTTCTTGTCGCTGATGTCGAGCATGTAGCGCACGCTGCGCAGTAAATCGTTATGAATCATGGTTACAGTCCTGATCAATGCGCGTGGAGCGCCGCGCAAGGGCACGGCGTCTGAATGGGGGCGGCTTTAGAACTTCTCTTTGGCCGACAGGTAGCGCCACTGGCCCAGCGGCACCTTGCCGATGGACACGCCGCCGACTCGTATGCGGCGGATGGCGACGACCTTGAGGCCGACGGCCTGGCAAAACAGCGCAATCACACCCGGCTGCGGGTTCTTCATGGCGAAGCGCAGGCGGTTCTCGTTCTGCCAGCTGGCTTTTACCGGTGGCAGCTCGCGGCCTTTGTAGGTCAGGCCGTGGTTCAGGCGGTTGAGCCCGTGGTCGATCATCTCGCCTTCGACCTCGACCACGTATTCCTGCTCGATCTTGGCCACGTCGGCAGTCAGCTTGCGCAGCACTTTCCAGTCCTGAGTGAACACCAGCAAGCCGCTGGCGTTGGGCTGCAGGTCATCGCTGGCGGTCAGGCGCAGGAAATGCCCGCGCAATGGACGTTTGCCGTAGCGGTGTTCTTCGGACAGGCTGTCGGCGCCAATGGACTGCATGGCGCTGTCCAGGTCCTGGCCGGCAGGCACGTTGAGCAGGATGGTCACAGGCTCCGGCGCGGTGGCCTTGGCCTCGGGGTCCAGAGCGACGGTTTGCGCGCCGACCTTGAACTGCGGTTCGTCGATGACTTCGCCGTCTACGGTGACCCAGCCGCCCTCGATGAACAGCTCAGCCTCCCGGCGGGAGCAGCCGACCAGTTCGATGAGGCGTTTGGAGAGACGAATCGGGTCAGTCATGACAGGGGCCGTAACAAAAGAGGGCAGCTATTGTACCTGCCTGGCGCCGGTTAATCGCGGGTCCATTTGCCGGCTGTGGCTTTTAGCCGCGCCGGGCCTGCAGTTGTGCCTGTTTCAGGCGCATGTGCAGCAGCGGGTAGGGCTGGCCCATGCCGTCCTGCTCCGAGCGCCCGACCACTTCGAAGCCTTGCCTGAAGTAGAAGCCCAGGGCTTGGGGGTTCTGCTCGTTGACGTCCAACTGCTGGGCATTGAGGTGTTCCACCGCGTACTGCAGCAGCTGGCGGCCCAGGCCTTGGCCCCGGTGGGCCGGGTCGATGAAGAGCATTTCCACCTTGCCCGCCGCGACCCCGGCAAAGCCGGTGATGCGTTGGCGTGCATCGCGGGTGCAGATCAGCATCACCGCGTCCAGGTAGCGGGTCAGCACCAGTTTGCGCAGCAACTCTATATAGCTGTCCGGGAGAAAGTCGTGGGTGGCACGTACCGAGGCTTCCCAGACCTGGGTCAGTTCCGGGTAATCGCTGAGTTTGGGTGTATGCACGACCGAGTGTTGGCGCATGCCGCCTGCCCCTGAAGTGATAGGCCGCAGTGATTGCAGGCCTGGCAGAGCAAACGATAGACCGAAAAAAGCCCCGCATCTCGTAGCGAGAGCGGGGCTTGGCAGTTTTTTTACGCCTTACAGGGTTTCGGCCCAGAGGTCGTATTCGTCGGCGTCGGTCACCCGGCACCAGACCTTGTCGCCCGGCTTCAGGTCGCCCGCGCCGTCGATGAACACATTGCCGTCGATTTCCGGGGCATCGAAGAAGCAGCGGCCCACGGCGCCATTCTCGTCGACTTCATCGATCAGCACTTCGATTTCCTTGCCGATGCGCTGTTGCAGGCGTGCCGAGCTGATTTCCTGCTGGTGCGCCATGAAGCGCTCCCAACGGTCCTGCTTGACCTCGTCCGGGACCACTTCCAGGTCCAGGTCGTTGGCTGGAGCGCCTTCCACCGGCGAGTACTGGAAGCAGCCGACGCGGTCCAGTTGAGCTTCGGTCAGCCAGTTCAGCAGGTACTGGAAGTCTTCTTCGGTTTCGCCCGGGAAGCCGACGATAAAGGTCGAACGGATGATCAGTTCAGGGCAGATCTTGCGCCAGTTCTTGATTCGCGCCAGGGTCTTGTCTTCGAAGGCCGGGCGCTTCATGGCCTTGAGCACTTTCGGGCTGGCATGCTGGAACGGGATGTCCAGGTACGGCAGGATCTTGCCGGCGGCCATCAGCGGAATCAGCTCGTCCACGTGCGGGTAGGGGTACACGTAGTGCAGGCGAACCCATACGCCCAGGGTGCTCAGGGCTTCGCAGAGCTCGGTCATGCGGGTCTTCACCGGTGCGCCGTTCCAGAAGCCGGTGCGGTACTTGACGTCGACGCCATAGGCGCTGGTGTCCTGGGAGATCACCAGCAGTTCCTTGACCCCGGACTTGACCAGGCGCTGCGCCTCGTCGAGCACATCGCCCACCGGGCGGCTGACCAGCTTGCCGCGCATCGACGGGATGATGCAGAAGCTGCAGCTGTGGTTGCAGCCTTCGGAAATCTTCAGGTAGGCGTAGTGTCGCGGGGTCAGCTTGATGCCTTGCGGCGGCACCAGGTCGATCAGCGGGTTGTGGTCCTGTTTCGGTGGCACCACTTCGTGCACGGCGTTGACCACCTGCTCGTACTGTTGCGGGCCGGTGACCGCCAGCACGCTAGGGTGCACGTCACGGATATTGCCTTCTTCCACGCCCATGCAGCCGGTGACGATGACCTTGCCGTTTTCCTTGATGGCTTCGCCGATCACTTCCAGGGATTCGGCCTTGGCCGAGTCGATGAAACCGCAGGTGTTGACCACCACGACGTCGGCGTCCTGGTAGGTGGAGACCACGTCATAGCCTTCCATGCGCAGTTGAGTGAGGATGCGCTCGGAGTCGACCAGAGCTTTTGGGCAACCCAGGGATACGAAGCCGACTTTCGGGTTGGCCGGCGCGGAGGGGGTGGACATGTCTAACCTCGGTATTGGGTGTCGAGCCACTTGGGGGGCAAGTGCGACGGTTGGGCGCTGGCTGCGCCTCTGATCAAAAAGTGCGCAATTCTAGCGATGGTCGAAGCGCTTGACCAGCTTTATGCGGGGGAAATACGACGAGCGCTGGGCTATGCTTCCTCCCGTTATGCCTGGTGGTTTTCATACGACGTTAGTTAAGGCCTTAGTGGTAATAAAAACCTGCAAGTTGCAGGGCAAACTGCACAAGTTTAGAGAATAGCGCTTGTATAACCTTGCGCTTTCTATATAAGAAGCCCCGGTCTTGGTAGTAGGAGTCATTGATGGGTCAGGCAAGTAGTCAGGCGGCGAGTGGCGAGCACTCCGGGGTCAAGCCTCTGGGGATGCTGGTAGCGGCGGTGGGGGTGGTGTACGGCGATATCGGCACCAGCCCGCTCTATACCCTTAAAGAGGTGTTTTCCGGCAGTTACGGCGTGCAGGTCAATCACGATGGGGTGTTTGGCATCCTGGCGCTGATTTTCTGGTCGCTGGTCTGGGTCGTTTCGATCAAGTATGTGCTGTTCATCCTGCGTGCCGACAACCAGGGCGAAGGCGGGATCATGGCTCTGACCGCGCTGGCCCGGCGGGCTTCGGCTTCTTACCCGCGATTGCGCTCGGTGCTGGTGATCCTGGGCCTGATCGGGGCGTCGCTATTCTATGGCGACAGCATGATCACCCCGGCGATCTCGGTATTGTCGGCGGTAGAAGGGCTGGAGTTGGCATTCAGCGGCCTGGAGCACTGGGTGGTGCCCCTGGCGCTGGTGGTGCTGGTGGCGCTGTTCCTGATCCAGAAGCACGGCACCGACCGTATCGGCAAGCTGTTCGGCCCGGTGATGGTGGCGTGGTTCCTGGTGCTGGGGGGCTTGGGGATCAACGGCATTCTCCAGCACCCGGAAGTGCTGCAGGCGCTGAACCCGGTATGGGGCGTGCGCTTCTTCATCGTTCATCCCGGCATGGGCGTGGCGATTCTGGGGGCCGTGGTGCTGGCCTTGACCGGTGCCGAAGCCCTGTATGCCGACATGGGCCACTTCGGCCGCAAGCCGATTGCCCGTGCCTGGTTCGCCCTGGTGCTGCCGGCCCTGGTGCTGAACTACTTCGGCCAGGGCGCGTTGCTGCTGGAGAACCCCGAGGCGGCGCGCAACCCGTTCTACCTGCTGGCGCCGGGCTGGGCTCTGATCCCGCTGGTGGTACTGGCGACCCTGGCCACGGTGATTGCCTCCCAGGCGGTGATTTCCGGGGCCTTCTCCCTGACCCGCCAGGCGATCCAGCTGGGCTACATTCCGCGCATGCACATTCAGCACACTTCCAGCGCCGAACAGGGCCAGATCTACATCGGCGCGGTGAACTGGTCGCTGATGGTGGGGGTGATCCTGCTGGTGCTGGGCTTCGAGTCCTCCGGGGCCCTGGCCTCCGCCTATGGTGTGGCGGTGACCGGCACCATGCTGATCACCAGTATCCTGGTAGCGGCGGTCATGCTGTTGCTGTGGAAATGGCCACCGGTGTTGGCGGTGCCGGTGCTGGTGGGCTTCCTCCTGGTGGACGGGCTGTTCTTCGCCGCCAACGTGCCGAAGATCGTCCAGGGCGGTGCCTTCCCGGTGCTGGCGGGGATCGTGCTGTTCATCCTCATGACCACCTGGAAGCGCGGCAAGGAATTGCTGGTGGACCGCCTGGACGAAGGTGGGCTGCCGCTGCCAATCTTTATCGGCAGCATCCGCGTACAGCCGCCGCATCGGGTGCAGGGCACTGCCGTGTTCCTCACCGCCCGTCCAGACGCCGTGCCCCACGCCTTGCTGCACAACCTGTTGCATAACCAGGTGCTGCACGAACAAGTGGTGCTGTTGACGGTGGTCTACGAGGACATTCCGCGAGTGCCTGCAAATCGGCGCTTCGAGGTGGACTCCTATGGTGAAGGTTTCTTCCGGGTGATCCTGCACTTCGGCTTCACTGACGAGCCGGATGTACCGGAAGCCCTGAAACTGTGCCACCTGGATGAACTGGACTTCAGCCCGATGCGGACCACCTACTTCCTCAGCCGCGAGACGGTGATCGCCTCCAAGCTGGTGGGCATGGCCCGCTGGCGCGAAGCGCTGTTCGCCTTCATGTTGAAGAACGCCAACGGCAACCTGCGCTTCTTCAAGCTGCCGGTGAACCGGGTGATCGAGCTGGGCACCCAGGTCGAGATGTAACCCCGAGCCAACAAAAGCCCCCGCTGCCGAAAGGCAACGGGGGCTTTTTCGTTTCACGGCCCTGTAGGAGCGAGCTTGCTCGCGATAACGGACCGGCCATCGATATCGATGCTAATGACGGGACGGTTTCTCCCGGAGCTCACCGGCCCCGAGATCGCCCTTGGTCGTTACGCGGCTAACGCCTGCACCACATCGTCCACCACCGCCTTGCCCATGGCGCTCAGGTAGTACGCTGCCCAGGCGTGACGATCGCTGTCCTTGCTGTAGGCGGCGTCCTTGGCAAAGGCCTTGGCCAGGGGCGGCAGGTCGGAGGCTTCCCACAAACCTAATCCGTCCCCAATCAGTGAGGGCATTTGTACCGTCGATGTAAAAAAGCCCCCGCAACCTGAGGCTGCGGGGGCTTTGTCGGGCGAGGCTCGGCTCACTCTTGAGCGGTGGCCTGATCCTTGGCCTGGCGCTTCTCGATGGCATCCACCAGGCGCTTGGCCAGTGCCGGGTAGTTCTCATCGAAGTGATGGCCCCCTGGCAGCTTCATGGCTTCACCAACGGCGGTCTTGTCGGTGCAACCGCTTTCATCGACCTCTTCCACGCCGTAGATGCACACCACCTTGGCGGCCGGCAGCTTGGCCATTTCCGGGCCGGTAGCGGCTTCCTTGCCGGCGTTGCCCAGCCAGCCTTCGACTTCAATCTCGAAGCTGCCGGTGCGGGCGAAGGCCAGCAGGATAATGGCGTCGACACGCTGCTGCTCGGCTTCCGGCAGGCGATTGTAGATGGCAGGCAGCACGTCGGCGCCGAAGGAGTAGCCGGTCAGCACGAAGCGCTTGGTGCCCCATTTCTGCCGGTAGTGCTGCATCAGCTCGGTGAGGTCGATGGCGCTCTGTTCCGGGGTCTTGTGCTGCCAGTAGTAGCGCAGGGTGTCGATGCCCACCACCGGGTAGCCGATCTTGGCCATCTCGCCCGCTACGTCGCGGTCCAGGTCGCGCCAGCCGCCGTCGCCGGAGAGGAACAGGGTCACGGTGTCCTTGGCCTGGCCGGCCGGAACTTCCACCACGGGGATGCTCAGGCCGCCGTTTTCCGAACCCACCAGCAGCTTGCGCAGCTCGTTGTTCAGCACCTGGGGCAGGTGGATGTCGTAGTCGCTGATGCTGGTGGTGGCATTGGGGGTGTCACGCACGAAGCCGGCGCTTTCGTCATCCGGGTTGTCGTTCCAGGCCACCAGCCAATGGCCGTGGGCCAGGGTCTTGGGCAAGGGATCGGTGCAGCCGGGCGCCGGGTCGATGGTAAAGCCTACCGACACGGCCTGGGCCTTGTCGTCGTTCTGGCTGGCGATCCAGCGCCAGGCCAGGGCTGCGCCCGGGCCGATGCCGCTGACCAGGGTGGCCGGGCCGGCGAGTTGCGGCAGGGCGCTTTGCAGGGCTTGTTCCTGCAGCTTGCAGTCGTCCTTGGGCAGGACCACCTGGACGATCTGCGCCGCGCCGCTGCGGCTCAGGGCCAGCAGTTGCTTGTCGGTCAGGGTCGCGTCAGGCAGCACTGCCACCACTACCCGGGCCTTGGCCTGGGTACCTGGGGTCACGCGGGTCAGGGTCGAGCCGTCGGCCTGAGTCAGTTGTTCCAGGGTCGGTTCGGGAGCGGGGCGGTTCCACCACCAGTAGCCGCCACCTGCAATCAGAGCCAGCACCACCAGGGTCGCCAGCAGGTACCGCCAAGAGCGTTGAATCATTAGCGTTTCACCAATCCAGTCAAGCCGCCTGCGATCAGGGCGGCAGTGTCGGCCAGTGCAACCAGCGGGTCCAGCCCTGCCGGCACGGCCATGTAACGGGGTTCCCAGTCAGGCTGGAACTTGTCTTTGAAACGGCGCAGGCCCTGGAAGTTGTACAGCTGTTCGCCACGGCGGAACACCATCGAGCCCAGGCGCTGGGTCAGCGGTGCGCCACGCCGTGGTTGCAGGCCGGACAACGGCACCATCCCCAGGCTGAAGCGGGCATATCCATGATTTTTATAATGCTGGATCAGGCCGACCATCATGAACTCCATGGTCAGCTTCGGCGCGTCCGGGTGTGCGCGCATCAGGTCGAGGCTGGCCAGGTCGTGGCTGTAGGTCTCGAGCAGGTTGGCGAAGGCCACCGGGCGCCCTTCAAAACGAATGATGGCGATGCGGAAGTGCTTGAGGTAGTCGTCGCTGAAGCGGCCCAGGGAGAAGCCTTTCTCGCGGACATTCTTGCCGGTCAGCCAGGCGTCGGAGATCACTTTCAGCTCGTCCATCGGCGCTTGGCCCGGCTCGTGGATCTCCAGCGACAGGCCGTCGCGGGTGCCACGGTTCCAGGTGTAGCGCAGGTCCTTCATCTCCTTGCCCTTGGCTTCGAGATCAAAGCGCTGCAAGTCGACCCGGGCTTCTTCGCCGAGCTTGATCGCGGTCAGGCCGATGTCCATGTAGTAGGGCAGGTTCTCCGCCCGTACCTGGTAGAACACCGGGCGCGCGTGGTGCACGTCGCACAGGTCGCGGAACTGCCAGATCATTTCCGCGCGTTGCTGGGTCGGGCCGATGGGGTCGTACAGCGCCACCAGGCTGCGGCCGCGGCGGGCGTACATGAGGAAGGCGTCGTCGTTGGGGTGGAACAGCAGCGCCTTGTCGCCGGTCAGGGCCAGTCCGCCATCGGGTTGGGACGAGGCCATGAGGATCTTCGCAGCTTTGTCCAGCTCCTCGCTGGTGGGCAGGTGGATCACCGGGCGCGCGGTGCGCAGCAGCCAGGTCAGGGACACCACCAGCAGCAGCACCGCGGCGCCCAGCAGCGAGCGCAGGCCACGGGGGGCGTCGGCGTCGAGAGTGAACTGCCACCACAGCTGATGGCTGTAGGGCACGTCCTGATAGGCGAACAGCAGCAGCCAGATGGAAGCCCCCAGCACACAGACGCTGGCCACCAGGTACAGCGGCGAGAACGGCAGTTCGGTGAGGCGGCTGGGGCGATAGAACGAGCGGCGGAACACGGCCAGCAGGCTGGCGGTGAGGGTCATCAGGCAGGCTTCTTCCCAGTCAAAACCCTTGAGCAGGGAGAGCAGGGCACCCACCAGCAAGAGAATGGTGGTCAGCATCCAGGCCGCCGACAGGCGCCGGCGCAGGCCCTGGGCCAGCAGCAGGCAGAGCACGCCGATCAGGCTGGCGCCGAAGTGCGAGGCATCCACCAGGCGATGGGGAATCAGGAAGCCGATGTGTTGCAGGCGGGTATCGATTTCCGGGGTGGCGCCGGAAAACAGCAGCACCACACCGGAGAGGAACACCAGCACCGCGAGGATTGGAGCGGCCAGGCCGGACGCCACCCGCAGCGATTGCCGGGTCTGGAACAGGCGCTGGGCTTCGTTGATCAGCAGCAGGACGCAGGCCACCAGCATCGGCAGCACCACGTAGATCAATCGGTACAACAGCAGTGCCGCAGCCAGGGGCGCGGCACCGAGCTTGTCGGCGAAGGCCGCCAGCAGGATGGCTTCGAACACCCCGACGCCGCCGGGCACGTGGCTGAGCACACCTGCGGCCAGGGCCAGCAGGTACACCAGCAGGAAGGCGCCGAACGGCGGTGCTTCGGGCAGCAGCAGATAAAGCACTGTGGCGGCCGCAGCGACGTCCAGGGCGGTGATGATCAGTTGCAGGAAGGTCAGGCGGCGTCCGGGCAGGCGCAGGGTGCGGCGGCCGACGCGCACCAGCAGGTTGTCGCGCAGGGGCTGTTCCGGCAGGCGCCGGCGATAGATGCCGATGGCTAGCACCGCTCCCAGCACCAGGATGGCCAGGGCGATACCCGCCAGCAGGCTTTCCGGCAGGCGCAGGGCCGCGGAGGCTGCCGGCAGGTTGCTCAGTGTGGCCAGGGCTGCCAGCGGAGGCAGGGCACAGCCCAGGGACAGGCTGGCGAACAGGGTCATGTGGGCCACATCGGCGGCCCCCAGCCCATGGCGGGCGTACAGCCGGTAGCGCACTGAACCGCCGGAGAGCAGCGACAGGCCTATGGCATTGCCGATGGCGAAGGCCGTGAAGCCGCCCAGGGCCAGGGTGCGGCCGGGCAGGTTGACCCCGGCATAGCGGCTGGCGGACCACTCGTAGCCCAGCAGGATGATGAAGCCGACGATGGTCGCGCCCAGGGCGCCGAGTAGGGCCGGCTTGGGCACGTCGAGGATCGAGTCGTGCAGTGCGTAGAAGTCCAGCTCGCTGAGCAGGTGGCGACAGGCGATCAGGGCAATGGCGAACAGTAGCAGGGTCACGGCCAGGCCCAGCGGCTGGCGGTATTTGCTCAACAGGTCCAGCCAGCGCAAGCGAGTGACTGTAATGGGTTGAGTGGCAGTTGCGGTATCGGCGTCTTGTGAATCAGACATGTTGGCGCGCATCAATCACCTCGTGGATTGTGCGCGACAGGATGGGGGTATCCAGCCAAGTTACCAATCCCTGTAGAAAAAATAATTTCAAATATTAACGCGTCTCACCGTGGCCCGGCGAGCCTGCGTGATCAACGCAAGGTGGTTGCCCCGAGACAGAGCATAGCTTGCATGGTGAAGAGTCGACGCGCTGCTAAAGGTTCGCAACACATTGCCAGATCATTGTTGCCAAAGGACTTTTTCGACAGATACAAAAAAGGCCACTCTTTCGAGCAGCCTTTTTTGATGTTTGGTTGCGGGAGCCGGATTTGAACCGACGACCTTCGGGTTATGAGCCCGACGAGCTACCAGACTGCTCCATCCCGCGTCTGTGTGGCGGCATTCTACAGGCGAACGACCGAGTGTCAACCGTTAATGGTCCCAGAGGTCAAATTAACGTCGAAAACCTGGCTGGCCGACTTAAGTCATGGACCTGCAAGGAGTTTTACAGGGCGTGAAGGTAGGGAAAAACACGCGCGCACAAAAAAGGCCACTCTTTCGAGTAGCCTTTTTTGATGTTTGGTTGCGGGAGCCGGATTTGAACCGACGACCTTCGGGTTATGAGCCCGACGAGCTACCAG